>NZ_ARYL01000001.1 GCF_000685295.1 Hyphomonas oceanitis SCH89
CACAAGGGCGGGCAGACCGGACGGTTACGGTGAGCGGGAAGTTTGCGGTGATTGAGCGGCAGCGGGATTTTACGATTGTGCCCTGGCGGCAGGTACTGGAGCAGCGGCGCGGGATGGCGGTGTCGGGTGTTGTCCGAGGGGGTAGGGTTTCGTGGGCGTTGGGACGTGGGATTGGAATCGCGGATTGATTCCACGAAAAGCGACCTGAGATTCTCTAAGCTGCCACTCCAAACACATGTGTTGCCCCCCTGAGTATTCGTTCGCTTAGACAAGAGGATCGCCCAGGTTTGCCCCCCCTTTCGAACACTCACATTGTCTGAACCATGCAAAGATCCCTTGGCCAGCACTCAAAAGAACGCCACAAGCGATAACTTCGTATCACATACACTCTTCTCACTCGACTGTTTGCTAAGAGAGATATGCATTCTATTAGATACCATCGTTGTGGTAGCAAAGATTCGCAATTTTTCAGCAAGAACCGGGTGAGAGACCAAATGCCGAGGAAACGCAAAAAACAGGTTGGTGAGGCGCGACCATCAGATTGGCACCAACTTGGGACAACGCTGTGGCGGCGATTTGCAACACCATTTGGTAATCCGACCTATGTCAGCTTCTTTCTGGTTTCGATGGGGATGGGCGCGATAGGCATTTGGGTCGCAATGGCACAGACGTTTTCGGCTCCCAATGCTGAGTTTGGGCCCACGCCACTGCTCGCATCGCCAAATGTATATCAATCGATTCTCACATTTTTTGCTGCAGTTGGGTCAGTTTCTTGCGTTCAGCTGCTGATTACCGAAGACACAAACAAGCATCTGCGTTCTTTCGCCGTGCTTATGCTCCTCATGTTTTTCTCAAGTGCTGTTCTCTGCGCGTACTTGAATTCTCAAGACTTTGCGTTTGATCGAACCCTCCTGCTGGTGAGTACCACCTTAGCCGTGGTCATCTGGTGGATTGCAAACTGGGAAGACGGAAAGTTCGATCAACCAAACGCCGACGTGTCGCTCGGTGGCTCCACTGATGAAGAAGCTGCCGGTGATCTCGGGGAGTTTGTGGTATGAACGCCAAACCTGAACCATGGTTCTCGACGCACGCAATTCGTATCGAACAGCCATTGGGCATTTTCTATGCGGTGGCCATTCCTGCGAGGATGCTGCTCGATATTACCTATACTGATCGGCTAACGGCCGTTCAGGAGGGCGATACATACAAGCTACGAGGCTCGCAGCGGGAGTTGCGGGAAAACCGGCTTAAAGAGATAGGCCGCTATATCGGCACAACAGAAGCTGCCTTTCCGAATTCGATCATTCTCGCAGCAAATTACTCTCTTGATGATGGATTGATAGTCGAGGACGAGAGCCGCCGTTGGCATATTGAAGAAATGGACGATGATGATTGTCTCCGGCTAGTAATCCCCACAAGCGACCGCCTTGCCCCTGTCATTGACGGCCAGCATCGGCTGTTCGGTTTCACCGAAGCGCCGTCGGACCGATTGGACATGCCTGTGCTCTGTTCGGTCTTTATCGATCTCCCGAAACCATATCAGGCCTATCTTTTCGCAACGATCAACTCCACCCAGAAGCCCGTCGACCGGAGCCAGACTTATGAACTGTTCGGCTACAACATCGATGATGAGCCAGCTGAAGAATGGTCACCTGAAAAGCTTGCCGTGTTTCTTGCACGCAAACTAAACACTGATCCAGGCAGTCCCTTTGAAGGAAGAATACGGGTCGCCGCCGAGAATGATTTTTCCCTGTCTCGCGCAGAAGCGCGACGGGAAGGCCGATGGATGGTTTCCACAGCCACGATTGTTGACGGCATTACGCGCCTTCTGACGACCTCTCCAAAGCGAGACGCAGATGCTTTGCGGACGGGCAAACAGCGAGCGCGAGAGCATCTGAAGTCGGAAGGGCGGAAGGACAAGGCGCCGCTTCGGCAGCTATATCTCGATGTGAACGATAAGGTCGTTTTGAGTGCGGTCCGTAACTTTTTCAATGCGGTTTTCAGAATATGCGGTAGCGACCAGGCCCCGGACAGCTATCTAACCAAGACTGTCGGCATTCACGCCCTGTTCGACACATTGAGGATCTTGGCGGCAAGCGCACTCGAGGAAAAGAACTTCTCGGAAGAATGGTTCACTCGGCGTCTTGAATCATTGGGCGACATGAATTTTTCGATCCCTGAATTCCAAGAAGCGTCCGGTCAAGGCAGAACGCTGATGAAGAATGTCTTGTTCACGGTAATTGGCCTTGAAACCAATATGAACGAGGAAAAGGTGGAGGAGATCAATGCCCTCATCGCTAAGGCAAGGGAGTAGCCTCTCCAAGCATAGATTGAACTCTTGTCGCCACATTGGCTGTTGGAGGGAAACTAAGATGCCCGCAACCCGTCGCTGGAAATTAGGAATGCCAGACCAAACAACTCTCGGTATGACGATTGCCGCAATGACCGATTCCCGGCAACCCTACCGATCATGACGACCGGAAATAGCGATTTGAAGCAATCAGATGAATTGGGGGCGCAAGAAGGTTGCGCGGCACCCAATTTCCCGAATCGCTCGACACATCCGAGAATGACGTCATCGGCCAGCTCTATCTGCCGGCCTTGCGGGCAGCACAGCGCTACGACCGAGGTGTTGGCTACTTCACCTCTGGCTGGCTGTCTCTTGCCGCAGAGGGACTGGCTGCCCTAGCGGAGAATGGTGGGAAAATGCGGCTCATCACGAGCCCACATCTTTCCGCGGAAGACTGGAGCGCAGTAAAGCAGGGCGAAGATGCAAAGTCGAACCCCACGATCCTCACCGCCCTCAATGCAACCCTTGATGAGTTGGAAACCGCTGCGAAGTCCCGGCCACTGACCTTTCTTGCCTGGATGATCGCAGACGGTTTGTTGGACATGCGGATTGCAGTCCCAACCGCCAAGCTCACCGGCGATTTCCACATCAAGATTGGTGTCTTCGAAGATGAAGCAGGTGACTTCATTGCCTTCAATGGCTCGCCAAATGAGACGGTTGGCGGCATCCAGAACTTCGAAAAGCTGCATATTCACCTCGGCTGGACAAAGGATCGGGATGCCGCCCACGCGCAATCCATTGCGAATACCTTTCGTCGCCTCTGGGACAAGCATGATCCAAATGTTCGGTGCTATGAACTGCCAGACGCCATCCGGAAACGCCTCGTCCGATTTACGAAACAGAGCAGCCGACCATACCAACTCCCGAGGCGAGGAGGCACGGCCACACCTAGCATGTGGCGCCACCAGGACGAGGCACTGAGTGCATTCCTCAAAGCACGAGCGGGTGTTCTGGCCATGGCGACGGGGACTGGCAAAACCCGAACGGCGCTCAAGATCGACGCAGAACTGCGTGAGCGTGATTTGGTCTCTTCAACGATCATCGCAGCCTATGGTACAGACCTCCTGGATCAATGGCACAGGCAGCTCATCGCCCATGATGGGCTCGTATTCAGAAATTATGACGGGCATCAGGAAGCCGATAATTTCTGCATCGCACGCCGGCCCGCCTGCCTCCTGATTAACCGGCGAAATCTCATCGATGTGATTCCGCGGCTCTCCCCCGAAAAACTAGCCCGATCACTGATCATTTGCGATGAGGTCCATGGCTTCGGCGAAGCCGGACTGGTCGCTTCACTTGAAGGAAAGATACGCCCCTTCCCGTACCGACTGGGTCTGAGCGCGACACCAACCCGTGAGTATGACGAGGACGGCAACGAATTTATAGAAAACGAGATCGGCCCGGTCATCTTCCGGTTCGAGATTCATGAGGCTATCCGGCGCGGCATCCTCTGTGAACTCGACTACCATCCCATCGAGTACCAACTGACCGCAGACGACCGTGCCGCTCTGCAAGCCGCATGGGCAAAACAGAGCGCGCGGGAACGCGAGGGCCAGACAGATCGCAAACAGCTCTACATGGATCTGGCAAAGGTCAAGAAACTATCGCGCGCCAAGATTCCACTGTTCCGGGACTATCTGGACAGGAACCCTGATATCCTGAATCGATGCATTATTTTCGTTGAACAGGCAGATTTTGGAAAAGACGTTCAGGATGCCCTGACGGGGCTCCGGATCGAGTATCACACCTACTACGGGGATGACGACCGCGATAACCTCAAAAAATTCGCGGACGGCAAACTCGACTGCTTGATCGCCTGTAAGCGGATCTCTGAAGGGATCGACATCCAGTCGGTAAGTAATATCGTTCTGTTTGCGACCGCTAAAGCTCCCATCGAAACCGTGCAGCGGGTCGGGCGCTGCCTGCGTAACGACCCGGGAAATCCCGACAAGCGAGCAACGGTTGTGGATTTCATCAAGGTAGATGATCCCGATGATACGTCCACTCCGCCGGGCCCCCTTTCCACCGACGAAGCCCGCCGGACCTGGTTCCAGGAACTCGCCGCGGTCAGACGCCAATCCGATAAGGAGGACTGAGAATGACGCATGAAGCCGTGGAAGCTGCCGTCAGGGACATCTGCAGGGAAGACCGAATGCCGTCCGACTACGAAGCACGGCTTGGCGCGCTGATCGCGAATGCCATGCGGAACAACCTCGACAAGTCTGACATCGAAGACGTTTTGCGCCTGATCCCGACAGACGAGGCCGGACATGAAGATTAGGATCAGCGATTGGCGCTATGAAAATTTGCGCATCGGCGCTGGCACCGAAGAAGTTACGCTTGGCACACCTCCTAAGCGCTGGTCGCTCATTCAGATGCCCAACGGCACTGGCAAGACGACCACAATGGCTTTGATCCGCGCTGTACTCGGCGAAGAGGCGCTCAATGCTAGCCAGGTTCGAGCCTTCCGTGCCAATGATGAGGTGACTGAAGGCAAATTCGAGCTCGGGCTTCTTGTTGAAATGGCACTTGGCGAACCCGCTGTAGAGCACAGGCTGACGGCGGATTTTGATTTCGCAAACGGCAGCTGCACTTATTCAACCTTGCGGCCAGCTATGCGCAGTGGCGGTCGGGAACCTGGCCGCGTCCTGCCCGACGAACTCCAGCATCTTCTGAAGCCCGACTTCATCAAGCTTTTTGTTTTTGACGGCGAACTCGCCCGTGACATACGGCAAACCAACAAACGCGCCGCAGACCAGGCGATCCGCACGCTTTACCAGCTGGATGAAATCTCGAACCTCCGACAGCGCGTCAGCGAATTCGTCAAAACAAAGCAGGACCAGACGCGAAACACGACAGGCCGAACTCAAAAAGGCGTAACACAAGCGCGGCGGGCTCTCGAAGCGGCGGAGGAGATGCTCAAGCGGTTGGAAACGCAGCTGCAGAGCAAATCGGCAAATAAGGATACACTGGATTCCGAGCATTCCAAGATCCGCAAGGAGATCGACGAACACGTCGCCCAGAACAAGGATCTTGAGGAGCAACGTGTCGTGCTGGATGCACAAGCCGATGGCCTGAAAACCGATATTCAGGCGTCGGCGCGCGAAGCGCTTCTTGCTTTCCGCAACCCGGCAACACTTTCGTCCTCCGTCAGGGCCAATCTGACGCGGTTGGGCAAGGTGCTAACCGACGCTCGTCTTCCCAAGAGCCCTGCATCCGAATTCTTCGCTGAAATCGCCAAAGGAGGCGAGTGCATTTGCGGGCGGACGATTGGGGAGGCGGAGCGGCTCGCCTTGGAGAAGAACCGGGACCGCTACCTCGCACATGATCAGATCAATGCCATTGCGACTATGAAGACCCGCCTCAATCGGAGCGGAGACGCTGAAACCGATTATGTTACCGCCTCCCTCACACTTCAGGAAAAACTCGAAGACCAGAACATCAATCAGAAGAAGCGGGCCCGTCTGGAGCTGGAGGCAGAGGAACGCGGCGACAAGGACCTGGCAGACCTCAGGAGGCGTGCAGGCGTTCTTGAAGAAAGAATTGCGTCTCTCTCGCAAGAAATTGAGAAGCTGTCTGTTAGCGACGCGGCAAAGCAGGCTGCCCTGAGATGCGACGACACGAACAATGTTCCTCTTGCCCGGTCGAAGCGGGACGCATGCGAGATAACGCTCAGGGAAGTTTCTGACTCCTTCAAGTTGAGCCAGCAACGCGATATGCTTTTGTCGCAACTTCAAAGGATCGAGCAGCAATCCCTTGAGACGTTGCGTGAACTCATCCGGATTGAAACGAACAAACGCCTCGAAAAGCTAGTCCGGATGGAAGAACTCCGTGTCGCGCGAATTGACGGGGCGCTGGAACTGACGTCGGACAAAGTCGAACGGCGCGACAATGTCAGCGAAGGTCAGAGCCTGTCTGTCGCCTACGCCTTTCTGACGTCGCTTTTGTCGAAGGCCCCTTTCGACCTGCCCTTCGTCGTCGATAGCCCTGCCGTTTCACTCGATCTCGACGTAAGGCGGGAAGTGAGCCGGATCATTCCTAATCTCTTCAATCAGATGGTGCTTTTCGTAATTTCGAGCGAACGCGCCGCATTTGCCGAGACCTTTTATCAACGGCCAGACACACAGTTTGTCACGCTTGAAAAACGCCCGGACGGCGGCGTCGGCTGCCTGTACGGACTCGACGCATTCAAAGAACAGACCTCGTCGGGAGATGCAATATGAGCCTCCGCATGACCGAGGACATGTCCGCCTTTTTCGCGCGGATAGATCAATCCACGATCAAGGGCGTGTCATTTCTGGAGATCGACAAATACTATGCCTGCCTCATGATTGGCCTGAGGGCGGCTCAGATTGCGCCCGATCCAAAATACCGGGCATCCTTCCTCGCAGCCGGCGCAAAATTTCCGGACGCCTATTCCGATCACGACACCTATCTTTTGGGCCTACTAGTCGAAGCGGAAATCCGAAGGCGCCAGCTCGACCCCGACAACCGTGATCTCATCGAAGCCGAAACGGTCCGCCTGCTTGACCCGCAATCTCCCCTTGGTCTTAGCGACCAGGGTGTCGATCTAATGAACAAATATGCCGCCAAAGGCTTCGAACTTCTACGTGAGAAGATGGGTCCGCCTCGTGCGATCGAAACATTTCTCGTAACATATGCGGAGATATTCTGGAGGCCGGCCGGTCTCGGTTCATCCCAGCCGGCCTGATCTCAGCTTCCCGATACCTTGGGTGAACGCTGTAATCGCCAGTTCGATGTTCTGGTCTGTCGTGAACCGACCCAAACCAAGCCGGAATGCCGCCCGAGTGCGTGGTGACTCTCCGAACATTGCAACTAGAACATGTGACGGCTCTACCCGGTCCGTCGAACATGCGCTGGACGCGGAGAAGACTACATCATTGCAGAGTTGCCGCATCAGCGCCAGAGGTTCTACGCCTTCCGCCGAGAAGGACACCGTATTGGGCAGTACATGTTCCTGATCGCCATTGGTTCGAACGCCATCAATGCCTGACAGACCCGCCACAAGACGCTCCCGGCGTTTCGCGATGGCGACACAATCCTTTGATCGTTGTCTGGCGGCGAGGTCGAAGGCTTTTGCAAGTGCGACGATCGCCGGCGTGTTCAATGTGCCTGAACGCAAGCCGCGTTCCTGGCCTCCACCGTGGATCACCGGGGTAAGCTCGACTTGTGGCTTGCGGAGCCGGCGGTACAGAACCCCGATCCCCTTCGGGCCAAACATTTTGTGCCCCGAGAAACTTGCCATGTGGATATTTGAAGTTTGGACATTCAGTGATCGATAGGCCGTTGCCTGCGAATAGTCGGTGTGGAACAGAACGCCGCGCTCAGCACAAAGCTCCGCGATCTCTTCGATTGGTTGGACAATCCCCGTTTCATTGTTCGCCGCCATCACTGATACAAGTCCGGTCGTCTCGGTGATCTCGTCGCCAATGGCTTCGGCTGTAACGCGGCCGCTTTCACCAACAGGAATTCGCACCACGGACGCCCCGCAATTTGACTGAAGCCAATTCAGCGGCGCCAGGACAGATGGGTGCTCAATCGCCGAGGTGATGATCTTCGGCCTGCCAAGTTTCTTGAGGCTTGGAAATGCTCCGAGGAGGGCGAGATTGTTCGCTTCAGTGGATCCGGCGCAGAAGGTGATTTCAGGTGGCCGCGCACCAATCCCGGCGGCGATTACACCACGCGCCTCCTCGACAGCTTGCATGGCCGCCGCGCCTGCTACGTGCTCGCTGCTTGACGGATTGGCATGGAATTGCCGCATCGCGGCAGTCATCACATCGATGACTGCCGGGTCCATTTGTGTGGAAGCATTGTTGTCCAAGTAGACTGGGGACATCAGCCCTCATGCCCGACGGCCAGCAGGCGCGCAGCATCTCCCGGTGATTTCACGCGGACTGACAGGGCTGTGAGTCCCCGGTCGATATGGGCGCGAAGACGGCGGATCAGCTCGCGGTCGCTCACGTCTTCCCCGTCTTCTGTTTCCACCATTCTCAACAGTGTTGTGTAGATCGGCTGGTCGCCCCCAAAGAGCGTATAGGCATTGAACTCCTGCCCCTCTTCAACATCCGGGGCCGGTCCAACCTTGCCCATCTCAAACGATGTGGACATCGCCATACGGCATAACAGATTAGGCGTCAGACCCGCTCTCTGGCGCAAAACGCGCAGCCGACCCGTCGCTTCTAAAGAAACCTTGAACTTACTGATGTGCATAAGCCGCCTCCGGCGCTTGCTCGACAACTTCGGTCCATCTATTGCCCTGGCCGACACCGATCTCGTAGCGGCGCGCGACATAAGGTGACACGAGCTTATCGAGATCGGACGTCAGTTCTGAATCCGTACAAAGCAGGATGACCTGCCGACTCGCATTTGGAACATAGTCCTTGATCAACGCGCGCCGGTGCGCGCGGTCCAGCCTTGAAAGCGGCGTATCAATGATCATCGGCAAATCCCGTCCGGACGTCTGTCCAAGCGCCCAAAGCATCGAAATCGCAAAGATCTGGCGCTCACCCGCCGACAGGGCCTCCTTCGGGATTTCGACACCGTCTTCCCCGACAAGGGCAATTTCAAATGTGTGCGGATCGACCGTCACGTTCTCAAGCAGGCGTTTCTTTCGGATCAGGCCATTGAAGCAGTCGACGAAGTGCGTTGAGAGCTGCTCAATACGGCGGCCAAGAACACGTTTCTCATATGCGGCAAGCGCGGCCCTCGCCCTTTCGCCAAGATCAACTTTATGACTGGCAAGCGTTGCATCGAATTCAACATCAATCGCCCGTGATCGCTCCTTTTCGAGCTGACCGATACGGTTGCGCAAGGTCGCGGTCGCCTTTTCCCGTTCAGCAAGTTGCGCCTCGGCCCGGCCACGATCATATTCGGCGGCGCGTAGCACCTCAAGCGTTTCATTGGCCGCCGACTCATCGAAATTGCGAAGCTGTTTCTTGAGGCGGCTTTGCCGCTTCAGCGCCGTATCCAGCTCGCCAGCTAGCTTCGCAGCCTGCGCCCGCAAGTCATCATCGATGCACTCGATCCGACTGATAATCCACACCGGATCGGCATCCAGCTCGGATTCAGGCAAGCCTTCTTCTTCCTTGTCAAGGTACTGGCGAAGTGCATCGAAATGGCCCTTCGTCCAACTCGGGCGCTTACTCGCCTTACCAGCCTGCATCGTTTCGAATGCATCGAGGAACGCAACAATCGCGTCCTTGTTGATGCCTGCGCCTCCGGCTGCCGCGCGCTCCGCCAGGCGAAGCAGCAATTTTGGCGCAAGCCCCAGTGGCAGCGGGCTTTCAGCCAGGCGGCGAAGATCACCCCGCAACCAGTCAATCCGCTTTTCGACTTCCTTGATGGTTTGCTTGAGCCCCGAACGGTCCAACGCGACTGTACCACCCTCCGCATCAAAGGCCCGTTGCGCTTTGAGAATGCGCCGCTCCGCCCGGTCGCGATTGGCACGGTCCTGAGCCGCGTTCTCTTCGAGAATGGCAAGTTCTTCTCTTGCTTCCCGAAGGTCCCGTTCAATTGCAGCCACGTCTGGACCGGTGGCCGACGGGTTCCTTCGCGCCGTGTAGAGCGCCAGATCGCTTCGCAATTGATCGATCAGATCTAGCCCCAGAAGGGACCGGACCGCATCGCGTAGTCCGTCTGTAGACGCACCATCTGCTATGTCCTGAATTTTCTCACCATCAAAGAAGAAGAGCTGGGATATTCCCGATGGGATCATGTCTTCTAGATAGTGATCCCAGTCCTCTGAAGGCATATCATCGACCAGCTCACCGCCGCGCAAGAGCTCCATCGACTCGATGACAGACGCACCGCGCGCGGCCCACGAGCGCGTTACACAGTACTGCACAAGGCGGCCTTCCTCCGCCCGGGAAAACTCCAGCCTGACTGAGGCCGACCGTTCCGGCGCTAACGCGTAAATCCGCCTCAACAGGTAAGCCTCGTAATCGGAGCGAGCGACCCGAACGCCAAGAGCGCGCTTGCCATACAATGCCAGACGGACCGCCTCCAGAAACGTCGTCTTTCCGCCACCATTGTGGCCGCGCACGAGAATGACCGGCTTGTCTCCATTACGCCCCGGCGCGAGGTCGAATTGATTATCGCCGCCATAGAGTCCGAAATTTGTGAGCGCGAGTTTTTCAAGGATCATGACGCGTCCCTGCTTTTGCGGGCCGCATGCGCAGCCACGGCTTCTTCTTGGTCACGCCATTCACGTTCCATCACTGCACCAATCCGCTGATGCACTGATGACCGGCGCTTCAACCCGCGCACTGACCGTTCGACCTCCAGGAGTTGGGCAAGGAGTTCGGGAGGCACGTCATATTCCGCACATACCTCTTCCAGAATTTCCCCGTCGCTGCCATCGAACCTGTAGCCGTCATCATCTTCGACCGGCAGGGCGCGCCCCAGGATCTCAGATACATTCGTTGCAACAAAATCCTCCCACTCGCCGGCCTCGCTTCGCCATAGCCTGCGAATTTCCATGAGTTCGGCATCGTGAATCAGGACGGTCTTTTCTCCGGGCGGTGCGTTCCTGTTGACCTCGACCTGTGCTTCCAGAAGCTTCTTCAAAAATTCCTTGCGGTAGGACATCCGGTACGGCCCCGGAATGACGTCTGTACTGTCCGACTTGAACATGACGCGGCCATCGCGACGGCGATAATCCCTGTACTTCGACTTCTGCTCCGGATCCTGTGTCGCCGCAAGTTCGTCCCGCAGGTCGAGAAGGGGCTCAAGCCATGTTTCGCCATTGTCGATCATGGCCTCCATCGCCTTGTCCTTGGTGACGACGGTGCAAACCCAGCAACCAAATCGCGAATTGCCACAGCTTTCAGTATTCTTGTCGACGACCAGCGGGCATTCCCCTGCCTGAGCATTGCGGTACATCGCAAGCAATTGGCGATTATCGCCGCCCCACGGATTCTCGTTCTGCAACAGATAGTTCCAGACATCGTCCGTGCTGAACGCTTCAATCGGCGTGTAGACAAACGCACCCACGAGAGACGAATGTCGAGAGAGCGCGCTGTTCTTGATCCGGTGAAGCGACATCACCTGAGCGCGGGTTGCGCTCTCGGCCCGGCGCACGCCCAGCACCATGATCACCTCGCCAAACTCGGCGACCTTCTCCTTGATGAATGCATTTGCCGGATCAATCTTGAGCCGCTCAGTACACCACCGGAACCTGCGAGACGGTGCCGGGTAGCCCTTTCCCAGCAGATTGACCCAAAAGCTGTCAGATATATCGGGCACGACTTTGCGCGCTTCGATCGGCAAACCCTGGTCCGCGGCCGCCTTATTAATGCTGTCGATGGCCTGATTGATATACTCAACGATGACCGGCGTTTCGACCAGCGTATCAGAGCTTAGAACATAGATGGGCTTTTTTCTCTTCGTCTTTGGAAGTTTCGCGACGGCGTTCCAGATCATCTGCAAGGCACAGGTTGAATCCTTGCCGCCGCTGTAGCCGATAACCCATGGCCGATCATCACTCGCATAGATCGTGCGTATTTCCTCCAGAATACCCTCGATCGTACGCCCGTCATCTTCGGGACCAGTATCAATGGAATCGAACAACGTAGCCATCAGGCGGTCTCCATGTCTTCGAGCGATTCTTCGGCATGCCGACCCCGGTCATCGAGCTCCAGACCGACGGCTTTGCAAAGAACATTTGCACCAAGAAAGACTGCGCGCTTCTGGCCATTCATGCGTGCGCCATTCATCACACGCCCTTCCCAAAGAGAGGCGTTGCGCCGCGACCAGCTTACGGTTTTCAGTTTCGCGACGTGCGTTCGCCAGGTCTTTTGCTGTTCGCTTAGAAGCCGCCCCCCCAGAACACCGAGTGACTGCAACAACACGCCATGAGCGAGTACGGTATTCTGGCGCAAGTCGGAAGATTTCATTGTGCCCGCGTCCAGACGCTGCCACTCAGGCAGCACGTCGTAAACAGCGCGCCAGTAGGCAATCACCAATTCCTTTGTTTTATCTCCGAAACGGTCTGCGTCTTTTCCCGCAAGCCATTCGTTGGCTCTCTTCAGGCTCGACAATGTATAAAGCGCGGTCGCTCGATTGGGGATCGAGCTTCGTTCCAGATCCGTGAACCGCTGAAAAAAATCAACCTCGCTCAATAATTGGTTTGAAAGCTGTGACAGCGGATTTCTATGATCGAACAATACATTGAGAGAGCCGGAGGGGCGTACCGCATTCTTGTTCAGATCAGCAAACATTTGCTGGCTTCGAGTAAGACCGCGATCGGCAAAAATCACGACAGAGATGGACTCATTCTCCAGCTCAGGTCGTGTTTTCAATGCCTCTTCGATCGCTGCACGCCGATGTTGGCCATCATTCAGCAGAATGTGTGCATTCATGGGCACCGTGAGAATACCAACGTTCCTTAGCGACATCTCATCGGATGCGGGCTTGAATTCCAGATCTCCATCGACTGAAGCACACAGAGACGACAGGATGTAGTCATCCCAATTCGAAGCGAGATACTCCGCGATTTGCGGGACGCGAGCCTTCGATAAGACGCGTTGAGCGCGAAGATCTGGAGGCAGGGTCGCATCATCGAAACTGAAGATTCGCGGCACTTGCCCGAGCGGGATCATCACTGTGAAATACGGGTGGCCTGCCTGAACCCCCCGAATCGCGGAAAAAGAATAGTAGTTGGACATGAACTTCCCCTGACAATTGGAAGTTCGTGGAAGTCGATTTGGAAGTCAACCTATTTCACGCAACCTCAGGTCGCTTTCGGCGGCACTTCAGGTGCTTTGCAGCAGCCAAGCGAGACCGAGACCCGCACCGCATGGCTTTTGAGGGGCCTGCCGGGGCGGCGCTGGGGCACCCGAAAAGGTGCGAAAGGGCAGATAGCGTCGAAGATGTATCTCTTATGTCCACTTCCTGGACTTACCTGACCCAACCTATTCTTCCCGGAACTTCAATTACACTGCCCTTTGGTTCCGGATCCTTCAGAATACCCCACAGATTTCCCCCAATTTCCTCTCTGGAGACTAAGCGGCTGATTAGTCAGGTTCAATGTCATGAAACATGGCACGAACCTCTTCTGGCAGATCCTCCTCGTCTTGCTCATTGTCCTTCTGGCACTCTGGTGCGCGACGGAGTGGACGGCCTGGTCGCTTGGCTGGTCGCCGCGGCTGGGCGAGCCGCTCTTCGTCATCCTTGACATGCCGGTGTACGTACCCTGGGCCTTCTTCGGCTGGTGGTATTCCTTCGACGCCTATGCACCGGATGTGTTTGACCGGGGCGGGCTGATTGCCGGATCAGGCGGCGTTGCGGCCATTGTGATTGCGGTGACAGGCTCGATCCTTCGGGCACGGTGGGATAAGCGGGTCTCGACCTTCGGGTCTGCACGCTGGGCGGAAGGCAAGGATCTGCGCAAGTCCGGATTGTTGAAGCCTGCTGGTGTGTTTCTCGGCCAGGCTGAGGGCTCTTACCTCCGCCACGATGGGCCTGATCATGTCATGGCCTTTGCGCCGACCCGCTCAGGCAAGGGTGTTGGCCTTGTCGTGCCCACCCTGCTCTCCTGGCCGCATTCGGTTCTGGTGCACGACATCAAGGGCGAGAACTGGCAGCTGACATCCGGCTGGCGCTCGGAGTTCTCGCATTGTTTGCGGTTCGATCCAACGGACATTGCGTCAGCCCATTTCAATCCTCTGATGGAAGTACGTAAGGGCCATTGCGAAGTACGCGATGTCCAGAACATTGCGGACATTCTCGTGGACCCGCAGGGTAAGCTCGGTGATCTCGGACACTGGGTCGACAAGGCCAACTCGCTTCTCGTCGGGGTGATCCTGCACGTCCTCTATGCCGAGCGGGATAAGACGCTCGCACGGGTGTCGAGTTTCCTCGCAGATCCCGACCGGACATTCCGCACGACGCTGTCGATCATGCTCCGGACCAATCACCTCGGCACGAGCGATACGCCTAAGGTTCATCCCGTAGTCGCCGAGACAGCCCGCGAACTGATGAACCAGTCGGAGAATGAGCTTTCGGGCGTGCTTTCGACAGCGCTGCGGTTCCTGTCGCTCTATCGTGACCCGGTGATCGCGGAAGTGACCTCGCGGAGCGATTTCCGGATCGAGGACCTTGTGTCCGGTGACCGGCCGCTGTCGCTCTACCTGGTCGTGCCGCCCTCCGATTTGTCCCGCACAAAACCGCTGATGCGCCTTATCCTGAACCAGGTCGGCCGGCGCCTGACCGAACATCTCGAAGTGCGCCCGTCGGTCTTGGCGCGTGGCAAGTCGCTTATCGCGAATATGCTCGGGGCATGCGGGCTCGTCTCGCCTGAGCTTGCTCTAGCCGAACCAAAATCCCGCCGGCGGGTCCTGTTCATGCTGGACGAGTTCCCTGCCCTCGGCCGGCTCGACTTCTTTGAAAGCGCTTTGGCCTATATGGCAGGCTATGGTCTCAAAGCCTTCCTGATCGCGCAATCGCTCAACCAGATCGAAAAGGCCTATGGCCCCTCGAATGCGATCCTAGACAATTGTCACGTGCGGGTGGCGTTCGCGACCAATGACGAACGCACGGCCAAGCGGATTTCCGATGCGCTAGGCACCAAGACCGAACAGAGGGCGATGAAGAATTATGCCGGTCACAGGCTGGCGCCCTGGCTCTCGCACAAGATGGTCTCACGCCAGGAAACCGCCCGCCAATTGCTGACCCCCGGCGAAGTCATGCAGCTTCCTGCGGATCAGGAGCTTGTCCTTGTCGCAGGCTCCCCGCCGGTACGGGCGATGAAGCTCCGCTACTATGAAGACCAGAACTTCACAGAACGTCTAAAGGAAGCGCCGGACTTCGCGGCCACCGTTCGGGGCGCCCGGGCGGATGATTGGGGCCGCGAAGTCCGGTCGATCCATGAAGGCCTGATGCAGGCCGCCGAGCTCGAGCCTGAAGTCGAGGGCCTTGGGCCTCAGAAGGCACGGGATGCGGCCGAGGATCGCGCGCGGCTTGCAGGCCCCTCGAAGCCAGGCACGGCGCGGCGCAAGGTGCGCAACCCCCTGCAGGCAAGTCTCTTTGATGCGCTGGTGCAAGCCGACAGTCTCGAACAGGCGACCGGCATTGACCTGACGGGGAACGGCCAATGAAACCCCGGATCCAGCCCTATATATCGCCCGAGAATTATCACTCGCTCAAGGCCATGGCGAAACGCCCGGGCCTGTCTGAAAGCGTGATCGTTGACCGGGCGCTGACAGCCTACAGGGCGGGCGAAGCCGACAATCAGCGTGAAGCCGCTATAAATCGTCGGCTGGACCGGCTGACCCGCCAGTTCGGGCGGATCGAGCGGGACAATCTTGTCCTTGCCGAAACGCTTGCGACCTTCGTTCACTATTTCCTGACGGTGACACCGCCGGTGCCTGCCAACCAGGTCGAGGCGGCTCGGGCCAAAGGCGACATGCGGTTCGATCTCTTCGTGCGGCAGGTTGCTGAGGCGCTTCGATCCGGCCAGCGCATTCTGCAGAATGCCGTCGAGGATGTAACGGCAGAAGCTGCCAGTCATGAGCGCGAGCCCGAGGCTTTGAGCGAGGTGCGAGCCGATGCGTGACGCACAAAGCCAGACACGGACCCGCGCCATGCTGGTGACCGCACTGGGCAACCAGATCGTGGCAGCACTGGACGATCCCACCGTTGTCGAGATCATGACCAATCCAGACGGAAAGCTCTGGATTGAGCGGCATGGTAGCGGACGGACGGAATCCGGTTTGGTGTCTGCTGCAGACACCGAACGCGTCATCCGCCTGGTCGCGAGCCATATGGGACGGCGCACGGATGCGGCCTCCCCGATCGTCTCGGCCGAGCTGCCGATCGGCGGGGAACGGTTCGAAGGTGTCTTGCCGCCAGTGGCGCCGGGGCCTTGTTTCTCGATCCGCAAGCCTGCCGGGCGGGTGATCGCTTTGGATGAATATGTCGCCTCCGGCGCGATGGCCGCCCATCATGCTGAAGCCCTGCGGCAGGCCGTGCTGGACCGCGACAACATTCTCGTTGTCGGCGGCACGGGCTCGGGCAAGACGACACTCGCCAATGCGCTCCTTGCCGAAATCGCCCGCACCGGCGACCGGCTGGTCATCCTCGAAGACACACGCGAATTGATCTCGACTGCGCGCGATGCCGTGCAGCTGCGGACGCAGCCGGGTTCGGTGACGCTGGCAGACCTTGTCCGCTCGACCCTGCGGCTCCGACCAGACCGGATCATTATCGGTGAAGTGCGCGGCGCCGAGGCGCTCGACATGCTGAAGGCCTGGAATACCGGCCATCCGGGCGGCATCGCCACCCTGCATGCAAACTCCGCGCTGGGTGGCCTCTCCCGGCTCGAACAGTTGATCGGCGAGACCTCGGCCCAGGTGCCGCATGATCTCATCGCGGAAACAATCGACTGCGTCGTCCACATCACTCGGCGCGCCGGCGTGCACCGCGTCGAGACGGTCGCGCGCATGAACGGGCTCGGACGCGGCGGCTACGACCTCGTGCCTGTCCAGCCGGACCTGCAGCTCGTCCTGCCGAGTCTTCCCTTCTCCGAACCGCTTCTCTCTACCGCTCCAGAAAGGGCGTAATCCCAATGAACGACAAACTGATCAAAGCCCTGAGCCTGACGGCATTTGCCGTCGCGCTCACCTTCCCGGCCCATGCGGCTGGCTCCGGCATGCCCTGGGAAGCCCCGCTGCAATCGATCCTCGACTCCATCGAGGGCCCGGTCGCCAAGATCCTTGCGACCATCGTTATCATCCTGACCGGCCTTGGCCTTGCCTTCGGCGAGAGCGGCGGCGGCATGCGCAAATTGTTGCAAATCGTGTTCGGCCTTTCGATCGCCTTTGCGGCGACCTCCTTCTTTCTGTCTTTCTTCTCGTTCGGCGGCGGAGCAACGCTCTGATGGCTGAAACACGCCCCCTGCCCCCTGGCTATAGCGTGCCGGTCCATCGCTCGCTGACGGCGCCGATCCTGCTCGCAGGCGCGCCAAGATTGGCGACCATCGTCAATGGCACGCTGGCGGCCGCACTTGGCATCGGCCTGCAGCTCTGGGGCGTGGGGCTCGTCTTCTGGATCGCGGCGCAGGGCATCTGCGTGCTCGCCGCCCGGCGCGATCCGCAATTTGCCGACGTGCTGATCCGTCACATAAGGACAAGGGGCTATTACGCATGCTGAATCTTCGTGAATATCGCGCCCGTCCGGCTGCGCTTGCCGATCATCTCAAATGGGCCTGCCTGATCGCTCCGGGCATCATCCTCAACAAGGATGGCAGCCTGCAGCGGACGTGTTTCTATCGCGGCCCCGACCTTGAAAGCTCGACGCCGGAAGAACTGGTCGCGGTCACAGCCCGCATGAACAATCTCCTGAGCCGGTTCGGCTCGGGCTGGGCCCTGCATGTTGAAGCCGACCGTAGGCCGTCCGTCACCTATCCGGAAAGTGTCTGGTGCGATGGTGCGGCGTGGCTGGTCGACGAAGAACGCCGCGCGGCCTTCGAGGAAGCGGGCCGCCACTTCGAGACGGACTGCTACCTCACGCTGACCTGGATGCCGCCAGCGGACCGGACAGCCCGGATCGAGCAACTGTTCATCGACGATCCGGCAGATGCCCCAGCGGCGTTCTGGAGCGAGCATCTCGCCCATTTCGACACTGAAACCTCCCGGGCGCGCGACATGATGGCGGACCTGATGCCGGAGGCGCGGTTCCTGGATGATGATGAGACGCTGACCTACCTGCATGCCTGTATCTCGGTGGCGCGGCAGACGGTGAAGGCACCCTCGCTGCCGATGTGCCTTGATGCGCTCATGGTCGATACGCCGCTGACGGGCGGGCTGTCACCCCGTCTTGGCGAGGAGACGCTGAAAGTCCTCACCGTGAACGGGTTCCCGGCAACGGGCGAGCCGGGACTTCTGTCGGACCTAAATCAGCTCGGCTTCGCCTATCGCTGGGTGACGCGGTTCTTGGCCCTAGACAAGCCGGAGGCCGAGAAGACGCTCAACGCCTATGTCCGCAACTGGTTTGCGAAGCGCCGGTCGCTTACCTCCTATTTGCGCGAAATCCTCACGAATGAGCCCGCCACGCTCGTCAACACGGACGCCGACAACCAGGCCGCCGATGCCGATGAGGCCCTGCAGGCGCTTGGAGCAGGCCATGTCGCCTTCGGATACTGCACGACGGCGATTGTTGTCCGGCACGCGGATGCCGCGATTGCCGAAGACCAGATCCGCGCCGTTGAGCGAGTGATCAGGGGACGCGGGTTCACCTGTGTCTCCGAAACCGTCAATGCCGTCGAAGCCTGGCTAGGGACACTGCCGGGCGAAGCCTATGCGAATGTCCGCCAGCCGCTGCTGAACACAATCAATCTTGCCCATATGGCGCCTCTGTCATCGCTTTGGGCCGGGCCGGAGCGAAATGCGCATCTGGATGGCCCACCCCTCCTGATGGCGCGCTCGGCCAGTTCAACGCCGTTCCGGCTCGTCACCCATCAGGGCGATGTCGGCCACATGATGGTGGTCGGGCCGACTGGGGCCGGCAAGTCGGTGTTGCTATCGCTCCTCGCCTTGCAGTTCCGGCGCTATGGTGACGCGCAAGTTTTCATCTTCGACAAGGGCGGGTCGGCGCGGTGCGCGACGCTCGCGCTCGGTGGGACGTGGTATGAACTGGGTCTCGACGGCGACCTTGCGTTCCAGCCCTTGCGGGCACTGGATAGTGAAGCCGGGCTGGCCGAAGCGCAGACCTGGGTGCTCGGCCTGATCGCTCAGGAGAGTGTCACTGTGACGCCTGAGGTCAAACAGGCCGTCTGGACGGCCCTTCAGAGCCTTGGCGCGGCGCCTGTCGCGCAACGCACCCTGACGGGCCTGGTGGCACTGGTGCAGTCATCAGAGCTCCGTCAAGCGCTGGAACCCTATACGCTGGCCGGCCCCTATGGCGCGCTGCTCGATGCCGATGAGGACAGTCTGGCATCCGGCGACATGCTTTGCTTCGAGATGGACGCGCTGATGCAGGACAAACGGCTCGCCGCGCCAGTCCTTACCCATCTGTTCACGAAGCTCGAAGCGCGGTTCGACGGCAAGCCGACCCTTCTCATCCTCGACGAGGCCTGGCTCTTCCTCGATCATCCGATGTTTGCGGGCCGCCTGCGCGACTGGCTGAAGACTCTGCGCAAGAAAAATGTTTCGGTCGTGTTCGCGACGCAGAGCTTGTCGGATATTTCGGTAAGTTCGATTGCGCCGAGCCTGATCGAGAGCGCACCGACCCGCATCTTCCTGGCCAATGCGCGTGCCGAGGAACCGTCGCAACACGCGACGTACTCGTCCTTTGGACTCAATGCACGCCAGGTGGAACTGATCGCGCGGGCCACACCGAAGCGGGATTATTACGTCCAAGGTCCGGACGGGAACCGCCTGTTCGATCTCGATCTCGGTCCTGTGGCGCTCGCCTTCTGCGCCGCAGGCTCGAAAGCCGATCAGAAACTGATCTCCGAGATTCTTACTGCTTCAGGCCCGGACGGGTTCGCGCCAGCCTGGCTTGCCGCGCGCGGGCTCCATTGGGCCGCAAACCTGATCGGGACAGAAGGAGACGTGCCATGCGCCGCAGAATGATCGCCATTCTTCTTGGGTCAGTGTCCTCGCTTAGCTTGATTGCGCCGCCAGCGAACGCCCTTCTGGGCGTCGGTGATGTCGTGATCGATCCAACGAACCTGGTGCAGAACATCCTGACCGCCACCAACACGCTCGAGCAGATCAATAATCAGATCCAGCAGCTCCAGCATGAGGCTCAGATGCTGGTGAACCAGGCCGAGGACCTGAAACGCCTCGACTATGCCTCAATCGAACACCTGAAACGCGTGCTCGAACGCATCGACACGCTGATGCGCGAAGCCGGCGAGGTGACTTACGAAGTCGAAGAGTCTGAGCGCCAGTATGAAGAGGCCTTCCCGGATTCCTATGAGGACCTCTCCAATGAGGAAATGGTGGTTGAGGCCGCAGACCAGTGGCGGATCAGCCGGGATGCATTCCGAGCCTCCATTCAGGTCCAGTCGGGGATCGTGACCTCAATAGCGGAATCCCGGGAGACCCTGACCGACCTCGTCACTGAGAGCCAGGCCGCAACCGGCAATCTCTCCGTCGCCCAGGCCGGTAACCAGCTGGTCGCTCTCTCGGTAGAGCAACAGATGCAGATACAGCAATTGATGGCGGCGCAGTACCGGATGGTCGCGCTCGAAGAATCCCGCCGGGCCGCCATCGAGGCGCAGGCCCGTATCCGGCACGCGCGCTTCCGCGGCGACGGCGTCGCCTATCGGAGGGACTAGGGAATGGAAGATCTCAGCGTCATCGACCAGTTCGTCGCAACCTTCTCCGCCTATATCGAAAGCGGGTTTGGCCTGCTGCAGGCGGACGTCGCCTTCCTGACAAGTGCACTGATCGGCATCGACATTACGCTCGCCGGCCTCTTCTGGGCCATGGGACCGAATACGGACATTGTCGGGCGGTTCCTCAAGAAGGTGCTCTATGTCGGCGCCTTTGCGCTGATCCTCGGCAATTTTCCGCTTCTGTCCGACATTGTGTTCACGAGTTTCGCGCAGCTGGGCCTCAACGCCACTGCCGGCACGATCACCGCTGACGACATCATGAAACCCGGCTTTGTTGCCGCGACGGGGTTCGATGCAGCCCTGCCCCTGCTCGACGAGATCGAGAAACTCACCGGCCCGATCGCCTTTTTTCAGAACATCGTGATCATTGCCGTCCTGTTCCTCGCCTGGATCGTGACCCTGCTCGCCTTCTTCTTCCTCGCCATCCAGCTTTTCGTCACCATCATCGAGTTCAAGCTGACGACCCTGGCCGGATTCGTGCTGATCCCCTTCGCCCTCTGGAACAAGACGTCATTCCTTGCCGAAAAAGTGCTCGGCAATATCATCGCGTCGGGCATCAAGCTCATGGTGCTCGCCATCATTGTCGGCATCGGCTCGACCATCTTTTCCTCCATCACATCGGCTTTCCAGCCGGACGAGGTGACGCTCGAACAGGCCGCCTCCGTCATACTCGGATCTCTTTCCCTGCTTGCGCTCGGCCTGTTCGGGCCGGGCATCGCCACGGGGCTTGTCTCAGGAGCCCCGCAGCTCGGCGCCGGGGCCGCCATTGGCACGGCAGCTGGCGTTGCCGCCGGAACGGTGGCAGGCGGCAGCGTCGCAAAGGCTGGTATCGGGGCGGCGGCGGGCGGCACGGGCAGCGCCGTCGGCGCAGCGGCGTCCATGGCCGGCGGTGCCCGGACGGCCTACCAGATGAACGCCGCCGCTTCCGGCAAGTCCGGCACTGGTGCCACAATGGCGGGCATGAGCGGTGTCGCGGGCGCAGGTGTTCGCGCTGCCGCGTCAGGCGCCGCAGGCTTTGCCCGGCGCGCTTTTGGCAATCCGCATGACCGTCACAAGTCCGGGGCCCGCGCCGCCTTTGCGGCAACAGGCGGTACGGGCGCGCCCAATGCGGCGCCGGCGAGCGGGCATAATCCATCGCCCGACTGGGCCCGGCGTATCCGGCGCGACCAGTCCACGCGCGATGCCGGCATGATGGCCGCCTCTGCCGTGCGCGACGGCGACCGGCCCGGCGGCGGGACATCGATACAACTCAGACATGACGAGGACTGACATGAAGCTCTGGAAGCGAAATTCCACCCGCTATGGCGAGACACCGGAACCCGTAACGCCCTACCAGCGCGCCGCGCAGGCCTGGGACGATCGGATCGGCTCAGCCCGTGTCCAGGCGGCTAATTGGCGGCTCGCGGCACTGGCAAGCCTTGGCCTCTCGTTCGTGCTCGCGGGCGGTCTTGTCTGGCGCTCGACCCAATCCATCGTCACGCCCTATGTCGTCGAACTGACGGGCGAAGGCGCCGTGCGCGCCGTCGGGCCTGCCGACGGACGCTACGAGCCGACAGATGCGCAGATTGCGTTCCATCTTGCCGAGTTTGTGAAGAATACACGCTCCATCTCGATCGATCCGATTGTCGTCCGCCAGAACTGGCTGAAAGCCTACGCCTACGCAACCGACCGGGCGGCTGCCACCCTCAATGATTACGCCCGCGACAATGATCCGTTTGCAGATATCGGGCGGAGGTCCGTGTCGGTCGATGTGACGAGCGTCGTGCGCGCATCCGATGACAGTTTTACGGTCCGCTGGCGCGAGACCGCCTACCGGAACGGCACCGAGACCGGCCAGTCAAACCATACCGGCGTGTTCTCGATCGTGATCGATCCGCCCCGCACCGAAGAGGCCCTGCGTGCCAATCCCCTCGGCCTCTATGTCCACGGCCTCAACTGGTCGAAAGACCACCAATAGGAGCTATATCCCCATGAAACGCCTTGCCCTGATCCTCTTCGCCTCGACTGCGCTAGCAGCTTGCGAATCCTTCCCCACCGCCATCGGTCCCGACATCACGCTCGATGAACCGGACTATGTCGAAGATCTCTATCTCACCCCTGACGCGGAAGAGACTGATATCGCCGGCGCGGACCTTTCTCCGACGCCTGTTGTCTACCGCACCTACACGCCGGCAAGTGTCACAGGCGCGATGCCCGGCCAGCTGAAGCCGATGCCGACGGAGGCAGATGCGCCATCGCTGAAACCCTACCAGGCCATCGAGACAGCAAACGGCAAGGCTGCGGTCGAGCCCTCGCTCGACAACTACATGAACGCGATCCAGGTCTATCCCTACACAATAGGCGCGCTCTACCAGGTCTATTGCGCCCCCGAACAGGTGACCGACATTGTCCTCCAGCCGGGCGAACAACTTGTGTCAGTCTCGGCTGGCGACACAGTCCGCTGGGTGCTCGGGGACACGGTCTCGGGCACCGGAGCGCAAGCGCAAGCGCATATCCTGATCAAGCCGACACAGGCTGATCTCAAGACCAACCTCATCATCACGACGAGCCTTCGCGCCTATCACCTTGAACTGCGCGCGTTCGAAGAGACGTATATGGCGGCCGTCTCCTGGCGCTATGCTGACCAGCAGCTGGTGACGCGGGTGGCATCGAGCCGTGCGCCGGCAGCGCCCTTATCCAATGGGTTGCAGCTCGAGCGGCTGAAGTTCCGGTACGACATGCATGGTGACGTTCCGCACTGGCGGCCGGATCGCGTGTTCGACGATGGCCGCAAGGTCTATATTCAGTTTCCGGCCCGGCTTGACCAGGGCGAGGCGCCGGCCCTGTTCGTCATCGGTCGGGACGGCAAGTCCCAACTCGTGAACTATCGCATGTCCGGAGACTATTATGTCGTCGACCGTCTGTTCGCGCGCGCCGAACTGCGTCTGGGCGAAAACCGCCAGGAGGTTGTGACGATCGCCCGCAACGATCTCGGGGATGCCAAGCCGTGACCGCGTCTGCTGCCACACCACCGCCGCCTTTGGAAATCCACGGCGCGCCGAGGCCTGTCAAACGGTTCTCCAAACGGGCCCTCATAGTCCTGCTTGGCACAGGGAGCGCCATCGTGCTTGGCTCGCTGGTATTCGCGCTGCAGGGTCCAAAGGAGAGTCCTGCCAGCGCGTCGCGAGAATTGTACAATACCGGACATAATCCACCTGCGGAGGGTTTCGCGGCACTGCCGGCCTCTTATGGCGATCTCAAGCCTGAGGATGATATTCTCGGACCGCCATTGCCCGGGGACCTCGGCGCCCCGATCCTGAAGGCCCAGCGCGAAGGACGGATGAGACTACCAGAAAAGGACGCCCCGGAGGTTGATCCCATGCGCGAGCAGATGGCAGTGCTGGAGGCCGAATTGCGTGCGCGGGAAGCGGCACTTTCCGATGCAGCGCGCGGGAGCGGGGTGTTTTTCCAGGTTGGGTCGGGTCCGAGGGAAAAAGTCATTGAAGAGCATAGTGCGGCTGCAACGCCGTCAACGATCAGCTTTCCGGGCCTCTCGGCGTTTGCGCCATCTGATGGCAGCGCGTTTGGGTCGTCTCTCAGCGATGATCCGAACCGGCAGGTTCGAAAGCTGGATTTTCTGGGGACCGAGACCGACCCGTCGATCTACAATCCGCACCGGCTGGAAACGCCGGTCTCGCCCTGGCAGCTGATGGCCGGCACGATCATTCCGGCAACCCTGTTGACGGGTGTGAACTCCGATCTTCCCGGCCAGGTCATCGCGCAGGTGACGAGCCCGGTCTATGATACGGTTACCGGTGAGAGTGTGCTGGTGCCTCAGGGCGCGCGCCTCATCGGGCGCTATGACAGCGTGATCGCATTCGGCCAGTCACGGGCGCTCCTTGTCTGGAGCCGGATCGTGATGCCGGACGGGTCCTCGATCCGGATCGACAATCTCGCCGGGGTCGATGCGCGCGGCTACGCCGGCCTTGAGGACAAGGTCGATTATCATTCCTGGAAACTCCTGCAGGGCGTCGCACTCTCGACCCTGCTCGGCGTCGGCGCCGAACTTGGCACCGATGATGAAGGCGACATCGCCCGGGCGCTCCGCCGCTCGGCGCAGACTGGCGCCAATGAGGCCGGCCAGGAAATCGTGCGGCGCAATCTCGATGTCCAGCCTTCGATCACGATCCGGCCTGGCTGGCGGTTCGGAATACTTGTGAGCAAGGACATCGTATTGAAGCCCTATGAAGGAGGCATACAGCCATGAGTGAAGTCAGTTTGAAGATCGGGCCGCTGCCGGACCGGACGCCGCAGAAATTGTCAATAAGTCTCGAGCCATCTCTGGCTGGGGACCTCGAAGCGTATTCTCGGATCCATGCTGCAACCTACGGAGCTGAGGCATCGGTGGCTACGCTCGTTCCTCTGATGCTTGAAGCTTTCCTTTCGAGCGATCCTGGCTTTCGTAAGGCCATGAAAACTCAAACCACCCGGTGATGTCGAGCGATGGCCCGAACGCAGATACCTCCGCATCTAAAAACCTGTGAAATCAAGCGCCGTCTCAAAACGCTGATCGCTGCAGCGAAAGATACAGGATTTGATGTTTGCGGTGTCAGGCTGATGCCTGACGGCGAGATTACGCTTCTGGACAAGGCCTCTCTCAGGCTCGAAACTGATTCGGAGGCGAAATGGCTAGGGAGCTGACCATGTCCATCAAGGGTCTTCATGTAATTGCGAAGAAGCTCGCGACGGGTCAGACACGATACTATTATTACGCGTTTCGCGGTGGGCCAAAATTCTGGACGAGTGAAGGATCCAGGTTGGATGGGCCCGGCAAGCGACTGCCTCCAGAATTCATCCATGCCTATTCAGAGGTGATCGAGGATGAGAGAGCGCCGGTCGCAGATTCGTTCGCCATGGCGGTCATGCTCTATCGGAAGAAGTCTCCCGGATTCAGAAAGATGAAGCCAAAAGGGCAAACGGCCAGGATCAAGTACCTCGACAAGTGGTTGGAAATGCCCCTGAAGGCAGGCCAGCAAGCTGCGAACGCACCCCTTTCGGTTTTCGATAGCAGACGCATTATCAAGTTTATCACGTCCCACCGCGATCACGTTTGGGGTCACTCTCCGAGCGCTGCTGATGAGGCTGTCCTGGCTCTGTCGGCCTTCCTGACCTGGTGCAAAAAGGACGGGCGGCTCGATTGGAACCGAGCACATGGCATTGAGCCGCTTTACGAACGACCGACAGAAGCGCGTATTTGGTCTCCAGACGAGCAAGCCACGTTTCTCAAAACCGCGTCGGCGCATTTGGCCTGGGCGTTCAAACTGGCTCTTCACACCGGACTTCGCCGTGAAGATCTTACCCGCTTGCCACTGTCGGCGATCACGAAGCAGCATCTGATCATTCCTACGGGCAAGAGCCGTGGCCGCAACACTGCACTTATACCCATCACGCCTCCGCTTCGATCATTGCTTGATGAAATCGATGCGGCGCGCGCCAAACTCGCGACCGCTCCCCTCACGATTCTTTTCTCCAGCAAGGGCAAGCCTTGGACTGCAGAAGGTTTCGGCACAAGCTTTGATCGCCATCGCAGCCGTATGGGACTTGGCCCGGAAAACGATGGTCCAACTATCCACGACATGCGCAAGACATGCGCGACGAACATGGTCATCCTTCAGCACCTCTACCCGACTCTGATATCGGATCAGGTTCTGACCGATTTGTTTGGCTGGACGCCGGGTACACTCGCGAAAATGAAGCGGATTTACGTGTCAGATACAGCTGTTATTGAAGCGATGACGACTTCGCTCTAGTAGCTAGGTTTCGTAAAGGATGCCGCCTGCTTAGGTCAGGGATCGCTTGGTATTGATTTACACCAATTTGGTGATTTTCTTTACACATCTTCTGGACATGTAAAGAAAATTGCGTTTCGTTTACATGGGATACGTACTGCGCGCCTGATATTGATGATTACCCTTCCGATGACTTTGGCCCGCGCGAGTGCGCGCGTTACATCGGTCATTTTGCTTTGTCCAACCTGGCACGCATGGATGCGGCAACGCTCTCGGCAATTTCCATTGGAAAGTTCTCCGGCATCGCCGCGATGGTGCGATCCAGCGCACCCTCGGCATCACGGACAAGGGCGACGAACAGATCATCAACTTCCGCCTCGGCAACGCCGGCAGATTTCGCGCTTTCCTTGAAGTGATAAGGAAGAATATCGCCCATACGATAGTGCCGACGATCTCCTGCGGCCATCGCAAGCCGGAACTCCCGGCGCGTCAACTGGTTCGCATCGAAATGGGGCTGCGCTGTCATGATGTCGTAAAGTGGCGTCATGCGGTACCGTCCGCCCGGTGTCAGGAAGAGGCTGAAATTCTTGGCGTGTCCATCGGTTGCACCGATCAGCCAGAACACGATCTGCGCTTTCAGGAATGCAAGACGATCCTGGTCAGCATAGTCGCTGCCGCTGAGAAGCCTGAGGCAATCGGCGATGCCTGGACCGCCGTCGGAGTTGTATTTCAGGGTTGATGGCACAGACAACGCCTGGCAGAAATCCTCCTGCGGGACGCGCAGTAAACGCCCGTCTTGTGTTATGAAACGGTCAAACCGCTCGATTGCCAGAACACGTACATTCTCAAAATCGACAATCTCGCTCTTCGCCACATCCAGACCGAGAGCCTTACACAGCGTGAGGCAGAAATGCTCGTTCTCGACGCTCCTGCGCATATCGAGTCCATTTGCCAGCTTTCCCAATTCCGGTTTCAGGATATGCGTGGTGGGAGTCGTTCCTTGTGGCAGGCACCAACCCCGGTGCCATAGCAAGGCCGTCTTCTCTTGCGCACCGGCGATCGAAATCCGAAATTCACGGTCACCATCCGCGCGAATGCCAAGTGGCGCCGTGGCGAGGTTGCGGACGATTTCCGCGATTTCGCCGTCTTCAAGGGACGTACATTCAGGCAGACCCGGAAGCACGACAGGGTCCCCTTCCGGAACAAATTGAAGTGCCCCTACGCAGTCACGTCCAATCTT
This sequence comes from Hyphomonas oceanitis SCH89, assembly GCF_000685295.1. Lineage (GTDB taxonomy): Bacteria > Pseudomonadota > Alphaproteobacteria > Caulobacterales > Hyphomonadaceae > Hyphomonas > Hyphomonas oceanitis. The sequence continues at coordinate 27,720 of NZ_ARYL01000001.1, forward strand.
GTTCAAGAGGCTGAACGGATCAATTCCCTCGGCCCCCACTTTGGCAGCAACCTTGCGCCGGATATCGGTATTGTCCGGCAGGAGATTGTCGAAATAGGCTGAAACCTCTGCGCCGGTGTAGCGCTCTTCCCGCAATGGGAGGGACAATGAGACAGGGATCGCACGGCGCTCATCATCGAGCCACGCCTGATCGTAGGAATACGATATGGCGCCGTTCGCCCCGCGTTCGAGGACCCCGATCTGGCGACCGTTGAGGGCGACGGTGAGGCGTTCGCTTTTGCGCGCCCGTCCCATCAGAACATATCCTCAATGTCTTTGTTTGAGCCTTTGGTACGCGGTTGCAGGATCATTTCCAGATCAAGCGCCCGCAACAACTCCATGACGGTCGTGAGCTTGACCGTTTCCAGACCGGTTTCTACCTGCGAAACCGTTCCCTGTCTTACGCCCGCCCGTCGTGCCATGTCGGCTTGAGTGAGGTTCTGCGCGCGTCGATAGCGCCGCAATACGCTACCAATCTGCTTGGGTGATCTGACGAGTTGGGTCATGGCGTGAATTCCGTTGTTTTCATCTATATACGCTACAGCGCATAAATAGTCAATATACGCCACAGCGTATATTGACTATTTATGCGCTGTAGCGTATGAGGATCTGCAGACGGCAAACAAGTCCGCAAGCCATTGATGTGCCAGGTTGCAAAATGAACGGTCAGAGCCGAACGTCATCGGCCGGGAAAGTCGTCGACATAAGGACGGAACAAGAACAGAACCTGTAAACTATACTGTAAACTGTTCTCTGATGTTCTTTTTTCCACAGGCTAGTGCCTTGTTTTTATGGTGGGCGGTAACGGGCTCGAACCGCTGACCCTCTCGGTGTAAACGAGATGCTCTACCAACTGAGCTAACCGCCCTATTCCATCGCGGGCTTTTGCGGATTTCTGAGAGAAAAAGCAAGAGAGCGCGTGTGAAAAACACGCGCTCTCTTCATTTGGGAGACTAGGCGGCCAGCTCGGCAATGGCCTCGACAACGGACGTGTCGCCTTCCTTCATCTCGAATACTTTGCCTTCAATACCGGCCTGCCAGACTGAGGCTGACAGCACGGCGGCCACGTCATCGCGCGTTACCTGACCATCGCGGGCGACGTGGTCGGCGAGCGTGACAAAGCCTTTGCCTTCCTCATTGCTGAGGCTGATCGGGCGGACGATGACATAGGGCATATCGGATTTTTGCAAATGCGCGTCTGCCGCGTGCTTGGCCTCCAGATAATGACGAATGCCGTCCGAGCCTTGCGAGGGATCGTCTGCGCCGACCGAGCTGAGCATGACGAAGCGGCCAATTTTGGCCTTGGCTGCCGCGTCGATCAGCGCAATCGCCCCATCGCGGTCCACCTTGTCTGTCATGTCCTTGCCGGTATCGGCGCCCGAACCGGCCGCGAAGACCACCGCATCCACATCGCGCACGACGTCGTCCTTCAGGTCGGTCAGGTCGGCCATGCGAAGTTCACAGCCCGCAGGAAGTACACTCGTATCGGCACTCTCCCGCGCCATGGCGACGGGCACGTGGCCTGCGTCGGTCAGTTTTTGCACAAGGCGTGCGCCTGTATTGCCTGTCGCGCCAGCTACGAGAATTCTCATATCCATATCTCCTGTCAGTTTCATGTTCTGACAGACCAATGGGTGCAGGCAGCCAACGTTCCGCTTCGCACGCAGGCACAAAAAAAGCGGCCGCATCAGAAACGCGGCCGCTTTATCTTTATGTGTCAGTCCTTAGTGGGGACGAACCGTATCCGAACTCGAGGCCGGTTGGCCGGAAAGGCTTGCCTGCAAGGCAGCCTCGTCAGCTTCCGACCAGACAATCGGGCTCAGGGGCTCGCTCAGCGCGAGTTCCAGAACTTCGTTGATGTCCGACACCGGAATGATCCGAAGGCCGGTCTTCACATTGTCCGGGATCTCCTCGAGATCCTTCTCGTTCTCTTCCGGGATCAGCACCGTCTTGATGCCACCGCGTAGCGCCGCCAGGAGTTTCTCCTTCAGGCCGCCAATCGGCAACACGCGACCACGCAGCGAAATCTCGCCCGTCATCGCGACCTCACGGTTCACCGGAATGCCGGTGAGCAGCGAGACGATGGCCGTTGTCATGGCCGCGCCGGCACTCGGACCATCCTTCGGTGTCGCGCCATCAGGCACGTGCACGTGGATGTCGTTCGTGCTGAACACGGTCGGCTTGATGCCGAGGACAACCGAGCGGGACCGGACCAGCGAGCTGGCCGCCTGGATCGATTCCTTCATGACGTCGCGCAGGTTACCCGTGACCTTCATGTTACCACGACCCGGCATCTTGACCGCCTCGATGGTTAGGAGGTCGCCGCCGGATTCCGTCCAGGCAAGGCCGGTAACGGCACCAATCTGATCGGTCTCGTCGGCAAGGCCATAACGGAATTTCTTCACGCCGGCATATTCGGCCAGGTTCTGGGCATTGATCGTCAACGACGTCAGCGACTCGTCTGTTGCCAGCTTGCGCACCACCTTGCGGGCAAGCCGCGCGATCTCACGCTTGAGCGACCGTACACCGGCCTCACGGGTATAGTACCGCGCAAGGTCGCGAACGGCTTCGTCCGTGACGATCCATTCGTCGGCTTTCAGGCCATGATCTTCACGCACCTGAGGGATCAGGTGGCGCTTGGTGATCTCGACCTTCTCGTCCTCGGTATAACCGGCGATCCGGATGATCTCCATGCGGTCCAGCAGGGGCTGGGGCATGTTGAGCGAGTTCGCCGTGGTGACGAACATCACGTCCGACAGGTCATAGTCGACTTCAAGATAGTGGTCGTTGAACGTGGCGTTCTGTTCCGGGTCGAGCACTTCGAGCAGGGCCGAGGCAGGATCGCCGCGATGGTCCATGCCCATCTTGTCGATCTCATCCAGCAGGAAGAGCGGGTTGCCCGTCTTCGCCTTTTTCAGCGACTGCACGATCCGGCCCGGCATGGAGCCGATATACGTGCGGCGGTGACCGCGGATCTCGGACTCGTCACGCACGCCGCCCAGCGACACGCGCACAAAGTCGCGGCCTGTCGCTTCAGCGATGGACTTGCCAAGCGAGGTCTTGCCGACGCCGGGAGGGCCGACGAGGCAGAGGATCGGGCCTTTCAGCTTGCCGGTGCGCTTCTGCACGGCAAGGTATTCGAGGATCCGCTCCTTGACCTTCTCGAGACCGTAATGGTCGTCATCGAGCTGCTTCTCGGCCTTCGCAAGGTCCGTCTGGATATCCTTGCGCTTGCCCCATGGCAGCGACAGCAGCCAGTCGAGATAATTGCGCACGACGGTGGATTCCGCAGACATCGGAGACATCTGGCGCAGTTTCTTGACTTCGGCTTCGGCCTTGGCGCGGGCCTCCTCGGTGAACGGCGTGTCGGCGATTTTCTGCTCGAGTTCGGCCACTTCGTCGCGTTCGCCGCCGTCGCCGCCCTGTTCGCCCAGCTCGCGCTGGATCGCCTTCATCTGTTCATTGAGATAATACTCGCGCTGGGTCTTCTCCATCTGCCGCTTGACGCGGTTTTTGATCTTCCGCTCCATTTGCAGCATGCCCATTTCGCCTTCCATCAGGGCGAACACCTTCTCGAGGCGGTCCTTGATGTCTGACAGTTCGAGCAGTTCCTGCTTGTCGGAAATCTTCACCGACAGTTGCGAGGCAACGGCGTCAGCGAGTTTGCCCGGCTCGGTGAGCTGGCTGATCGTGGTGACGGATTCCGGCGGGATCTTGCGGTTCAGTTTGACGTAATTCTCGAACTGCTCCTGCACGGCGCGCATCAGCGCCTGCACATCGCCGCCGTCTGTCTCGGCTTCAGGAATGGTTTCAACTTCAGCTTCGAAATAGTCGCCCCGGTCATGCAGCGCATTGAGGCGCGCACGTGTCTGGCCCTCGACGAGCACCTTCACGGTGCCATCAGGCAATTTCAGAAGCTGGAGGATGGTGGCAATCGTGCCGATCGGATGCACGTCATCAGCGCCAGGATCGTCGACCGAGGCGTCGCGCTGGGCCACCAGCATGATTTCATTATCACCCTCATCGATCATTTCGAGGGCACGAACGGACTTGTCACGGCCCACGAAAAGCGGTGCGACCATGTCCGGAAACACAACGATGTCCCGAAGCGGCAACACCGGAAGGTTCTTTTGTCTTGGCATGTGAATGCCTCCTTGGAATATGGGCCCCGCTTGGCGGCGACCCCTCTGTGCACCCTGCCCGTCAATCATGACGAGAGTCGGGCGGATAGCTAAGATGTGGATCGCAAGGGCCGGTGCTTCAAGCCGAAGAATGCGCAAGAATCTGGGGAATTGAAAAACAGCCTGAAATCAAGGCATCGCGGCCCGCCATTCCTTTGCACTCTCCGTCTCTTTCTTTTGATGAGCCATGAACGCTTTCAACACGCCTAGCCTGGGGTTTGTTGGCTTGCCGTCACCGAGCAGCCTTATCTGTTCATAATACCAGCCCTGAGCGCCAAATCCGTTGAGCGCCTTTATCAGCTTTATGGGCGAATTCGGCCCGAATATGCCCGGCCCGATGCGTAGCTCTGCCTCCCATTTGGTGGCATCGGCCTCACCGGACAATAGCTTTGCCGGGGTCGCAGGATCAACACAGAGCGGGCGTCCGAGACCGACAAGATCGGCTTCATGCCCTTCAAGCGCAGCATCCATTGCAGATCGCGTACGAAACCCACCCGTTACCATCAGGGGCATCGTGGCGCGCTCCTGCACGGATTTGGCATAGGAGAGGAAATAGGCCTCACGCTCACGGGTCGAGCTGCGGCGGGAATCCTCGAAAGAGGGCTCAAGCCCCTCCATATCCATCATCGCCGGCTGCTCGTAATTGCCGCCGGAAATCTCCACGAAATCAACGCCCAGCCCATTGAGAATATCAATAACGGCAAGACAGTCCGCATGGCTGAAGCCGCCTTTCTGGAAATCGGCCGAATTGAGCTTCACCGACACCGAAAAGCCCGGCCCGCCCTGCACTTTGGCCTCCCGCACACTATCGACCAGCAGGCGCGCGCGATTTTCCAGCGGCCCACCCCAGTCATCCTCGCGCCTGTTGGCGAGCGGTGAAAGGAAGGAGCTCAGCAGGTAGCCATGGGCGGCATGGACCTGAATGCCATCAAACCCGGCTTTCCTGCCGACGCGCGCGGCCCGCCCAAAGCCCTCGACCACCGCCCTGATCTCGTCAGCGGTCATGGCGCGGGGCTCTCCGAACTGCCCACCGGGCAGCCCAAGGGCCACGGGGCTCGGCGCGGCGGGGCGCGGATTGACCAGTTTGGGCGTCTGCCGCCCGGCATGGCTGACCTGCATGATGAACGCCGCGCCATGCGACTTGGCCGCTTCAGCCCAGCGCGACAGGCCATCCAGCTCATCCTCGCCCGACTTTGCGTCGATCACGACATTGCCGACGCGCTCAAGATGGTGGCGGTCAATCTGCACATTTCCGGTCAGCAGCCCGCCGGCTCCGCCCTCGGCCCAGCGGCGATAGAGGGTGACATGTTCCTCAGTTGGCCGGTTGCGCGAATCCGCGAGTCCCTCTGTCATGGCAGCCTTCACAAGACGGTTCGGGAAGGTCAGCCCACTCGACAGGGTTAACGGGGCATTAATCGTGACAGGCATTATGTTCTCCCAATATCGACACTGAGTCGCACGCCCTTTAAGGGAGACCAATTATGGCCGCCGCCAATCAAGCAAAGCTGTTCGACACTATGGTACCAGATTCTTCCGGCTATTCGGCCAAAGATATTGAAGTTCTTGAGGGCCTTGAACCGGTCCGCAAACGGCCCGGCATGTATATTGGCGGCACGGATGAGCGCGCCTATCATCACCTCTTCGCCGAAGTGCTCGATAACTCGATGGATGAGGCCGTTGCTGGCCACGCAAACCGCATCGAAATCCACCTCGATGCCGAGGGCTTCCTGACCGTCGTCGACAATGGACGCGGCATCCCGGTCGACCCGCACCCGAAATTCCCCAAGAAATCGGCGCTGGAAGTGATCATGACCACGCTCCACGCGGGCGGCAAGTTCTCCGACAAGGCCTATGAAACGGCGGGCGGCCTTCACGGCGTGGGTATTTCGGTAGTGAACGCGCTGTCCGAACTGGTCGAAGTGGAAGTCGCGCGCGACAAGATTCTCTACCGCCAGACCTTCTCTCGCGGCCTGCCACAGGGAAAGCTGGAAAAGGTCGGCGCCACACCGAACCGCCGGGGCACCTCGGTGAAATTCCGTCCCGACACCCAGATCTTCGGCGAGAAGCTGCGCTTCCGCCCTGCCCGCCTGTTCCAGATGGCGCGGTCGAAAGCCTATCTCTATCGCGGCGTCGAAGTGCGCTGGAGCTGTGACCCGAGCCTGCTGCCGGAAGATTCCAAGATCCCGGCCGAAGCGGTCCTCTCCTATCCGAACGGCCTCGCTGACCAGCTGGACGAAGTCTTTGCCGACAAGGCGACGATCACCGAGAGCTCGTTCACCGGCCTTGTCGACGCCGGCAAGGAAGGCAAGGTCGAATGGGCCATCGCCTGGACACGCGCCGGCTTCGGCGAAGCGGACGGCTTTGCCCGCTCGTACTGTAACACGATCCCGACACCGGAAGGCGGCACGCACGAAGCCGGTTTCCGCTCGGCGATCACAAAGGGCCTGCGCAACTTTGCCGAGCTGACGGGCCAGAAGAAGGGCGCCGATATCACGGCCGAAGACATTATGGGCCATTCGGGCCTGTTGTTGTCGGTCTTCATCCGCAACCCTGAATTCGTCGGCCAGACCAAGGACAAGCTATCGACCACGGCGGCCTTCCGCCTCGTTGAAAACGCGGTTCGCGACCGGTTCGACCACTGGCTCGCCGGCAGCCCGAAAGAGGCTGACAAGCTGCTCACCTGGGCCATCGACCGGGCCGAAGAGCGCGCCAACCGCCGCAAGCAGAAAGAGATCAGCCGCAAGTCGGTCACCAAGAAACTCCGCCTGCCCGGCAAGCTCGCCGACTGCGCCGAGAAGGGCCCGGAAGGCACTGAACTGTTCCTCGTCGAAGGCGACTCCGCTGGCGGCAGCGCCAAGCAGGCGCGCGACCGGAAAACGCAGGCCATCCTTCCCCTGCGCGGCAAGATCCTGAACGTGGAGAGTGCTTCGGCCGACAAGCTGGCGGGCAACCAGGAACTCAACGACCTCGCCCTCGCGCTCGGCACCCAGCTCGGCCGCAAGTTCGACCTGGATGAGCTGCGCTATGAGCGCATCATCATCATGACCGATGCTGACGTTGACGGCGCGCACATTGCGGCGCTGTTGATCACATTCTTCTATCGCCTGACGCCGGGCCTGATCGAGAGCGGACGCCTGTTCATGGCGCAGCCGCCGCTGTTCCGCCTGTCGAACAAGGGCACGATTGCCTATGCGATGAACGAAGAGCAGCGGACTGAAGTGATGGCCAAGCATTTCAAGCCGAACCAGAAAGTCGATATGGTGCGCTTCAAGGGTCTCGGCGAAATGAACCCGTCGCAGCTCAAGGAAACCACCATGAACCCGTCCACCCGCACGCTGGCCCGCGTTACGCTGCCGGACTCTATGGACGAGCTGACGGAGATGAAGCCATCCGAACTCATCAACACGCTGATGGGCAAGAAGGCTGAAACCCGGTTCAAATTCATCCAGGACAATGCCGCCTTCGTAGACGAGTTGGATATTTAAGCGGACTGCTTAACGCCCGCCCCCCTGGCGAACGCCGGGGTCGCATGGGGCTTTTTCCTGTCTCCAATTGCCAGAGGTCCCGGCGTTCGCCGGGACTGCGCATAGATTTATCTGAAGGTATGTATGGAGAGGCGTGAGAAAGCGCTGCGACCGGCCATGTCCGCGAGGGGTGGCACGGGAGCCGGTCGCAGCGCCCGATCCTCAGGCGGCGCCAGTCGGGGCGGGAGGCACCTGGCCTGTGGAGGTCTTGCGGGCAGACGTGTCATCGCTGCGGATGCTATCGCGAACGGAATCAGACAGACGTCCGAGAACAGAGTTTTCGCCGGTAAGGTTATGGCGGTCGGCCTCGTCCTTCATGGTTGAGAAGAAGCGGCCGAGCTTCTTGCGGTTGGCATAGCCGGCAACGGCGGCGAGACCAAGCAGCGCGATTGTTGAGGGATATGACTTGCTGGACATTGATGTATTCCTTTCCGATTTCAGGGTTACGCGTGAGTGCGACGTGAGAAGAAGTTCCAGACAACGAGAACGATGACTGCGCCGAGCGTGGCACCGATCAGGCCAGCCCCGTCGCCTTCGCCATAGAAACCAAGCGTCTGGCCGAGGAAGGTGAAGACGAATGCGCCGACAACGCCGAGCAGCATCGTGAGCAGGAAGCCTTTAGGCTCGTTCCTGCCCGGGTGAAGGAACTTGGCGATGACACCGGCAATGAGGCCGATGAAGAGTGTCATGATGAAGCCCATTGCGAGGGTCCTTTTTGGCTGGATTGCTAAATCAATCCGCGCAAAGGCTTTTCGTTCCGGGGTTACGAAAATGATTAGTTCGATTGGTCCGCGAGCTATCCGCGCCGGGCCTCGGTCACGAAATCCACAAAGGCGCGCAGCGGCGCCGGCATGAAACGCCGATTGTAGAAATAGAGCTGGGGACCTTCGAACTCAGGCCACCAGTCCTGCAAAACGGGCTCAAGCGCTCCGGTTGCGAAATGCGGCTCGAGCCAATTGCGGAAGCCCTGGGTCAGACCGAAGCCATTGATCGCAGCTTTGATCGCCGCGCTTCCGCCCGCCGTGCCGACGATCAGCCGGCCCTCCGGCTCGACCACGAGTTCCTCGCCATCGCGGGCAAACTCCCACGGGATCATGGCGCCGCTGGAGAAGCGCAGACGGACACATTCGTGCTGCAACACGTCGCGCGGGTGCTCCGGGCGTCCATGGGCATCGAGATAGGCCGGCGAGGCGGCGGTGGCGGCCTGCTGCATGGCCGGACCGATCGGCACGGCGATCATGTCCTGCGCCAGGCGTTCGCCATAGCGGATGCCCGCATCGCACCCGGCGGCGACCGTATCGACGAAGCGATCATCCACCATGATCTCGACACTGACGTCCGGATGGCGACGCAGGAATGCCTCGACCAGGGGCGGCAGGATGTCGACCATCACGGCGCCCGGCACATTGAGCCGCAGCATGCCGCGCACGGCATTGCCGGAACTCATGGCCGCGTCGACGGCGGCGCGCGCCTCCGCGAGGATGGGTTCGAGGCGAGCAGCCAGATCGCGCCCGGCCTCTGTGGGCGTCACCGAGCGCGTGGTGCGGCTCAGCAGGCGCACCCCCATGCTGGCCTCAAGGCGCGAGAGCGTTTCGCTGACGGTGGATGGCGACACGCCAAGCTGGCGCGCGGCATCCCGAAAACCGCCTGCGCGCACAATGGCCAGGAAGACCGAAAGCTCGTCGAGGGAAGCCGGAGGATTGTTCGTCATATCGAACAGTCTATTCGGGATTGGCCGGATTATCAATGTCAGCAACTGGCCCTATCTCAGGCAGGAAAAGGAGATCCCCATGACCCACACCGACCCAAATCCTTCAGCCACCGCCGCAGGCCGCTTCACGTTTCCGGGCACCGACATCAGCGTCAACCGGATGGGCTACGGCGCCATGCAGCTTGCCGGGCCCGGCGTGTTCGGCCCGCCAAAGGACGAAGCCGTGGCGCGCGATGTGTTGCGTGAGGCCATTGCGCTCGGCATCGACCATATCGACACGAGCGACTTCTACGGGCCTTATGTCACCAACCGGCTGATCCGCGAGGCGCTGCATCCCTATCCGGCAGACCTGACGCTGGTCACAAAGGTCGGCGCCTACCGGGACGACAAGGGCGGCTGGCTGCACAACATCACGCCGGACTTCCTGAAACGCTCGGTCGAGGAAAACCTCGAGAATCTGAAACGGGACCGTATGGACGTCGTAAACCTGCGCATTGCCGGACCGGACGAGGACGTGCGTGAGGCCATGATCGCCATGCGCGACCTGCAGGAAGAGGGCCTCATCGCCCATATCGGCATGAGCACGGTGACGATGGACCAGCTGCGCGCAGGGCAGGACATTGCCCCGGTCGTGTGTGTCCAGAACATGTACAATCTCGTACACCGCGAAGATGACGCGATGATCGACGCGCTGGCCGATGAAGGCATTGCCTATGTGCCATATTTCCCGCTGGGCGGATTCTCGCCGATCCAGTCTGCGGGCCTGAATGACGTGGCGGCGGACCTTGGCGCGACGCCGCAGCAGGTGGCACTCGCATGGTTGCTGCAGCGCAGCCCGAACATGCTGCTGATCCCCGGCACGGGATCGATCGGGCACCTGCATGATAATGTCGCGGCTGCGGCGCTCGAACTGACGCCGGAGGCAAAGCTCAAGCTGGACGGGCTAGCCAGCGCATAATTGACCTGCCGTCGATTGCTTATCCTTCGCGGCCCGCCTAAATGCTCAGAATGAGCAAAGTACTGGATATTCTCGCAGCGCAGCTGAACCCCGTGGTTGGCGACATCAATGGCAACCTGGCGCTGGCCCGTGAGGCCTATGCCGAGGCAAGGGAGCGGGACGCAGACCTTCTGGTGCTGAGCGAGCTGTTCATCCTCGGCTATCCGGCGGAAGATCTCGTGCTGAAGCCAAGCGCGGTGGAACTGTCCATGGCCGCCGTGAGGACGCTGGCCAGCGAAACCGGCGGCGGGCCAGCCATCCTGATCGGCTGTCCATGGGATGTGGACGGCAAGGTGCACAATTCATCCGTCCTGCTGAAGGACGGCATTGTGGCGGGGCGCTGCGACAAGCGTGAGCTGCCGAACTATGGCGTGTTCGACGAGAAGCGGATCTTTGCGCCCGGCGACGGCGCGCCGTTCGTGTTCACGCTCAAGGGCGTGAAAGTCGGCGTCGCAATCTGCGAGGACATCTGGTTCGAGCGGGTGCCGCTGTCGCTGAAAGGCGCAGGCGCCGAAATGCTGGTCGTGCCGAACGGATCGCCCTGGCGCCGGACGGTTCATGCCGAGCGGCACACCACGTTCAGCGCCTGGCGCAAGACCGGCCTGCCCTATCTCTTCGTCAACCAGGTCGGCGGACAGGACGAGCTTGTCTTCGACGGCTCCAGCTACGCCGTCGATGATGATGGCACCGAGCACCAGTTGTTGGGTGATTTCGAGACAGGCACCGCCATGGTCTCGTTCGACGGCGAGAGCGGCAGTTTCCAGAGCCAGGCACGGGCGACGCTGACCGAGGGCTGGGAAGCGGAATACCGCGCGGCTGTTCTGGCGCTCGGCGACTATGTGAACAAGAACAAGTTCCCCGGTGTCGTGCTTGGCATGAGCGGCGGGATCGACTCGGCGCTGACGGCGGCAATGGCAGTAGACGCGCTGGGGGCCGAGCGCGTCTGGTGTGTGATGATGCCGTCAAAGTATACGAGCAGCGACAGCCTTGAGGATGCCAAGGCGTGCGCCGAAATGCTCGGCTGCAAGTATGACATTATCAACATCCGCCCGGGCGTGAACGCGCTGGACGAGATGCTGGCGGACCAGTTCGCCGGGACACAACCAAACACGACCGAAGAGAACATCCAGTCGCGCCTGCGCGCTGTGACGCTGATGGCCCTGTCGAACAAGTTCGGCCACATGGTGGTGACAACCGGCAACAAAAGCGAAATGGCCGTCGGCTATGCGACGCTCTATGGCGACATGTGCGGCGGCTACAATGCGCTGAAGGATTTCTACAAGACCGAAGTGTTCGAACTGGCCAAGTGGCGCAATACGGCCATCCCGCGCGGCGCGCTGGGTCCCGGCGGCGAAGTGATCCCTGCGCGTATCATTACCAAGCCGCCCTCGGCCGAACTGCGCGAAGACCAGCGCGACGATGACAGCCTGCCGCCCTATGACGTGCTGGACGATATCCTGCGCGGCCTTGTGGACCTTGAAGAGGATATCGATGACATCCTCGCACGCGGCCATGACGTGGCCACCGTGCGGCGCATCGAACACCTGCTCTACATTGCCGAGTACAAGCGGCGCCAAGCCCCACCGGGCGTGAAAGTCGGCGGCAAGAATTTCGGCCGCGACCGCCGCTATCCGATCACCAACCGGTTCCGGGACGACTGAAAGCCCCCGTTTCAAATACAGGGCTACACCGACTATGATTGCCGGGATTACAACCTGCCAGGCAGCGAGGTGTATGCATGATCCAGTTCCTTCGGGCTGAAGCGCGATGGCTGTTTGCCGGCTTCCTTCTCTGCCTGTCATCCAGTTTCGGGCAGACCTATTTCATCTCGCTTTCAAATGACGTGCTGATGCAGCGGTTCAGCCTGAACCATGGCGGCATCGGGCTCGTCTATGCACTCGCCACAACGGCCAGCGCGTTGATACTGCTGGAATTCGGCAAGCTGGTGGACCGCGTGACGACGCGCACGGCCGCGCTGGTCGTAGCGTTCGGGCTGGCGGGCGCCTGCCTGCTGATGGCCATGGTGCAGGCTGTCTGGATGCTGTTCTTCGCCTTCCTGGCGCTGCGCCTGTTCGGACAGGGCATGATGAGCCAGGTGGCCATGACGGCAACCGGGCGCTGGTTCGATGCACGCCGGGGCCGCGCCATCAGCATTGTGACGTTGGGCTATGCAGCGGGCATCGCGTTCATGCCTGCTGCCGCCGTCGCGGTGATCTCGGCGTTCGGCTTCCGGCACCTCTGGTGGCTGGCGGCCGCCATCATGCTTCTCTTGGCGGCGCCGGTCCTCTATGTGCTGCTCTCGCACGAGCGCGTGCCGCAGGGCTCAGCCCTTGATGACGGCCAGCCGCTGGCACTTGAAAAGCATAGCTGGCGCCGGGCCCAGCTGCTGCGCGCACCGGTTTTCTGGATCTTGCTGACGGGCCTCCTGTGCCCGTCCTTCATGTTCACCAGCCTGCTGTTTCACCAGCTCAACCTGATTGAGGTGAAAGGCTGGGACATGGCCCGCTATGCGTCAGTGTTCTCGGTCTTCGCGATTGTTCAGGTCTGCGCCTCACTGCTCAGCGGCGGATTGATCGACCGCTTCAGCGCCCGGCAGATGCTGCCCTTCTATCTCCTGCCGATGACCCTAGGCCTGATCGGGCTCGGATCGGTGGACGGTTTCTGGATCGCCTTTCCCGCCATGATGCTCGTCGGCTTCACCGCCGGCTTTGACAGCTCAATTGCCGGGGCCCTCTGGCCGGAACTGTTCGGTCTGAAATACCTTGGCGAACTGCGCGCGCTGACCTTCGCGGCCGTGGTCCTGGCGTCTGCGGTCTCGCCCATGGTCACAGGCTGGCTGATCGACCGGGGCGTCGCCTTCCCGCACCAGCTCCTGTTCATGGGCCTCTACAGCATCGCGGCAAGCGGCGTCATGCTGGCGCTACAGCCGCGCCTGTTTGCCATTGCAACCGACGTGGCAAAGCCCGCCTGAGCGCGGCTTATTCGATCGGCGCTTCGCCGAGGCTTTCCGCCAGCGCGGCATTCTGCTCCGCTTCGGCGCGGATGCCTTCCACCTGGTCCAGTGTGATGTCGGACGCGTCGCCATAACCGGTGATCGGTGACGGCACGATGCCGGGCACGGTGACAACCTCATCATAAAGCAGCCAGACCTTGCTGCCATCGCTACAGGTCACACGCAGCCATTCATCTTCCTGACCCTTGGTGGACTGGATATCGGTGATGTCCATCAGCTCGGCTTCGTTGATGTCATACTCCGTGCCGGCATAGGAGAGGATGGCAAAGCCCTCGCCGAGATAGCGCAGATAGTTCAGCTGCTCGCCCTGTTTCAGGTCCAGCGTCTGCATGCTGCCCGCATCGCTGATATATTCGATCTGGGCATCCTGGTTGAGCGTGACGGGGAAGGTTTTCGTGGCGACGAAGAATTCCAGCTCGTCGGACGAGACGCGCGGATTGTTCCAGAGCTGGTAATTGGCAAGCTGCGGCAGCGTGCAGGCCTTGTCCTGAGGCGAAGCGGGGTTGGGCTTGGCCCGCCCCATGACACTGATGCTCTCATCAAGCACGACAAAACCCGCCGGATATTCCCCCGGCCAACCGGGCGAAATATACCAGCCCTCGCCATAGCCCGACAGCTTGGCAAAGTCCGGCGCCACATAGTCGCTCGCCTGAGGCGTCTCGCTCAGCGAGCCCGGCTGGGCCATTTCATGGTCCTCGACAGCCACGATGTCGCTTTCCTGCGGCACGTCCTTGGGCTGTCCACAGGCAGCCAGCAGGATGGCGGCGGTAAGTATCCAGCCATATTTCATATCCGACTCCTCCGGGCGACTCGCTCGAGAGTCGATGTTTAGCATAAACAATAGCAAGATTGTGACCTCCATGCCTTGGCTTTTTAGGCAATTTGATGTCGAAAGCGGCTTGGAATGACTGGAAAACAACGCCCATGACCCAACCGATTGTCCGCTTTGCCCCTTCGCCCACCGGGCGCCTGCACGTTGGCAACGTCCGCACGGCCCTGATCAACTGGCTGTTTGCGCACGCGAAGGGCGGCAAATTCATCCTGCGTATCGACGATACGGACCTTGAGCGCTCCACCAAGGCCTATGAAGACGGCCTGCGCGAAGACCTGACCTGGCTCGGCCTTGTCTGGGCCGACACGTTCAGCCAGTCCGACCGCTTTGCCGAATATGACAAGGCCGCCGCACGCCTCAAGGAAATGGGCCTGCTCTATGCCTGCTACGAAACCGCCGACGAACTGGAGCGCAAGCGCAAGATCGCCCTCTCGCGTGGCCGCCCGCCCGTCTATGACCGCGCCTCGCTGGACCTGACAGACGAAGAGAAAGCCAAGCTGGAAGCCGATGGCGTCAAGCCGCACTGGCGTTTCAAGCTCTCCGGTAACCGCGTCGAATGGGACGACCTCGTGCGCGGCCCGCAAAGCATCGACACGTCGAGCCTCTCCGACCCCGTGCTGATCCGTGAGGACGGCTCCTACCTCTACACGATGCCTTCGGTCGTCGATGATATCGACGCGAAAATCACGCATGTCGTGCGCGGCGAAGACCATGTCACCAATTCCGGCGCGCAGATCGAGATCTTCCTCGCGCTCGGCGGCACGGCGCCGCAAATGGCCCACACGCCGCTGCTGATCGGCGCCGACGGACAAGGCCTCTCCAAACGCCTTGGGTCGCTCTCCATGGGAGAGCTGCGCGAACAGGGCTATGAGCCGATGGCGATCACCAGCCTGCTCGCCAAGATCGGCACGTCCGACAATGTCGAGGCGCGCACCAGCCTTGATGAACTGGCCGGCGAATTCGACTTCGGCAAGATCGGCCGCGCCCCGGCGCGCTTCGACGAGGCAGACTTGCTGTCGCTCAACGCGTCCATCCTGCACGGCCTGCCCTTTGAGGATGTGAAAGAGCGCTTGGCGGCGGTGGACCCGCGCGCCGCGGACGAGGCCTTCTGGACCGTCGTGCGCCAGAACTGTTCGCTGCTGCCGGACGTGTCAGCCTGGGTCGATGTCGTATTCGGCGACACCGCGCCGCTGGTCGATGCCGAGGACAAGGACTTCGTTCTGCAGGCCGCTGACCTGCTGCCCGAAGGCGACCTGACCGCCGAGACCTGGAGCGAGTGGACCAACGCCGTGAAAGCCGCGACGGGCCGCAAGGGCAAGGGCCTGTTCATGACCCTCCGCAAGGCGCTGACGGGACAGGAACACGGGCCGGATATGGCGAGCCTGATGCCCTTGATCGGACGGGACCGGGCGCTGAAGCGGTTGAAGGCGGCTTAGGCCCTCACCTCCCACTGCCTTCGGCAGCGGGCCCCTCCTCTCCCATAGGGAGAGGGGTTTGACCGGAAGAGCCACTTAACCCCTCTCCCTTTGGGAGAGGAGGGGCCCATCGCAAAGCGATGGGAGGTGAGGGCTTTGCTTGAGACAAAGGCTCGTCCTTCGACTTCGCTCAGGATGAGCGCTCAGTTGTCAGGCCTCTTCCACCAGCTGAACCAGCACAACGCCCTCAGCGACCTGTTCACCCACCGCGCCTGAGACCGCTTCAACCACACCGTCGCGCGGCGCAGCAAGGCTGTGTTCCATCTTCATGGCTTCCATTACGGCCAGCGTCTGGCCGTGGGTGACTGTATCACCGGCCTTCACATTCATCGCGATAATCTTGCCGGGCATCGGCGCCTTCACCGCGTCGCCGCCGAGCAGGGCTTCGACATCGGCGTCATAGTCCGGCACCTCGACCAGCACACTGTCGCCCGCCGTGGTGACGGCATAGCGGCGGGGCGAGAGGTCTGTCACGAGCGGAAGCGGCAGGTCTGCATCGACCTCATAATCATCGGGGTCGATCCAGTCGGCATCCCCGCCAACGGCCACGGAAGCCCGGTGCAGGGGCGCCGCGTTCATCCGCCAGCCATCCTTGATGTCCCAGGGCTTGGCTGCGCCCGGCGCATCAAGCTGGATATCGCAGACGGCCATGACGGAGGCATGCTGATGCTCTCCCGGCGCATCGGTCAGCGCCTCGCCCTGCTCCGCAATCCAGTTCACATGGTGTGTCGCCTCAAGGAAGGCATCGGAGGCGGCGCAACGGCGCAGGAAGCCCGCATTGGACGGCACGCCGACAAGCTGGGTATGCGCCAGCGCGTCGATCAGGCGGTCAGCTGCCTCGTCGCGGTCCTCGCCCCAGACGATCAGTTTGGCGATCATGGAATCATAGCTGGACGGCACACGGTCGCCGCTTTCAAAGCCGGCATCCCAGCGGACCGTTTCGCCATCCACTTCTTCCAGCAGGCCGAATTCGAGGATCAGGCCCGCGCCGGGGCGGAAGCCTTCAGACGGGTCTTCGGCGCAGATGCGCGCCTCGATGGCGTGGCCATTCAGCGTGATCTCGTCCTGCGGGAGCGGCAGCTCGCCGCCCGAAGCGACATGCAACTGCCATTCGACCAGATCGGTACCCGTGACCATTTCCGTCACCGGATGCTCGACCTGCAGGCGCGTGTTCATCTCAAGGAACCAGAAACTGTCGAGGCTCAGCGGTCGGCTGCCATCGACGATGAATTCCACCGTTCCGGCGCCCTCATATTTAACGGCTGCGGCCAGTTTCACGGCGGCGTCCGTCATCGCAGCCCGCACATCGTCCGGCATGCCCGGGGCAGGTGCCTCTTCCAGCACTTTCTGGCGGCGGCGTTGCAGCGAGCAGTCGCGCTCGAACAGGTGGACCGTATTGCCATGGCTGTCGCCGAACACCTGCACTTCGATATGGCGAGGCTGTTCGACCAGTTTCTCCAGCATCACACGCCCGTCGCCAAAGGCGCTTGTCGCCTCGCGCACGGCGCTATCGAGTTCATCCTTCAGGTCCGCCGCCTTGGTGACGAGGCGGATCCCCCTGCCCCCGCCGCCCGCAATGGCCTTGATAAGGATCGGATAGCCGATCTCCTTGGCCGCATTGGTCAGCGTTTTCAGGTCCTGCGCCTCGCCGCGATAGCCGGGCAGCACGGGCACGCCGGCCTCCTCGGCAATGCGCTTGGCCTCGTCCTTAAGGCCCATCGCACGAATGGCCGATGGCGGCGGGCCGACCCAGATGAGGCCCGCATTGCGTACATCCTCGGCGAACTCCGCGTTCTCCGAGAGGAAGCCGTAACCGGGGTGGATGGCGTCAGCGCCCGTGGCCTTTGCAGCAGCAAGGATACGGTCGGCGTTGAGATAGCTTTCGGCGGCAGGGGCCGGGCCGATGTGCACAGCTTCGTCGGCTTCGCGGACGTGTTTGGCGCGGGCGTCGGCGTCGGAATAGACGGCGACCGTGCGGATTCCCATGTCGCGGCAGGTGGCCATGATACGGCAGGCGATCTCGCCGCGATTGGCAATGAGGAGGCTTTTGATCATGGCCGCAGCAAGACCCGATTTCGCCGCAAAAGACAAGTTGCGGGGCCGGAAGCGCGTGCCTAAGCTGACAGGCCATCAAGGATGAGAACGCCATGCGCCGACTGACCGCCCTGATTGCCTCCGCCACGCTGTTAACCATGGGCACGGCTGCCGCCGCACCGAA
Organism: Hyphomonas oceanitis SCH89; assembly: GCF_000685295.1. Lineage (GTDB taxonomy): Bacteria > Pseudomonadota > Alphaproteobacteria > Caulobacterales > Hyphomonadaceae > Hyphomonas > Hyphomonas oceanitis. The sequence goes on from NZ_ARYL01000001.1 coordinate 45,710, forward strand.
AGACGAGGCATCCGTCGCCAAGGCGTGGGAGAAACAATGCCGCGTCGACGTCGCCGCTGAGGGCGTGTCGAAGGCGCGGGCCAAGCCCTTCTGCAAATGTGCAAAATCGGAAGTCGCCGACTGGATCGACAAGGCCGAAGGCAACGAGCGCGCCCTGCGCCTCTGGTCGGCCTATTATCAGGGCGATCCGGAGATGAGCGAAGATGACTTCTATGAAGGCGCCGCTGCTGCGGGCCTGAACCCGGACGAACTCAAGGCCCTGCTCGTCTCGCTCTTCTTCGAGCCCGGCAAGTTCTACGCGCCCTGCGTCGACATCATTGAGTGAGCTTTGTGGGCCTTGCCCGGTGAACCGTGGCGACCAGCACGAAGCTGATGATCATCAGCAGGTACCATGAGCCGAGCTTGGCGAGCGAGACCATCTCCCAGCCATTCTCCTGCCCCGGATAGGCCCAGGCTTTCGCGAAGGTGCCGAGGTTTTCCGCAAACCAGATGAACAGCGCCACCAGCAGGAACCCGACCACGAGCGGCATCCGGCGGTAGGCCACATCCGGCCGGAACTGGACCCAGCAGCGGCCATAGATCAGCACCGTCGCCGCAAAGAGGCCAAGGCGAATGTCCGGCAGCCAGTGGTGCGCGAAGAAGTTCACATAGATCACTGCGGCAAGGAGCCCCTGCAGCCAGAGCGGCGGGAAGTGCGTGAACCGGAAAGCAAAGATGCGCCACACGCGAGCGAGATACGATCCCACCGCCGCATACATGAAGCCGGAGAACAGCGGCACGGCGCCGATGCGGAGATAACTATCCTCGGGATAGATCCAGCTGCCTGCATGCGTCTTGAACAGCTCCATGATCGTGCCGACGACGTGGAACACAAGAATGATCCGCGCCTCCTCCCATGTCTCCAACCCGGTCAGCAACATGGTCACCTGAATGGCCACGGCGGAGAGCACGAGGAAGTCATAGCGCGAGATCGGCGCCCCATCCGGATAGAACAGGAAGGTCAGCATCAAGAGGCCCAGCATCGCCCCGCCGAACAGGCAGGCCCAGGCCTGCTTGATGCCGAAGGCGAGGAATTCGAACGCCGCCTGGCTGACCGGTCCACGCACCCAGCGCGCATGGAGGTCCGCACGGGCCGCATGGAGGCGGCGTTGCAGGGCATTGGCGGGAGGCGGAGGCATTATGGGCTTCATGGTACCCTCCATTACCCCCGAAACGGGCAGCTTTAGGGCCGGAAACGGTCACGGAATGGTCCGGGAATGGTCAGCGAACGGTCCACGAAGCACAGCGGAAGGGAGTGAAATTCCGGCTTTCTGCCGCCTGCGGCATGTCGTAAGGGTTAACCATAGTCAATCGAGGGGACTAAACATGGCCTATGCATCCGGAGTTCAGTTGAGCGGCCTTGCCGGCATCGTCGGCGCCGCAGTTGGCGGCTATATCGGCTATTCGCAGGCGGCAGACGTTAGTAACCTGACACCCATTGCCGGGGCACTCATCCTTGGCGGTGTTGGGCTTGTGGCGGGCAGCGCTGGCGCATTCCTGCTCAAATCGGCGATGCAGTTTGTCATCTACATCATCATGTTCGGCGTGCTGGTTTATGTGTTCCAGACACCGATAACGAACATGACCGGGATAAACCCCGTGGCCGCGACCCTTGAATTCCTTGGAGATATGGGCCTTCCGGTGAAGACCGCGACCGAAAAGCTGGTTACCGGCTCCAACTAGGCTTGCGCTTCTCGAGGAAGGCCGCGACGCCTTCCTTGCCTTCATCCGATGACCGACGCGCCGCAATGCGACGGGCCGTCTCATGGCCAAGATCCTTGTCGATAATCTCGCCGGTGACATCCGCCACCAGCTTCTTGGCATCGGCCACAGCGCCCGGCGCAGCGGCGAAAACGAGATTGGCGATATGCTCTTCCATGGCGGTCATCCCGGCCTGGTCGGCCACCACATAATGAACGAGGCCCATGCGCTCTGCATATTCGGCATCAAATGTCTCAGCCGTCACGAAAAGCGCGCGTGCCCGGCGCGGGCCGATGGCGTCGATCACATAGGGGCTGATGGTGGCAGGCGTCAGGCCGAGGCGCACTTCCGAAAAGCGGAACTTCGTGCCGGTCATGGCAACGGCCACGTCACACGCCGCGACAAGCCCTGCGCCGCCGCCCATGGCTGCACCATGGACCAGCGCCAACGTCATCTGGGGCATGTCGTAGAGCGCCTGCAGCATGGCAGCCAATTTCTGCGCGTCGTCCTCGTTATCATCCTTGGTGTGGAGTTCAGCGGCCTGCTTCATCCAATTAAGGTCAGCCCCTGCCGAAAAGGATGGGCCATTACCACGCAGGATCATCATCCGGATGGTTTCCTGATCGGAAATCACCTCGAAAGCGTCCCTCAGTTCCTCAATGACGAGCGCATTGAAGGCATTGTGCACGTCAGGCCGGTTCAACGTGACGACAGCGAGGCCTTCCTGCGTGGCCTGAAGGGTGATGGTTTCGTAAACAGTGTCGGTCATGCGGTTTCCTGACGTATGAGAGCGGGTTCCAGGCACTGTGCCGGACTATCGGGCCGTCAGCGAGCACGATAAGGCCGGAACGCCCGCTGCGGCAACCGGAACAACTGTGGAAAAAGCCATGCTTCACAAGCACCTGCAAGCGCCGTTCAGACAGCCTCGCGACCGAAGATGCGCATGTCGGTGCACCAGCGCTTGAACTTGGCCTCATCGACCTCACCGGCCCCGCCGAGAATGGTGTGGTGCAGCGGGCCGAAGCCGGACAGGCCGAGGACGCCGCGCTCGAGTGCGCGCAGGGCGCCGGCATCCATGCCAAACCGGTAGACGAGACCTGGCATGCCCATGCTAATGACAGTGCGGGCGGATTTGCCCTTCATCATCTGCATGGGCCATTTATGGGCGCTGTCGGATGCGGCGAGGAAGAATTCTGCCCGCGCCGCCTGTTCGAAGAAGGCGCGCAGCTTGGCCGGCATGCCGCCGAGCCAGAGCGGAAAGGCGATCAGCAGATGATCAGCGTCGGCGATTTTCCGGCGTTCGCTCAGCATGGGCTCAGGTGGCGGCGTAGCAAAATCGTCCGGTGTGCTGAGGAAACCGAAATCGAGACTCCCCACGTTGATGCGCGAGACGGCGTGGTCTTCCTGCGCCGCCCCTTCGGCATAGGCATCGCACAGGGCGTGAATGAGATGGTGCGGGGCCGGGTCGGGGTGGCCGTCGATGATGCAGATGCGGGTCATGGGTGAACGTCCTCAAGATGATCCTGAGGCGCCAGTCTGGCAGGTGCAAAGATGCGGGCCCATACGGACTTGCCCCTAGACAGAGGCCCGTTAGATTCAAGGCACCCTTATGAATGCAAAGAGGGCCTGCCAGGGGACAGGCCCTCTCCCCTTCCATGTCGGGCGCAATTACTGACTGTTCGCCAGATCGGTTGCTGACACGGATGTCTCATCTGTCTCGCCGCGCCAGGCCTGTACGGCGCGCAGGAGCTCTTCTTCGGAAACGGTATGGTTCTGATCGAGATCGAGCCGGGTGAATTTGGCGATGGCCTCAGATTCGGATGCCTTGCGGCTGCCGGTCTGCTGGGAGACGTATTCATCCTCCGAAATCAGGCCGTCATCATCGACATCGAACAGGGAAAAATCGGGTAGCTGGTCGGCATGGCCGATGAGGGCCGTCATCATCGCCGCCGCCAGAAGGAAATTCGCACGTCGCACCATGGCCGCCTCTCCTTTTCATGCCTGCCGCAATGGTTGCGACAGGCTGACCTTGTCACAATGTGGCATTAATGGGGCGTGAAAAGCCGTTCACGAACAAGATGTAATGTTTACATCCTGAATACGCCAAAGCCACGCTCCGGGAACGGGGCGTTGAGGCTGGCGGAGAGGGCGAGGCCGAGGACGCGGCGCGTGTCGGCGGGGTCGATGATGCCGTCGTCCCAGAGGCGCGCGGTGGAGAAATAGGGGTTGCCTTCGGTCTCGTAGAGATCGCGGATCGGCTGTTTGAAGGCTTCTTCTTCCTGCGCTGGCCACTCGCCGCCCTTGCGCTCGATGCCCTCGCGCTTAACCGTGGCGAGCACGGAGGCGGCCTGTTCGCCGCCCATCACCGAGATGCGCGCATTCGGCCACATGAAGAGGAAGCGGGGCGAATAGGCGCGGCCGCACATGCCGTAATTGCCCGCCCCGAAGCTGCCGCCGGTGACGACGGTGAACTTCGGCACGCTGGCGGTGGCAACGGCGGTGACCATCTTGGCACCATCCTTGGCGATGCCGCCGGCCTCGTATTTCGAGCCGACCATGAAGCCGGTGAGATTCTGCAGGAAGACCAGCGGGATGCGGCGCTGATCGGCCAGTTCTATGAAATGGGCGGCCTTCTGGGCACTCTCGGAAAACAGGATGCCATTATTGGCCAGGATTGCAACGGGCATGCCGTAGAGCCGGGCAAAGCCGCAGACCAGGGTTTCGCCATAGAGTTTCTTGAACTCGTGGAATTCGGAACCGTCGACCAGGCGCGCGATGACTTCGCGGGCATCATAGGTTTCCTTCAGGTCCGGCGGGACGAGGCCGTGGAGTTCAGAGGGGTCGTAGAGGGGTTCGGCAGGTGCGGTCAGTTCGAAAGGCTGGGGCTTTGGCGTGGCCAGCGTGCGGATAATCGAGCGCACGATTGCAAGGGCGTGGGAGTCGTGGGCGGCGTAATGGTCCGCCACGCCCGACTGGCGCGCATGGACGTCAGCGCCGCCGAGATCCTCAGCCGAGATGACTTCACCGGTGGCCGCCTTCACCAGCGGCGGGCCGCCGAGGAAGATGGTGCCCTGCTTGCGCACGATGATCGTCTCGTCGCTCATAGCGGGCACATAGGCGCCCCCAGCGGTGCAGCTGCCCATGACGGCGGCGATCTGGGGGATGCCCTTCGCGCTCATCTGGGCCTGATTGTAGAAGATGCGACCGAAATGCTCGCGGTCCGGGAAGATTTCGGACTGGTGCGGCAGGTTTGCGCCACCTGAGTCCACAAGATAGATGCATGGCAGGCGATTTTCGAGCGCAATCTCCTGCGCGCGGAGGTGTTTCTTGACCGTCAGCGGGTAATACGTGCCGCCTTTGACGGTGGCATCATTGCAGACGATCATGCATTCGCGGCCCTCGATGCGGCCAACGCCCGTAATGATGCCAGCCCCGGGCGCCTCGCCATCATACATGCCATCGGCTGCCAGTGCGCCGATCTCAAGGAAGGGGCTGCCCGGATCGACCAGCCGCTCGACACGCTCACGTGGCAGCAGTTTGCCGCGCTCTGTGTGGCGCTGCCGGGACGCTTCAGGCCCGCCAAGCGCCGCAGCAGCGGTCTTTTCAGCGAGTTCATCCAGCAGGGCCTGCATGGCGGCGCGATTGCGGGCAAAGCCCGCACCGGCAACGTCGAGACTCGATTTCAGTACGGGCATGATGCCTCCCTCAAGGGCCTGAAGCCTGCTTAACGAGGGCGCAGGCCGCTGTCACGCGACTGTAACCCAATATTGAGAGAGTTCAGGTAGGGTTCCCACTTGGAAGGACCTTCTGGAATGGGCATCTTCAAACCTATGAGCATCGACATCACCCCGGCCCTTAAGAACATCCCGTTCCTGAAGGATGTACCGGCGCGCGCCATGAAAGCGGCAGGCAAAGAGGCCCAATGGTATTCACTGCCTGCGGGCGGCGCCCTGTTCAAAACGGGCGAGCCGGCCGATTCGATCTATTTTGTGCTCTCCGGCACGCTCGGCGCGTTCCACGAAGGCCCGGAAGGCGCAAGCGAGTTCATTGGCCATATCCGCGCTGGTGAGCCCTGCGGGGAGATGGCGCTGTTCCTGGGTGGGCTCGATGTCGACGGCGACGGCTCGCCGGAAAATGCGCCGCATACCGGCTCTGTTTACGCGATACGCGATTCCGAAGTGATCGCGATCACCCGCAAGGGCTGGCAGCGCATGGTGAAGGCCGAGCCTGAACTGCTGGAGGCCATGATCCGCGTGATCCTGCGCCGCCTCGGCAAGGCGGGTCAGCGCTCGACACGGGCCGCGCCAAAGGTTTTCACACTGGTCGGTACATCGCCCACGATAGATTTGAGCCTGCGGGCCAAGGCCCTCGCTGACAGCCTGTCGCGCGCCGGCAAGACGTCCGTCATTATCGCCGAAGCCGAAGGCGACGAAAAACCAGCAGCCTTCTTTGACGATCTCGAACTGCGCCATGATGTCGTAATCCTGATCTCGACCATCGGCGACAATACCTGGTTCAGGCTGTCGATCCGGCAGGCAGACCGGATATGGGTCATGGCGCGCGCCGATGCGCGGCCCTCCATTCCGCTCATGCCGACAGAAGACTCCCCGGCACTTGCCCTGAAACTGGTCGACGTCGTGCTGCTCCATCACGGCAATGAACGCCGTGCGGCCCGTCCGGTCGAGTGGCTCGATGCGTCTGGTGGCAGCCGGGTTTTCCACTGGACCGGCGTACAGGGACCAAGTTGCGCGCGGCTGGCGCGTGTCATGTCAGGCAGGTCTGTCGGGGTGGTGATGTCAGGCGGCGGGGCACGGGCTTATTCCCATATCGGCATGGTGCGCGCCATCCGTGAGGCTGGCATACCAATCGACTTTGTCGGCGGTTCATCCATGGGCGCGGTTATCGCAGCCTGTGTCGCCATGGGCTGGGATAATGACGAGATCGACCGGCGCATCCGCAAGGCCTTTGTCGAGACCAATCCGTTGGGGGACTATAACCTGCCCGTTGTCGGCATGGTCAAAGGCGCACGCGTGAATGCGCGCCTGAAAGAGCATTTCGGCGAGGCGGAAATCTGCGACCTGGACGTTCCCTTCTTTGCCACCTCGACCAATCTGACGACTGGCACGTTGCGACTGCATCGCACCGGGCTCCTGCGTGAGGCCCTTCGCGCGACTATCTCTTTGCCAGGCATCCTGCCGCCAGTGGTGGACGGTCATGATGTGCTGGTCGATGGCGCCGTACTGAACAATTTCCCGGTTGATGTGATGCGCGAAATGCACCGGGGCTTTGTGGTCGGCTGCGACGTGACGCAACAGGCTGAGGGGCTGGATGTGGAAGAATTCATCAACCCACCCAACTTCTTCCGCTGGGTTCTGGGTAACGGGTTCTCGGCGGCCCCGCCAATTGCCGGCCTGTTGATGCGTGCGGCAACCATCCGGGCAGACCGCACGTTTGGCCGCGATATGACCGATGTGCTAATCCTGCCGGATCTGATCGACACAGAACTGCGAGACTGGGAGGCCTATGACGCCACTGTCGAGGCCGGGTATGACGCTGCCAAGAAAGTGCTCGAGACCAGCGATATCAAGGAAAAGTGCTGCACTGAATGATCCGTATCCACCTAAGCTCTGAAACGCCCCGTTAACCGAGATCAGGCCATTCTGCATACGCTATAGAGGCAAAGATGCCGCCTGGCGCCCTGCGGAGGAAGACTGAGATGGACGATACCATCGTCGACATATTGCCATTGACGATTGTCGAGTTAGCGCCAGTCCGGGACGATCAGGGCCAGATCGTGGATTTCATCTGGGTCTATGCCAATGAGATGTCCAACCGGGTTGTGTTACCCGAAGGTGGGTCGATCGTCGGCCAGCGCGTGTGCGACATCGACCCCGCCTATCGTGAATCCGACATGTTTTCTGACGCTGTTCTCTGCATAGAGACGGGCCAGCCACGCGAATTGTTCAATAGCAGTCGCACACCAACGCCGCACGGACGCCTGAAGCACCTCGAAGGCACCGTTGTTCGCTACTCCATAATGCCAAAAGGCGACGGATGCGTAATCTGCTCGGTTGAAATAACCGATCTCGTTCATGCGCGCGATCAGGCCAATGACTGGCTGGAGATGTTTCGCTCGGCCTTTGACCATGCCGTGCAGGCGATCACGCTGACAACGGAAACCAGCCGCATCATCTATGCAAATCAGGCCCTGTACGACCTGCTTGGTTACGCGCCCGGAGAGCTGGAGGGAAAATCAAGCCAGGTTATCATGCGCCGCGAAGATCATGAGGCCGTGGTCAAAGCCGGCACGAAAATGTGGGGCGGCAAGATCGAACAGGAGATCATGGACGTGACGCTCATCGGCAAGTCCGGTGAAGAAATCATCGTCTCAACCGCCTTGACGAGCCTCTACTCCGAGGTGCGCGGCGAGCGCATCTTCATCTCGCATGCCCGCGATGTCCGCGCAGATCGCAAGCTCGCCCATGACCTCGCCACGGCGCTCCAGCGGGCGGAGCATGCCACGCAGCTGAAATCGGAATTCCTGGCCAATATGAGCCATGAATTGCGTACGCCGCTGAATGGCATTCTTGGTATGGCGCAGGTCCTCACGGGAGGAGAGCTGACAACGGCCCAAGCCGAACAGGTCAGCATTATCCTGGAATCGGGTCAATCGCTCCTGGCGATCTTGAATGACATACTGGATCTGTCCAAAATTGAAGCGGGTCGAATGGAGCTTTCCTTTGTCGAGGCGGACCTGCGACACAAGCTTAACCGCGTCTGCAAACTCTATGAGCCTGTCGCGCAAGAGAAGGGCATCAACCTGCGGCTCGTCGTCGACCCCAGCGTGCCAGCACTCCTCATGCTCGACACAGTGCGTCTGCGGCAATGTGTGGGAAACCTGATCTCAAATGCCGTGAAGTTCACGGAAAATGGCGACATCCTCATCGTTGCAACTGCTGAAACACGGGGCGAAGACACATCGCGGATCACGATCCACGTTTCTGACAACGGATGTGGAATCCCACACGAAAAGGTGGCGCAGATATTCGAATCCTTTGTTCAAGCCGACGGATCCACCACGCGAAAATATGGGGGTAGCGGCCTCGGCCTACCCATTTCACGAAAGCTCGCTCGCATGATGGGCGGCGACATCACTGTCGCCAGCGAGCTGAACAAGGGATCCATCTTTACCTTGACGCTCGAGAGCCAGATCGTGAGACAGGAGAGGCCCATCTCCGTTCCAAAACCTGCCCGAGACACCGATCTCGGAATAACCAGAAAAGCCTCGCTGGAGGATGGCCGCGTCGCACCCAGCGTACTTGTCGTGGATGACAACGCCATCAACCGCCGTGTCGCGCGGTCATTCCTTGAGCAGAACGATTATGAAGTTCATGAAGCATGTGATGGCCTGCAAGCGCTCATGAGGCTTGGCAATGAATTTTTCGACCTTGTGCTGATGGATATAAACATGCCTGAGCTGGACGGCCAACGCGCGCTGGACCGTCTGCGTGCCGGCGATGGCCCGAATGCAAGTGCTCCTGTGATCGCCCTCACCGCCGATTCCATGCGCGGTGACCGTGAGAAATATATCGCGCGAGGCTTCAATGGCTATGTCTCAAAGCCGATTGACCAGCGCTCGATCCTCACCGTTATGGAATCATGCCTTGCCGCAGCGCGGCCAAATCCGGACAGGCGCAGCGCCTAGGCTGTCTCGCCGAACAATTCCCGGCCGATCAGCCAGCGGCGGATCTCGCTCGTGCCCGCACCAATCTCGTAAAGCTTGGCATCGCGCAGCAGGCGGCCAGTCGGATATTCGTTGATATAGCCGTTACCACCAAGAATCTGGATGGCATCAAGGGCGAGCTTCGTGGCCGTTTCAGCCGCGTAGAGGATGGCGCCTGCAGCGTCCTTGCGGGCGGTCTCGCCCCGGTCGCAAGCCTTGGCGACGGCATAGACATAGGCCTTGGCCGCATTCATCTGAACGTACATGTCGGCGAGCTTGCCCTGGATCAGCTGGAACTCGCCAATCGACTGGCCGAACTGTTTGCGGTCGTGAATGTAGGGAATAACTACATCCATACAGGCCTGCATAATGCCCGTAGGGCCTGCTGACAGCACCGCGCGCTCATAATCGAGCCCGCTCATCAGGATACGTGCGCCAGCGCCCACCGGGCCCATGACGTTCTCTTCCGGCACTTCGCAATTGTCGAACACAAGTTCGCCCGTCTCGGACCCGCGCATGCCCAGCTTGTCCAGCTTCTGGGCCACAGAATAACCCTTGAAGCCCCGCTCAATCAGGAAGGCCGTGATGCCCTTGGAGCCGCCTTGCGGATCGGTCTTCGCGTACACAACCAGCGTGTCGGCATCCGGCGAATTGGTGATCCACATCTTGGTGCCGTTTAGCACATAGCGGTCGCCCTTCTTATCGGCGCGCAGTTTCATGGAAATCACGTCCGAGCCTGCGCCGCTCTCGCTCATGGCCAAGGCGCCGAGATGCTCGCCTGAGATCAGTTTCGGCAGGTAGCGCGCCTTCTGGTCGTCAGTGCCCCAGCGGCGCAGCTGGTTGACGCAAAGATTCGAGTGGGCACCGTAGGAGAGCCCAACCGATGCAGACGCGCGCGAGATTTCCTCCATCGCCACGACATGCTCGAGATAGCCAAGGCCTGTGCCGCCCCATTCCTCCTCGACCGTGATGCCGAGCAGGCCAAGCTCGCCCATCTTGGGCAGCAGGTCGCGCGGAAACGTGTCGGTCTTATCGATTTCCGCAGCGCGGGGCGCGATCTCGGCCTGGGCAAAGCTTGCCACGGTTTCGCGAATCATATCGGCGGTTTCGCCGAGATCGAAGTTCAGGGTGGGATATGTGTTCGGGATCATGCTGCCTGACTAGCAGGGCCTGCCCTGCCTGTCAGCGGAAAATGCGTCAGGTGCGACGCACAAGGACACGCATGAGATAATAAGCGGAAATCACGAGGATAACCCCGCTGCCAAGCGCCAGCAGCGGCCCGATATAGATATCCGACGTGCGCCCGGCCAGCTTGTAGGCCTCGCGGAAGAAGCGGTCGATGCCGATCAGGAAACCGATAATGCCAAGCCCTGCAAGCAGCGCAAAAGGCCAGCCTTCGCGCATGACCTCATACCAGGTATCGTCGTGATAATTGTCATTCTCGGCGAGACGGCGCTCGATCTCTTCATCGCTGATGCGGACCTGCTCGAGGTCATCCACGAGGATCGGTTCTGCCGGTGGCAGCATGCCGCCGCCAAATTCAAGGGGCGATTCATATGACGGCGGACGCGGCGTGCGTCGCCGTTCGATGCCTTCCGGTGGCCCCTTGGCCACGTCAATCACACTGGACGGCTCATCAACGCCGAGCGGATCTGCCAGCGCGGAAACTGCGCGAGTGATTTCGTCAATGCTGGGACCGTCATGGGAACTGTCATTGTCAGCGACGGGCGGCGTCTGGCCCGATGCGAGCGTTGCGTTCTCACCCAATATCCGCGTCAGGCGCTCGTTGACGGCGCGGGCGGCGGCTTGCGGAGAATTGCTGGCAGGCTTGGCCTTGGCGGCGGTCGCGCGGTCGCCGTCAACTCGGGTTTCAACGATGACGGCCCGCTCGCGCGGTGTCATCAGCGATGCAGCGATATCCAGCATGGGCGTAACTAGTGCTGATGGCACGGAGGCGCGGCCCGACGGGTGCTCAAGGAACATGGCCTTTTCAGAGGCCCGACGACGGACAAGCGCATCAATGACCCGCATTTCGCCCTCAACCTGGCCCTTGCGCCAGAAGCTCAGCGCGTCGGCGGCTTGCAGCCGGTCGCCACTGTTGAGATGGGCCAGCACATCGGAAGCTATGAAGGCCTCTATGCCAATATTGAACACGAAAGAGACCAGCGCATCGAACTCGTTCTGGCTCAGCGGGGCCAAAACACGGTCGACAATCGCCTGCTCGACGGCGAGCAAATCATGGTGGCGCAGAAGGAGTTCGGCGTCCTGAGAATTAACCGTCAGGCCTCTGCGGGCCGACTGGGTATGCCCGTATCCGATGATCCATATGCCCGTTGGCAACTGGGCCGCGCGCGCACGGAAACCCTCAAAGCTCTTGATGAGCTCGAGACCTTGTCGAGACGTTCGCATTGGCCGGGCCATTCCGATGGCTCCCGTATTGATACAATTGGACTTTTACTATCGCGCCACTCTGCAAATGGCGCGCCTGTTCGCCTGCGCGGCGAAATCACTGCTCAGAAACACCCCAAATTACAGCAAAACGAGGGTCGCGAGGCCCAGGAAACTGAAGAAAGCCATCACGTCTGTCAGCGTCAGAACGAAGACGGACGAGGCCACGGCAGGGTCGGCCCCAAGACGCTTTAGGCTCAGCGGAACGAGAATACCCGACAGCCCTGCCCACATGAACGTGGCCAGCATGGAGACGGCGATCACAAGGGCCAGCTTGACCTGATGGAACCAGAGGAAGGCGATGATGCCGACACCAATGGCGAAGATAACCCCGTTAACCGTACCGCTAAGGAATTCACGCAAAACGGCGCGGCGTGCGGCTGGACCGTCCAGCTCGCGCTCGGCGATGGCGCGAACGGCAACTGCGAGGCCCTGGCTGCCGGCATTGCCACCGAGTGCCGCGACAACCGGCATGAGCACGGCCAGCGCGACAAGCTGCTCAATCGTGCCCTCGAAGATGGAGATGATGGCGGATGCAATGAAGGCCGTAAAAAGATTCACCGCGAGCCAGGGCGCACGCGCCTTCACCGTGTCCCAGACACTGTCCGAACCGTCGGCCGAGCTGACGTTGAGAAGAGAGAGAAGGTCTTCCGTGTTTTCAGACTGGATGACGTCCACCATATCATCGACCGTGATCATCCCGACGAGGCGACCGGCAGCATCCTTTACCGGGGCGGAAGCCAGCGAGTATTTCTGGAACTGGTAGGCGACCTCCTCCTGATCCATATCGGTCGTGATGTTGGACATGGGGTCTTCCATGATGTCCGACAATTGTGCTTCGCGGTGCGTCCTCAGCAGCGTGGCCAGCGACACAACGCCAATCAGGCGGTGGGCGGGGTCGGTGACATAAACCTCGTAGAAAACTTCCGGCAGTTCCGTTCCCAGCTTTCGGGCATGGTCGATGGAATGACCGACGGTCCAGAATTCGGGCAAGGCCACAAATTCTGTCTGCATGAGGCGGCCGGCGGTCTCTTCATCATAGGAGAGGCCGCGCTCCAGCTGGGCCCGGTCAATGGGAGCAAGATCTTCAAGGATGCGCTCACGGCGATCATCCTCAAGGTCGTCTAGAATTGTGGTCGCATCATCGGAATCAAGCTCGTCGAGCGCGTTGACGACCGCGTGGTCCGGCAGAACATCAACGGCGCCTTCGCGATAGGAATCGCGCAGCTCGATCAGGATGTCCGGCGGGAGCTCTCCGCCGAGTAGCTCAACAGCTTCCTCGAACGTGTCATACGGCAATTGTTCCAGCGCATCGGCGGCATCGGCCGGGTGCATGCGCTGCAGCGTGCGGGCCAGCCAGCGGACGTCCCGTTCTTCAACGGCATCCGACATGTCCGCCAGCAGGGCCGCATCAATCTCGGCAGCGTCCGGCGCCGGAGGCGTGGTTTGCGAAGTGTCCGTCATGGCGCTGTTCTTGCCGGGCTTAATGCGTTTCGGCAAGCGGAGTCATGAGCGGATCAGGCTTCGACGATGATCTCTTGCCGTATCAGAAAGAGAGCAGCGGAGAGATACCGCGGCTTCGCCTCGCCAAGCACTTCCTCTATACGGCCCTGTGCCTTCCGCCACAGCGGGCGAGCCCCCTTAGACTTAGGCAGACCATTCACGGGCAGCAGGACATGGGGAGATTTTGAAGGAACCACCCTATTTCGTCCATTTGCAGTTTTCTGAGGGCGCATCAACGGAACACTTATTTGCATTGTCTTCGGGCAAAATTCACATTGACAATGAGATTAAAGTGTATATACACTTTAATCTCATTCTGTGTGTCGTGTCGACCCAAGCTGTCAGCCAGCCCTCCGTTTACCGGCATGCAACTTCCCCGTCTGGCCCATCGCCGGACGGGGCTTTTTCTCACCAGTGCGCCCTTGCGCACCCCATATAGTGTATATGCACTCACAGAAAGGCTTAGTAGATGAAAATCCTCGGCTTCTTCCCTATCGCAGTCTTCGTCGTCGCCGCATCCGTGCCGGCCGCCAATGCGCAAGCGATCATCTATCATTACGGACAGAACCAGGCTGAGACATGCGCCCAGCGTGTCGCTGTTCCGGACGAGAACTCGGACACTGTCCTGCATCTCTGCGAGGCTGCACTTAATGACGAGGCGCTATCACCTGCCACCCGTGCAGCCACGCTTGCCAATACGGGTATCATCCTGATGAGGCAGGGTAACCTGGACACCGCGCTATCGCATCTGCAAGATGCAAATGCCAGCGCAACCGCATCGCCGGATATTGCCATCAATCTCGGCGCTGTGCTTGTCCGTCTTGGCCGATTTGATGAGGCAATTGACGTACTTTCATATCCCCAGACAGTTAGCTCCAAGCGCCAGCATGTCGCGTACTACAATCGCGCCCTGGCCCACTGGGCACGCAATGACATCGCCCTTGCCTATGAAGACCTAAAAACGGCGACCGCCATAAAGCCAGACTATGTGGCCGCCCGTGACATGCTTCAGTATTTCAAGATCGCTCAGGTCGAGTGACCGTTAGCCACGCGCATCGGCATCGAGGATGCGCTGGGTTTCAGACGCCAGCATCCGCTTCTCCTCAGCAATTATGTTTTCCACCGCGAATGCCGCATTCGGCACGGCGCCGGGGTCTTCTGCATAGTCCTTCGGACCATAGTCGTCAGCGACGAAAGCCCTGACCCAGTCTGATAGCGGCCCGCCGGCCCGGTCACAGGCCGCAAGCAGTTCAGCGAGAATCTGGCGCTGGGCCAGCAAGCGGCCCTCTAGTGTGGCATCAAGCATCTCGGTCATGGCGTCCTCCTGCAAAACATTGCGATGCAAAAGGGGCCGATGCAAATGGCATCGGCCCCGGATCTACCTGTATGGGATCCTAGGCGATCGGAATCCAGTATGGCGTATGGCCATAGTGGGAGTAAATTGCCGCGCCATAGATGCGATCCTTCAGGCGGTCGTACTCGTCTTTGCCCAATGTCGGCGCGGACTTAAGCTCTTCTGTCGTCATGTTGACGACATAGCCGTCCTTGCGCTCGTCATAGTCCAGTGATTGCCATGGCAGCGGGTGATATTGCTCACCGATTCCAAGGAACCCGCCGAACGACATGACGGCGTAGGCGACCTTGCCTTCGTATTTGTCGATCATGATGGCGTCGACGGTACCGAGCTTTTCGCCCTGCGCGTTATAGACGTGCGTGCCTTCAACGCGGGCCGAGCTAATCAGCGCATTGTTCGATTGGGTGGATGGGCGTGTCATTGTATCAGTCATGCTTTCCTCTCCATTCATTTGGGTTCGGGATTATAACCCCTTGGTGAATCAACAGATGACGGCGATTAGCGTTCCCTGATTTCCGCGAAATTTCCACACCCTGCGCCGACGCTTAAAAAGATGCTGAGTGGTCGGTTAATCTGCGGGAACCAAAACGCACATCGGCAGTTCTAAACTGCATGAAACGAACGTCCTCCCCCCAACAGTCATTTACTGCCACCCTTCGGAGAGGCGGAAACCTCGCTAGCCTGCGCCATGTAATATCGACCGGTAACATCCGTGCCGCTTGCGCTATGGTCTTTACCGGCCTCGCGTGTGCGCTGACATGCGTGGCACAGCGCGCCCGCCTCGCGACCAGCCTGCGGCGACGTAAAGTCCTGCTTCTGACCTACCAGGGTCCCACCCACCAGCGCATTCAGGCCTGACAAAAGCCGCCCTTCCGGGTGGCTTTTTCATGACGGCTTCTCTTTGCGTATGAGCCAGCGATATATGCCGAACACATTCACGGCTGTCAGCGCCACATTCTGTATGATCAGCGGCGGCTCGCCTTTGAAAGTGCCCACAATCACCCAGACAATCGACGAGACCGTGAATACAATAAAGGCATAGCCTGTAATCTTGCGGCTGAGATTGGCTGACACCAGCACGGCAGCAACAATGCCGGTCGCCATGGCCAGATATCCAAGAAAATCACTCATATCCGAAATCCCCCGCGCATTATCCACAGCGCTGGAAGACATACGTGACCCATACCGAAAGGTTGCGATGTGCGGATTGTCACGGAAGGCTGGCCCCTAAAAGAGGGCCAGATGGTGCGGTCAAGAGGACTCGAACCTCCACGGGTTGCCCCACAGCGACCTCAACGCTGCGCGTCTACCAATTCCGCCATGACCGCACACTGGTCTGTAATAGGCAGACGGGCCGTATAAGGCGCGCGCTAACCTTTGTGAAGCCCCGATTATCGCCTATATGCCACCTATCATGCAGAAATTTCCTGACGTCGAATGGGCCGTTTCCAATGCCCCGATACCATATGAGGCCGCAATCGCCTTTATGGAGGCCCGTGCGCGGGCGATTCGGGAGGGCGAAGCGCCCGAACTCGTCTGGTTTCTGGAGCATCCGCCGCTCTACACATCCGGCACCTCCGCCAAGGTCGAAGACCTCAAAGCACCAGATCGTTTCCCCGTGTTTGATGCAGGTCGTGGCGGCCAGTACACGTATCACGGCCCCGGCCAGCGGGTGGCCTATGTGCTGCTCGACGTATCGGCCCGTGGACGCGACGTTCGCGCGTTCGTGCAGAACCTCGAGACTTGGATCATCGCCGCCCTCGCCGCTTTCAATGTAGAGGCAGGCCCGCGTGACGGCCGCGTCGGCGTCTGGGTCGACCGCACACAGGCGGGTGGCTCATTGCGTGAAGACAAGATCGCCGCGATCGGCGTGCGGTTGAAACGCTGGGTCAGCTATCACGGCATTTCGCTGAACGTGGAGCCGGACCTCGAGCATTTCTCAGGAATAACGCCCTGCGGCATCGCTGATCCGCGCTATGGGGTCACAAGTCTTGTCGATCTCGGCATTCCGGCGAGCATGGACGATGTAGACATCGCCCTGCGCGATGCCTTTGAACGCGTCTTCGCGAGCCGCCTTGTGACCGTTCCGTGTCCGCTTCAGGCGGTTTCGTAGGGGCGACGCAGGCCTTCATTTTCCGGAATGTGGCTACCGGTGTGGAATTCCCCTACGCCGCCATTCGGCATCCGCGCGACGTAGAGCAGCGTCCAAAGCATGGCACCGAATGAGGCCAGCATCCAGATAGGGATAGCCATGCCGAGGCCACCACCAATTGCCATCTGACGCGCTGTCTGCGGTTCAGCAGGCGGGGCACGCCGTTGCGGTGCTTTCGTATTCTCTTCCGCCTTGGCAGCAGCGGCTTTCGCAGGGTCGGCAGCAATTTCCTTTTCCAGCGCCACCTTGGCGACCTGCGCCTCATGCTGGGCAATGCCACCTGCCACGCCGCCTGCAAAGGCCAGCATGGCAAGGATCAGCGGGATCAACACAATACCCGCCAGCAGGGTGGAGCGCCCAGCCTCGGCCAGCCTACGCAGGTGCGCCACGAAGGATGTGTACTCGGTCACCAGCACGAACACGACGAAGGGCACCAGAAGCGTCGGCACAGGCACGGGGCCCAGATTGACCGGCTTGTTCAGCATCGCCGTCTGCACGCCTGCCACGGCCAGCACAGCCACCACACAGGTCGGCACGATGTAGAGCAGCAGGCGCCCCATGAACATGAAGGTCCACGCCCGGCTGAAATGCAACTTGCTGGACTTGCCCATCGGATTGAACAGGGTCTGGATCCAGTTCATCGCAGCCGGGTCGTCACGGCGATCAAGGATCCAGGGGCGGTGCGGGTCGATCATGGCGGAAGAATCTTGCATCGGTGATGTGTCCTGCGAAAGCATCAAGAGAATGTGCCGGGCTGGTCTGACCTGGCGGTTGGCGGGCCATAAACATTGCTGGAGGGATCAGACTTCAGCCGTCCGCCGATAAGACCAAGAATACCGCTGGCGATCAGGAAGGTGACAATCGTGGTCAGAACGGATTGCCGCGCGAGTTTCTGAGCGTCCTGGGTCATGGCCTCGAACGCCGCCGCAATGCCGCCGGACTGCGCCACTTTCTGGAATTCCGCCTGCATCGAGAAGGCATCTGGCGAAAGGACAGGCAGAAGGAAGGCACTGCCCACCGTGACGATGAAGAAATAGCCGGCGAGGAAGGCCAGATAGAACCACGCCGTGCGGCCACCATCATGCAGCCGTTTGCCGAACACGCAGACATAGGAGAATACCAGCGGGTATTGCAGGATGCCGAAAGCTGGCGCGACGAGTGCTGAAGCGATCTGAACGAGCATCATGATTCCCGTGAGCAGGATCAGGCCGCGACCGAAGTCGCTGGAGCCAATACGGCCCTTGGGGCTGAGCAGGACATGTTGCACGTCCATGAGTGGGCAGTCTCCTCGGTATGACGCCATTGGGCGCCCATATTAGCGCCTTTTATCAATAAACGATAAATTCATGCAAGACAAAAGAGCCGGAGACGGCCTCCGGCTCTTGAAAGTCACATATCACACTGCCCTTTGGCTCAGGCGAATGTGTCGACCGCGCCCATGCCAGGCGGTGGGCCATACTTGTTCGGTCCAGGGGTGGACTTGAACAGGCTCATCACAAAGCCGATCACGCCAGTGACGATAGCGGTCGACAGTATGCTCGGGAGTAGCTGCGCCTGCGCGACCTTCTTGGAAGCCTCCATACTGGCAGCCAGTACCGCGCCCGGATCGTTGCTGGAGGAAATATCTTCCATGTCGCGCATCATTTCTGCCTGTAAGGCCGCGGCATCCACGCCGAACAAGGCAGGCAAAATGAAGCTGAGGACCGTCGACAGGATGATCGCGAGCACGACCATGCCGATCGTGATCCAGCCGGTCTGATCCGCGTCATGGAAACGCTTCACATGCAGCACAATCCACGGCCACACGACGACAAGTCCAAGCAGGCCGAGAAAGGGCGAAACAAACGCCGACAAAACCGAGACAACGGCGCTGATGACGAAAAGCGTGATCACGCCGCGCCAGTAAGTGGACTGGTCGATACGCCCGTTCGGGCTGAGATAAAGATTCATGGGGCTCTCCCTGCATGGCCTTCACGCAGGGTAACGGAAACACCGGCCCGGGGCCAGTGAAATGCCTATAATTGCCTTATCAACTCAGACCGATCAGGCGAACTCGACCATGATCTCGTCGGCCGCAACGCTGGCGCCCGCTTCGACATTGATCGCTTTCACGGTGCCGGTTGCTTCTGCGCGGATAATGTTCTGCATCTTCATCGCCTCAACCACGCAGACGGCTTCGCCAGCCTGCACTTCCTGGCCGACTTCCACATCCATCGACACGACAAGGCCCGGCATCGGCGAGATGACGAGTTTCGACGTATCCGGCTTTTCCTTCTCGGGCAGGCGCGAATGCAGATCTGCCACGGTTGGCGTGCAAACCAACGCGCGCAGGGCCACGCCGCGATGGCGGAAGAGATAGCCTTCGGTCCGGTCAGCAAACTTCACAGCAAAGGACTTACCGTCCAGCACGCCCTCGATCAGGTGCTGGCCGGGCTCCCAGCTCGTCACCAGCGAATGCGGCTTGCCGCCATTGATCGTGATTTGCGCGTCACCATCCTCACCCAGTTCAAGTTGCACCGGATGATGCTTGTCGCCCAGGATGACGACCCAGTCCTTGCGTGCTTCCGGTACGGGCGACATGCGCCCTGTGACCAGCTGCGCGCGGCGCGACATGAAGCCGTGGACATAAGCGGCAGATGCAATCAGCTGCGTCTCCTGCAGCTTCGTCGGCTCGACGCCGTGGAAGCCCTCGGGGAATTCGTCCTTGATGTATGCCGTCGTGATATTGCCGGACCGAAAGCGCTTCTCGTCCATCACAGCCGCAATAAACGGGATATTGTCCTGGATGCCTTCAATGTAGAAACGGTCGAGCGCTTCGGCCTGTGTGTCGAGCGCCGTGTCGCGATCCTTGCCCCAAGTGATAAGCTTGGCGATCATCGGGTCGTAGAACATGGAAATCTCGTCGCCTTCGCGCACACCGCTGTCCATGCGCACTTCGCCCTTGCCCAGCTTGCCTTCGACAGGCGGATGGAAGCGCTTGAGGCGGCCAATGGACGGCAGGAAGTTGCGATACGGATCTTCCGCATACACACGGGTTTCGACGGCCCAGCCATTGATACCGATATCAGACTGCTTGAGCTTCATCGTCTCGCCATAGGCGGACAGCAGCATCTGCTCGACGAGGTCGACGCCGGTGATCATCTCGGTGACCGGGTGCTCCACCTGCAGGCGGGTGTTCATTTCAAGGAAGTAGAAGCCCTTGTCCTTGCCGGAGGCCACGAATTCCACCGTGCCAGCGCTGTCATAGTTCACAGCCTTGGCAAGCGCGACAGCCTGTTCGCCCATCTTCTTGCGCGTTTCGGGATCGAGCAGCGGCGAAGGCGCCTCTTCGATGACCTTCTGGTTACGGCGCTGGATCGAGCATTCGCGTTCATTCAGGTAGATGCAGTTGCCATGTTTGTCGCCGAGCACCTGGATCTCGATGTGGCGCGGCTCGAGGATGAATTTCTCGATGAAGACGCGGTCGTCGCCGAAAGAGGACTTGGCTTCCGCCTTCACGGCCGGGAAGCCTTCTTCGACTTCCTTGTCATTGGCCGCGACACGGATGCCCTTGCCGCCGCCGCCAGCCGACGCCTTGATCATCACAGGATAGCCGATCTCTTTGGAGATCTTCACGGCTTCCTTCGTGTCCTCGATCAGGCCCATATGGCCCGGCACGGTCGACACGCCGGCTTCAGCAGCCAGCTTCTTCGATGAAATCTTGTCGCCCATGGCTTCGATGGCGTGTGCGTTCGGGCCGATCCAGCCGATTCCCTCTTTTTCGAGACGTTTGGCGAAAGCCGGGTTCTCGGAAAGGAAACCAAAGCCTGGGTGGATGGCCTCGGCGCCGGTCTTCTTCACCGCGTCGATGATCTTGTCGGCCACGAGGTAGGATTCAGACGCTGGCGAGCCGCCGATATGGACCGTCTCATCGGCCATCTCCACGGCCATCGAGCCAGCGTCGGCATCGGAATAAACGACCACAGTTTTCACGCCCAGGCGGCGGCATGTCTTGATCACGCGAACAGCAATTTCGCCGCGGTTGGCTATCAGAATCTTCTTGAACATTTCACCCCTGGCCTGTTTGGCAATTCATATCGGGTTCGAGTTAAGCTGCGGGCTCGCTCTTGTCCACACTGCCCAAGCGTCAAATTGGCTTGCCAGAACCAGCTACGCATGTTAGCAAACGCTCACAATAGATAGTGAGCGTTCACATGCAATTCATTCGTCTCGACCTGGAAGCCCTCGTAAATGAAGGGCAAATCTCACCCGAAGAGGCCACACGCCTGAAAGGCTTTGCCCTGCCAGACCGGAAGGGCAGCCTGTTCATCAACCTGCTCCTGATCTTCGGGGCGCTCTCGGTCGCTGCGGGAACGATCGCACTTGTACCCAATCCGGCCACGGGCCTTATGCTTGCGCTGACCGCGCTTGGCGGGGCTGAGGCCTTGCGACGCATAGATGTCGACGCCTCACTGAAAGTCCTCGGCGCCGGGCTCACCCTGATGGGGGCGCTCGGTCTTGCTGGCTGGATCGGATGGGAGTTCCGCGAATCGGCAGAGTCGCTCTACCCGACGCTGGCCATCGCGGGGGTGCTGGGTGCGGCGGCCATCTGGTACCGTTCGCCCTTCCTCGTGGCGCCCGCTGTGCTCGCCCTCGGCGCAACGCTGGGCTCAGGCACAGGCTACTGGCATGCCAGCTATGGCATCTTCGTTGAGGAGCCGACACTGACCATCCTCTTGTTCGGCGCCCTGACAGCCGGGTTCTATGCTTTGCGCGGCGAGCTCGCGGACGCCTATGAAAGCCTCGCCACCATCGCGGCGCGCACATCGCTTTTCATGGTCAATTTCGCCTTCTGGGTCGGTTCGCTCTGGGGCGACCACATCGGCCAGCACTGGTTAGCGCCGGACGAATGGCGCGCCCGTCAGAACTGGGAGGCGCAGGCGATCGACATCCCTGACGAGGTCTTCACGCTCGGTTGGGCGGCATTTCTGATCGCCATGATCGTGAAAGCCCGGCGCGGTGGCTTTCTCTCGACGCTATCGATCGTCTTCCTGTCGATTCACTTCTACACCCAGTATTTCGAACTGCTGGGCGCCAATCCGGGCAGCCTTGTCGTCGGCGGTGTCATTCTGGTGGGACTGGCCGTCGGCGGCACACGCCTTTTCCGAGCCAGCCGGGCCTAGTCCTCGAGCTTTTCGATATCCGCTTCAAAGGCCCTGACGCGGGCCGTGACGGCCACGAGGAAGGCCGTCGACCAGCCAATCAGCAGAAAACCGTTGGCGGCCTCTGCCGCGCCGAGCATACGCCAGTCATCGCCGAGCACGACGTCGCCAAACCCAACCGTCGTGAAAGCGGAGGTCGAAAAGTACAACGCCTCCTCCAGTCCACTGAACTGGCCAAGGCCCAGATAGGCAAAGGCATAGGTCCATATCTGTACCGAATGCAGACCGAACAGGCTGATGACAACGAACAGGATAGAGACGCCCTGCCCGAAAACCGAGGTCAGGTTGACCGGATGCACCCGCCGCTCGCGCAGTATGGCAGATAACACGACAAGGCCCACGAAGTGGATTGTGAAAGTCAGCGTGACCATGCCGCTCGCAACAAGAAGGTTTAGCCAGAGCATGGAACCCACCGTTAAGCGATCAGGATGCTACGGCAAGTCCTTGCGTAAAACCCGGGGCTTCAAGCTTCAGGAAATCAATCAGCGCCCGTTCGGCCAGGCTGACAGATTTTTCCTCGCCGACGCATTTGAGAAACCACGAGGCTTCGTCTTCCGTACTTATATCGGCTTCGCGGCGGGCGGCGGCATGGGCTGCGCGGCGTGCTGCCTCTGCCCGGTCTTCGCTCTGGCTGATTGGTGCAAACCATCCGCCTTCTGAAAAACCCGCACGCACATCCTCAAGAAAGGTGCCCGGCTCGGGCCGCATGTCGCCAATCCAGTGATCGCGCGAAAGTATGGATGTCTCAGACTTTGGTTCGGGATGAGCACGCGCCATGAGATGGTTGGCAATCGCGCGGGCAAACAGGTCGTTCCATGACGGATCATTGGCTGCAAAGCCGATCTTGTCATTGGTGCGCACCAGCAGCTCGGCCTCGGCGCCAGTGACCCAGCCTGCCCCCTCGCCAGCCGGCACGATCAGCGCCCGGCGAACCCGCTCGACATCCTCGGCTGTCGCCTTGCCAAGTTGAGAAATGCGGTCACAGGCCACTTTCAGCGTAAAATAGCCGAGCCGGTCCGGCACGCCTTCGGCATAGCGCATGATCTGCAACAGAAGGTCTATTTCCGAGGCAATCGGGCAAATGCCCTGACGGTCAATCTGCTCGATCAGCCAGTCGGCTTCGTCTTCGGTGACCCAGTTGCGGGGATCGCTATGGAGAAGAACATAGTCACGCACGGCACTGACGAACAGCCGATCCCAAGTCGTGTCGCTTCCGGCGAGGCGGGCATTGATGTCGAACAGGGCGGCCCCATCGGTCAGCGATTTTACGCCGCCTCGGTAAAGTTCGGTTGAAATGCGGTGCGCGTCTTCTTCAGACAGTTTCATAACGCCAGTGATCTGAGCGAGCAGTCCCTCGAACCCCTGATCCATGCACCAAGCCTCCAACTTGATGATCCTGTATAATTTGCAACAGTTTCCGGTTTGTTGACGGCTTTGTCACGAATTCGATTTGTGGCGCAACTTGACTTTCCGCGGCGGCAGGCTTCTTCAGGTCACCCAACAATATGAAAACCAAGGGTGGACCTCACATGGCAGAACTTCGTGATCTTTCCGGACGCACAGCAGTCGTTACGGGCTCTGCAACAGGGCTAGGCCGGTCCATTGCACTGAAGCTTGCCGAGCGCGGCGCAGAAGTAATCATTAATTGCAGCCGATCCGTCGCAGATGGCGAGGCCACTGTTGCAGACTGTCAGGCATTGGGCTCGCAGGCGCGGCTCGTGCAGGCAGACGTTTCCACCGAAGAAGGCTGCCAGAAGCTCGCAGACGCCGCCAATGCGCACGGCCGTCTCGACATACTGGTGAACAATGCAGGCATCACGCGCCACGCCCGGGATCATTCGGACCTCAACGCATTGAGCAAGGAAGACTTCCTCGACACATATGCAGTCAATGTCGTCGGCCCGTTCTTGATGATGCAGGCCTGCCGCGACTTGTTGGCGGCGACCTATTCGCAGGCCGGACGCGCAGCAGCTGTTCTGAACGTCTCTTCCATTGCAGGCGTTACGGGAATCGGGTCGTCCGTTGCCTATGCCGCCACCAAGGGCGCACTGAACACGATGACGCTTTCCCTCGCGCGCGCACTGGCGCCTGCCATCCGCGTCAACGCGGTGTGCCCGGGCTTCATTGGCACCCGTTGGTTCAAGGACGAAATGAGCGCTGATCAGTACACGAAAATGGAAGCAGGTGTCGCTGCGTCAACGCCCCTTCATGTCGCGAGCGGGCCGGACGACATTGCCGATTCAGCCGTGTTTTTCCTGACCGATGCTTCACGCCACATCACCGGCGAAACCCTGCTCGTGGACGCCGGAATGCACCTTGGATACGCCCCATTGTCTGCCCGGTGAGCATCTCACCAAACGCCCGATACTTAGGCATATCCAATTGGCCGATGCACAAAAGTTCAGCGTTCGGACGTCAGTCTATCCTTGATAGAGAATTTGGTTCGAAACGTGCGGAATCGCGCGCAATCCTCGGTCTCGCGCTCCAAATAAGGAGCGGTTTGAAAACGGGGTACTAACAATGAAAACCAAGGTATCACGGGCGGGGGTCGCCCTTGTTGCTCTTCTAGCTACGACGGGCACCGCCATGGCTGAAGGTGAATGGTCAGGAAACGTAGCCATGACGTCAGACTATGTCTGGCGCGGCGTCTCACAGTCCAACGAAGATCCTGCCATCCAGGGCGGCTTCGACTATGCCAACGGCAACTTCTACGTCGGCACATGGGCGTCGAATGTCGATTTCGGTGACGCTTCCGACACCAATATCGAAGCTGACTTCTACGGCGGCTTTGCCGGTGCGCTCGAGAGCGGCATCAGCTGGGATGTTGGCGTGATCTACTACGCCTACCCGGATGCAGATGAATCCGATCTCGACTTCCTCGAAATCAAGGGCGCCCTTGGCTATGAATTCGCCAGCGGTCTCGCCATCGGCGGCGAAGCCTATTGGGATCCGGACAACCAGAACGTCTACCTGAACGCAACTGCTGGCTATGGCCTGACCGACGCTCTGTCGATCGACGCCAGCGTTGGTAATTACAGCTTCGACGGTGGCGGCGACTACACCAACTGGTCACTCGGCGGCACGTATAGCACACCGGTCGGTATCGACGTCGACCTGCGCTACTGGGGCACCGATGTTGATGATGTCGACATCTCTGACGACCGCTTCGTGCTGACACTTTCGAAGAGCCTCTAAGGCAAGGGAATATCTTCCTCCCGTACTGTGTGTGGAGTTGATTGCCCTCCCCACGCGCAGCAAGGTGAAGGCCGCCAGTCCAAAATGGACTTGGCGGCCTTTGTAATTCTGCCTCGGACGCACTAGGTTCTACGAAGGCCCGCGGGGGCTTCCCCATCAACAGGAGACGTGAACGACGCATGGCCGCAGAACTGACCCCAGTCGAGGCATTGGTTCCCGCAATCACACTTCTCGGCTTTGGCGCGGCTGCCGCCCTGGCATCGAAAGCGCTCCGGCTCAGCCCTATCGTGGGATACCTGATTGTCGGCATCCTGATCGGACCCAGCGTTCTAGGCCTGATCCAGGAAAGCAGCGCCACGCACCTCTTGGCAGAGCTGGGCGTCGTGTTCCTCTTGTTCGACATTGGCATGCACGTCTCCCTGCGCGAGCTGAATGAAAGCCGGCGCG
This sequence comes from Hyphomonas oceanitis SCH89, assembly GCF_000685295.1. GTDB lineage: Bacteria > Pseudomonadota > Alphaproteobacteria > Caulobacterales > Hyphomonadaceae > Hyphomonas > Hyphomonas oceanitis. The sequence goes on from NZ_ARYL01000001.1 coordinate 71,473, forward strand.
ACCTCCTGCGCCTCGCGCCAATGCACCTCTTCTTTACCGGACTGATCGCTGCCGCCGCGCTAGCCATGATCGGCGTGGACTGGGCCATCGCGCTCGCCGTCGGTCTCAGTCTCGGTCTCTCATCCACGGCCGTCGTCGCCCGCATCCTTACCGAGCGCGAGCAGAACTCCTGTCCTATTGGCCGCTCCGCCACGCACGTCCTCATCTTTCAGGACATTGTCGCCATCTTCCTGATGATATTTGCCAGTTCGCTGGGCAATTCCGAGGTGGGTGCACAGGGACTCGCCGGACTTGTCTCCGACTATCTGCTTGGCGGCGCCAGCGTGCCGCTCTATGCCGCCCTCGGCCTCTCGGTCGTGCAAACGGTTATTGCCTTCTGCGCCGCACTTCTGGCCGGCAAATACCTGATCAACCCCGTCTTTCGCACGCTCGTTGCCACCCGCAATGCCGAAGCGTTCACCGCCTTTACCCTGCTTCTCGTGCTGGCAGCCGCCTGCGCCACGGCCATCATCGGCTTGTCGCTGACGCTTGGGGCCTTCCTGGCAGGCCTTGCGGTCTCCGGCACACCCTTCCGCCACCAGGTGCAGACCGAGATGGGACCGTTCCGCGGGCTGCTTCTGTCCTTCTTCTTCATCAGCGTCGGCCTCTCCATCGATGTACCTGCCCTTCTGTCCCATCTGCCGCTCGTGATCCTCAGCGCCGCTGGCATACTCGTCATGAAAACCGCCCTCGGCTATGTCGCCGCCCGCCTGAACAAATGGAGCGTGCCGGGCGCCACACAAATGGCCTTCCTGCTCGCGCAAGGCTCGGAATTCACCCTCGTTGTCCTGTCGCTGGGCGCCATTGTGGCCGGCCTGTCTTCCGGCGTGATGAGTAGTATCGTCGCCGCCGTCGCACTGTCCCTGGCGCTCGCGCCTACCTGGGCCGCCCTCGGCGTACGCCTCTCGCGAAAATTGGCTGAGCGCAGCAAGACCGCCATCGAAACCTCGGCCACGTCCATCTCCGACCGGCCCGTCATCGTCATCGGCATGTCTTCCGCCGGACGACTCGCCATCGACGCGCTGGTCGACCACGACATTCCCTATATCGCGCTTGAGGGAGACCCGGACCGCTTCCTTGCGGCCGTGGCCGATGGCTACAAGGTCTCCTTTGGCGATGCGAGCAATATGAAGCTCGTCGAGGCCGTCGGCGGCAGCAATGCCCGCGCGGTCGTGCTCGGCTTTGCACGGTACGAAGTTTCGCGCGAGGTGACGCCCACGATCACCCGGCGCTTCCCGGACCTGAAGCGCTTCGTGGCCGTCGACTCCCGGCTCGACCTTGAGCGCTATCTCGACATCGGCGTGCGCGCCCACCTTGCTGGCGGCCAGCCCAAGGGCATCGAAATGGTGGCCGACATTCTGCTCACGCTCGACGTGCCAGAACCGGAAGTGCGGGAATGGATGGAGGAAGAGGCCGAGCGCTTCGCGATTGGTGACAGCTCCCGTGTGGAAGAAAAAATCGATGTCGAAGAGATCATCGACGAAGCGGCATGAAGCAGACTAGGATTCCACAAGACGGGGGTATATAGGCATATCCTGCCCCAAGGAGAACCATTATGCGTATTGGCGTCCCAACGGAAATCAAGAAACAGGAATCCCGTGTCGGCCTGACACCTGAAAGTGTCAGCGAAATTGTTCGCGCAGGTCATCATGTGAACGTGCAGTCCGGGGCCGGGCTCGGCTCAGGCTTCGCAAACGAAGCGTACACCATGGTCGGCGCCACCATCCTGCCTGACGCCGCAGCCGTATTCGCTGACAGCGAACTGATCGTGAAGGTCAAGGAGCCCCAGCCTGAGGAAACCGCCCGTCTCACACCGGACCACACGATTTTCACCTATCTCCACCTGGCGCCAGACCCTGTGCAGGCCAAGGGGCTCATGGATTCCGGCTGCCTGGCCATCGCCTATGAGACCGTGACTGATGATGAAGGCGGCCTGCCACTGCTCCGCCCGATGAGCCAGGTCGCGGGTCGCATGTCGCTCCAGGTCGCCGCATGGGCGCTCATGCGCACCAAGCGCGGACGGGGCATCCTGCTCGGCGGCGTACCAGGCGTCATGCCCTCGAAAGTCGTCATAATTGGCGGCGGTGTCTCGGGCACGCATGCAGCCGAAATCGCTGTCGGCATGCGCGCCGACGTCACCATTTTCGACCGGAACAACAATCGCCTCGCCGAACTCGACGAACAGTTCCGCGGCAGCCTCAAGACCATGTATTCGACAGCCCACTCGCTTGGCGAAGCGATCAGGGATGCCGATCTCATCATTGGCGCTGTCCTGATCCCGGGCGCATCAGCCCCCAAGCTCATCAGCCGCGAGCAACTGAAAACGATGAAGCCGGGCGCTGTGCTGGTCGACATCGCCATCGACCAGGGCGGCTGTTTCGAGACAAGCCACGCAACGACCCACGAAGACCCGATCTATGACGTCGACGGCATCCTGCACTATTGTGTCGCCAACATGCCCGGCGCCGTGCCGCGTACGTCCACCTATGCGCTCAACAATGCGACGCTGCCCTTCGTCCTGCAGATCGCCAACAAAGGGGCGCGCGCGGCGATCAACGAAAACCCACACCTTGCCCATGGCCTAACCGTCGATGCCGGCAAGATCGCGCATCAGGCCGTCGCCCACGACCTCGGCGAGCCCTATGTCCGTCCGGACTGGCTGACGGCCTAGTCCGGACCAGAGCGCATTGAGTTAAGCGTGGTTTCTCTTGGCGGCTTCGACCCGCTCAATCTTGCTTTTCTCCCCGATGAAGACAGGCGTCTTCTGGTGCAGGGATTCAACAGGAACCTTGAGAATCGACTGGTCGCCATCCGTCGAAGACCCGCCCATGGCGGCGATGAGGAATGACATGGGAATTGCCTCATAGACGAGGCGAAGCTTGCCCTCTTCATAGCCCTTGATGTTGGCGCGTGGATAAACAAACAGACCGCCTTGCAGGACCATGCGCTTCATGTCTGAAACCATGGACGCGTACCAACGCATATTGTGGGGTTTGGCCGTTCCGTTGTGCGTGCTGAGTAGGTCCGCATAATGCGCCTGTAGCCATCCGTCCCAAACCATCTGGTTCTGGCCGTTAATCGCCAAGACATCAGCTGTCGGCAATCCACCTTCAATCGGCAGAACCTTCCACTCGGACGTGTCCTGGTTAAAGATGCCCTTGTAGACCTTGTCGCCATCCGCAAAGTAGGCTTCGAGGTTCATACCAAAGACGAAGAATCCGCCGCTGACAATGTTCTTGCCGTTGAAGTCCCTGGCAACTTCAGCATTCTCGAAAATGCCGAAAATGGCACCTGAAGGAATGCCCACCAATGCGGACTTGGAGCCGTCCAGCGGATCGAGAGCCACGCTGTAGCGGCCGTCCGAAATCTTGTTCAGGCCCGGCCGCTCTTCAGACACGACGTATCTGACATTGCCATCGCTCTTGAGCGCATCAAAGAAGGCTTCGTCAGCAATCACGTCCAGCTCGATCTGGTCGTCGCCGGACTCGTTGCTGGATGTCGCAAACTTCAGTCCTGCGCCTTTCTTGAGCTCGGCGTAAATGACCTCCGCAGCGGAAAACAAGGCGGCGTAAATTCCATCCAGATTCTGGAGCTGGCTCTTGAAGTTCAAAGACATTGTCGAATGGGTCCCCTGATAATGTTGCTGGGAAACTGCCCCAATCAACGCTGCATCACAATAAGATAAGGGCGCCAGCTGCGCTGACGCCCTTATGTATTTTATGGCATTGAAGCCGTTTGGCTCAGGAATCCAGAGCGGCAATCGCGTCATCAATGGTGGCGCGCGGCTTGTCGAGAATGGCCGCGATCTGGGCGCGTTGCTCGATGGCGAGCCAGAGGCCAAGCACTTCAACGTCAACGACACGCCATTCGCCATTGCGCTCAATTACGCGCCAGCGGACGGTCTGGGGGTCTTCACCTTCTTGGGTGACGCGGGTCTCAACGACGGAATCCTTGTCATTGCGATCAACAGAGCCGATCACCTCGACCGTCGCATTCTTGAGCTTGTTCTTCTGGTCCTGGAACGTGCCGACGAGGAATTTCTCGAATGCGCTCTTGAAGCGTGTCTTGTCGGTATCGCTGACCCGGCGCGAATATTTGCCAAGCGTGAAGTTCGCGATGGCATCAATGTCCACTGCCTGCTTGATTGTGCTCTCGCTGGCTTCCGCGTTGGAAATCTGCGTGGCGGTTCCCGCAATCAGGGCTTCAGCCTCAGGGCTGGCCTGCGCCGAGAGCGCCATCAGGGCGAAACTGGTAGAGACGATAAGTGAGCGTAGCATCATGTTTGTCCTTCGAGTCAGATTATCCCGATCCGCTCTGTAGATATGTCTTCCGGGCCCGATTGGTTCCGTTGAGGGCTATATAGGTGTCATTCCCAGTTTGCATGGGGGGATCGAAGCCGAATCCGGGCCGATCAGGGGCAGAAAGCCTCAGATTCCGCAAAATGTGATATTTTGGATACAGTGCCTATGGGCCATAATGCATGGTGCGGGCGGCCGGGCTTGAACCGGCAAGGCCTTGCGGCCGAGGGATTTTAAGTCCCTTGCGTATACCAATTTCGCCACGCCCGCGTGCCGTTTGTGAGTATTCGTCGCCGCCGGGCTTGGCAAGCGCCAGCCCGGCCCGAGACTGTCAGGAAACCCGTTCAAACACGGCAGCGAGGCCCTGCCCGCCACCGATACACATGGTTTCCAGACCGTAACGCGCTTCCTGCCGATCCATCTCCCGCAGGAGGGTTGTCAGGATCCGGACGCCCGTTGCTCCCACCGGGTGGCCCAGCGAAATGCCCGATCCATTGGGATTGAGCCTTTCCATGTCGCCATCGGTGAAGCCCAGCGCCTTGGTGCAGGCCAGAACTTGAGAGGCAAAGGCCTCGTTCAGCTCGATCACGTCCAGATCCTTGATCTCGATACCCGCCTGCTTCAGCGCCTTCTGTGTGGAAGGCACTGGACCGATGCCCATGACTTCCGGACCAACCCCGGCCACAGACCAGGAAACCAGCCGCCCAAGCGGCTTCAGCCCATATTTCTCCGCCGCCTCGCGCGTACAGACGATGCAGGCCGCCGCACCGTCATTCTGGCCCGATGCATTGCCCGCCGTAACGGTCGCATCCGGATCCGCCTTGCCCCGGATGGCCCGAAGTGACGACAGCTTCTCAAGCGTGGAGTCTGGGCGGATATGCTCGTCTTCTGCCACAACCGTGTCACCCTTGCGGCCTTTCACGGTGAAGGGCACGATCTCGTCAGCGAACTTGCCTGCCTTCTGGGCCGCCGCCGCCTTCTGATGCGAAGCCAGCGCAAATTCGTCCTGCGCTTCGCGTGTGATCTCGTAGTCGCGACGCAGGTTTTCTGCCGTCTCGATCATGCCGCCCGGAACCGGGTGGTACTTGCCGCCCGCAGTGTAGCGCCCGCGCGACAGACCATCCTGCAGCATCAGGCCATCGCCCTTGATGTCCCAGCGCATGTCGATCGAGAAGAAAGGCGCATTGGACATGCTCTCTGCCCCGCCCGCGATGACAAGATCGTTCGCCCCGGTTGCAACCTGCATCACGGCATTGATAACGGCCTGCAATCCGGAACCGCAGCGCCGGTCGATCTGGTAGCCGCCCGTTGTCGTGGTGAGGCCAGCGTCCAGCGCCACCATCCGCCCGAAGGCTGGTGCTTCCATGGTTGGATAGCATTGCGCGAACAAGCAGTCCTCGACCGCCTCGGCCGGCACATTGGTCCGCGCCATGAGTTCGCGGATCACGTGGCTCGCCAGCTCATGGGCATGAACGGTTTTGTAGGCCCCGCCAAAGCCACCCACAGCCGTGCGAACGGGCTCACAGATTACGACGTCTCTCATTGGTGTTTCCTCAGTCTTCTAGTTCAGGCCGCGGCCGCGCTCGGTGACTTTCTTGCGGGCCGCCTCGACGCTTTCCGCGGTGACGCTGGCGGCATGCGCAGCCGAGCGGCGGACCTCTTCCTTCAGGGCCTCGCCGAATGGCATGGCGAACCCGTCATCAATCATCTTCTTGTATCCGCGCAGCAGGACCGGATCACAACTTGTCATCTCATGCGCCATCTTGCGCGCGGCAGGAAGCAGCTCGTCGGCCTTGTAGACGCGATTGACGAGGCCCCAGCGTTCAGCTGTGTCGGCATCGAGGAAGTTACCGGTGAAAGACAGTTCCTTGGCCCGGCTCGTGCCGATCAGGCGGGACAGTTTCTGCGACAGCCCCCAGCCCGGCATGATGCCGACGCGAGCATGCGTATCGGCGAACTTCGCATTCTCGGACGCCAGAAGCACATCGCACATAAGGGCAAGCTCGAAACCGCCGGTAATCGCAAAGCCGTTGATCGCACCGATTACCGGCCACGGATATTCGCCGATCGCCTTGGCGATATCAATCGAACCACCGTCCGCGCCGAGGGCAAAACCGGTCTCGCCCGCCTCTTTCAGATCGACGCCCGCCGTGAAGGCGCGGCCTGCGCCCGTCAGGACAACAGCGCGGATATCAGGATCGCCCTTCAGCTCCATGAAGACACGGGAAATCTCCGTGCGCAGCGCACGGCTGAGCGCGTTCAGCGCATCCGGCCGGTTCAGCGTGACAATGGCGACCGCGCCATCGCGCTCAACCTGGATAATGTTCTCGGCCATGATGCCGTCTCCTTCTGATATCTGTTGGCGGTGGATCGCTCCGGTCCGGTCAGGCTTTCCGCTTTTGGAAAAGATGAGCCATTGCAATGACCAGCGCGACGAGGGCGATCGCCGCAGCGAGGAAAAACAGCCCGAACTTGAGGGGCGTCAACCATGACTTTGCGTCAAGCGCATCCGCCGCGCCGGAGAGGGCCAGCGCCTGGACCGTGTTCTCGGTCAGGTCGACAATGATGGTCGCCAGCGCCGGCAAGGCAGCAATTGGTCCGAACCGCCCAAAGAAGCGCAGCGCCATGGCCGCAAAGAACCCGCCATAGGCCAGCGGGTAGGCCGTATCGAGCAACACGGTGAGCCAGAAATGCGCGCTCCGCTGGGCTTCGGTCATTCCGGCAATCAGGGCGCGACATCCCTCGCCCGTCGTAATCGTGTCGAGATAGCGACCGCCAACCGCGTCACTGAAAAGCGCAAAAGCGGGAAAGATCAGGAGCTGCGCAATGAACAGGCCCCATATTACCGGCGTGCGCTTCAAGGCGGCAATCATCCCGCCTCCTCCATCACGCGCTCCGGCGTGACGCCGGTCGCGGAGATGATAGCTTCCAGTCGCTGGGTGATCGTGTCGATCAGGTCCGGATGGATCGTGCTGGCCACGAGATGGACGCCATTGTCGCCAACTGACCGAAACCATGGATAGGAACCAAACGCGACATTCGGCATCTCTACCGCCATCGCGCCAAGTGGCTCGGCAATATCGCCCTCTCGCAGGCCGACGCCGCGAATGGTCACCTTATGAACGACGGCGCCCGTGCGAAGGCGCGGACCGATATCTTCCAGCATGGCGCGCGCCACCTGCGGCACACCGGCCAATGTGAACACGTTCTCCATCTGGAAGCCGGGCGCGCCCGACACCGGATTAGCGACAAGGCTTGCACCATGCGGAACACGCGCCATGCGACGCCGCGCGGGCGTGAACTCGGTCTTCATCTCGGCATAGCGCTCGGCCAGCATGGCAATCACTTCCGGATGCTCGCCGATGCCGACACCAAAGGCCGCCGCAATCGCATCCGCCGTGATGTCATCATGTGTCGGACCGATGCCGCCCGTCGTGAACACATAAGTGTACTCCGCGCGCAGGTCGTTCACTGCTTTTACGATGCTCGCCTGCACATCGGAGACGGTGCGCGATTCCACAACCGGGATACCGAGCGGTCCCAGGTACTTGGCGATCTGCTGCAGGTTGATGTCGCGGGTGCGCCCCGAGAGGAGTTCGTCGCCGATCAACAGGACGGCTGCGGTGGGTGGGGTTTCAGTCACTGATCAAGGGCCTCATACACGAGGTCGCCGGATTCCTTTCGAAAGGCATTGTCCATGCTGCCCGCCGGGAAGACCTGGACCATGCCGATGAAGAACAGGTCATTGACCGGATCGATCCAGAACCAGGTGCCCGCCGCACCGCCCCAGTAATAGGTTCCGGTGGGCATCAAAGTGCCCGTAGGAGCCGGATCCACCAGAACCCCAAAGTCCAGTCCAAAGCCGTGACCAGCGCGTTCTGGGTTGACGCTGTTGCCGTCGGAGAAGAGGTGGAAGGTTTCCGGCAGTACATTGGTGCGCATCAACGTGACTGTCTCAGGTTTCAAAATGCGGGTGCCGTTGAGTTCGCCGCCATCCACCAGCATCTGGCAGAAACGGGCATAATCGGCGAGCGTGGAGACGAGTCCGTGTCCCCCCGCCTCCATGCCAAATGCGCCTTCGCGATAGGCAAAACCCGGATCATCCAGTGGCACCAGATCGCCGTTTTCAGGATTGTGTGTGAAGACGTCCGAAAACCTGTCGCGCTTGGACTCTGGTACGAAAAACGCCGTATCCGTCATACCAAGCGGGGTGAAGATCGTGTCCTGCAGATATTCGCCGAACGGCTTGCCGGAAATCTTCTGGACGATGTAGCCCTGGATATCGACGGCAGTGCTGTAGGACCAGTCGCTGCCCGGCTGGAACATCAGCGGAATGCCGGCAACTTTGGAGATGTACGTGTCGAGATCCGGCGAGGCGAGCACGCCCTGTTTGCGGAAAGCCGTGTTGACCGGGTCGTCACCACCAAGCCCATAGCCGAAGCCGGCGGTATGACTCATCAGCTCCCGCATGGTCGGCACGTGATCCATGTCTTCGACAATCATATTGCCGTCTGCATCCACCCCATTCAGCACTTTGAGGTCGGCAAACTCTGGCACGAATTTCGTGATCGGGTCATCGAGACTGAAAGCGCCCTGCTCGTAGAGCGTCATCAGGGCGACGCCGGTGATCGGCTTGGACATGGAATAGATACGGAAGATCGTATCTTCCTTGATAGGCGTCTGATCGGCTGCGCGCATTATTCCGTGCTCATAATAGTGGGCCACATGCCCATCCTTCACGAGCAGGGTCGAAATGCCTTTGACCGCGCCGTCATCCACAGCTGCCGCCATGGCCGTGTCCAGTGCAGCAAGGCCCGCCGACGTAAAGCCCTTTCCGGAGGCAGAAGCTTCCAGCGCGTCAAATGTCTTGTCGGCAGGCGCCGGGGCCGGTTCCGCGGCAGCTTGTGGGGCCAGCGCGACCTGTTCTGGCGGAGCCCCGGCTGGCCCTGCGGCGCACGCCGCTGCACCCACAATGAGCAAACTGGCGGCAAGCCCTTTCAGATAGTGAGCAGGTTGTCTCATAGCGTTCGGCTCCCCTTGTTGATTTTGCGGGAGGATAGCTTCCATCCCCGGCAAAGCAACAAGGAACCCAAGGACAAGCGCCATGGCTGAGGACGGGGCCGGAACATCGTCCCACGCGGCGCATTCCCTTTACTGAACCCTGAAATCGCAAAGCAAGGAGCTCCCCATGAAACGTCATGCAACAGCCATCTGGAAAGGCACTCTCAAGGAGGGCACCGGGACACTCGATACGCAAAGCGGCGCCCTCCAGAACCACGGCTATTCTTTCAAGGCCCGTTTCGAGGATGAGAGCGGCAAGTCCGGCACCAATCCGGAAGAATTGCTCGCGGCTGCCCATGCGGGCTGTTTTGCCATGCAGCTCTCCGCCATGCTGGCCGATAACGGTACGCCGGCCGACAAGCTAGATGCCAAGGCTGTCGTAACCGTTGAACCAAAGGACGGCGGCGGCTTCAAGGTCACCAGCAGCGCCCTCACGCTCGTCGGCAAGGTTCCCGGCGCAAGTGAGGCGGATTTCCAGTCAATCGCGACAAAGGCCAAGGAAAGCTGCCCACTATCCGTAGCGTTGGGCGCCATCGACATCAGTCTGGATGCCAGTCTGGAAGCCTGATTTCACAGGGAGCGGGGTAGAAATTTCCCGCAATCGCTGCCACATTGGCCGCCATAGACTGGAAAGCCACTTTGATGAACGATTCAACCGCCCTTCTCCCCATGCGCACTGGCGAAATCCGTATCCATGATGCGGAGGGCTTTGAGGGCATGCGCAGGGCTGGACAGCTCACTGCCGAATGCCTCGACATGCTTGTAGGCGAAGTGAAGCCTGGCGTAACGACACAGTATCTGGACGATCTGGTTCGCGATTTCGTGCTCGACCATGGCGCCCAGTCCGCCACGATCGGCTATCGCGGCTATCGCCACGCATCCTGCATCTCGCTGAACCACGTCATCTGCCATGGCATTCCGGGCCCCAAGCCCCTCAAGGAAGGCGATATCGCCAATATCGATGTCACCTGTATCCTAGATGGCTGGCACGGTGACCATTCGCGCATGTATGGCGTGGGCGAAGTGAAGCGGAAGGCCGAGCGCCTGATGGATGTCACCTATGAAGCCATGATGGCCGGCATCAATGCTGTGAAGCCCGGCGCCCGTTTCGGCGATATTGGCGGCGCAATTTCCGAGATTGCCCGTTTGAACCGCCTTTCCGTCGTTGAAGACTTTTGTGGCCACGGCGTTGGTCGACTGTTCCATGACGAGCCAAATGTCGTGCACTCATCTGACTATGGCACCGGCCCGGAACTGCGCCCCGGCATGTTTTTCACTATTGAGCCAATGCTGAACATTGGCCGCAAGGACGCGGCCATTCTGCCTGACGGCTGGACGGCCGTAACGCGTGACCGTCAACTTTCAGCCCAGTTCGAACACTCGGTTGGCGTTACCGAAACCGGCGTCGAAATCTTCACCAAGTCGCCAAAGGGCTTCGATACGCCCCACACTGTCAAGCCATAGGCCATGCCGGGGGGCACAGACGGCCAGCCAGACGCAAAGCCGCATTGGCAAGGCCATCGCGAGCGGTTGCGCAGCAAGCTGCTGAAGCGCGGTGCCAGCGCCCTCGAAGACTATGAAGTGCTTGAGGTCATGCTGATGGCTTTCATTCCTCGCAAAGACGTCAAACCCATCGCCAAAGGCCTGATGGCCCGTTTCGGCAGCCTCTCAGGCATTCTCGCCGCGCCCGGCGCTGATCTGGTGAAAGTGGACGGCATAGGCGAGTCCGTCGCCGCCTACATCAAGGCCATCGCCGAACTGCAATCGCGCGCCTCCCGCGAAGAAATACGTAAACGCCCCGCGATTTCGTCGTGGAGCGCCCTGATCGACTATGTTCGCACTGAACTCCAGCACGAGAAGCGTGAACAGTTCCGCGTGCTCTTCCTTGACCGCAAGAACCAGCTGATCGCCGACGAGGTGATGGGGCACGGAACGGTCGACCATGCCCCCGTCTACCCCCGCGAAATCGCCCGCCGCGCCCTCGAACTGCAAGCCTCAAGCCTCATCCTGGTCCATAACCACCCCTCAGGCGATACGACGCCGTCGCGGGCTGACATCGACATGACACGCGAAATCATCGACGTCCTCGACCCGTTCGACATCACCGTTCACGACCATCTCATCGCTGGCACAAGCGGCGTCACCAGCTTCCGCTCATCGGGCCTGATCTGAGACTGACGCCGCGATAATGCTTGCAGATGATCGGCAGGCGGTTACCGTGAGCGAAAATAGACAAGCGCCGTCAGATGCGCGGGAATCATTACAGGGAGGCTGACAGCGCATGAGCGACACAACCGCGTCGAACGGACAGATTACGGGCTTTGGGACCAAGGGTTACCGTTCATATGTCCTGATCGCACTGATGCTGATCTATACGCTGAATTTCATCGACCGGACGCTCATTTCGGTCGTCGCACAGCCGATCATCAACACGTTCAGCCTGAATGATACCCAGTGGGGCCTGCTCTCCGGGCCGCCATTCGCCCTTTTCTACGCTTTGATGGGTATTCCTATCGCGATGTGGGCCGACCGCAGCAACCGCGTCATGGTGATTGCTGTTTGCGTGATCGTCTGGTCAATCATGACGGCGCTCTGCGGCATGGCGACGGGCTTTCTGTGGCTGCTCCTGTTCCGCGTCGGCGTGGCCGTTGGCGAAGCCGGCTGCACACCGCCCGCCAACTCAATCATCACCGATTATTATCCGCCAAAAAGCCGCGCCAATGCCATCGGTATCTACTCGATGGGTGTGACCCTCGGCGGCGTTCTGGCGCAGCTGTTCGGCGGCACGATTGCCTCGATCAAAGGCGCGGACTTCGGCGCCTGGATCAATTCAATCGGTCTCGGCTTCATGTTTTCCGGCATGGACTGGACCACAGTTGAAGGCTGGCGAATCGCCTTTGTCGTGATCGGCGCGCCCGGCGCCATCATTGCCCTCATCCTCTGGCTTACCATCAAGGAACCGCCGCGCGGTTATTCCGATCCACCGGATGCAGACCCCCTCCGTAAGGCCCCCTTCTTCGAGGCGTTCCAGGAATTCGGCGTGAAGCCAACATTCTGGTGGCTCGCGCTTGGCGCAGCGCTGGTTGCGTTCGTTGGCTATGGCCTGATCAGCTTCCAGGCACCGTTCCTGCAGCGCGTGCATGGCATTGGTGTTCGCGAAGCCGCCGTCATGTATGGCGCACCGCTGGCAGCCTTCGCTGCGTTCGGCACCTTCATCGGCGGTCTCCTGTCGGAGAAGCTCAGCGGCCGCTATCCTGCCGTTGTGGCCTGGTTGCCAGCCGTGGGTTTGCTCATCGCCGTACCGGCCTATATCGCCGCCTTCTTCAGCCCCACACTCAGCATGGCGTTCGCGCTCTGGGCCATCGCTGCGATTGGACATTATGCCTATCTCGGCGCGCAATATTCAGTTGGCACAGGCATTGTGAGCCCGCGTTCGCGCGCCACGACCATTGCCGTCCTGCTCCTCATCATCAGCCTGATCGGTAACGGCATCGGCCCGCTCTTCGTTGGCGCAATGAGCGACTTCTTCATGGCGCGCGAGATTGGCCTGTCCGGCTACGGCGACCTGGCAGCAACGTTCGATCCCAAGATGTGCGGCGCCAAGGTCCTCGAACTTGGTGAGGCTGGCCCTGCGCTCTGCGCCGCTTATGGCGACGGCCTTCGCCAGTCCATGGCGGCAACCGTGCTCGTCTTTATTCTTGCCGCAGGCTGCTATTACATGTCCAGCCGGACTTATCTGCGCGACCGCTACAATCCGGACGCCCTTTGAGCATTATGGCTACCCGCCAAAAACCAACTGTCCTGCACTGACTGACTGGAGACGCCAATGACCGACGCCGCCACAGCCCGCCCGGGCCATGAAACCGGGTATCGCACGCCGACCTATCGAGCGTTCGTGCTGTCATCACTCCTCATCGTTTACATCTTCAACTTCATCGACCGGTCGATCTTTGCGATCCTGACCGAGCCGATCAAGATGAGCCTGAAGCTCGAAGACTGGCATATGGGCCTTCTGGGCGGCTTGGCATTTGCCATGTTCTACACCACGCTTGGCATCCCGATCGCCCGCCTGGCCGAGCGCAAGAGCCGGATGTTGATCATCCTCGTCTCTCTGACGATGTGGAGCCTGATGACCGTGCTCTGCGGCTTTGCGACCAGCTTCATGACGCTGTTCATTTTCCGCCTTCTCGTGGGTGTTGGTGAAGCAGGTTGTACGCCGCCCGCCCAGTCTGTCATTGCAGACTATTTCAAGCCAACCAGCCGCGCGACCGCCGCGTCGATCTATGCCCTTGGCGTCCCATTGGGCGGTATGCTGGCAGGCCTCTCCGCCGGGCCGATCAATGATTATATCACCGGCCACAATGTCCATGCGCTGCTCGGTGACTGGGGCTGGACCTGGGCACAGAACCTGATTGCCTGGGAAAATGTCGAAGGGTGGCGGATCGCCTTCGTGGCCGTCGGCCTGCCGGGCGTGATCTTCGCGGTCATCATTGGGCTGACAGTCAAGGAGCCGCCTCGCGGCTATAGCGATCCACCTAACGCGAACAGCAAAAGTACACCGGATGGCTTCATCGTTGCGCTGAAGGGGCTGATGCGCAAACCCACCTATGTCCATGTCGTCACCGGAGCCGCCATTGCGTCATTCGCGGGCTACGGCATCGCCGCATTCTCAACCTCATTCCTATTGCGCACGCATAATCTGACACTCACTGAGGCAGCGCTGATCTTCTCGCTCGTGCTTGGCCTGATGGCAGCCATCGGCGTCTTCTTGTCCGGCTTCCTCGCCGACAAGCTGTCGAAGCGTTATCCGACGGCGCTGTCCTGGATGCCGGCCCTCGGCATGGGCCTGTCCGTGCCGCTCTACTGGATGGGCTATCTCAGCCCATCTGTTGCCATGATGATCCCGCCCCTGATGCTGGCAGCACTGCTTCATTACTTCTACCTCGGCCCGATGTATGCCGTCTCGGCTGGCGTCGTGGACAGCCGCACCCGCGCAACCGCCGTCGCGATAACCCTGTTCTCGGTCAACCTGATTGGCATTGGACTCGGCCCGACGCTAGCGGGTGTACTCTCGACCTTCCTGAAATCCATGATGCTGTCTGGCGCCGATCTTGGCCTCTCGATCGAGGCGTGCAAGGTCGTGTCTGACCTCAGCGCAGACCAAGCTGCGGCCTGTACCAGCGCGAATGCACGCGGCCTGCAATGGACCATCGTGATCTTCGCGACCCTCTATGGCTGGGCCGCGATCCACTATCTTCTGGCTGGAAAGACGCTGCAGCGTGACATGCTCTCGAAAACTGCTTAAGCCAGCCCCCCATGGCTGTTTATACTCACGTTTCCGACGAGGCGCTCGCCGCCTTCCTGGCTGAATACGACCTCGGCAGAGCCCTGTCCTTCAAGGGAATTGCCGAAGGCGTAGAGAATTCGAACTATTTTCTCGAAACCTCGAAAGGGCGTTTCATCCTCACCTTGTTTGAGAAGCGGGTGAAGGCTGAAGACCTACCCTACTTCATCGGCGTGAAGCAGCACCTCGCGGCTAAGGGCTATCCCTGCCCCGAACCTATCATGGGCAAGGATGGCAAAGCCCTGCGGACGCTGGAAGGCCGCGACGCGGTCATCATTTCCTTTCTCGAGGGTCTCTCGCCGCGTCGGCCGAACGTCGTTCAGTGCCGGGGGCTGGGTGAAGGCCTCGCGCGCATGCACCTTGCGCTCGCTGACTTCGGCATAACGCGTCCGAATGCGCTCGGCCCCGCCTCCTGGCCGCGTCTCTGGGAAGGCCGCGCGGCGAGCGCCGACACCCTGCTGCATGGTCTTGCCGGACGCATCGAGACAGATATCGCGGCCATCGCAAAGGCTGATCCCGACAACCTGCCTTTGCCTCGCGGCACGATCCACGCTGACCTCTTCCCGGACAATGCCTTCTTCCTCGGCGACGATTTCTCCGGCGCCATCGACTTCTATTTTGCCTGCACCGATGCGCTGGCCTACGACCTCGCCGTCTGTCTCAATGCCTGGGCGTTCGAGGATGGCGCTGCGGGAGAGGCCGCAGGCCTGCAGTTCAATTTCTCGAAGGGCGCCGCCCTGATCGCGGGCTATGAAAGCGTGCGTCCGCTTGAGGATGCCGAACGCGAAGCCCTCCCTATCCTTGCGCGCGGCGCAGCTCTGCGCTTCTTCCTGACGCGCCTTGTCGACTGGACCGACACGCCCGAAGGCGCCCTCGTAAGGCCCAAGAATCCCCTCGAATATGCCGGGCGACTGTCCTTTCATCGCAAGGTGACCAGCGCCGCCGGCTATGGTGGATGAGCTTCGCGAAGGGAGCGCCATGACGAACGAAACAGGCATTCCCGCAAGCTCCACTTCTCCAGCCTATGCGGATGGCAGTTTGCACACGCACATCAAGCGCGTGAAACTCGGCCTCTTGCTCAGCGCCCTTGCCGCCTGTCTTGGCGTCTCGATCATCGGCGGGCTATTGCTGGCGTTTGTCCAAATCCTCCTCGGCCTGTTCAACATCGGCGGCACAGTGCCCTTTGAAAGCACGTTTACGAGCGGCGTCACGACGGGCCTACAGCTCGCGGCGCTCAATTTCGTCCTGTTCCTCGTGACAGTCCCGGCCGCATGGTTGGCGCTGGGCCTCTCGATAGGCAGGATGCCGCATCGCCGGATCGCCGCCCGCACGCCCTATATCCGCTGGGCCGCTATCTGGGGCGCAATCCTGGTGGGCGGCACAACCTTTATCTTCGGGCTTATGGAAAGCATCCCGACAGCTATCGGCGCGCTTGTCTCTGGTGCCAGTGTTGGCGCGCTCGCCGGCGTGGGTTGCGGCTTCCTGTTCTATGCCATCGTGCGACCAGACGAGCAGCTGCGCGACGTCGACATCAGCGTGTTCTAAAGCAGGCTTGACGGCTCTCGCGAAGCCCATCACCTGAAACGTAATGACTGACTTGATCGAAATCTGGACGGATGGCGCCTGCAGCGGCAATCCCGGCCCCGGCGGCTGGGGCGCCCTGCTCATTGCCGGCGAGAATCGCAAGGAATTGTTCGGCGGCGAAAAGCAGACGACCAATAACCGCATGGAAATGATGGCCGCCATCGAGGCGCTGAATGCGCTGAAGCAACCGTCGAAAGTCACGCTGCATGTCGACTCCACCTATGTGAAGGACGGCCTGACCAAGTGGATCAAGGGCTGGAAGCGTAATGGCTGGAAAACGGCCTCGAAACAGCCCGTGAAGAACCAGGACTTGTGGCAGGCACTCGACGAAGCCTGCCAGCGTCACGACATCACCTGGAAATGGGTCAAAGGCCATGACGGCGACCCAGGCAACGAACGCGCAGATGAACTCGCTCGCATGGGCACAGCTCAAGCGCGCGGCTAGGCTTTCGCTATGATCGCCTCAGCAGCCGCGGCAATATCTGCTGGCGACAGCGCGTCCAGCTCCACGATCTGAACCGGCATATCCTCGCGCCGTTTCCGGCTTCGCGCATAGAGTGGATCATAGTGTTCCAGCATCAGGGCTTCCGCCAGTTGGCGATGATCGCCCGCATCCGCCAGCGCCTGCCATTCGGCGATTGTCTCCTTCGAGTGTAGCGGCTTCAGCAGGTCCAGCGAGCGGGCAACGCTGTCGCTGTCACTCACCGCGTCGCCATAGGCCGACACGAGGAAAGTGCTGCGTGCAGCAGCCGGCACATGGATCTCGACACGCGGCGCCGCCAGCATGCTGTGCCACAGACGTCGGGGCACACGGCGCAGGCCCACACGCGCCGATTCCGCCTCTACGTAAATCGGCCGTGACAGGTCGAACTGGCGCAGCTGGTCCCAGATAATGGTCTCGAACAGGCGCTGGGCTGGCTGGGGCAAATCATCGAAGCCGCCAAAGGCAGAGCCGCGATGATTGGCTATGCCCTCCAGGTCGATCACCTGCCCGCCTTGCTGGGCAATTTCGCTCAGGATCGCCGTCTTCCCGCTGCCGGTTGGGCCATCGACAAGAATAACGGGCAGCGGCATTTCATCCAGTTCAAGCCCGCCAACGACCTCTCGCCGCCAGGTCTTGTAGCCGCCCTTCACAAGGCCAACGGGCCAGCCAACCGACGACAGGATCGTCGCCATCGCGTTGGACCGCATGCCGCCCCGCCAGCAATAGATGAGCGGGCGCCAGCCCTTCGGCATATCGGCCAGTGCGGTATCCAGATGATGCGCGATATTCCGCGCGACGATGGCGCCGCCGATACGGTTGGCGCGGAATGGGCTTTCCTGCTTGTAGATCGTGCCGACAATGGCGCGCTCGTCATTCGACAGGACAGGCAGGCTGATTGCCCCCGGCAGGTGGTCATCAGCAAACTCGGCGGGCGAGCGCACGTCGATGATGGCATCGAAGCGGGACAAGGATTCGGGGCCAAGGTCAGTGACGGTTTCAAGGTAAGGCATCGTGTTCACGCTTAGCAGGTTTTCATTGCCTCGCCAGAGGCCCGCGCGCTAAGCCCATTGGGCAGAGTAGGACTTGAGACCATGCCCGACACCCAGACACCAGAACCGCTCCTTACATCGCTCGCCCATGGCGGCGGCTGCGGCTGCAAGCTGGCGCCGAACGTACTGGCTGACATTCTGAGCGAAATGCCGCTGGCGCTGGGCAGTTCCGACCTGATCGTGGATGCCGCGACCAGCGACGACGCGGCTGTCTATCGCGTGAATGAAACGACGGCACTGGTCGCGACAACCGACTTCTTCACGCCCATCGTTGACGACCCGCACACATTCGGCCGGATCGCCGCGACCAACGCGCTGTCGGACGTATTCGCCATGGGCGCAAAGCCCATCTTCTCTCTGGCCATTGTGGGCATGCCCATAGGCAAAATCTCGAACGAGACGATCCGCGCGATCCTCGCAGGCGGACAATCCGTTGCCGAAACAGCAGGCGCGCCGATTGCGGGCGGGCACTCAATTGATGCTGCAGAGCCCATCTATGGCCTCGTGGCGCTCGGCCTCGTTCATCCTGACAAGCTATTGCTGAACTCCGGCGCACGGCCTGGCGACGTGTTGATCCTCGGCAAGCCGCTGGGCGTCGGCATCTATAGCGCCGCCCTGAAGCGCGGGATCATCGACGACGCTGACTATGCCGAGATGATCGCTTCGACAACGCGGCTCAACACGCCGGGAACGGATCTCGCCGGGATGGTGGGCGTTCACGCTGCAACAGATGTTACAGGTTTCGGACTACTTGGGCATCTTTCGGAAATGTGTCGCGGCGCCGGACTCACGGGCGTTGTCGAGGCCGACCGGGTGCCTGTGTTTGATGGCGCACGGCGGCTGGCCGAAGCGGGCGTAAAGACGGGCGCTTCAGGCCGCAATTGGGACTCCGTGCGGACTTCTGTGACCATTCAGCGACCGTTGAGCGCCCCTGAACTGGATATTCTGTGCGACCCGCAGACCAGCGGCGGCCTGCTCGTCTCATGCTCACCCGACGCGGCGCAAAACGTGCTCGCCACATTCGAAAGGCACGGCCACATCGGGGCTACCATTATCGGCCGCATGGAAGCCGGTACAGCGGGTGTGCACGTCGTCTGAACCTAGCCAGTCGGCGCAGCAGGATCTTCAGGCGTTTCTACTGGCGGTCCGAATTTGCATTCGTCGGCTTCGTCGCCTTTTGCTGTGCCGCCAACGCGATCCAGCGCATCCTGGACATCGAGCCAGAGATGGTTTTCCGCCGCACAGGCCTGCGCAAAATGGAAGACATTGCGCATGCTCTCCGTTTCAAAGTCGAGCGACCCGGCAAACGGCATGGCGGCCGGTATGCTCGCATATTTCAGCTTCATCCCGTGCTTCTGCGCGAAGGAGGCCGTCAGAACCAGTTCCGTGCGCGCCATATACATCAGCACAACAGAGAACCCGCGCATCGTGATCGGCACTGTGCTGACCGGCGTTGCATGCGGCAGCGTGGCGAGCTGGCCATTGATGATCACGTAGATGTTCACGTCCTTCAGGTCGTCGAGCTTCTCGTCGGTGATGAAGGCGGCATGTGGCGCGATGAAGAAGGGGACGGTCGTGCCGCCATCAACATGCATTTCCTGATAGGCACCATTGTCCGCATCTACATCGAACATGACTGGTGGGAACACGCCGGGCACGCTGGACGAGGCCACAAGCACATTGATGAACAGTTCCCGCCCCTTCTCACCGCCTTGCTGCGCAATGGCACCGAGATCCCAGATGACGGGTTCCTCGCTGTCCAGATTGGTTGTCGCGGCCAGCAGGATCCGGCCCTTGGCACTTTCGCGAGCCACGGCTTCGACAAGTTCGGGCGTCACATAGTGCTCGACCATTTCACGCAGGGACGTGTCATCATACACACCCACGCGAAACATTGTGCCGATGCCCGGCCGGCTCAGCAGGTTGGAACTCATGCCGCCGACATAGGCTTCGGTCAGCTCATCGTCCCACTCAGGGCCAAGAAAGGCGAAAGGTGCGATCAGGGCGCCCGTGCTCACGCCGGTCACGATCTCGAATTCGGGTCGTTTGCCGGAATAGGTCATGCCGACGACGGCGCCTGCCCCGAATGCGCCGCCCGCGCCGCCGCCTGAGAGCGCGAGGATATCGATCGCGTCATTGCCTGGCCGAGCCTGCAGGCGTTTGATCGTCTTCGACATGCGGTCGATGAAAGCCGCCCCATCCCCGCCCGCCATGCGCACATCGGGGCTGAAACCGGCGACATAAGCATTTTGTGTAAGGTCCTGAACCGGCGCGTCGCCCCGCTCCAGTGTTACACACCCTGCCAGCATCAGCGGCGCAAGAAGGACGGCGGAAAATTTGCGAAGCATCATGGCCGAGCTCTCATCATCAGTATCCCCAAGTCTACAGAGACACATACGCACGAAACTTGAAGACTTTTTGCCGAGCTGCAAAAAAACATGTCTCCGGATGCAAGAAAGCCCGGCTGGGAAAGCCGGGCTTCTCAAAATTCAGGCATTAAAGGGCGCCTCAGGCGGCCTCTTCAACCTCGTTCGAGCGCGAGCTCGGGCGCGGATCGCGCAGCACATAGCCACGGCCCCAGACGGTTTCGATATAATGCTGACCGCCGGTGGCCTGCTGCAGCTTCTTGCGGAGCTTACAGATGAACACGTCGATGATCTTGAGTTCAGGCTCGTCCATGCCGCCATAGAGGTGGTTGAGGAACATTTCCTTGGTGAGCGTCGTGCCCTTGCGCAGGGAGAGCAGCTCGAACATCTGGTATTCCTTGCCGGTCAGGTGGACGCGCTCGTCGTCGACTTCGACCGTCTTGGCATCCAGATTGACCAGGATTTCGCCGGTGCGGATGACGCTTTCAGCGTGCCCCTTGGAACGACGCACGATTGCCGTGATACGGGCAATCAGCTCATCCTTGTTGAATGGCTTGGTGAGATAGTCATCGGCGCCGTAGCCGAGCGTTTTCACCTTGGCTTCGATGTCAGGGTTACCCGACAGGATCATGACTGGCGTGTTCACACGGCCCATACGGAGCTGTTTGAGCACTTCGTAGCCGGAGATATCCGGCAGCGAGAGGTCGAGTACGATCATGTCGTATTCGTAGACTTTGCCGAGATCGACACCTTCTTCACCGAGGTCGGTGGTATAGATGTTGAAGCCAGCGGCCTTCAACATCAGCTCGATAGAACGCGCTACAGCGCTATCGTCTTCAATTAATAGGACGCGCATCGCTCGTCTCCCGAATCAGCCTACGACAAACCTAGTCGCTTTGTTTAACCTTGTGAATCCTACAGGCGCTTCCTTTAACGAAGGTTAACGGTATGTGCGGATTCCCTTGTGTAATTCCACTTTATTCACACTGATTAATAGCCAAGCTCCGCCGCAGGGGCGTTACCTATCAGCATCTGGGAGATGGCGATCGCATCCTGGATCGGCTGTGCTTGCTGGTCAGTAGAGATCAGCGTCTTCTGGCAACGGATCGCATCACGCACCTTTGGATCGCGCATAACGATGCCGGCGAGGTGTGGACGGAATCCCAAGAAAGTCTGGCAGGCTCGCGCAATCGCTTCATATGTGCGCTGGCCAGCAGCCCGTGTGTCGGCCTGGTTAATACAGATCACGGGCTCAACATTTGGCGCGTAGCCACGCAGAACCTTGATGAACGCATAGGCATCCGTCATCGACGTTGGCTCGTCAGTGATAACCATCAGCGCCTTATCGGCCGCACGGGCAAGCCGCATGCAGTTGGCTTCGATACCGGCGCCAAGGTCGAGCACGACCTGGTCGTATTGCAGGGCAAGCGCCGAAAGACCGGCAGCGAGACGGGCAACTTCTTCCGGTGGCAGCTCAGCGAGCGCGCCGGAGCCTGAACGGCCCGGCAGCACATCGAAGCCACCGCCAGCCGCGCCGCCATCAACAGGTGTCACCGCATCATCGAGTTCAACCCAACCCGCAATAACGGCGGCCAGATCTGTCTCAGGTGCGATGCCAAGCTGAACGTCGACATTGGCGAGGCCAAGGTCGCCATCGACAAGCAGGGTTCGCTTACCGGCCTGGGCGAAGGCCGAGGCGAGCGTGATTGCCATGAAGGTCTTGCCGACACCGCCCTTGCCACTGGCAACAGCGATGATCGAGGCGGGGGCCACGCGTGGGGTCGGTCGCGCTTGCGGCCGATCCTGGGATTTTCGAAGCATGAAACTCATAGGGCTACGCGGCTCCTTTCATGGCGATGACATCGCCGGGGGCGTCTTCCATCAAGAGAGCGGCCAGGCGCGAGGGCGCGGCCGGTACCAGGCCGCCGCCGATGAACGGCGTCACGGCCAAATGCGAAAAGGCGATGCCGGCAGACGACAACGCGGAGATGGAGCCGCCGCGGCGGCGGACAACATCAAGCTTGGTGAGAATGGCCCGCTTCACACCGGCGCGGGCATAGCACTTGGCTGCCTCCGCCTGGTCTTCGGGGTGGCCTTCAGCTGAGAGGACAAGGACGGGCTCAGCGCGGATGACGGAAATCAGGTCCTGAAGGCTCGCCATGTCGTCTTCGTCGAATGGATTGATCGCCGGCATGTCGATGATGCAGCGGCGGTTCTGGGCGCGCAGGGTCCGGAGCGTCGCGAACAGAGCGTCCGGCGTTTGCACGCTGCGGATCTGGTCCTGCTCAAGCTCGAGATAAGCGGCGAGTTGCTGGCCACCGGCGGTGCCATCAAGGTCGGCTGCGACGGGCATGACTTCGCAACGCGCGACTGCAGCGCGGCGGGTCAGCTTTGCAGCGGTCGCCGTGCGACCATGGCCGGGAGGGCCAACAAGGACGATATCCCGGTCAAGCCGGGGCAGGATCGGGTCGCAAGCGACGAGGCGCGAGACGCCTTCAGCGATTGCGTCTTCCGGATCGGTAAACTGGACGCCGTTGCGGCCCGCACTTTCGGCGGCCACACGGTCAGCAAAGCGCTGTGGCGCACCATGCCAGAGCAGTGCGTCGCGAACGCGGCTGAACAGCGGGTTTTCAATGCCACGCCCATGGCCACCGCCGCTACCGCGCGCTTCGCGCAGGAACAGGGGCTCGTTGGGCACCATGCCACCGCCCATCTTGTCGGTAGCCGCGCGCACTTCTACGCCGCCGTCAATCTCACGCTCCGACAGAATAACCGCGTCGGCGCCCATTTCGGCGAATATCATCGCCTTGGCGGCCTCGAAGGACTCGGCTGCGAACATCTTCATGCGCATAGGTGCGGCATCCTCGTAACTTGTGGACCTTCCCGCGCAGCCCTCACCACGTGACAGGTCGGTTCCTGAACACGTTTAGTTAACGCCCGAAAAGGTTAACAAAAGCCTGTGATGAGTTAGGATTTACCATACATGACAGCAGATTCACGAAAGGCCCCGTTTACTCACAGGGCAGCATTCACGGCATGTATGGATTTATCAGTGGCCTAAGCGGCCGCCCGTTCGTCGACGATTTCGGACAGCGTGACGCCGAGCTGCCCATCTGCGACCACGAGGCGGCCACGGGCCATCAGGCGGTCGGACACGTAAATGTCGATCATTTCATTGGTGCGCCGCTCAAGGGCGACAATCTCGCCAGGCGACAGCGCCATCAATTCCTCAATCGGCATGCGCACTTCACCCAGCACGACATCGACGCGCACAGGCACGTCCATCAGTGACTTTTCAAGGGCGGGATTGGCAGGTTGCATGGGCCGGACGATTCCTTGGGACTGCTCTAGCCGTTAAAGTGTAGCGAGTGTGCGTGTCAAATCGTTAACGCGTCGCAAACAGGTCGCCCTGTCCGTCGATGATGCGCTGGGCGGTGGCATTGATAAGATTCAGCGACTTGGCGACGTCCAGCCCCTCATACGCACCTGTCTCGATATGGCGGGCAAGCGTAACGAGGTCCGCGAGGGCTTCGTTGAGCTTCAGCGTGACGGCCTGCATGCGCTCTTCCGTCTGCGAGGCTTCAAGACGGGTTGCCTCGGCGAGGCCTTCAGCCCGGGCTTGCGACAGGAGGCGGGCCAGCTCCGGCGCTGACAGGTCCATCTGCTCGCGCTGCGGCTGCCGAGGCTCTGCAGGAAGCGTAAAATCACTACGAAATTCAAAGGCTTGGACAGACTTCACGGCACGATGGGTCATTCGATCAATTCCTCGTCTTCCCGGCCGCCAGTGGCGCGGATGTCGCCTCGAGCCATGAGGTCGCGCGCCAGCGAGACCAGGGCCTGACGGGCGGCTTCGACTTCGCTGCGGCGCACGGCGCCGTGGGCAGAAATCTCGTCGCGCAGGAGGTCGCCAGCGCGGCGGGTCATGTTACGGAAGAAGGCCGCGGCGGTCTCTTCGCGGGCGCCTTTCAGGGCGATGATCAGGGTGGAACGGTCAGCGGATGCGAGCAGTGTCTGCAGGCCGGCTGCGTCGAGACGCGCCAGGTCGTCGAAGGTGAACATGAGCGCGCGGACCTTCTCGCCGGCGCCGGGTTCTGCTGTATCCAATGCAGCGAGGAAGGATTTTTCGAGGCGGCTGTCGAGGCGGTCGAAGATGCGGGCAACGCTTTCATGGCCGCCTTGCCGGGCGTTGCCGTGCAGGCTGTCGATCTGTTGTGCGATATAGGATTCAAGGCTGGCTGCCGCGCCGGGGTGAACCGGGCCGAGGTGCAGCAGGCGGTGCATCGCATCGATGGCAACACGCGGGCTGAGGGCCCGCAGGAGACGGGCGGAGGCGTCGCCTTGCAGCCTGGACAGGACGAAGGCGAGCGTCTGGGGGTGCTCGTCTACGAACAGGTTAGCGAGGGCCCCAGTGTCTAGGGCCGAGAGACGTGACCAGACGGAACCTGTTGTTTTTGTTGCAGGACCGAGACTGCGGTGCGCATCGAGAAAGCTGCGGGCCGCTTCGGTTTCGCCGTCCATATTGTCGTCGAGGGCGTCCATGGCGGCGGTGAGTTTGCGGGCTTCATCGGGCTCAAGCTCGGCCCAGATGCCGGCGGCCTCAGGACCGAGGGCGCGCATCAGGCGGGCGGAGCGGGCGAGACCGTCGCGCGCTGTAATGTTTGTTGCAGGTATGACGGCGAGAGCGCTCATGCGGCGTCCGTCCCGTTCTTCATCCAGCCGCGCAGGATATCAGCCGCGCGAGCCGGATCCTTGCGGGCGAGGTCAGCGACATCACTAGTGACTGGCACGGTCCGAAGGGGGCGCATAGGGGTCGTTGCGAGGGAGCGCGCGGGCGCTTCCGGGGGCGCTTCAGGGTATTCCCGGACCATTCCCGGGACTTCCGAGTCCATTCGTGGGCAAAGCCGAGCCAGCCGGCGAGACCTGCAAGCAGCGCGAGGAGCGCAAGCTCGCCATAGGCCTCCGCGTCGGGCCGTCCGGGCGCGCCGCGCGCGAAGGGGGCTGTCTGGATAACGAGCAAGTCACCCGAGGCGACGTCGAGACGTGCAGCGGTGGTGACGAGGCTTTCGATCATGGAGGCCTGGGCTGCTTCGGCCGCGTCCAGGAGGACGAGCACGGTGCGGCCGCCGGTGGCGGTCGTGGTGACACTGATGCGCGCATTGCCGGGTCCGGCGACGGGATCAACCAGGTTCATGAGGGAGACTTCGAGCGGGGTCGCTGAAGCGGGGAGCGGATGGTCGGCGGTGAGCAATGTACTGCCGCGCCAGGCGAGCAGGCCGAGTGCGATGACAAACGCCGCCATCGCGAGCGCCCGTGAAGAGGGGCCCGCGCCGGGTTTACCTTTGCCGGATCTGCTTGCCATCAACCTCTCCTGAATCCTCCGGAAAAACGGAGTTCAATTCAGGTGATAGCGGCCTGCCCGTAAATTTGTGTTTAACGGGCAGGCTGTTGGTAACGAATACCGGACCGACTAGCGGCGGTACTTCTGGAGCCGCGTTGTGCGCAGGCCCTTGATGCCATGGCGGGAGTAAAGCTTCTCCCAGCCTTCATATTCCTCGTCCGTCAGGTTGTAGCGTTCGCACGCAGCCTTGCGTGAAAGCAGCCCACCTGAAACGGCCGCAACGACTTCTGCCTTGCGGCGCGTCACCCAACGGGAAATCCCCGGCGATGGCAGGTCTGCCAGGGTGAGCATCTGGCCGTCCGGGCCTTTGACGCTCGTCATGTTTGCGTTCTGCATTTCCATATCCACACACCATTCTTCGGTCATGTCGTAACCCGACTTCTTCAGGCCCTCAGACAGTGGTGTACACGAGCGGATTTAAGCCGACGCATAAGGAGACGTGTGAGTTTCGCCCCCCGCGTTAGGAGGATGTTTGGAAAGCTGTCCCGCACCGGGACAAATGCCGTTTTTCCCCGGTTTTATTGCGATTCACATTAAAAAAATTTCAGGCGAGAAGTGCGAGCGCGTCATTATCCCGGGCCTGCGCGGCATGCCGGCGAAGCATGGTGAGGAACATCTCGTCGCCCCGTTCCGTCTGCTTGACGAGCATGGCCGCGCCGAAGGCAACCGACATGCCGTAGAACGAGAACCAGCGGTAATCGTCATAGAGATCGCTGAAGCTGTAGCTGGTCACACCCGCCTCTGTGAGCCGGTCATGATAATAGCGCAGCAGGGCCTTCTCATGCTTGGGGCGCTCTTCACGTGTGAGGCCTGCGCCGATGAAATAGGCGACGTCATTGGCTGGCGCACCCTTGGCCGCTGTCTGCCAGTCCACCAGCGCAATCGGCTTCGGTGCGCCGGGCTTGCCGAACAGCATGTTGTCGAGCCGGAAGTCATTATGGGTCAGCGCGAAGGGTCCCTCATGGGCTTCGCTCCAGCGCGGCAAGGCAGCGGCATAAGCATCACCGACCTCGATGACGTCAGATTTGAGCTGGTCCTTGTAGCGTTCCTTGAAACCGGTCCAGAGGCCGGCAACCTGCTCGGGCGTCAGCGCGGGCGGCGGCGCAGCTGCGGTGCCTTGCAACCAGTCATGCTGGTCAAGGCTTTCGTCCTGCCAGTAGGCGGCGTGAAGAACAGCGGCTGATGCCAGCGCCAGTTCGGCTTCAGCCACCGAGCAGCCCTTCAGCTGGTCGCCCTGTTCCGACGGCGCCATGTCTTCCATGATGAGGGCGAAGCGATTGGTGGCCTCGTCATAGTCAGTATAGAAGGCGCCCGGCGTGATGCGGCCCGCCACTTTCGGGAAGGTGCGGTAGAACATGACCTCACGCTTGTAGTGACCGAGCATCTGGGCCGTCGCGAGGCTCGCTTCGCTGCCGGACGGGAACTTGCCGACAAGCGTGTCGGGGGCGTTTTCGCCCTTGTGGGCATAGTCGAACACGAAGCGGACATTCTCGCCGATCTGGCCCGTGCCGATCGCCTTGGCCGTCAGGCCCTTTACTTCGGCATCAATCCCGATTGTTTCAAACAGGTCGTTAAACCAGCCGGGCGTCAGCTCCAGCGGGTTTCCGTCTAATCCCGGACGGTTCATGTATTCTACTCCCCAGTGGCACCTTTTTCAGGTGCATCGTTTTCTTGTGTTGGTTTGGCTGTGTCGGACGTGGAGCGCCCGGTGAAGCGGGATATCCAGCCCATGCGCGCCTCGGCAGCGCGCAGTGATTTATCCAGTGCGGCCATGGTGAGTGCGAAATCACCGCTCGTTTCCTTGCGCCACGCGCGCTCGGTACGGGCGATGACGAACGCCGTGGCCAGGACTTTCAGGTTGAGCGGACCGCCGCTGTCATCATCGAGCCCGGCAGAGGCCAGCGCCCAGCGGGCAGAGGCGGCGCGGGCAGCGGGAAGACGCACCAGATGTTCTGGCGCGGTTTCTCGATAGCTGAAAAGGGATTTCAGCCCGTCGCGATAGTCTTCCATCGCTTCAAAGCGCAGCATGATGACTTCGAACAGGCGCTCGCGGGGAAGGTCGTCACTGGCGACGCCTTCGGCGGACATGGCGCGGTCGAAATGGGCATCGACAGCGTCCGCCAGCGTTTCGCGCGTGGCAATGCCATGGAAGTCATTCAGGGTAAGGTCGGCGCGCAGGGCAATCTCGCCGAGCGTCAGCGAAGCCCAGGGTTTCTCTGCCGCCAGTTCAAGCGCGGCGCGGAGGCCTTGGTCGATGATGCTTGCATTTCGCGCCACGGGCATTCCCTCGTCTAATCCTTTTGGCGAGAGAGGTCCCTTTCACGGTTGGCCGCCGCACGCAGAGCCTTTCTCATCAGGGCTGGCATCCCACCCTCATCCATGAGGATGTCAAGGGCAGCCTGCGTCACTCCCTTGGGTGAAGTGACCGCTTTACGCAGCGTATCCGGGGCTTCGCCGGTGGATGCCATCAGGGCAGCGGCCCCCTCGACAGTCTTGCGGGCAAGACGGGCGGCCAGGTCTTTCGGAAGGCCTTCCGCCTCGCCCGCCATGGCCATCACTTCTGCCAGCAGGAAGACATAGGCCGGGCCGCAGCCCGAAACACCGGCCGCCGCCGAGATGAGTTTCTCATCAATGGGGCCTTCAACATCGCCGAGCGGCTTGAGCAGACTGGTGACCACATCAATGTCGGCCGCATCAGCTCCGGGCGGCGCGGTGATGACCGTCACGCCCTGCCCGATGGCGCCCGGTGTATTCGGCATGGCGCGGATCACGCGGGGCGTGTCAAACGCAGCCGCGAGTTGCTTCATCAAGATGCCCGCCATGACCGAGACAATCAGCGTCTTCGGGCCGACGAAAGCGGACGTGTCCTCGACAACGGACGTGAACACTTGCGGCTTCACGCAGAGGATTAGGATATCGGCGGGCTGAGGCGCGGGGTTCAGCTGGACCTTGCCAGCCTCGGCCCAGCCCGACACTTCCTCGGACGGCGTCGGATCAATCAGGATGATGCGCGACCTGGTCTTCGCGGCGAGCCAGCCGCGCACGAGCGCGGCGCCCATACGCCCCGCGCCGATCATTACGATAGTCGGAGCGGACACTGCCTTGCCTGCCATGTGCGTCTGTCTCAGGCTTCGCCGTGGGTTTCGAACATGACCGCCTCAATCGCCTCGCGGGGCGACTTGCCGGCCCAGATGAGGAAGTTGAAGGCGGGAACGAACCGGTCAACAGCGCTGACACCTGCCGCGATGGCGGCGCGGGCCTCGCCGGGGGAGACTTCATCCCGGTCGAGCATCGAGAATGTGTAGCGGAAGATGATGACGCCTTCATCGGCCCAGTAATCGAAATGGCCGAGCCAGAGGCGCTCGTTCGCCATCATGATGAGTTCGGCAATCGCCGCGCGGCGCGCAGGCACCGGCTTGACGTCAAGCGTCATCGAGAAATGGATTGCGGAGGGATCCGGGCGATAGGCAAACAGGGCGCCCATGTCGCCCCATTTGGTTTCGGCCACGGCCTGGATCGTGCCATCGTCGTCGCGATCATACTGCCAGCCAGCCGTCTCCAGCGCTTCTTCGACCCGTTCAAGCGGGTCTGGCAGATCAATCTCACTCCGGGAGAGATCAAGACTCATGATGGGTTCCCCTTTCGGTCTCGTATGCACGGTGCAGGATTCGCGTGCCGAGGCCAAGGGCAGCTAAGCAAGTGCGTAAAGGCGCGTCTACCTAAGTCTACAGGTTAACGGCACTATTCTACAGGTTGGGCCTATTTCGCTTTCGCGTCGGCTTCGAGCGTCGCAACGCGGGCTTCGAGCGCTTCGACACGTTCAAGCGCAGCGGTTGCGAGGGCCTTCAGGGCCTCGACTTCGTCACGCCCGGCGAGGTCCATGTCGGCGATCAGCGCGCGGACACGCGACTGGGCGGCGGTCTTGGCTTCCTCGCCAGCGGCGCGGGCAGCGCCCATGGCGCCGGTCATCAGGCCCGCAATGTCATCGAGCAGTGGATTTGTGTTCGCCATGAGGCTACTCCTTCGCGCGGGGCGGCTGGGCATGATTGTCTGCTGCCTAACAGATAGGACGCATTCCAGACAGGGAAAAGACGCCGCATGACAGACCTTGTGAGTTTGATGGCCGTGCCGATGGCAGCGCAGGCCCTTCATTTCCCGGAAATCAGCCCGGCGCTCGTGTCGATCGACTTCGGCTTTGTCGGGCTCGGGACGTTCCACCTGCGCTGGTATGCGCTGGCCTATATCGCGGGCATCATGCTGGCCTGGCAGTATGCGACGGCACTGATCAGCCGTCCGGCCATGTTCGGTGGCAAGGCGCCAGCCACCAAAGACGATCTCGACGACATCATGTTCTGGATCATCCTGGGCATCATCCTCGGCGGACGGCTTGGCTATGTCCTGTTCTACATGGTGCCCTACCAGCAGGACGTGATCGCGGCGAACCCGATGAGCGTGCTGAAGATATGGGATGGCGGCATGTCGTTCCATGGCGGCCTGATCGGCGTGACGCTGGCCATCATCGTGATCGCCCGGCGCCGCAAGCTGAACCTGCTGCCGCTGGGCGATATTGCGGGCGTCGTGGCGCCGATCGGCATCATGTTCGGCCGGCTCGCCAATTTCATCAATGCCGAGCTTTATGGCCGCAAGACCGACGCCGCCGTGGGCATGGTCTTTCCCGAAGGCGTCGTGCCGGGCTCGACCCCGCCGGCCTATGACTGGGTGGCGAAGCAATGGGTCTATAATGGCCATGAGTTTGCGCGCCATCCGAGCCAGCTTTACGAGGCGGCGCTGGAAGGCCTGCTGCCGCTAATCGTGGCCTCGATCCTGATCTGGAAGTTCAACGCGCTGAAGAAGCCTGGACTCGTCGCGGGCCTGTTCCTGCTGATGTATGGCACCGGGCGCTCCATCGTCGAGAATTTCCGCCTGCCGGATTCCTTCGCCAGCGACCTGCCTTTCGGCCTGACCATGGGCATGATCCTGTCGACCCCGATGTGGATCGGCGGCGCATGGCTGGTCTGGAACGCGCTCAAGCCAAAGCCCCTGCACTCACCTGACTAGACTGATATGACCCTGAAAGAACGCCTCATTCGCCTGATCGAAACCGGCGGGCCGATACCCGTTTCGACCTATATGCAGCTTGCGTTGCATGACAGGCAGGACGGCTATTATGCCACCCGTCCAGGCTTGGGCCAGGACTTCATCACCGCGCCGGAAACGAGCCAGGTGTTCGGCGAACTGCTGGGCCTTTGGGTGGTGCATGAGTGGCAGGCGATTGGATCGCCCTCGGCGTTCTGTCTGGTCGAGATTGGACCGGGGCGCGGCGTGCTGATGCAGGACGCGCTGCGCATGGCCTTCGTGGCGGGGGGCAAGCCGTTTGCGGACGCGATGCAACTCTATCTCGTCGAGCCGAGCCCGGCGCTGCGCGATGTGCAGGTCGAGCGCCTGGCCGTCTACGAGCCGCAATTTGCCGAGCAGGCATCCGAAGTGCCAGCGCTGCCGACGATCATCCTCGCCAACGAATATCTCGACTGCCTGCCCGCACGCCAGTTCCGCCGCGATGGCGAGGACTGGCGCGAATGTGTTGTCGGGCTGGATGCGGAAGGCGCACTGGCTTTCGGCCTTGCTGCCGATGGCCGAAGCGCACCTGAGGGCACGGCGCAGACGGCCAATTGCGTGGAAGTCCAGATCGGGCTCGACATCCTGGTGGCTGAACTGGCAACGCGCGCGGCCAATGGCCTGCCTGTGCATGCGCTACTGATCGACTATGGTCCGGTGGACCGGGCGCCGGGGGATTCCCTGCGCGCCTTCAAGGATGGCGAGCAAGTCTCGCCCTTGTTGGCCCCGGGTGAGACGGACCTGACCGTCGACGTGGATTTTGGTCGCCTGAAACGGATTGCGGCCAGCGCCGGGCTCGACGTGCACGGGCCGACGCCGCAAGGCATGTTCCTGCTGGGCCTTGGCGCGCAGGCGCGGCTGAACCAGCTGGTGAAAGCCAATGAGGACGATGCCGAAGCGATCTTCAACGCCGCCCAGCGCCTGATCGACCCGAAGGACATGGGCGAGCGCTTCAAGGTGATCTGCCTTTCCAGCACGGACCTGCCGAAACCTGCCGGTTTCTAGCGGGCCCCGATATTGGCCTCGACGAAGTCTGCCATGGCACGCAGCGTCTCGATGCGGGTGGCGCCTTCGGAGAGCCAGTGGTCTTCGCCGTCGAGGCGGATGAACTTCACGGACTTGCCAGCTTTCTCGAGCGCGCGCTGCATGCCCTCGCTCTGGCTGATCGGCACGACGGTGTCCTTGTTGCCATGGATGAGCAGGACAGGCGCCTTGAATGCCGCGGCGCTGTTGGCAGGCGAGATGGCGTCGAGATTGACGGTGGGCGATTTGGGATCGCCGATAAGTTCTTTCCAGTAATCGACAGCCCAGTGCCGCGACCCGTAATTGGATGCTTCGTCCGATATCATTCTGGGAAGATCAGAGACCGGCGCCACAGCGACCACGCATTTGTAGAGGTCCGGTGTGAAGGCGCCGCCTGCCAGGGCGGAATAGCCACCATAGCTGGCGCCAACGATGCAGACGCGCGCCGGATCGACGAGGCCCTCGGCGATCATCGCTGCCACGCCATCGCTGACATCGTCCTGCATCTTCGCGCCCCATTCGCCATGACCGGCATGCAGGAACTCGCGCCCGTAACCATCGGAGCCGCGGAAGTTCGGCTGAAGCACGAGATAACCGCGATTGGCGAAATACTGCGCCATCCAGTCAAACGTGACAGCATCATAAGCGGCAGGCCCGCCGTGCGGCATGACGACCATCGGCAGGTTGGCGAGATCGGCAGAGCTGACGCCCGCCGGGAGCGTGAGGATCGCGGGAATGTTGAGCCCGTCACGCGCGGGATAGGAGATCGCCAGAACCTGTCCGACGGCCTCCACCGGGATCTCATCGCGGTCATCCATCAGGCCGATCAGTTCGCCCGACTTACGGTCGAGCACGACGTATTTGTTAACGCCATAGGAATTGAAAACGGAAACGAGGATCCTGTTCCAGTCGCGGCTGTGGCTGACGATTTCCACGGAGCCGCCTTCGAAACGGTCCACCAGGGCCTGCACGTCCTTGTTGAGCGCTTCATCATAGAAGAAGTAGCTGGGCGACGGGCCGGCATAGCGGATGCCTTCGACGATGCGGTTCTTGTCGCGGAAGACGCTCTCCATGTCGGAGCCTTCGCGCGCCAGGACCGGGCCGGTGATCTCGCCATCCATGCCGAGTTCGAACATCGCGTCGAAGCCTTCATTCTCATCGGCGTCACTGACGAATATCAGCGCGGACCTGTCTGGCTTGACGCCAATCAGGTTGAAGGGCGGGCGCGATGCCTGCTCCTCGTAGATGGGGCCGCGTCCGTCGGAGAGGTCGCTGTAGATGCGGTACATGTTGGTGGAGTTGTTATATTCCTCGCGAGCGAGGACCGTACCCTTGGGGTCGACGAACCAGTCTATCGTGTAGGGCGTGCCCGATTTGAAACCTTTGCCAAAACCGGAGTCCAGATCGACCTTGAGCAGGTCGAACTCGGGGATGCCTGACCGATTGGACTGGCGGAGCATGTAGGCCGGCATCAGGGCCTGGCCAGCCTCGCTGTCCACGCCGACGATCTTGCCGAGGCCGGCTTGCGCCGGATAGATGTCCCGCGTTGCCCGCAGCAATTGTTGCGACTTGTTTGTATCGAGGTTCAGGGAAAAGGATTCCGAGTATTCGAAGCTGCCTTTGTAACCGTAGAGGTCCTTGGTGTCGGAGACGCTGAGGATCAGGTGCTTGCCGTCGGCAAACCAGATATTGCGGGTGGCGATATTGTCGACCGACAGGCGCGGCGTGATGGCCTTTGTGGCAATATCCAGCGTGGCGATAACGTCAGAGCCATTCTGGCGATAGACGAAGGCCACCGTCTCGCCGTCCGGTGACATGGCCATGTGGCGCACACGGGGCAACTCGCCGTAGGCTTCAAGCGCGGGATGTGGCGCATCGGACTGCGCCAGTGCCGACTGGCCCAGAAGCAGGATGACCAATCCCAGTATGAATGCCCGCATGATTCCCCGCAACGCTTTGTTCGCATTGCAACCTGCGCGAGGGTTACGCGGGTTTCAACCATGAAATTGTAAAATCAGTCGCGGCGCGGGTCAGGCCGGGATTTTGATCTCGTTGGCGTCGTCAAGCAGCACGACCGTCGGTGCATGCTGGCGGGCTTTTTCGGCCTCGACGCTGGCAAATGCCGCGATGATGATCTTGTCGCCGACAGCGAAATGACGGGCCGCAGCGCCGTTGACGCCAATCGTGCGCGAGCCACGCGGCGCTTCGAGCGCATATGTCTGGAGGCGGGCGCCATTGGTGACGTTCCACAGGTCCACGCGCTCGTGCGGCAGGATGCCGGACGCGTCGAGCAGGTCCTGGTCGATGGAGATGGAACCTTCATAGTGCAGGTCACACTGGGTGACCGTGGCAGAGTGAAGTTTGGCTTTCAACATGTTGAGCAACAAGGATGTGCCCTCCCGGCGATTAGACAGCGTGGCAAATATGCTCACAGTGAGTATATGGGGTTCTGCTGCCCCGTCGGCAAGCGGCTTATGGCACTGCAGCATCTGAAGCGTAAAGCCCCATTTTGCAACGCTTGCAAAAAACAGGCCCGCCACGCTCCCTGCAATGGTTCTGCCACATAAGGGCGTCAGGCTAGCCCATAGGCCCGCCCCAAGGCCCGCCATTGTCAAATACCAGGCTGCATGTCACTACGCGCATGTCTCCAGATGTCCGGTGTGTCCAGCATGATATCCAAACATACTGCAACGCCGAGTGGAGACACTCCTGCCCTGTCGATCGTCATCCCGTTCTATAATGAAGCGGGAAATGTCGACGCCTTGCTCGAACGCCTGACCGCCCAAATGGCGCTGATCGGCGGCTCGTTCGAGATTGTCGGCGTGGACGATGGCAGCCGCGACGCCACCCTGGCGGCCCTTATCGCTGCATGTGAACGCGTGCCGGAAATGCGCATCGTGAAACTGTCCCGTAATTTCGGCAAGGAAGCCGCCATGCTGGCAGGTATCCAAGAAGCCCGGGGCGACAGGATATTGCTGATGGATGCCGACTTGCAGCATCCGCCGGAAACCATTCCGGCCATGCTGGAAGTTGCGGATCGCGGCGTTGATGTTGTGTACGGCGCGCGCAGCAATGGCCGCAATGATGGCTGGTTGCGCAATACCTTGTCGCGCCAGTTCTACCGTATTTTCGCGTCGACAGCCGAAATGAAGATACCGGCCGATGCGGGAGACTTCCGCTTGTTTTCCCGCCGCGCCGCCGATGCCCTCAGATCGCTGCCGGAAACCAACCGGTTCATGAAGGGCCTTTATTCCTGGATCGGCTTTTCGCAGGAAAGCGTGC
The DNA here is from genome assembly GCF_000685295.1 of Hyphomonas oceanitis SCH89. Lineage (GTDB taxonomy): Bacteria > Pseudomonadota > Alphaproteobacteria > Caulobacterales > Hyphomonadaceae > Hyphomonas > Hyphomonas oceanitis. The sequence goes on from NZ_ARYL01000001.1 coordinate 106,516, forward strand.
CTTACGATGTCGGTGTGCGCAGCTCGGGCAGCAGCAAGTGGCCGATCCTGAAGCTCTTCAGCTATGCGTGGGACGGGATCATTTCCTTCTCTGCACTGCCCCTGCGAATATGGTCCGTCATCGGCACGGTCATCGCGACGGGCGCGCTGATTTACGCGATGTGGATTGTTATCTCGACGCTGGCATTCGGGCGTGACATTCCGGGCTATGCCACGCTTGCGTCGGCCATCTTCTTCCTTGGGGGGCTTCAATTGCTCAGCATTGGGGTGCTGGGAGAATATATTGCGCGGATCTTTGCTGAAACCAAACAACGCCCGATCTATATCATCGAGGATATCTTTGGCGGGACTGACGATGACGGCGCCAAGTGAGCCGCTGGCGCCCATGCAGCGCCTTGCACGGGTCGTCCGGTTCGGCATCGTGGGGGTCGCCGCGACACTTACCCATGCAGCCATCCTCTGGCTTCTGGCGGAACGCCTGGGCATGCGCGCGTCGCTGGCGACGCTCTTGGGCTTTCTGACCGCCTTTTCGGTCTCATACCTCGGACACTATCACTTCACCTTCGGCTCGCGTGTGCCTCACCATCAGGCCCTGCCGGGCTTTGCCTTCGCGGCCATCACCGGCGCTGTGCTGAATGTGCTGATCTTCGTGATCATGACGGATGTGTTCCGGGCCAATCTCTGGCTCGCGTTCGCAACCACGATTGTGACCATCCCACCTGTCGTCTTCATGCTGTCCAAGGGCCTTGCGTTCGAGCGTGCGCCGGATGGCCCGAAACGCCGCGATTATCGCCTGCTTGCGGCGCCCGTCATCTTCTTTGCCCTGACGGCAGCCTATACGCTGATCTTCCACTACCAGCTGCCTTATCATGATCACTGGGACATCGTTCCGCTATGGGACGCGGCGCAGGCCGGAACGCTGAAGCCTGCGGACCTTTTCGTCCAGCATGGCAGCCATTGGCACGCGAGCGGCTATATCGTGATGCTGGCCACGGCCGAGCTGACCGGCATGGCGCACTGGCCGGATGTCTGCATCAGCTTGCTTCTGGCGGCGTTCGGATTTGTCGCCCTGTTCGAAATCCTGCGGCGCACGCTTGATGAGCTGGGTGAAGGTCGCTCCCTGTTGCGGGTGACGGCGGCGGCGGCCTTTATCTATTTCTCGCTGGACCAGGCCGCAAACTGGCTGTGGGGCTGGCAGGTGGCGATCTTTGCCAGCATGACCGGGGTCGTCTGGTGTATTGCCCTTCTGATGCGGCCCGGCCTGAACTGGGCGCGTATGGGACTGGCCGCCATAGCCGCCACAGTGGCCATTTACGGCTTTGCTACCGCATGGTGCCTGCTGCCCGTTGGCCTCTTCCTGATCGCCCTTGCGCCGGTTACCACGCGGCAGCGGAGAGCCTTGGCTGGTTTTACGTGGACGCTCCTGTTCGCTGCGTTCTTCCTGCATTACAGCGCAACGCGCGGCAACTATGGCGATACGATGCTGCCGCATGGCAACGCGCTGGAGACCATGCTTGGCGTTGGGCATTATCTGGCCAATTACGCCGCGAGCGCCGTGGCTCGTATCTATAAACCGGCCAGCCTGCTGGTGGCGGCTGCGGCAGTTGGTGCGCTGGGCACCATCGCCGGACTTAGCTGGATGCACTTCCGCAAATCTCTGGCGGCCTATCGCGGCCTGGTGGCCCTGCTGGCCTTCAGTCTTGGCGCAGGCCTGTTGACGGCGCTGGGGCGGTGGCAGGCGTTCGGCCCGGAGCAGGCGTTCGCCAACCGGTACATCACCCTGTCAAACTATGCCTGGCTCAGCGTGATCGTTGCCGGACTGATCCTGCTGCCAAAGCTCGGCGCAAAAATGCGTATTCTGTTCGTTCTGGCGCTTTGCGGCTATGTGCTTGCCAAGTCCGTGAACGACACAAGCGCGATCAACACGGCTCGCCTTGCCATGCGGGTCAACGCAGCGGGCTGTGAGCTGACGCTGGCGGCGCCGGATGTGCCGGCAGACGCGCTCGCCACAATCAGCGCTCCGCAGCAGCACATTGCGCCTCGCCTGACCTTGCTGGCGGCAAGGGATGCCAGCCTGTTCAGGCCCGATGCGATCAAACGCTGCCGCGAGAAACAGCCGCACAAATAGGCGAATCCAGCCGGGTTCCAGCAGATCGGCGCGGAATCTCTGTTGAATGATAGTGGGCGGCAAAACGGCTCGCTTTGGCACCCGGCCTCTGTTACCGTTTGTTAACCATAAAATCAAAACGGTCGGGGACGCGCCATGAAGAATTTACAGATCAGCCTTCTGGCGCTTTCGCTTGCTCTTGCCGGTTGTGCATCCAAGCAGGTCACGCCGGGGGGATCGACACCGGCAACAGAGGCTCCTCCTCCCCCTGCTCCGCCACCACCGCCCCCTCCTCCACCTCCGCCTCCGCCGGTCTATAGTGAAGAGGATGATGACTACGGCCCGGATCGCGGCTTGCCCTATCCTTCAGCTGAAGTGGAGACGCCACCTCCGCCCATGGTGGGATCGTCCGGCCCGGGACGTGGATCGGGACGGCCCGTAGGCCGCGCCGTGAACAATGCGAAGCCCGGCAAGGACTACCTGCCCTTCATCGATGTCGCGATCGACGAAGCCGCGCTTTATTCCGAATACGGCCTGATGCTTCAGGACCGCTATACGCGCATCCAGATCGTCACGCTGAAGCCGGACGCCTATGACATTGAGGGCGTCTCGTCGGGCCAGCGCAAAGAGCCGCTTGAAATGCGCAACTATAACAAGGAGAGCCGCAACTGGTTTTCCCGCATGATGGGTTCGCGAAATGTCACACGTACACTGATCGCTGAATTCGATGTCGCCAAGCCGGACATCAAGGCGACGAAGGCCCTGTTCTCCGCCACGTTCTCGTCCGACAGCAAGGAAGGCGAAGCCTGGACAACGAATGAAAGCATTTCCGTCTATGCCACGCCCTACTTCAAGGTAGGCCCCAACACGACAATCGAAGGCCGCTTCCGGCTGCAATTGTCAGACGAGCGCCAGGGCAGTGCCGGGGCGAGCGTCATGGGCGCGCTGACGACGGCGGCCAACCTGATCGCGCCGGCCTCGACACTGGTGACCTATTTCAATCAACCTTTGATGCTGGAAGCCTCGAACTTCCTGAATACGCAATCGACGACGCTGTTCGGCCAATCAATCACCGAACAATCGACGAGCGCCTTCTCGGTGAAATCGTGGAGCGATACGCCGATCCTCGTCGTCTCGGCCGAATTGCCCGAAGCCGGCAACATCAAGCAAACCAAGGGCAAGGGCTCGATCGGCCAGTGGGCGGTCTATCTCGACCAGCCCATCCCCTCAATCTTCACGGCAGCCTCATCTGACTATGATGGCCAGGAGCCGGACTATACGGGCATCCCCTCGGGCGACATTCTCGCCTTCGATGTCGGCGAAGACCTGACCGTTTACGACTATATCTTTTCCCGGCTCGACCTTGCCGACCGTATCGCCAGCCTGAACGATACAGGCGACGCCGATACGGCCCGTCTGATCTGCAGCCGCATTGAACGGGGCATGTCGGAGATCGGCTTTACCAGCTTTGATGCTGCAGCAGCAGTCTGGGCGGCTTCAGCCAGCGACCAGTTCAACTCAGGCGCGCAGGCGGCATTGCAGCAGGATGGCCTCTGTCAAGCCATGGACCTCTGGCACGAGATGGGCGGGTGACCACGCGAGCGCGTTAGAAAGCAAGCATGAGTCGAAATTATCTTGTTCCTGATATGGACATAAAGGTTAGTGAGCGTTAACACTTCCCTCAAAGGTTGCGTGAGTTGGGGTAATGTTGATCGAAGACGTAAGGAGCGCGCTGGCGGCAGCGCGGGCTGTTTGGCATGGCCAATCGCAGAGGGCCCGCGGCGTTTATGGTGTTTACCTGGTAGAGGGATTTTCCCTTCCCGGCCTGATGACGGCCGATGATGGACTGATCTATATCGGCCACAATGTGACGGGCGCTTCCCATATCGATCATTTCGTAGGGACGCTCAATGCGAACCGCTCCACGTCGCCCTTACGCAGCCTCGGCGCGCTGCTGCAGCGCGAGCTGGCACTCGAAGTGGCACTGACTAACCTATGGGACGATGGCTTCTCGTTCGCCTTCACGGCAGACAGCGAGGCGCGCCTGTCAGACTGGATGGCCAAGGCCCTTCATGTGGCGCAGCTGCCCCTGGCTTGCGACACGGCGCAGGCGCGTTCCCTGCTGGTACGCCAGCTGGAACCGCCCCTGAACCTGGCCGGATGGCGCAACCCGCAGCGCAACCATATCCTGTCCGCGCGCCGCGCCTGCGCCTACAGCGCCCACGCCGATTTCACCTGAGTTTTCCGCCTGAAACGGCGGTGGCGCTAAGCCATCGATGACCGATGCGGAAACTCCGGGCACTCTTGTGCGTTTCGGGCTGGGCTGAGACAGTAATGTCGGCCAGACTGCGCAAGCCCGGACACAGGCCTCCGGCATATCAGGGAGACGGATTTCATGCGGTGGCAAGGCGGACGCAAGGGCGGCAATGTTGAAGACAGACGGGGCATGAGTGGCGGCGCCGTTGCCGGTGGCGGCATCGGTGTGCTTGTTATCGCCCTGATCGGCTATTTCGTGTTCGGGATCGACCCTTCGCAAACCGCGCAGGTTCTTGACCAGGCCGCGGTCTCTTCCTCGCCGCAGGGCGATGCGCCGGTCGGCACACCGGAAGACGAAGCCGGCCAGTTTGTCGATGTCATCGGCACCAATATCGACGACGTCTGGCGCACCCAGATGGAGGGCTACCAGCCCCCCAATACCGTTCTCTATACACAAGGCACGAATACCGGCTGTGGCTTTGGCCAGGCGGCCATGGGCCCTTTCTACTGTCCCAACGACCAGACCGTGTATCTCGATCTCTCCTTCTGGCAGGAAATGGAAACGAAGCTGGGTGCATCCGGTGCTGATTTCGCCCGTGCCTATGTCATCGCCCACGAGTTTGGCCACCATGTCCAAACACTGACAGGTGCATCTGGCAAAGTGCGTGAAGCCCAGAACACCGCGCGCAGCCAGGCCGAGGCCAACAAGTATTCCGTTGCACTTGAACTCCAGGCCGATTGCTATGCCGGCGTCTGGGCAGCCCATGCGGCTGAGGCTTCGGGCGGCCAAGTCGCGCTTGAACAGGGGGATGTAGAAGAAGGCATGAAGACCGCCAATGCGATCGGCGATGACATGCTGCAGAAGCGCTCAACCGGACGCGTTTCGCCCGAAGGCTTTACCCACGGCTCGTCCGAGCAGAGGATGGAGTGGCTGCGCCGGGGCATTACCACGGGCGATCCCCGGCAGTGCGATACGTTCTCCGGCCTTTAAAAACGCCGAGCACGCATTAAACGGGACGAAGGCGGAACGGCCACGCCCCAAAAGGTAGCGTTAACACTCGATTCGCGAACTTCCTCTATTTTCACCCGAAAATAGATCGGGGGAAAGCGTATGTCATCCAATAATGGGACATCACCGCTTGTCGAGAATATCGCAGAACTGTTGCAGGCATTCCTGGATGCACTGCCCGACCCGGTATTCATCAAGGATGAAAACCTGAACCTCATCTATGGCAATGCCGCGCTGGACCGCTTCATCCTGAAGGCCACGGGGATGACCGACTATCTGGGGCATCCTGATCGGGACCTTTACCCCCGCGAGCAATGGGAGGGGTTTGAGCGGGAGGACCAAAAGGTTCTCGCAAAAGGTATTTCCCTCAGTGAAGAGAAAATCGGCCCCGAGATGACGGCGCTTACGAAAAAGCTGCCCGTGCGTCTGCCATCCGGCAAGATCGGCATTGCGGGCATCAATTTCGATATTACAGCCTACAAGATGGCAGAAGCGCGAGCGCGCGAGACCGAGGCCGCAAGCCGCGCCAAATCGCAATTCCTGGCAGCGATGAGCCACGAAATTCGTACGCCCCTGAATGGCATCCTCGGCATGGCGCAGTCCCTGATATCAGACCCCGAGCTTACACCGTCGCAGCACGACAAGGTCGAGATCCTTCTGGATTCAGGGCGCACACTTTTGTCCTTGGTTGACGACGTTCTCGACCTGTCGAAGATCGAGGCGGGCAAGCTGGCGATTGACGCCGTGGACGGCGATCTGCGCCATGCGGTGCAGCGCATCACGCGCCTGTTTGAACCGAGAGCACGCGAGAAGGGAATTGACCTGATCGTATCGGTCGATGACTCGGCCAGCAGCGCCCTGCGCTTTGATCCCGTCCGTGTGCGGCAATGCCTCTCCAATCTCATATCGAACGCGATCAAGTTCACGGATGCCGGCCAGGTGAACGTCTGCGTGACCACCGAGCAGGAGGCCAACCACTGGCGCGTGACGGTTCAGGTCCGCGATTCCGGAATTGGAATAAGCGAAGAAGCGCTCTCCGGTCTTTTCGCTGATTTCTCGCAGGCGGATTCCTCTACAACGCGTCGGTTTGGCGGCACGGGCCTTGGCCTCTCAATCACCCGGCGCCTTGCGCGCATGATGGGTGGCGACGTTGTTGCGCAAAGCGAACCTGGCAAGGGCTCCACGTTTACACTGACATTCATGGCCGAGCCCGCCGCGCTCCATAGCCCGAAGGCGGCCTCCGCCGAGACGCCCGTGATTGCCGCAACATCGCTCACCGGCCTGCGCATTCTTCTGGCCGACGACAACCGCGTGAACCGGGAAGTGGTGAAACTTTTCCTGACGCCGTATGACGTGCAGATCACCGAGACAGAGAATGGACAGCAAGCGCTCGATGCGCTTGCGCGCGGCACATTCGATGTCGTGCTTCTGGATGTCCATATGCCCGTGATGGATGGCATGGAGGCACTGGCGATCCTGCGCTCTGGAGATACACCGTACCATGACATTCCGGTCATCGCGCTGACAGCGGATGCCATGTCAGGCGACCGTGAGCGCTTCCTGTCGAAAGGCGCTAGCGGCTATGTCACCAAGCCAATCGATCAGGGCGACCTGGTAAGCGCCATTGTACGCGTGCGCGGCCGACCAGAGCCCGGAGGCAGGTCTGCCGATCCTCTGCAGGACATGCTCGCAGGGCTGGATTACCCTAAGCCACACATTGCGTCTCCTGACGATGTGATCGACGTTTTGCGTCAGGAATGGCTGACATCCACGCACACCCAGTTGAGAAGCCTGATCTACGAACTGGGCGCGGAAAATGATATTGCGGCGCCTGATGTGCCCGCATCGCTCACGATTGTCAGGGCCAGGGGCCCTTCTTTGGATTCCAGCTATTCGGCTCGATTGCCAGCGATCTCTGCTTCATCCTGCGCACCCGTTCCGGCCCAATGAATGAAGAGATGCGTGCACTGACGGGGCGCTATGTGCGCGCCATGCTCTATCTATTGGAACAGGGAATTAGCGGAACAGGCGGCCCATCAGGCAGCGCGCTTCGATTGAAGCTGGCTGCCTGATCAGTCGCCAGGTGGTCTGATTTCTCGAATTTCACCCGTATCCGGAAACGAGACCAATACCACAGTGTCCGTGTAGTTTTCGCTAATCGCGGCCACGGCCGATCCAGCACCAATGCCAACATCGAATAACTTAGGCGCTGCAAAGCTCGGGACAGTAGCTACTCCCGATTCTTCTGGAACGGTATTCTCAAAAACCAAAGACTGTTCGGAAGTGCCCGAAATTACGACAAGGTCAGGGCGCGTTTGATCGTTAGGTCTTACGCCGACAAACGGGCCGCTCAAGAGGGCAACAGGCACTCCGCCACTCCATGAAAACGTTTCTTGAGATATTTCTTTGGTGTCGTTGCTCTGGGAAACGACAACCAAACGGTGTTCACCATCATGGATACCGCTGGTGAGGAGAATGGCAATGTAACGTGGTACCAGACTTGGATTTCCCCGAGAGAACACGTCGACAATCTTCATCGGCTCAGTCGATTGTGTATCAATAGGTATCACCTCAAGCACTTCGTAGGCACCATTGTCCGTAGTGTCGCCAATCAACACGATTTCATTTGTGTCAAAATCAACGGCAATCACTCCGGGTAAATCAACGAGGTCCCCATTGACGAACTCAGGACTGACCCGCTCCGGCAAAACAGTTGGGAATACATGGCAAAGTGAGCGACCGACATCCAGGCTGTAGATAACGGAATCGTCAAATTCGACCGCTATTCCGTCACCGTCTGGATCGACTGCAACGATTCTGACAACAGATAGTCCGCGATTTCGCTGACCAACCAATATAAAATCCTGGCTGGAGTCCGTCGCCCCCACTACGTGACATGGGTCTGTTATGGAAATATTGTCAGCCTCTGAAAAAACAATGGGATCGTCGTTTCGACTGGCTATGAACCAGCGAAGCTTGTCCTCTGTTTCGCTGAGCACTGAAAACTCGCTGCCACCGCTAGCCCCGATATTTGAGCTCAGCGTTCCATAGCCGACAAATTGTATATCCCCGAATGTACCGTCAACACGCAGATTGCGGTCATTAGAGTAATCGAAAGAGCTCGATGTCAGTGGTTCTCCGATGAATGAGATTGTTTGAGTGCTCGAATTTGCGGCCGCGTTAGGTGTCCGAGTGGCAATCACTTCACGTAGACCTCGATTGACTGTTCCCGGCCTTGGAGCGTTGCCGACAATCAGGGTAAGAGGCGGATCGAATATACCTACCGGTCGTCCGGGTCCAGAGAACCCCCTGACCGATACCCGCACACGCTCGGTATCACTGCCACCCTTTCCGTCAGTCACGCTGACATCGAACGCTAATTCTTCAATTCGTCCGGCCGGAATACTGGGTGCCTGCAACTCAAAAGCACCAATCAGTCCATCCGTTATCTCGGCGGAGGAACCCGAAATCTGCGTGATTGAATAATTCAAAAGGTCGCCATCGGCATCCGAAGAGCCTCGAGCACTAATGACGAAAAGTTCGTCCGAGAAGAACTGATCCGCTGATACGGAAACCTGCAGAACGGGCGGAATGTTGGGTGGCGGTGGAGGCGGTGGCGGCGCAGCAGGAACGGCTGATTCTCCGCCGCCCCCTCCGCCGCATCCACTGGCTGCCAATATCACCGCACCAAACAGTGCAAAAAATGCCACGCGCATCATCAGGTTTCTCCCCGTGCCCAGCTAGGGGCATGCACGCAAAGTCACTCAACCTCAAGATGAGACGGCAAAATTAAACCTGATCATGCGTCCTGCTACGTATCCAGGAATGACCTCAGCTTCCGCGACCGCGACGGGTGCTTGAGTTTCCTCAGCGCCTTGGCTTCGATCTGGCGGATACGTTCGCGGGTCACCGAGAATTGCTGGCCGACTTCTTCCAGCGTGTGATCGGTGTTCATACCGATGCCGAAGCGCATGCGCAGCACGCGTTCCTCACGCGGGGTGAGCGAGGCGAGCACGCGGGTGGTCGTTTCGCGCAGGTTCGACTGGATCGCGGCGTCGACGGGCAGAAGCGCCATCTTGTCCTCGATGAAGTCGCCAAGGTTTGAATCCTCGTCGTCGCCAATCGGTGTTTCCAGCGAAATCGGCTCTTTCGCGATCTTCAGAACCTTGCGGATCTTCTCCAGCGGCAGGCCCAGCTTTTCAGCCAGCTCTTCCGGTGTCGGCTCGCGACCAATCTCGTGCAGCATCTGGCGCTGCGTCCGGATGATCTTGTTGATCGTCTCGATCATGTGCACCGGAATACGGATCGTACGGGCCTGGTCCGCGATGGAGCGCGTAATAGCCTGACGAATCCACCAGGTGGCATAGGTCGAGAACTTGTAACCGCGACGGTATTCGAACTTATCGACGGCTTTCATCAGGCCAATGTTGCCTTCCTGGATGAGATCCAGAAATTGCAGGCCACGGTTCGTATATTTCTTGGCAATCGAGATCACGAGACGCAGGTTGGCTTCGACCATTTCCTTCTTGGCGATGCGCGCTTCGCGCTCACCCTTCTGGACGGTCTGGACCAGCACGCGATAGTCATCGATCGGAATACCGATTTCCTGCGCGATTTCGGAAATCTCGCCGCGGACGGCCTCGATCTCGTCATCCTTGCCTTCGATGAAGCGTTTCCACTTCGCCGACAGCGCCTTGACGCGTTCGCCCCATTCCGGCTCAAGTTCGTGGCCGAAATAGTTCTCGAGGAATTCCTTGCGTGGCACGCCATGCGCGTCAGCCATGCGCATCAGCTTGCCTTCCAGGCCCATCAGCTTCTTGTTGATGGCGTAGAGCTGCTCGACCAGTGCCTCGATACGGGCATTGTTGATGTGGATCGTTTTCAGGCTGTCGACGATATTGTTCGACAGCTCGTCATATTCGGCCTGGGCCTTGGGTGTGAGGTCCTTGCCTTCGAGACGACGGCCAACCAGCTTGTCCTGCAGCTTGCGGTAACGGCCGAAACCGTCAGCAATCTCGTCGAGCTTGGCGAGCACGCCTTCGCGCAGTTCCGCTTCCATGGCCGACATGGACATTGCCGCAGCATCGTCCTCGTCGTCCTCATCGTCGTCGGTTGCGCCTTCTTCGCCTTCGGCTTTCGCCTCGTCGGCTTCGTCTTCTTCTTCCTTGGGCTTGGGCTCAGGCGGCGGGTTTTCCGCGCCATAAGTCGCTTCAAGGTCGATCAGGTCGCGCAGAAGGATGCGCTCGTTGATAAGCTCGTCGCGCCACACCATCATGGCTTCGAAGGTCAGCGGGCTTTCGCACAGGCCGCGGATCATCGCGTCCCGGCCGGCCTCGATGCGCTTCGCAATGGCGATTTCGCCTTCGCGCGAGAGCAGTTCAACGGCGCCCATTTCACGCAGGTACATGCGCACGGGGTCGTCCGTGCGGTCAGAGCCGCGCGCATTGCCCTTCTTGGTGACAACTTTCTTGTCTTCGATCTTGGTGAGCGCCTTGCCTTCGGCTTCGGCCTCTTCCTCGCTCTCGACCACCGCAATGCCCATTTCCGAGATCTGGGACATCACATCCTCGATCTGATCCGAGGTCATGTCCTCGGCTGGCAACAGGGCGTTGACTTCGTCATGCGTAATGAAGCCGCGCTTCTGGGCGCGCTTCAGAACTTTCTTGACGTCGGTTGCGTTGAAATCGACGAGGGCGGTTTCGCCGTCCTTTTCGTCTTCGCCTTCACCATCACCCGCGGTGTTCTTCTTTTTGGTGGCTGTTGCCATTCAATTCTCTCCTGTGGGTGCTCCGGCATCTGCCCTGCCGGATTGCCCAAAATTGCCCTGCGCCTTCAGCTTTCGCCGACTTTTCCTGCTGCCTCGTTCATGCGGGCCTTGAGGGCCCTACGTTCTGCGACAAGCTGATGCCTTCGGCGCCACGCAGATGGCGACGCCGTTGACTCCCCGCTCGCAGCTTCTGTGCCAGAGCCGGGATCCTGCCCGTCGGAACCTCTCACCGCCATGTATTGCTCGAGGGCTATAAGCCATTCCCGTGCCTCGGGCCCATCGGCCGCTATCTGAGGCGTGTCAGGATAATCTTTGAGCAATCTGGAAGCGCGCATGTTCCCAGTTTCGAGTAAATGGGCGCTCATGACGCTGCGGTCAATAGCTTTCCCTGCGTTCACAAAGTCCAACACGCAGTCGCGTATCTGGCTGACATCCGGATCAGGGAAGATCGAGGCCGCCAGCGTTTCCGTGCCGAGCGCCAGAAGGAAGGGACTGTCAATCGCCCGTACAACGGCCCCAAGGCCGCGCAGCTTGGCTGGCGCGCCACTCTTCAATGCCGCCTGACCCGACTCGCCTGAGGCGGGATTCTGTCCCGTTCCGGGGCGCTTCCTGTTGTTGTAACTGTTATTACCGGCGTTGGTGCTGCGGTTATTATTGCTGCGGCTGGCCTGACGCACCTGCCAGAAATGATCGCGCATGCGGGCCTTCAGATCGCGTTCATAGGCGGCCCGTACGCCGGGATGCTGAATCAGGGCCGACGCTGCGGCGAGGCGTGCCTCCAGCCCGGCCTGGCGCTCGGGCGTATCGAGCGGCTCGGCATCGCGCTCACGGCGCCAGAGCAGTTCTGAAAGGGCAAGACGATTGTCCAAGGCCTCTGTCATGGCCGCAGGGCCGCGCTCGCGAATCAGGTCGTCGGGGTCCATTCCATCGGGCAGCAGGACGAAATAGAGCGACCGACCCGGTTCGACATGAGGCAACGCACGGTCGAGCGCACGGAAGGCAGCTCCGACCCCCGCCTTGTCGCCGTCAAAACAGAGCACCGGTTCGGGTCCTGCGCGCCAGAGAAGCGAGATCTGGTCCTCGGTCAGCGCGGTGCCAAGCGGTGCGACTGCGTGCCCGAAGCCGGCCTCGGCCAGCGCGATCGCATCCATATAGCCTTCGCAGACGATCAGGCCGCCGCCCTCGCCCGAGCCGAGCGCCTCACGCGCCGCCTTGTAGCGATAGAGCACGCGCGACTTGTGGAAGAGCGGTGTGTCGCCGGAGTTCAGGTATTTCGGCTTGGCGTCAGGCGTCAACCCCCTGCCCCCAAACGCGATGATGCCGCCCCGGGAGTCCGGGATCGGGAACATCAGGCGCCCCCGGAAGGCATCATAGGGTTCGCCGCCCTTGTCGCTTTCCTTGGCGAGGCCCGCCTCGAGGATCTCCGGCATCGTGAAGCCTTCGGACTTCAGGTGTTCGATGGTCTTGCGCCAGTCATCAGGTGAATAGCCGAGCCTGTGGCGCCGCCAAGCTGCCGGCAGGAGGCCGCGCCCTTCCAGATAGGCACGCGCCGCCGCGCCTTCAGTCGATTGCAGCCGGTCTTCAAAATAGTCGGCAGCGGCCTCGCACACGGCCTGTAGCCGTTTGCGGTGATCGTACTCCTCAGCCGCCTCAGGGCTCGCCTTAGGCAGGCTCATCCCCGCTTCTTCGGCAAGTTTCTCGACAGCTTCCATGAAGGAGAGGCGCTCGGTCTCCATGATGAAACTGATGACGTCGCCGCCCATGCCGGAGGAGAAGCATTTGAATATGCGCTTCTGGTCGTTGACGTAGAAGCTCGGGCTTTTCTCATTGGTGAAGGGAGACAGGCCGACCCATTCCTTGCCCTTCTTCACCAGCTTCACCTTGCGGCCGATCACGTCCGAAGGCCGGATGCGGGCCTTCAGTTCTTCGACGAAGCCATCGGGGATGCGCACGGTCTGGGACATTGGATTGAGTGTAGCGCGTTGCGGCATTTCGGGAAACGCGGAAATAGCCGGAGAGGCTGCCAATATGAAAATGGCCCCGCCTTGCGGCAGGGCCATTTCATTTCGTACCGGACGATCCGGCGCGAGGTCTAGTCCATGTCGTGGAGGACGGGAGCAGTTTTCAGTTGCTCAGGTGTCTTGTTGATCATGACTTCACCTTCGCTGTCGCCTTGAACAACCGTGATGGCGTTAAAGTCGATGACGAGGCGTTCGTCAGAGGCAACACCCGACACGCCATCCGTAACGACGGCATGTTTCACATGGCCTTCAGCATCCATGATCAGGTCGGTGATACGTGTGTAGTTGTCGGCCACGGCCAGTTCGGCATTGGTGCCGATCAGCTCGGAAGCGAGGCTATAATCATTCAGGCCATCCTGCTCGAATTCAGCAACGCCTTCCAGCGACTCGTCGACGAGAGCGGCAGAAACTTCTGGCTCGCCTTCGGCATCAAGCTTCACGCTGACCGAGCTGAACGGGAGCGTGCCGAGGTCCCCAGCAACACCCAGAACACCACCGTCCCGGAAGACGATCTGGCCCGGCGCACCATCCTTGCCGATGAGGACGTCAGCTACCGTAGCGATTTTTTCGCCATCTGCGCCGATGATGTCATCACCAATCAGCTCAGAGGCTTCATATTCGCCAGCGGCCATCACGTACGAGGCACGGGCAACTTCGACCTCATCCATGGTCGTTTTGTCGACCGTGGCGTCAGCCATGTCAGTGGATTCAGTATGAGCTGTCGTGTCGTTCACACCAGCAGTGTCAACGGTCGTGTCAGCGCCGGAGCAGGCAGCCAGAAGGGCGATAGCGGCGACGGCACCGATAGGGGCAATATAATGTTTCATAGTAAGGTCCTTTCCTTGCAATAACATCCGCTCAACGCGATATGCCGCCGCCCGGTTCCCCTTAAAGTCTGCATTTTCGGAAAGGAATTGTGGAGGAACCGCGCAGGGCGCAGTCGCTTCAACAGATTTCAATATCGAGTTGCCTCAGGAGCGAGAGAGCGCTTCGCGGACCGCTTTGCCGGCACTGCCCGTATCAATCATGCCGGGAAATTTCTTCTTCAGGGCCGACATGCAGCGCCCGACATCCTTGAGCTTGGACGCGCCGAGGTCTTCGACAATATCTTTCACCGCCGCTTCAAGCTTGGTGCCGCTCAGCGGCACCGGCAGGAATTTCTGGATGACTTCGATTTCTTCGCGCTCGCGAATGGCATCTTCAATGCGACCGGCTTCCTCATGCTCGCGGGCGGACACCTCGCGTTGGGCGACCATGGTTTCGAGCACCGAGCGCACATCCGCGTCCGGGCAACCTTCGCCGACACCGCGTCCACGCGCACAGACATCCCTGTCGCGCACGGCGCACTCGATCAGTCGCAGCGTCGCCATACGGACGTCGCTTGCGCCTTTTTCGGTCTCGGATTTCAATGCCTGGACGATGCGCGCCTTGAGCGACATCGTATCAGTTGTATCCTCTCGGCCCATGCCGTTATTGCCTTTCACATGCCGCATGCGCCACATTGCTTGACGATGCGCAGACTCAGCCCCATTAACCGGACAAAATCTTCGGTCGGTTGGGTTAACGACCGGGAAACGGCCCGGAAGCGAAATGAGATATGACTAAAGACACCAAAGTTCAAGCTGACTCACCAGCGACGGGAGCCGTCGCCCTGGCAGATGGCACCATTTTCCTAGGATTCGGCGCAGGCGCTGCAGGAACAAATGTCGGTGAGATTTGCTTCAATACCAGCATCACCGGCTATGAAGAGATCCTGACGGACCCTTCCTATGCCTCGCAGGTCGTTCTCTTCACCTTCCCGCATATCGGAAATGTCGGCGCCAATGCCGACGATCAGGAAGAATCGTCCCTCGAAGGCATGAAAGCCGCTCGCGGCGCCATTTTCCGCGAGCCTATCACCGCGCCGTCCAATTTCCGCTCCACCAGCCACTTTGACGCCTGGATGAAATCGCGCGGCATTATCGGCCTCTCGGGTGTGGACACACGCGCAATGACCCGGCTGATCCGCGAAAAGGGCATGCAGAAGGTCGCCATCTGTCACCAGCCTGAGGGCGGTATCGATACCGATGCCCTTATCGAACAGGCCCGCGCCTGGAAAGGCCTGGACGACGCTGACCTCGCAGCAGACGTTGTCAGCGACGCGAACTACGAAAACAACCAGCAGATATGGGCCGCCGGAAGTGGCTATGGCGCGCTCGAGGACGCGAAATTCCACGTCGTCGTGGTGGATTTCGGTGTGAAGAAAAACATCCTCCGCAACCTCGCCAGCGTCGGCGCCCGCAGCACCGTCGTGAACGGCGATGCGACGGCTGCCGAGATCGCGGCGCTGAAGCCTGATGGCGTTGTCTTCTCCAACGGCCCCGGCGACCCGGCAGCGACCATCCTGCGCTCCGGCGACATGATCCGCGACGTGATTGCCAGCGGCACGCCCATCCTCGGCATCTGCCTCGGCCACCAGCTGCTGGCGCTCGCGCTCGGCGCCAAGACGATGAAAATGGCCCAAGGCCACCATGGTGCCAACCACCCGGTTCGCGACCACACGACCGGCAAGGTAGAGATCGTGTCGATGAACCACGGCTTCACAGTTGATCCGTCGACGCTGCCGGAAGGCGTCGAGGAGAGCCACACGTCACTTTTTGACGGCACCAATTCCGGCCTCAGCGTCGCGGGCAAGCCGATCATTTCGGTTCAGCATCACCCCGAAGCATCGCCCGGACCACAGGACAGTTTCTACCTGTTCGACCGCTTTGCCGGCTTGATGGCCGACCATCGTGGCTAAGACTTCCGGCGCAGGCCGGATCGTCCTGCACACCTGATCCGCATGGACATCGCTGTCGCGCCTCCAAGTGACAACAGGCTCGGCGTCATTGCCGGGGACTTGTCGCTTAAGGGCTGGAGCTGGCAGCCGGACATGCTGCCGGACGCGCTCGTGTCAGCGCTTCGCGCCGAAATCCTCGAGCGCGACATAGAGCAGGACCTCGACCCGGCTGGCATTGGGCGCGAGGACATGTTCCAGCTCGCCCGCGATGTGCGCCGCACCCGCATCTCTTGGATGGATGGATCAAGCCCTGCCCAGAAGGCTTTCCTGGCCTGGGCGGAGCCCATTCGTGAAAGCCTGAACCGCGCCCTGATGCTGGGCCTTTTCGATTTCGAGGCCTGCTTTGCCGTCTATCCGGTCGAGGGCTTCTATGATCGCCACGTCGA
The DNA here is from genome assembly GCF_000685295.1 of Hyphomonas oceanitis SCH89. Classification (GTDB taxonomy): domain Bacteria; phylum Pseudomonadota; class Alphaproteobacteria; order Caulobacterales; family Hyphomonadaceae; genus Hyphomonas; species Hyphomonas oceanitis. The sequence continues at coordinate 122,879 of NZ_ARYL01000001.1, forward strand.
CAGTTTCGCAGGGGCGCGCAACCGCGTCATCTCGCTGGTCGTCTATCTTAACGAAGCCTGGAGCGATGATCTTGGCGGTGCCCTTGTCATCTGGCCGGAGGGCGCAGACGAAGCGGATGTCCCAGTTGCCCGGCTGCTGCCCGAAGGGGCCGGCGCTGTGTTCATGCTATCGGAAACGGTTCCCCATGCTGTGGAAGTCACCCAGGCGCGTCGTTATGGAATCGCTGGCTGGTGGCGGGTCAACCAGTCGGGCATCGATCGCGTTGACCCGCTGACCTAGCGCAGTCCGCGCAGCAATTCCTCGAAAGCCTCGAACAGATTGTCCGCTGTTACGCCCGGATCCTTGCGCGACAGCGAAAATCCCGCCCCATTCAGCGCGTTGAGCAGCATCACCGACATCGGAACGACCCGCTCATCGCTGATATGGCCCTGCTTGGCCAGATAGCGCAGGCCATTGGCGACGTTGTTGCGCCCTAGCCGATCGTCATTCTCCTGCCACCGATCGAGGCCCATCACGGCGCGCCCGTCTGTCAGCACGATACGCTGGTAGGCCTGAGTGGACGCCCATTTGAAATAAACCCGCGTGCCAGCAAGGAAGGCTGCATAGGGATCGGTCGACGAGATGGCTGCAGCCGCAGCGGCGCGCGTTTCGGCGTCCATTTCAAGCTGCACCTCGGTCCAGACTTCCCTGAACAGGGCTTCCTTGTTTGCAAAATGGTAGAACAGGGCACCCTTGGTCGTGCCGGCATCGTGAACGATCGCCGCGATTGACGTGTCCGTATACCCCTTTGTTTCAAACAGATGCCGGGCCGCTGCAAGGATAGTGCGGCGGGTCTCCTCAGCTTGCTCTGGCGTACGCTTGACCATTGGTCATTTGGCCTATTGTTGCCTTATCATACCAGTGGTATGTAAAACTTACAATTGGATGGGTTTCCTCCGTGAAATTTGACCAATCGCAATTACGCAGGCTGGGTGGGGATCCGTATTGCCTGCGAATGGTGGACAGAATGGCCGCTCTGGACCCTTTTGGGCGACCGGGCGGTCATTTTTGTTCAGGCCTCAGAATTACCGTTCCTGATCGGGCAGCGCGCACCTTTACCCCACGAAAATCCGGGAAATGCTTCACGAAACGGCTTCGCGTCGCTATCTTTGGCTCATGACTGATCAAGCGCCCCAGCCCAAGCTCGAAATCCGGATCATTCCGGTTACGCCCCTCCAGCAGAACACGTCCATGATCTGGTCGACCGCGACCATGGAAGGCGTCTTCATTGATCCGGGCGGCGAAGTTGACCGGCTCATGGCGGCGGCGGAGCAGTTCGGCGTCAAGATCGTCGCTGTGTGGCTCACGCATGGGCATCTGGACCATGCCGGCGCGGCCACGGCCGTTTCAGAGCGCACGGGATGCCCCATCATCGGCCCTCACGAGGACGACCAGTGGCTCCTTGACGAAGTCGAAGCGCAGGGCGCCAAATATGGCATCACGGACGGCAAGAACGTCACTCCCACGCGCTACCTGCACGATGGTGACGAACTGGAGCTTGGCGGCACCAAATTTGGTGTCGCCCACTGTCCTGGGCACACGCCCGGCCATGTCGTGATCTACAACAAGGAAGGCGCCCTCGCCTTTGTCGGCGATGTTCTCTTCCAGGGCTCTGTTGGCCGGACGGACTTTCCACGCGGCAATCACCAGCAGCTGATCGACTCCATCACCGGCAAGCTGTGGCCGCTCGGCAATGACATGCGTTTCGTGCCCGGCCACGGCCCGATTTCGACGTTCGGGCATGAGCGCCAGTCCAATCCCTTCGTAGCCGATAGCGTCACAGGGTATCAGGGCGCCGCGCGCGAAGAAGCTGACATTATGAGCCAGAAACTGTCCAAACGCTGGACCTGATGGCGATTGCGCCCGTTTTCCTAACCAGCTTGTAACAGGAAAGCATGGAACCGCTCCTTGTCACAGGACGTTTGTACCCCGTGATCAAGATAAGGAGCACACAATGACAACCTATATGAAGCTCTTCGCAGCAGGCGCGAGCGCCATTGTCCTCGCCGCTTGTACATCCAGCGGTACGACTGAGAAGAACGCCGCTTATGGCGCAGCAGCAGGCGCCGTTGCAGGTGCCGTGATTGGTAACAATGTTGGTGATGGCGATGCCCAGCGTGGCGCCGTTATTGGTGGTGTGCTCGGTGGTGCAGCCGGTGCAGCCAAAGGCTGTTCGGAGTCTGAAGACTGCGACATGCCCGGCGTGAAAGACCAGGAAGACGAACGTGATGCTGATGGCGACGGCTATGCCAACGCATATGACCGGTACCCTTACGACTCGCGTCGTTGGTAGTACCATACTGATCGGCGATTAGACTTCGCCGCGATGAGCCCCGTATTCCATCAGGAGTGCGGGGCTTTTTTTATGCGCGAAATGGCCCATCACGTCTGCCACAATCCGCCCAGATTCCGCCCTTGAATGACCTTGTCCGATACCGGAACGCCTCCCCAAGTGACGCCGTTTCTTCCAGGTCCGCACATCAGCCGGACGTAGACCTGGAACACTCCATGACGCCCGCCTATCCTGTCCGTGATGACACACCCGCTTTCCTGGCCATGGTGAGCCGACGTGCTCCTGAGGCTGTCGTGCGTGACTGCGTAGACGCATGGGTCTACGCTTGGTCGAGCGACGCCTGCACGACAGATATGGAAGTCCTGCGCCCGCTCATGGGTGAGGGCAATCTGAACATGATGAGTGATTTTGGTTCGGATATCGCCTTGAGCGACTCATTTGATACTTACCAAGCCGTTTGGATGCCGGTCCTGCGCGAGACGTTTCGTTCCTGGCAACTGGGTATCGCATCGGATGTCGACATCCGAGCGTCGCAGAGCCTCGCATCAGCGGCCTATTTTACGCTTTTTGAAGGCGAGACACACGAGGGCACGTCAATGATCCAGCGCCAGGCTGTTTCTGCCGTCTGGGAGATCCAGAATGGTGAGTGGCGCCTTGTCCAGGAGCACACGTCAATCGACTCCGAAGGCCGCATGGCTTGATCGGCCGCCGTCACTCTGCTGCGACAACACGACCCTCTCTTACCCCCTGCTATCCCAAAGCCAGATGAGATAGCAGCCACGGACCTGTTTACCCTTGCCCTTGGCACCGACTCCCCGCTATGAGGCAGCCGTTTGACCGGGAGAGAGAATTACCATGCCGAAGCGCACTGATATCAAATCGATCCTCGTCATCGGTGCCGGCCCGATCATTATCGGCCAGGCCTGCGAATTCGATTATTCCGGCGTTCAGGCGGTCAAGGCGCTGAAGTCCGAGGGCTACCGGGTCATCCTGGTGAACTCCAATCCGGCGACGATTATGACCGATCCGGACCTCGCCGACGCGACTTATATCGAGCCGATTACGCCAGAAATTGTCGAGAAGATCATCGAAGTCGAAAAGCCTGACGCCCTGCTGCCCACGATGGGCGGCCAGACGGCGCTGAACTGCGCACTCGACCTCCACTATGCCGGCGTCCTCGAAAAGCATGGCGTCGAGCTGATCGGCGCCAAGGCGGAAGCCATCGAGATGGCCGAAGACCGCAAGCTGTTCCGTGAAGCCATGGACCGGATCGGCCTCGAAAACCCGCGCGCCGCCATCATCGCCTCACCGGAAATCCGCGGCGAGAATGGCAAGATCAAGGGTTATGACCGCATCTCGGGCCTCAAGGCCGCGATGGACGCGCTCGAAACCGTGGGCCTTCCGGCGATCATCCGCCCCGCCTACACTCTGGGCGGCACAGGCGGCGGCATTGCCTACAATGTCGAGGAATACGAAGAGATTTGCCGCTCTGGCATCGCCGCTTCGCCAAACGCCCAGATCCTGATCGATGAAAGTCTGCTCGGGTGGAAAGAATACGAGATGGAAGTCGTCCGCGACACGGCGGACAATTGCATCATCATCTGCTCCATCGAAAACATCGACCCGATGGGCGTGCACACAGGTGACTCCATTACGGTCGCACCGGCCCTGACGCTGACCGACAAAGAATACCAGATCATGCGCAACGCCTCGATTGCGGTCCTCCGCGAGATCGGCGTCGAAACGGGCGGCTCGAACGTGCAGTTCGCCGTCAATCCGAAAGACGGCCGTCTGATCGTCATCGAGATGAACCCGCGCGTCTCGCGCTCCTCGGCGCTGGCCTCCAAGGCCACCGGCTTCCCGATTGCCAAGATCGCTGCCAAGCTAGCCGTCGGCTACACGCTCGACGAACTCGACAATGATATTACCGGCGTCACGCCCGCCAGCTTCGAACCAACGATCGATTACGTCGTCACCAAGATACCGCGCTTCGCCTTCGAGAAGTACAAGGGCGCCGATCCGGTCCTCACCACGGCGATGAAATCAGTCGGTGAAGCCATGGCTATCGGCCGCAGCTTCCAGGAAAGCCTCCAGAAAGCGCTCTGCTCGCTCGAGACGGGCCTCAGCGGCCTTGATGACCTGCCGTTTGAAACAGACGCTGCCCTGCGCCAGGCCCTCGCGCTGCCAACGCCAGACCGCCTGCGCGTCGTTGCACAGGCCTTCCGCGAAGGCATGAGCGTCGAGGAAGTGCATGGCGTCACCTCCATCGACCCATGGTTCCTCCGCCAGATCCAGGAGATTACCGAAGTCGAGGCCAAGGTCCGCGCCAAAGGCCTGCCTGATGATGCGCGCGCATTGACCGAGCTGAAATCCATGGGCTTCTCCGACAAGCGCCTCGGCCAGCTGGTCGACAAGACAGAAGCCTGGATCCGCGGCTATCGCCACACGCTGAACGTGCGCCCAGTCTACAAGCGCATCGACACCTGCGCCGCTGAGTTCGCCGCCAAGACGCCTTACCTCTACTCCACCTACGAGCACGCCTCGTTTGGCACCGAAGCGCCGGACTGCGAGGCCCTGCCCTCGACCCGCGACAAGGCCATCATCCTCGGTGGCGGCCCCAACCGGATCGGCCAGGGCATCGAGTTCGACTATTGCTGCTGCCACGCGGCCTACGCGATGGAAGACCTCGGCATCGAGTCGATCATGGTCAACTGCAACCCGGAAACCGTCTCGACCGACTATGACACGTCAGACCGTCTCTATTTCGAGCCACTGACCGACGAGCATGTGCTGGAGATCATTTACAAGGAACAGAGCGCCGGCACGCTGAAAGGCATGATCGTCCAGTTCGGCGGCCAGACCCCGCTGAAGCTCGCCAGCACGCTGCACGCCGAGAATGTGCCAATCCTCGGCACCAGCCCCGACTCCATCGACCTCGCCGAGGACCGCGAACGCTTCGCCGCCCTGCTCGACAAGCTGAATATCCAGCAGGCCCCCTCGCGCGTCGCCCGCAGCGTGGAAGAAGCTGAAGTGAAGGCCCACGAGATCGGCTATCCGGTCATGCTGCGTCCTTCCTTCGTGCTCGGCGGCCGTGCCATGGAAATCGCTCGCGATGACGAAGACCTGCGCAAGTTCGCCGCCGAGGCCCTTATGGTCTCCGGCGACGCCTCACTTTTCATCGACCGCTACCTGTCAGACGCGATCGAAGTCGACGTCGACGCGATCTGCGACGGCACGAACGTCCACGTGGCCGGCATCATGGAGCATATCGAGGAAGCGGGCGTCCATTCCGGCGACAGCGCCTGCGCCCTGCCGCCCTACACGCTGTCTGCCGAATTGCAGGCCCGCCTCGCGGAACAGACGAAGGCCCTCGCCCTTGCGCTCAAGGTGTGCGGTCTCATCAACATCCAATTCGCGGTCAAAGGCGACGAGATCTACGTCCTCGAAGCCAACCCGCGCGCCAGCCGTACCGTGCCCTTCGTGGCCAAGGCAGTCGGCGCACCGATTGCGGGCATTGCCGCCAAGGTCATGGCCGGCGAATCGCTCACCAGCTTCGACCTGACCAATGCCAATCCACGCCGCGTCGCCGTCAAGGAAGCCGTCTTCCCGTTCGCCCGCTTCCCGGGTGTCGACCCGCAGCTTGGCCCGGAAATGCGCTCAACCGGCGAAGTCATGGGCTGGGACGATGATTTCGGCATGGCCTTCCTGAAGTCGCAGCTCGGCGTCGGCGTCCGCCTGCCCGAAAGCGGCAAGGTCTTCATCTCGGTGCGCGATTCCGACAAGAAAGCCATTGCCGAAGCGGCCCGCAAACTGGTCGACATGGGCTTCACTTTGATCGCCACCAGCGGCACCGCCACCTTCTTTGAGGAGCAGGGCCTGCCTGTTCAACGCGTCAACAAGGTGCTTGAAGGCCAGCCCCATATCGTCGACGCCATGATCAATGGCGACGTGCAACTGATGTTTAATACAACTGAAGGTGCCGCCTCGCTGTCCGATAGCGCGTCGATCCGCCGGACCGCCGTTAACCGCAAGATCCCATATTTCACAACACTTTCAGCCTCGATTGCCTCCGTTCAGGCCATTACGAGCCTGAAAACACGGGAAATCTCGGTGCGCGCCTTGCAATCGGTCTGACCGAGGCCCACTTGACGGCCTCTCATTTTGCGACAAGCATTTCGCGCCAATATACAAAATAAAGGACCTGACATGGAACGCATTCCCATGACCGCTGAAGGCCATGCTGCGCTTCAGACAGAACTGAAGGCTCTGAAATCCGTCGAACGCCCGAGCATCATCGCGGCGATCGCCGAAGCGCGCGCGCATGGCGACCTCTCCGAGAACGCCGAATATCATGCCGCCAAGGAGAAGCAGAGCTTCATCGAAGGCCGTATCAGCGAGATTGACGACAAGCTCGCCCGGGCTGACGTCATCGATGTCTCGAAATTCTCCGGCACCAAGATCCGCTTCGGCGCGACCGTCACCATTGTCGACGTCGATACCGAAGATGAGCAGACCTACAAGATCGTCGGCGAAGACGAGGCCTCCGTGAAACTCGGCAAGATCTCCGTCACCTCGCCTATCGCCCGTGCCCTGATCGGCAAAGAGGAAGGTGACGAAGCCGAGGTCTCCGCGCCCTCTGGCGCCCGGGCCTACGAGATAGCCAAGGTCGAGTACAAATAATGGGCGGGGCGGGCCTGCTCGGACCTTCAGTCTGGGCGGTGTCCGATGGCCGCGCAGGCAACGCCTCGCAGGTGCGCGCAATCCTGCAGGCGCTCGGCGAAACACGCCGCTGGATGAAGATCGCCCACATCGACGGCGCCGCGCACCGGGCCGACCCGGTCACGCTGAGCCCGCGCGCGCCATGGACATGGCTGCCCGCCGACAAATGGCCCTTGCTCCCGCATTCCCTCCCTGCGGCCCAGCGCGGCGTGCTGGAAGGCCCATGGCCGACAGTCTGGATTGCCGCCGGCCGCCGCTCCGCCCCCTTCACGCGGGCCGTGCGCGAACTGTCTGGCGGGAAGACGCTTACCGTCCAGATCCTCGACCCCAATATCGACCCGTCCAATTTCGACATGCTGGTCGCCCCCAGCCATGACGAAGTCACCGGCCCGAACGTGATCGAGACGATCGGTTCGCCCTCCTATTTCGCGCCCGACACGATCGAGGATGCCGGCCAGGCCTTTGCCGATCTCGCCGACGAGCGCGCCAAGAGCGCCATTGTCATCATTGGCGGCGATTCAAAGACGCACACGTTCACCGAGGCCGCCGCCGAGCGCCTCGAAGGCCAGCTGCGCCAGCTCGCGGGCCTCGGCTGGCGCCTGCGCATCACGACGTCGCGACGCACGCCTCTGCAGATGGTCACCCGTTTCCGCAACGTGGCAGACCAGACTGGCGCCCGCTTCTGGTCCGGCCCCGAAGACGGCCAGAACCCTTATATCGCCTGGCTCGCTTTCTCTGACGTCGCCATCGTCACCGAGGACAGTTCCAACATGCTGTCGGACGCCGCCTGGCACGGCCTGCCGATTCATATTGCGCGCCTCGAAGGCCGCCACGACAAGTTCGACCGCCTGCATGATAGCCTGATCCAGCATGGCGCCGCCCGCTGGTTCGGCGGCACGCTTGAAACCTGGAGCTACAAACCCCTGCGCGAAGCCGACCGCGTCGCCGACGCCATCGTCGCCCGGCTGCTCGAACGCTATCCCCAGCCCGACATGCCCGCCAGCGGCACCCACGTCGCCCCACCCGACTGGATGAGCTGAGGCTTCCCCCCCTCCGCCCCTTCGGGGCACCTCCCCCGCAAGCGGGGGAGGATGAACCAGCCCTGCTCAGTTCGATCAGGCTCGCGAGGAAACCCGCCAGCGTCTTGCCCCCGCCCGTCGGCGCAATCAGCAGCGCGCTCTCGCCCGCCAGCGCGGCTTCCGTCAGCGCCAGCTGGTGCGCCCGCGCCTGCCAGCCACGCGCAGCAAACCAGCCCGCAAAGGGCTCCGGCAAGCTATATGTCAGGGCGGCGCTATCAGGCATGTCAGGATTAAACTAACGCAAGACGGGTCCGTTGCCTCTTTATTTTCAGGCCCGGTTCAGGTGAAGCCTGTACTGACACAACCTCACGCCGAACCGAAGGACAGATCATGCGCCACGCTTACCTCCCGCTCGCCCTCGCGGCGCTGCTGCCCCTCTCGGCCCATGCGGGCACACCGCTGGAAGACGCCCTCGCGGCCAAGGCGGACGGCCCGCTCTACATGTTCGACGTCACTGTCCAGAACAGCGACACCGAGGCCATGATCCGCGTCGACCCGTCCAAACCGGAAGGCGAGCGCCTCCATGTCATCACGCCAGCCCAAACGGACTGGACCGACGATTTCCGCAAACTGGTGAAAAAGATGGACGCTGACACCGACGGCGACATCTGGTGCAGCAGCCTGGGCGAAAACATCCCCGCCGACGCCGCCCTCGTCACCGAATCCCCCACCACCGCGACCTATACGTTCAAGCCCCACAAAGGCACCAAGCCCGACGATCTCGACGACATCTACAAATACCTCACCGGCACGGTCGTCGTCGCCAAGGATGAGCCCGCCATCCTCTCCGTCGAGATGGTCTCGGAAAAGCCGTTCCGCCCCCTGCCGATCGCCAAGATCAAAACCTTCAAGCTGAATTTCGACTGCGCCCGCGCGCCTGACGGCCGCACGCACATCTCCCGCGTCGATGTCGCGATCAACGGCTCCGCCATGATGAAGGAATTCAACGAAGCCGAACACCAGACGATCTCGAACCTCAAGCCCCTGCCCGAGTCAGGCATGGGCACGAAATAGGCTCCTTCAGGCCTAGTTCGGCTGGGCCTGCATCGCCTGCGCGGCTTGCTGGTCCGCGAGGAATTTCGCGCGTTCCTTCGGCGTCATGTTCTCCATCTGCGTCTCAAGCTCGGCCTGCGAGCGCTGCCATGCCCGCTCATCATCGGCGGCCTGCAGCGCCAGCAACACGTCGCGCGTGAAGTCATTGATCTCGAAGCCTGCACCGCCATTGGCGTCATAGCCGCGGCGCACGATCACGGCATTCATGCTCGGTGCGATAACGACATACTGCCCCCTGTTGCCCGCCATGTAATACACATCAGACGGCACGCCCGGCGCATCGGTCATCAGCCAGAATTGCGCGCCATAGCCCGGGCCCGTCGCAGGCTGCGCAGGCGCTGGCGTGCGCACGAATTTCGCCCAGCCTTCCGGCAGCAGGCGCTCATTGCCCCACATGCCGTCCTGCAAGTAGAGCTGGCCCACGCGCGCAAGGTCGCGCGCCGTTGACCAGACCTGGCTCGACGCAATGAAATCGCCGTTCCAGTCAATCTCCATCGTCGTGTGCGCCGCGCCGATCTTGTTCAGCACTTTCTCATACGGGAAGCGGTGGAAGGCATCATCATCCTTCATCGCCTCGCGCAGCGCGCGCATCGCGATCAGCGTGTCATCATTGGCATATTTGAACCGCGTGCCCGGCGCCGCTTCCAGCACCTTGGTCGCGGCCTGATCGACCACACGTCCGCCGCCGAAATAGATCCGGTCGGTGCGCGAGCCGCGCTCGCCGCTGTCGAGGCCGCTCGCCATGTGCATCAGGTTGCGGATCGTGATGTTGCGGCGCGGGTCGGCGCCATTGTTCCAGGCGTCAACCACGGCTGGATAGTCGATATCGATGATGCCGTTGCGACGCGCTGCGCCCAGCACGGTCGCCGCGATGGACTTGCCGACAGACCATGTCCGCTGCGGTGTCTCATGGTCTACGCCAAGCGCATAGCGTTCGGCCACGACCTGACCGTCCCGCACGACCAGCACAGCGCTGGTGCGCGTGCCATTGCCATAGGTACGCTCGTCAAAGGCCGATGAGACCGGCAGTTCCAGCCGTTCGGCCTCTTCGGTGCGCAGCTGGATCTTGACGTTCGAGCCGATGGCGCTGCCCCGGTCAGCGGCGGGCGCAGCAGGCCAGCTGGCGAAATGCGGCAGGAACGCAATCTGGCTCGAATCCGCGCCGATTGGCAGCTGCGTACAGCCAAAGCCGGGGCGCCAGGCCGCAATGCGCGGCGGCATCGTCGCCGAATAGGTGACCGACACGGTCTTCTGCAGCGTGTTCACCTGCGCGCCGGGCAGCTTGTCATAGGCGCGCTGGTAATCGGGATAGATGCCCGAGAGATCGTTCTGCTCGATCTCCGCCATGGACTGACCGGCATTGAACAGGTCAGAGCAGGTGAAACTGGCTTTCCAGCCAGCCGCCAGCGCGGCGTCCATCTCGTCTGTATTGCCGCCCTCCTGCGCCAAAGCAGGCATGGCAGACACTGCAAGCGCAGCAAGGGACACGATCACGGCTCTGGCGGGACGCATGGGCAAATCTCTCCTGTTGAGTGTGCAAGTCTATGCACATCGCTTCATGTCGCAAGTATGGCGGGGCAGTTAAGATTTGCACAACCCCATGCGCGCCCTGACCCGTTTGCGTCCCTTACGACGCCTCTAATCCTGAAGACAAAAACGGGGAGGCTTACCGCCAATGACGCACACTCGGAATTTCATGCATATCGTCCTGCTCAGTGCAGGCCTGCTCCTGGTCGCCTGCGGCAGGCAGGAGCCACCACCAGCGCCGGACGGCGAAGCACAGCTGGACAGTGCCGACACCGGCACATTCAGCACTGAAGAGGCCGAACTGCAGGCGATGATCATCCCCGAATTCGAGACCGCTGCGGCCAAGGGCCAGATGGATGCAGCGCTGTTCCTCGCCCTCTTCCGGCTGCGTCCGGAAACGGAAACCCTCTTTCTCGAAACCGCCGCCAAAGCCCGCAGGGAAGGCGCCACCTATGAAGAAGCCGGGCGCGCGGGCGGCGACGCCATCCGGCCAGTGCTGATCGAGGAATCCAACAAGGCCATGCTGCGCGCCACCGACCAGCAGGCCTCGGACTTTGCCAATGTGACGCTCAAGGAGTTCCGCGAGTTCGAGACCACTGACGCGCAGGATTGCGCCCGCGCTGCGATGGGCCTCGCGCCCCGGATCGCCTCCGACCGGATGGATGAACTGCGAAATGCTGAAAGCGCCATCACGGTCGACATCCTGAATGCGCCTGACCAGGGCGGTTTCGAGGTCTCGCCGATGCGGGATGTACAGACATGGATGGGCGGCGTCTTCAGGGACAAGCCGGCGGCAGGCACCGGCGCCACCTATATCGGCACGCCCGATCCCACAGATGAACAGGCCATGGCGATCTGCACGACCATGATCACGATCTATGAGGAGCTGGGCAAACTGCCGCTGGCCCGCCGCGCGGCCTATATGCGCGGCATGTCGGCAGGCTGACGCTCGCGCTGACCCCGTTGCCCCTCTTTCGACGCCTGTCGTGCAGAAGACCAAATAGGGAGAGGCATTCAGTCGATGACGCAGACTCAAGTATTGCTCCTCGCGGCCCTGATCATCGCAGGCCTGCTGCTGGCAGCCTGTGTCACAAAAGCGCTGATGCCGACGGCGCCGCCGGACGGTCAGGCAGAACGGGACCTGACCGGCGCGGACACGTTCGCCCTTCGCCGTGCCGAATTCAGGGCGCAGGTCTTGCCCGAGTTCCACAAGGCCGCTGCCCAGGGACGAATGGAGGTGGCCCTGATACTTGCGCTCTTCCGCCTGCGTCCGGACACTGAGCCCCTCTTCCTTGACGCCGGTACGAAGGCCCGCGGCGCAGGCGCAACCTATCTTGAGGCAACGGAGGCCGGAGCCGAGGCGATCAGGCCAATGCTGCTTGAAGAAACCAGCAAGGCCATGCTCCGCGCCACGGATCAGCAGGCATCAGATGCTGCCGAAGTGACACTCCAGTCATACTACGAATATGAGCAGACAGACGCGCAGGCTTGCGCCCGCGTGCTGATGGGGCTGGCGCCCCGGATCGATTCCGACCGGCTGGCTGAACTGCGCAATACCGAAAGCGCCATCACGCTCGACATCATGAATATGCCCGCCACAGGTGTCGTCACCATCACACCGCCCGATGAGGTTCAGCAATGGATGGTCGAGGTTTTGCAGGATGCGCCAGAGGCCGCCAGCGGCGCGACTTACATCGGCACGCCGGACCCGACGGATGAACAGGCCATGGCCGCTTGCAAGGCCATGATCACGATCTACGAGGCGCTTGTGAAACTCCCGCTGCCCATCCGCGCTGCGCATGTGCGCGGCATGTCGGCGGGCTAAGGCAATGGTACCACCGCGCACCACCCGGATCGACCATGACATTCCCACCACGCTTGTGGTCCGCCTCATGCTGGTGCTGGCAGGGTTGGCCATGCTGCTGATCCCGGCCTGGCTCCTGCGACACGGCCTGTGGCCGCCCGGTTCTGTCTCGCCCGTGATTGTCCTCATCGTGCTCGCCACGTGGCTCATCGGCATATTCTTTCTCGGCGCAGCCATGATCGTCGCTTCGTCCCGGTGGATCATATCGCCCGGCCATCTCCGCATCACGCTCAACCGCCCGTTCCGCGTGGCAGAGACGCATGCCTTCACGCCGCGCGATCAGGTCCGCTTCTCGGTCAAGCAACTCGACTGGGTGGAAACACTGGATACGTGGAAAGTCATTCTCACCGCGCCGGACGGCAGGACATTCGCCTCCCGCCCTTTTTACAGCGCCGAAGACGCCGAGGCCTTTCGCAGCGCAGCCGAAACCCTGTTCCGCACGAAAGCCTGATCAGGCTTTTGCCACTGCAAGCGCAATGCACGGCGAGCGCGGCACCAATGTCCTCTGTATTGCCGCCCTCCTGCGTCATTGCGGAAAAGGCAGACACTACAATGGCAGCAACCGACACATCACGGGTTTGGCGCCGCGCATGGGAAAATTTCTCATGCTGAGTGGGCGAAACGAGATTTGAGTCTCACCCTATAAGAGAAAATGTTATAAACCAATCCGTGCATGCTTAGGAGTAAGTCAAATCGAGCGATGAGTTGCTGGTAGTTTCCCGAGCAGGGCTTCGGCGCCTTCAAACTGATTACACCATATTTCGTATGAAGAATTAGAAGTTCATGGGGGAACTTATTATGAAATCGCTTTGTTTTTTGGCGCCTCTTTTTGGAGCAATTTGCGCGTGTACTGCTGTCCCATCCAGTCCGGAAAAACACCACGAACCGACGCTTGCCCGAGAATTGCTGGAATTGGAAAGACAGGCTTTCACTGTAGAAACCCAGATTGACGATCCAAGCTTATACGTCTCTGCCGAAAACCAGATCGATAAGCTGACATCCGATACATTTAAAGCCTTCGCTGCTCAGAAGATCAATGTGAAAAAGGCACGATCGGATGAAGGCGAGGCGCTGAAAGCGCTACTGGCAATTGAGCAGGTGTTAGTGGAAAATCATTTTCTTTTGCATATCAAAACGACGCTCATGAGGGATATGCTTTCTGCGGAGCCACCTCGACCCCAGACTCACTTAACCCGAGGCCGTGAGAAGTTTTTCAACTCGCATAAAGATGAGATGTTCTACCACTTTGATTGTGATCTAGGATCCTACTTGATCATGGGAATCGGTGACGCACTGGAACTGCCAATCACTTTTGTCGAGGTCCCAAACCACAACTTTGTGCGATGGACGTTTGACGACGGGACCTACATTAACTGGGATACCAATTCTGCAGCCATTGTCACAGATGACGATTTTCGAAGGGGGCGCTCGCGTACTTCCCGACAAGGATTTGATCAAGACACTGAAATTCGCGCTGGCTATTTGAGAAATATGACGCGGGACGAAATTAAAGGCTACCACCTCGGGCTTGTTGGCTCACGATTGTCCGGAAAAGGAAAAAAAGAAGAAGCACGCAATGTCTTTGAAAAAGCCATTGAACTGAGACCAAACGGCACAACCGCACATAATAACCTTTCTTGGATGATCGTCACCAGTGAAAAATTCCAAGACTCAGCATCTGCACAGCGCGCCCTCACGCTTTCGCAAAAAGTCTATGCTATTGATCCGTCGGACTTGAATGCAAACGACACATTGGCCTGCGCATATGCAGCGACCGGTGAATTTGTCAGAGCGATAGAGATCGAAAAACTCGCTTTTTCAAACGAAGCCAAAATCGCTGCGTTTGGTGCAAACCGGACGTGCCTTGATATGGTCCTGTCGGGTGAGTTGGAACCTTGAGTTAAATTTCCGCCCTCATGCCAAAACCGCTGGCCTTCGCCATCGCCGCGCCATGCACCGCGAGGCCCTTGGCCACGGCGCCGAAGCGATCATTCGCTGACAGCGTCGCATTGCCGAACCGGGCGGCCAGCCTCTCCTGCACCAGCGGAATGAAGGTCGAACCGCCCACCATGACGATATCGGTGATCTGTTCGGGCCGTGCCCCGGCCCGCGCGAGGCATTCCACCGCCACCGCATCCATCTTGGAAATCGCCTCGTCGATCAGGCCCTCGAACGCGGCCCGCGTGACAAGCTTTTCGAGGTGCGCGTCCGGCGTGTCATAGGCGAATATCTGCTGGTCGGCGCCGCTGAGGCCGATCTTGATCTGCTCGGTGCGCTTGGCATAGGCGTGGGCCTCATGGTGGCGCACCAGATAGTCGAAGGCGAGGATGCCTTCGCTCTGCGGGCTGTTCATCTTCATCCAGGTGATCTGCTTCTGCACATCGCGCGTGTAGAGCTTGTTGAGGCTCTTCCAGTCCGACAGGATCGAATAGGGCGATGACGGCACCGGCAAGCCGTTCAGCGACAGCGTCTCCATATGCCCGAACAGTTTCGACAGCTCATGGAAGCTCAGCATGTGGTCGAAATCATTGCCGCCCACGTAAAGCCCGGCGCTGCCCAGCACATCAAAGCCCGCATTGTCCGCCGAGATGCGCACGACCGAAAAGTCGGATGTACCGCCGCCGATATCGACCACGAAGACCAGCTTCTCCCGGCCCGCCTGAAAGCTTACGGACCGCGCCGCCGCCACCGGCTCGTCAAGGAACTCCACCTGGTCCACGCCCGCCACATTGAGGCAGGCCTCAAGGATGGTCTGCGCCCGCGCATCGAGTTCCGGGTGGCGATCATTGAACGAGACCGGCCGCCCCTGGATCACCGAGTCGACGCGCTCACCCGTCTCCGCCTCGGCGCGGGCAATCACCCGCGTCAGGAAATGCGCGATCACATCGCGAAACGGCAGGCGCCGCCGCCCCACTTCCGTCGTCTCGTCAATCAGCGACGAACCCAGCACAGACTTGATCGACCGCATCAACCGGCCTTCCTCGCCCGACTCATACGCATTCACGGCTTCTGCGCCGATAGCATATTCGCCGGACGTCGAGCCATAGAACACCGCCGTCGGGATCGACGTGGCGTCCGGCTCCAGCGCGATCAGCTGCGTGCCGCCCGCGCTGCGAAACGCAATGGACGTGTTGGACGTGCCGAAATCGATGCCGACTTGCATGGGAGGAGCCCTCGGTGCGGGGAATGCGGCTGAACCGCCTACCCCACTTGAGCCCAAAGCGGAAGGCACGGCAGCCAGCCCCTTCCCCGCTTTGTGCAATCGCCTACATTCAAGGCATGCTCCGCCCTGACCTCCTGCTGCAGCCGACACCCAGGGGCCTCTATTGCCCGCCGGGGGATTTCTATCTCGATCCGGTGCGCGGCGCGGTTGAGCGAGCCGTCATCAGCCATGGCCATTCAGACCATGCACGCGGCGGTCATGGCAAAGTGCTGAGCCACCCCGACACGCTCGCCATCATGGCCTGCCGCTATGGCGCCAATTTCGCCAAGTCCACGCAGGCGCTCGAATATGGCGAGACGATCGAGATCAATGGCGTCACCGTCTGGCTCGCGCCCGCCGGTCATATCCTCGGCTCGGCCCAAATCATCGTCGAGCACAAGGGCCTGCGCATGACCTTTACCGGCGACTACAAGCGCCGCTTCGACCCGACCTGCGCCAGTTTCGAGCCCGTCGAGAACACCCACGTCTTCATCTCCGAGGCGACCTTCGCCCTGCCCGTCTTCCGTCACCCGGATACGGGCCACGAGATCAATCGCCTGCTGCAAAGCGTGAAGGACTTTCCCGAACGCGCCCATTGCATCGGCGCCTATTCGCTCGGCAAGGCCCAGCGCGTCATTCGCCACCTGCGTCTTGCTGGCTATGACGAGCCCATCTTCATCCATGGCAGCCTCGAAAAGCTCTGCGCACATTACCAGTCCGTCGGCATCGACCTTGGCACGCTCGTCCTCGCCACAAGTGACGACACATCCAAGGCTGCCCGCGAGGCCTTTCGCGGCAAGATCATCATTGCCCCGCCCGGCGCTTTTGAAGGCAAATGGGCCCAGCGCTTCCCCGACCCGATTCTCGGCTTTGCCTCCGGCTGGATGAGCATCAAACAGCGGGCGAAACAGCGCGGCGTGGAGCTGCCATTGGTGATCTCCGACCATGCTGACTGGGACGAGCTGACCGAGACGGTGCGCGAAGTGAACCCGGAAGAACTCTGGGTCACCTATGGCCGTGAAGACGCCCTTGTCCGCTGGGCAGAGCTTGAAGGCCGCCGCGCCCGGCCCCTGCGCATGGTCGCCTATGACGACGAGGCAGGTTGACCCCGCCGCGCCTTGGCCCCTTTAGTAAGGGCCATCGGTGCTTTCAAAGGGGACGACATGAAACACCCAGCCCTCCTCGCGGCCACAGCCGCCCTATTCGCGCTCACGGCCTGCGACGCCATCCGCCTGCCGGGTGACCCGCCAGAGACCGCCGCCGAGAAATCGGACGACACGTCCGGCACGCTCGACCAGCTACCGAGCGACCTCTTCGACGAGAACGTCACGAGTTCCGTCGAAGTGGTGCCCGAAACCCCAGCGAGTACCACCACAACGGACTCGGAAGTACCCGCGAACGCCCCCGGAACGGACACGGAAGTCCCGGAAAGCGGTCCGGAAATACCCGACGAAGCCGCCCTGCAGCCCGAATCCGTGGGCGGCATGGCCCTTGCCGTTCAGGTGCCCGAAATCACGCTCGCATCGCTCAATGCCGCCAGCTGTGGCCGCCCTGCCGGCAGCCCGCCAACCCCAACGATTGCTGCAGTTTCCGGCGCCACGATACAGGACGAGACCCTCGCCGCGCCCGAAGCCGTCAACGGCCTCGCCGCCAGTCTCGCCAGCTTCCCCGGCATCGTGAAGCTCGAGCCCCGCACGCCCCAGCCCGACGGCACAATCACCAGTGGCCACTGCAGCGCCACGCGCATCGCCCCCAACTGGTTCGTCACCGCCGCCCATTGCGTTGACGACGACTACCAGGAACTCCGCCTCATCGGCGACGCCGCCAATATCCGTAGCCCCCTCGCCAAGGTCACCAGCGCCACGGTCGCCGTCTGCCATGCGGGCTATCTCGGGACGTCCAATGGCTACGCCAATGACCTCGCCCTGATCCGCCTCGACGACGCCCAGATCGCCCCCATCGCCGATGTGCCCGTCGCCCGCTACGGCGCCACGCAGAAGCCACTGGCGCCCGCCAATTATCCCATGGCCGACATGGCCGGTTGGGGCCTCACCCACTACGGCGGCAACCTGTCGAACGACCTGATGTCGACACAGCTGAAGATCACCGCTGACGGGCCATCCCTGATAAACGTCGCCAGCGCAGGCGGCGCAGGCCCCTGCATCGGCGACAGCGGCGGCCCGCTCTACGTCGCAGAGGCAGATGGCTCAAAGACCGTTGTCGGCGTGCTCTCCGTCGTCGAACAGAACCGCGCCACCGGCGAGTTCTGCGCCGGCGACTATAATGGCCGCTACACAAACCTGCAGGGCTACACGAGCTGGATGAGCTCGGTCATGGCGCTCTGCGATGCCAATCCGGACGTGTGCAAATAGTGCCGCCCCGCCGCGCCCCTGCCTCCGCAGGGGACACGGCTTCAGGAGGTATGGGGTATTCGAAATTCAGGTCCGTAACATGGTTTCCGTGTCCCCTGCGCAGGCAGGGGCGGCGAATCCCGGCCCCTGCCTAGATGCCCACTTCCAGCATCTTCTGATAGGCAGGGCGCGCCTTCATCTTCTCGAACCAGGCCTTTGTTGCGGGCCGGTTCGCGAGGCCGCCCTGCGCATCCGACATCAGGATCTGGAAGCCCATCAGGCAGTCGGCTGCCGTGAAGCGCTCCCCTGCGAAGTACGGATACCTGGCGAGGTGCGCCTCGATCGTGCTGGCCGCCTTCTCACGTTCTGCCGCCATCATTTCCTTGGCCGGATTGCCCGTCATGTCGACGCGGGCAAAATAGACCTGCAGCAGGCCCGGCAGGAAGATGGCCCCCTCGGCGGCGTGCAGCCATTCGAGATAGCGCGGGAATTCCGGCGAGCTGGGGCGCGGGTGCAGGTGATAGTCGGTATCATACTTGCCCATCAGGTATTCCGCGATGGCGCCCGTCTCGGCGATCACGACATCGCCGTCTTCCAGCAGCGGCGACTTGCCCATCGGGTGGATCTTCAGCAGCTCCGGCGGCGCGAGGTTTGTCACGGCATTGCGCTTGTAGTGGACAATCTCGTGCGGCACGCCGAGTTCGGCCAGCAGCCAGACAATGCGCTGCGAACGCGAGGCGTTGAGATGGTGAAGCTTGAGCGTCATGAACGAATTTCCCTTTGAGACGTATGGGCCATTAGCGGCTGCGCGCCTGTTTCCGACGCTGTCATGAACCCTGTTTGGCCCTATGTAGGACTGCATGCAAGCCTTTGCCGAACTCCTTGACCGACTGGTCCTGACGCCTTCCCGCAACGGCAAGCTGCGCCTGATGGCAGCCTATTTCGCCGCTGCGCCCGACCCGGACCGCGGCTATGCCCTCGGCGCGATCACGGGCGATCTCGACATTCCGAACGCCAAGCCCGCCATGATCCGCTCCCTCATGGACGGGCGGATGGACGCCGAACTGCTCGCGCTTTCCTACGACTATGTCGGCGACCTCGCCGAAACGGTCAGCCTCGTCTGGCCCGACACGCGCGGCGCCAATCGCACGCCGCCGCTATCGGACATTGTCGAAACGCTGAACGAGGCGACGCGCGCCGAGACACCCCGCCTTGTCGCCGGCTGGCTCGACGGCCTCGACGCCACGGGCCGCTGGGCCTTCCTCAAGCTGCTGACCGGCGGCCTGCGAATCGGCGTCTCCGCGCGGCTCGCCAAGCTGGCGCTGGCGGAGTTCGGCAACAAGGACGTGACGGAGATCGAGGAGATCTGGCACGGCCTCGCGCCGCCCTATGAATCGCTCTTCGCCTGGCTCGAAGACCGCGCCGAACGTCCCAGCCCCGATATCGCCGCGCCCTTCCGTCCGGTCATGCTCGCCCACCCGCTGGTGCCAAAGGCCGACCGGGACAATCCGGATGCCGTCGACCCCGCGCACATCACTGCCGAGGCCTTCGCCGCCGAATGGAAGTATGACGGCATCCGCGTGCAGGCGTCCGCCGAACGCGGCACGCGGCGCATCTATACGCGCACGGGCGATGACATTTCGCACGCCTTCCCGGATGTGGTGGCCGCGATGGATTTTGAAGGCACGCTCGACGGCGAACTGCTGGTGCGCAATCCCGATGGCACGGTCGCACCCTTCAACGCATTGCAGCAGCGTCTCAACCGCAAGACCGTCTCGAAGAAACAAATGGAAACGCATCCGGCCTTCATCCGCGCCTATGACCTTCTGGTCGATGGCAGGCGCGACGTGCGGGGGCTGACCTTCCGCGAACGCCGCGAACGGCTGGAGAATTTCATCCTCACAATCGAGAGTGACCGGTTCGACCTGTCGCCGCTCGTGCCCATCACCACGCTGGCAAAGCTGGATGATGCACGGCTTGATCCCCCTGCCCCGGAAATCGAAGGCGTGATGCTGAAGCGCTGGGACAGTGCGTACCTCGCCGGGCGGCCCAAGGGTCTGTGGTACAAATGGAAGCGCGATCCCTATCTCGTCGACGCCGTGCTGATGTATGCCCAGCGTGGGCATGGCAAACGCTCCAGCTTCTATTCCGATTTCACGTTCGGCGTCTGGCGCGAGAAGGATGACGCAGACGAATTGACCCCGGTGGGCAAGGCCTATTTCGGTTTTACCGATGAGGAACTGAAACAGCTCGACGCCTTTGTGCGCGCCAATACGATCGACCGGTTCGGGCCGGTGCGCTCGGTCACGGCGAACAAGGAGAAGGGCATTGTGCTGGAAGTGGCCTTTGAAGGCCTGCAGCGCTCGCCGCGCCACAAGTCCGGCCTCGCCATGCGCTTCCCGCGCATCAACCGCATCCGCTGGGACAAGCCAACCGCCGAAGCCGACCGGATCGAAACGCTTGAAGCGCTGCTCGCCGAGCACGGTCAATAAAGACGGCCAACACAAGCAAGGCGCAGGCGCAGAGGCCGCCGCGCGAGCGGCGAACAGCCTCAAGCACATTAAAAAAGGGCCAGCCCCTGCGGGCCAGCCCTTTCAAATCAGCTCAAAAAGAAATCCGTTATCAGACGGTCTCTTTCAGTTCCTTCGCAACGCGGAAGGCGACTTTCTTCGAAGCCTTGATCTTGATGGCTTCGCCCGTTGCCGGGTTGCGGCCCATGCGTGCCGGGCGCTTGCGCACTTCCAGCGTGCCGAGACCGTTGATACGGATCCGCTCGCCTTTTTTCAGGCGTTTCGTGATCTGTGTCGCCATGTCGTCGAAGATTTCCTGCGACTGTTTCTTGGTGAGACCGTGGGTCTCTGCCATGTCGACAGACATCTGACGCAGTGTGACGGTCGTTGCCGTTTTCGTTGCAGCCTTGGCCGGTGCAGCAGCTGGTTTCGCAGCGGCTTTTGCAGTCGGTTTTGCTTTTGCAGCAGGCTTGGCTTTCGCGGCAGGCTTTGCAGCCGCTTTCGTGGCCGCAGGTTTTTTCGCGACAGCCGCCTTGGTGGCTGCAGGTTTCGCAGCGGCCTTCTTGGCCGCAGGTTTGATTGCCATGAGCAAATTCCTTTGTTGAATCTCCGCAGAGGCGTCGGCGTATAACGCCAATTCGTCTTCCTGCATCAAACTTTTTTCAGTTGGGCGACGTGGACAGGCGCGTTTTGAGGTACATATCAGCCCTTATGCAGAAACAACGGCCCTTCATCCTGATTCTCCTTGCGCTGCTGCAGCCGCTTTCGGGCGCGTTGGCGCCGCTGGCGGGAATCGGTACGCCGATCGGAAATGCGACGCGTGACCTTGGTGCGCCGGAGCAACCGCTGCCGGTCTTCTTTTCGATCTGGAGCGTAATCTTCGCCGCCTATCTCGCTTTCGCGCTGTTCCTGCTGCTGCGCCGTGAGCCGTGGATGGAACGCATTGCCATGCCGCTCGCCATTGCGGGCCTGATGAACGTGGTCTGGATGCTGAGCGCGCAACTGATCATGTCCCAACCGCTGGACTTCGTGCTCCTGTTTCCGATTGTTGCCGCAGCCTGGGTGTCCGCCTGGCAGTTCGACCGCATGCGCGGGATGGGCGGCAGCATCGCCAAGCTCACGGCGGACATGGCCACCGGCCTCCTCTCCGGCTGGATCACGGTGGCCGCCGCCATTTCCATCCCGCTCACCATTCGCCATTTCTCAAACCTCGGCGCGACGGACCAGCCATGGCTCATGCTCTGGGCCACGCTCGTGCCCGCCGCGCTGGCCGCGTGGGTCTTTACCCGTTTCATCAGCCGTAGCCTCTGGTTCTACGTTGCACTCGGCTGGGGCCTGCTCGGTATCCTTCTCAACAACTGGACGATCACGGACATGAACTGGCTCGCCATCATGACGGGCGTGGTTACTGTCATCGTCCTCTCTCTGCGGCTGACGCGCGGCGCCCATGGCGCTGTGCAGGCCGCCTGACATCTGGAGCATTTCATGGACTTTCTGAATAATATCGACTGGCAAGCCCAGTTCGAGGAACATTGGCCGGCCCTCGCAGGCTATGGCCTGAAAGCGCTCGGCGCCTTCCTCGTCCTGATCATCGGCCTGCGCATTTCCGGTGCCATGGCCAGCTTCGTCCGCAAGCAGGCCATCAAGCGTCCGAACATAGACGAGACGCTGGGCAGCTTCTTCGCCTCGCTCGTGCGCTGGTTCATGACGGCCGCCACGCTGATCGCCGCGCTGCAACTCTTCGGGGTTCAGGCGACCAGCTTCGTCGCCATCCTCGGTGCCATGACCCTGGCCATAGGCCTGTCCTTGCAGGGCGCGCTTGGCAATATCGCGTCCGGCATCATGATCATGCTGTTCCGCCCTTACGGCGTCGGCCAGTATATCGAAGTGGCCGGCGAAGGTGGCACGGTGAAGGAGATCAATCTCTTCCAGACAATCCTTGCCACGCCCGACAATGTGCAGGTCATCGTGCCCAACAGCCAGGCCATAGATGGCATCATCAAGAACTATGCCGGTTACCCGACACGCCGCATCGATCTCGTCTTCGGCATCGACTATGGCGACGGGATGGAAAACGCGATGAACGTGATCGAGAGCGTCATAAAGGCCGACAAGCGCGTGCTGGCGGACCCTGCCCCGGTGGTGCGGGTCAGCGAGCTGAACTCAAGCTCCGTCGACATCATTGCCCGGCCATGGGTGAATACGCCGGACTATTGGGAAGTCCGGTGGTCGCTGATCCAGAACGTCAAGAACGCCCTGGACGAAGCCGGCATCTCGATCCCGTATCCGCACCAGGTCAACGTCAACAAGGAATAGACCTCAACAGCACCCGCCCACCGGTGCGGCCGCCGGCACATCGCCCTGTGCGAACACGTCCGGCGCCGCGCATCCGGGGAACAGGCCAAAATGCCTGTCACCTGCGCCCACCACGTCGAAGTAGGATGCAAAGCGTGTTTCCATCAGCATGGCCAGCGTGTTGCCGCACACCGGGAACACGCGCCCCTGCTCGATGGCGTGTTCGGCATCGAGAATGAACACGTCCTCCATGCCTTCCACGCCGCCGCGATAGATCACCGCCTGTCCGTAATCCTCGCAAGCCGGCTCCAGCCCCTCCAGCTTGAACAGGCGCGCAGTGACGGAGGCAAAGCGGATCTGACCAACCTTGGCTTTCAGTTCCGGATCGAGGATCGCCAGCGGGCGATGGTCCACCACGCGCGGGTCGCCAAAGCCTGCCGCCATGGCCACCGCCTGATAGTCGCCCCAATAGAGCGCACCAGACAGACATTCGCCATAGAGGACCGGGTCCTTCACAAGGTCCGCCGGAATGCGACGGTCGGCATAGACGTCCGAGAAATAAAGCTCGCCGCCCGGCTTCAGCAGGCGGTGCGCGGCGCGGAACACGGCTGGCTTGTCGGAGCAAAGATTGATCACGCAATTGGAGATGATGAGGTCGAAGCTGCCTGCTTCCAGATCCAGCGCGTCCAGCTTCTCAAGCTCACCTTCAATAAAGGTCGTGTTGGGTCTGTCATAGCCGAACGCCTCGGCATGCCAGGCCTCGTGCTCGCGGGCGACGGCCAGCTGTTCCGGGGTCATGTCCACGCCCGTGACATGGCCGTTCGGGCCGACAAGACTGGCCAGCGCATAGACGTCCCGCCCTGCCCCGCAGCCAAGGTCCAGCACGCGCAGCCCTTCAAGCTGCGCCGGAATGGCCAGTCCGCAACCATAATAGCGCGCCGAAACCGCGTCATGCACACGGCCCAGTGCCTTGCGCACATGCAGCGGCGGCGCTGCATCGGTGGTGCAGGCATCTGTGCGCAGGTCCGATGAAGATTGCAGGATGTCTCCGTAATATTGCTGGACGACCTGTTTGTTCATGCGATGGCTCCTGCGCTCTGTTGCCTTCCACCTGCCGCAAGTGTGGCTGTTTCACCAGTCACCTATGCGTGAAAGTTCAGTTGAAGCCCGCCCCGGCGCGTGACATGAGTGCGATCATGATGCCCGAGATCGACATGACTGGCTGGCCCGCCTGGGCGCAGGCCGCTGAACCACAGGTCCTGAAATGGGCGCTTGTGCTGGCCGCCGTTGTGGCAATCTGGATTGTTGCAATTGGGGTGAAGTGGCTGGTCGTGCTGGTCGGCAAGATCGTGACTCCGAAGGATCATGATTTCGAGGGGTCAAGTTGGGACCTTGGCGCCTCCGTTGCGCGCATGTTCGCCTTGATCCTTATGTCGCCGTTGCCGCTTGGCCTGGCGGGTTATGACTGGCGCAGCATGATCGAAGAGCGTGGCGCAGGCGCCATTGCGGCTATGGTCATCCTTGTGGTCGCCATCCTCTTTGCCAACTGGATCGCGCGTTCGCTGCGCAATTTCGGCGGCAAGGCCCACCGTCGCACGGGTGCAGACGACACCCTGTTCGCCTTTGCCGGCTCAATGGTGAAATACCTGATTTTCGCCATCGCGATCGTTACGGCGCTGACGCAGCTCGGCTTCCCGACCACATCCCTCGCGGCCGTGCTTGGCGCCATGGGTCTCGCCATCGGCCTCGGCCTGCAGGACACGATGAAATCCGTTGCAGCAGGCGTCATGCTGGCCATCCTCCGCCCTTTCAGGATCGGCGACTATGTCAGCCTTGCCAATCTGGAAGGTGAAGTGACCGATATTTCGCCCTTCACAACGTCGCTGAAACAGATCGACAACAAGGTCGTCATCGTCACCAACAATATGATCTGGGCCGATCCCCTGATCAACCACACGCGCCAGACGCGGCGCCGTTTCGACCTCTATTTCGACATCTCCTATGACGACAACATGGACCACGCGCTGCAAGTGCTGCTGGACCTCGCTAATGATCATCCGCGCGTGCTGTCCAAGGCAGACACATGGGTCGGCGTGCATGCGCTGGCCGACTGGAGTGTTAAGCTGCGCCTGCGCGCCTGGGTGGCGACGCCCGAATTCGTGCAGGTACGCGCCGACCTGACCAAGGCCGTCAAGGAAGCGTTCGACCGCGAAGGCATCACCATCCCCTACCCGCACCAGGTCAATGTCGCCTACAAGGGCAATCCTGTGCTAGACAATGCGGAAGATGAATGAGAGCGAACCACCTGTTGTAGAACCGCTACCGCCGCCCGCCGAACCGGCGCCGCCCCCGAAACCCGTCAAGGAACCGCCCCGTCCGATCCTGAAGCGCCTCTTCGGTATTGGCGTATGGGGCTGGATCAAGCTGGTCGCGCTCTGCATCCTCGTCGGCTTTGTCGTGCTCGCCTCGAATTTCGACCCGTCCTCGCCGGACGTCGATATTCCTGCCGCCATTGGCGCCATTGTGCGCCAGACGCTCGCCGCCGCCGGCTGGGCCCTGCAGAATTTCTGGAAGCCCGCCCTTGCCGGCGCCGGCATCATGCTGCCCGTCTGGATACTCTGGCGGCTGGTCAGCCTGCCCTTCCGGAAGTGAATACTGTCCCCTTCCAGCAAACCACTACCAGAGAATTGCGGAATTATGGGAAAGGCTTTCTTGAGCTTTATCTTCTATTTCTAGTTACACCCTAGATGATCCAGGGGCGGAATACTGAAAGAGTCGATCTTGGAACGGCGGGAAAAAGATACGGCTGTCACAGAGGAATCAATGCCGAGGCAGCCCGCAATCATAGCGCTGCTTGATTTCGTGTTTGCCTGGGTATTCAATTTTTCGAGCATCAGCCTGTTCTGGTTCGTCATAATCTGTGTGCCAGTCGGCGTGGTCTTCGTCGGCTTGTCATCTGCAGCCACCCAACAGGAAAACCCGCACGTCTTTGTTACATATGCGGCAAACTACCTCGATGCATTCGGTAGTCTCACTCATTCCCACTTCGTTAGGGGCACACTCGGAATGATGTGGATCGGCCTACTCGTACTTATACCTGTCTGGATCGTCTGGAGACTGGCTTGCCTTCCAGTCTACCTGCTCTGGCACATGGCCATTAGCATCCTGCGAGCCCGCAACCGCGCGTAGCCCGCCTCAGCCCACCGGTTTCCAGTTCTGCGTCTTGCAGAGGAAGCCGACACAGCCCTTCACTTCCAGAATGCCGCTATCCAGCAGCTTCATCTTGGAGCTGTAGGTCTTGCCTTCCTTCGGATTGTAGATCGTCCCGTCAGCCCAGCCCTTGGCGGTCTTCTTGAAGCCTTCCAGCATGGTCAGGCCGAGAATTTTCTTGCCGTCTGCATCTGTGGCCGTTGCAGGCGTCTTGCCCTCCGTGACGCTCGCCGGGTCGATCCAGACAATCGTGCCGCAGGGCGTGCCGTCGCCGCAATCGGCAATCTGGATGTGCGAGTTCTCTTCCTCGGTCGCGTAGGTGCCGTACACATCGAGAGGGTCGGCAGCGGCATATCCTGCCGCGAGGGCAAGGGAGACAAATGCAAAAATGACGGGTTTCATGGTCGTTCCTCCAGCTCCATTGGAGCTATGGTCCATAACAGAATTCAACCAGGGAGAACACTGATGGATACGTCACAATTGATGTTCCGCGATGGCCTGATGAAGGGTGAACGCATCCTCGTCACGGGCGGCGGCACCGGCCTCGGCAAGGAAATGGCCGAAGGCTTCCTCAAGCTCGGCGCCGAAGTCCACATTTGCGGCCGGCGCGGCGGCGTATGTGAAGAGACCGCCAAGGAACTGATGGAGAAACATGGCGGCAAGGTCGTGCCGCATGCGTGCGATATCCGCGTGGCTGAAGCCATTACCGACATGAATGATGCGATCTGGTCCAAGCACGGGCCCCTCACCGGCCTCGTCAACAATGCGGCCGGCAACTTCATCTCGCGCACGGAAGACCTCTCGATCCGCGGTTTCGATGCGATCTCGAACATCGTGTTCCGTGGCACGTTCTACATGACGCAGGATATCGGCAAGCGGTGGATCAAGGGCGGCAACCGGGGCAATGTCATCTCCATCCTGACGACATGGGTGTGGAATGGCGGACCATTCGTTGTCCCTTCCGCCATGTCCAAGGCCGCCGTCAACACGATGACGCAAAGCCTCGCCGTCGAGTGGGGCCGCTATGGCCTGCGCTTCAATGCCATCGCGCCCGGCCCCTTCCCCACCGAGGGCATGTCGAAACGTCTCTCGCCCGATGCCGAAGGCGCCAAGCGCATGGATTCAGGCGCGGCAAACCCGATGGGCCGTGTTGGCGAGATGCACGAACTGGTCAATCTCGCCGTGCTGCTGATGGGCCCCGGCGCCGAATACATCAACGGCCAGACCATCGCCATTGACGGCGCAATGTACAATGCGTCCGGCGGCAACTTCGCCCAGCTCACCGCCTGGGGGGACGCAGAATGGCAAGCCGCCAAGGACGCCATCACCGCCACCAATGACGCCGACAAGGCGAAGCGCACGGTGTAGGCACGCGGAACCTTCCGTTCGCAGGGCCGTTGGCATCTGCGAACGGGACTCGCGCGCTGGCATAGCAAGAACGCGGCCTCCCGACAGTCCATCAAAGGGAAACGCCGCCATGAAACTCACCACCCTCCTCGCCTCCGTCGCGCTCGGCACAATGGCCGTCGCCTGCGCCGCCACGCCGACCCAATACCCGGCCCAAAACCAGATTACAGAACACGTCGTTACCGGCCAGCTGACCTATCGCGAGCGTATCGCGCTGCCTGCTGGCAGCACGGCGACCGTCACGATCAGCGACACATCGCGCATGGATGTCCCCGCCACGATTGTTGCGGAAGCCATGATGAATCTTGGAACGGCGCAAGTGCCGGTACCCTTCAACATTACGGTTGATGACCGCGACCTTGACCCGAACGGCATCTACACACTGCGGGCCACAATCCGCAGCCCCGCCGGCGAACTATTCTGGACAACCGACACAGTCTATCCGGTCGATCTCTATGGCCCCTATACCGACATGGGCACGCTCTTCCTTGTCAGCGGCACGCCCGGCAACGCCTATCCGGCGCCCTATCCTGACGCGAGCCCCTATCCGGCCAATCCCGGCTATGGCGCGATGCTGAGTGGGCCTGAATGGGTCGTGGAAGACATCTCGCGCCAAGGCGTGATCGACTTCTCGCGTGCCTCGATCAACTTTGACAGCAATGGCCGCGTCACCGGCAATGCCAGCTGCAACACGTTCAGCGCAGGCTATGCTGCCACTGGCCAGGATCTGCGCTTCACCGAGATGGTGATGACCCGCAAGGCCTGCCCACCGGCCCTAATGAACCAGGAACGCGCCTTTACCGACATCATCGGCAGTGCGCGCCAGTACACGATCACGCAGGATGGCGCATTGGTCATCTATGCGCCAAATGGCGACACGATCACGGCCCGCCGCTAGGCGAACGCTGTGCAGGCGGCGGAACCATTCCGCTGCCTGCCCGCTGTTCCCCCGGACAAATAGAAAACCGGAGATACGTCATGAAACGCGCCTGCACATTCGCCGCACTCACGCTCGCCGCCACAGCTGCCGCCTGCGCCGTCACGCCGCCTTCGGCCTCACAACAAGGCGATATGCGCATGGCGAACGATCCTGCCTATGCAGCGCCGTATAGCTCTGACGTGATCTCTCCCTATTATGAATGTGGCGCGCTTCAGCTTGAAGCGAGCGTCGTCGGCACGATCGCGACCGTCATGTTCAACGGCGAAGTGCACCAGCTGCAACAGGTTGAGGCCGACAAGGGCATGCGTTACCAATCGGGCATCGGTCCGTCGCGCGTCGTCTTCTGGGACCAGGGCCGTTATGCCGTGCTGCAACAGGGCACGACCACTTTCCCCCAATGTACGCGGGTGCGCTAAAGGCACCCTGACCCACCTTTGACAAATCCATCCGGCTGCTGTCCAAGCGCCGGATGGAAATCTGGATCCCCATAACCATTGCAGCAGCGTTCCTGCAGAACCTGCGGTCTGCGCTGCAGAAGAAGCTGCGCGCCACGCTTTCGACATGGGGGGCGACGGCGGCCCGGTTTGTCTATGCTGCGCCCCTGGCGCTGGCGCTGCTTTGCAGCCTCCTGCTGTCCACAGGCGCCAAGGCCCCTCCCCTGAACATCACCTTCATGCTGAGCGGCATGGCGGGCGGACTCGCGCAAATCCTTGCGACGGGCATGCTGATCCATCTCTTCTCCCACAAGAACTTCACCGTCGCGACGGCCTTCACCAAGACAGAGCCGATCCAGACGGCCCTTTTCGGCATTGTCCTGCTGGGCGATCATCTTTCGCTGGCGGTTTCGATCGCCATCCTCATCAGCCTTGTCGGCGTGATCCTGATCTCGATCCCGGCAGATGCGGAAGGCCGACGCAATTTCCTTGATCGCAAGGCGCTGATCGGCATTGCGGCGGGCGGCCTTTTCGGCCTCTCGGCGGTGGCCTATCGCGGCGCCTCACTGTCGCTGGCCGATGGCAGCGTGTTCCTGCGCGCGACAGTCACCCTCGCCTTCGTGACCAGCTTTCAGGCCGTCGCCATTCTTGCCTTCCTGCGCCTGCGCGAACCGGGCGAGACCCTTCGCCTGCTCGCCAGCTGGCGCAGCGCGGCCTGGGTCGGTCTTGTCGGCATGCTGGGCTCGCTCGCCTGGTTCACGGCCTTCACCTTGCAGAACGCCGCGCTCGTACGGGCCTTGGGCCAGGTCGAAGTCTTCTTCATGATCGGCGCGTCGATCTTCGTGTTCAGGGAACGCGTCACTGCCCGCGAAATATTCGGCGTGTTGCTTGTGGCCGCCGGGATTGTCGGCCTCGTCCTCTGGTCCGCCTAGGGCGTCACCACGACCTTGCCGACAACCTTGCGATCCCACAGCATGGCGAAGGCATCCATCGCCTCTTCCAGTGGCACTTCGGCATGCACGCGCGGGTTCACCTTGCCGTCACGGGCCCATTGCCAGATCGTATCGACATTCTCGCGGCCCTTCTTCGGGAATTGGCGTCCATATTCCCCGGCCCGCACGCCGACCACGGAGAAGCCCTTGATGAGTGGCATATTGGTCGACACCGTAGCGATACGGCCTGAGGTAAAGCCGATCACCAGAAGGCGCCCGTCAAAGGCGATACAGCGCACGCTTTCATCGAACACATCACCGCCAACCGGATCGAAGATGACATCCGCGCCTCGCCCGTGCGTCAGCGTCTTCACCTTGTCGCGAAAGCCCTGGTTCACATTGATCGCATAGTCAGCGCCATGCGCGACGACCTTCTCCAGCTTTTCGTCAGAGCCGCCTGTGGCGATGACCGTGGCGCCCAGCAGCTTGCCGACATCCACTGCCGCAAGGCCGACGCCGCCGCTCGCGCCATGTACCAGCAGCGTCTCGCCCGGCTGCAGGTTTGCGCGGCGCACCAGCGCGACATAGGCCGTGAGGTAAGCTGCGGAATAAGAGGCAGCCGAGGCAAAGCTCATTGCGGGCGGCTTCTTCTGAAGGCCTTCCACCGGCACGCAGATGAATTCAGCAAAGGCCCCTGCCCGTACGCCGCCAGCCACATCCGTGCCTTCACGCAAGGGGCCGGTTACGCCGGGGCCGAGCTTATCGATAATGCCTGAGAAATCCATGCCGGGTGTGAAGGGCGGCTCCAGTTTCAGCTGGTACTTGCCCTGCGTCAGCAACAGGTCCGGGAAGTTGACGCTGGCCGCCTTGACGCGCACGCGCACTTCGCCGGGGCCCGGCTCCGGCATCGGCACGTCGCGCACCTCGGTCCCGGAAAAGTCATCCGTGATCTTATGACAGACAAGCGCTCTCACAGGCGGCCATACATGTCGCGGACCATCTCGGCGATTTCCACGCAGGCCTTGCGCGACCCCGGCGAGAAATCCGTGAAGGCGGTAAAGGCATGGGCGAGCGTGTCATAGCGCTTGTGCTTCACGTAGACGCCCGCGCGGCCAAGGCGGAGGGCATAATCGTCGCCCTCATCCACCAGCGGGTCGTGGCCAGCCGTAATGACGATGGCAGGCGGCAGGTCGCTCAGGTCGCCCGTCTGGCCGGGCGAGAGCAGCCGGTCGCTCATGTCGAAGCCTTCCGGCAGGTATTGCTCCATGAACCAGTTCATCGTGTCGGTCGAAAGGGAGAACGTGCCCGCGAAATCCTTGCGCGACGGGAATTCCTCGACCAGGTCCACGGCCGGATAGATCAAGAGCTGCATGGCCGGGATTGGTTTGTCCTGCCGCTTCATTTCCTGCGCGACGATGGCCGAGAAATTGCCGCCCATACTGTCGCCGCCGACGGCCGCCACGCCTTCCGGCGCGCCATACTTGCCGGCATTTCGCAGCGCCCATTCATAGGCCTCCAGCGCATCATCAATGCCTGCCGGAAACTTGTGCGGCGGGGCAAGGCGATAGTCGACCGACAGAACCGGACATTTCGCCACCGAGGCAATGATCGAGCAGAAGGCATTGCACGTGTCGAGATCGCCGATCACGCCGCCGCCCATATGGTAATAGACCATCAGCGGATGTGCGGGTTCCTGATCGTCCGGCCGGTAGAGCCGCACCGGGATCAGGTTCTTGTCAGGGCCCGGAATGGTGAAGTCTTCGATGGCGACGCCCGGCTCGGGCTTGGCCGCCAGCATGTTCAGCTGCTCGCGCGTCGCAGCCTGCACCACCTCAGCTGGCAAGGTCGACAGTGGCGGCGCGTTGCGCCCGTTCCAGGCCACCATTTGCAGCTGCGGTTCAAGCGTCCTGCCGTTGATCACAACCGGCTTGCCGCCCGCCATGCGTACCAGCATGCCATTGGGCAGTTTGAATATCAGTTTCGCAATTGTCTGCTGAAGGCTCATTGGCCGGGCTCCCACCTGCTGTTTTCACACCAGCTTACCGCCCTTACCCAAGGTCCGCCAAGCGGTTCCTCAAAGCGGCTTGCCGGAGACCTCGCGCACACCACCAAGCAAAAGGGCCGTGGCAAACTTTGTTGCGGCCACTGCATCCACCGGGCGGCGCTGCAACATGTGATCGCCCATTTCCCGCGCAATGCCGATGGCGGCAGCGGTGAGAAAATCGATATCCGTCACCGGTGCGCCTGCCGCCGACAGGACATGGTCGAGGTCCGAACGGATCTCATCGGCAATGGCCAGCATTTCCGGCGTATCCACGCGCACGCCGATCAGCGCCATGTGCGGGGCGCCCATGCGGATCGCCTCTTCATTCTCGGCGGCAACGAAGCTGAAATAGGCGTGATAGGCTTGATGGATATAGTCTTCGAACGTGGTCGCCCGCGCCCGCACATCGCTGAGGCGCGTGCGGAAGCGATAGGTCGAATCCTCGGCGATCGCCTCGAACACTTCCTCTTTCGACTTGAAATAATTGTAGAAAGTCCCTGCGGCGAGGTCCGTCTCACGGATGATGTCCCGCACGGTGGTCGCATCGAACCCGATACGCGCAAACACCCGGCGCCCCGCGCTCAGGATGGCGCGGCGATTGGCAGCCTTGGAACGGGCCCGCTTGCCGGATGCGGCGAGTGAATCAGCTGTGTTGGACATGTACTTCCCTTTTGCCGCCATGGGACGGCTGTTGGCGCAATCATGCGCCCATCCGTCACCATGCGTCAACTTTTTACACGGGCTGCGCGAATTTTCCAGCCAGTTTACCCAGTCCGCCATCCAGCTTCATGCGCCTGAGCAGCGACAGCACGATCCCGAACAAGACGCGGATCGCGATCAGGATCAGGACGCCCAACAGTCGCTCGTCTGTGGCGATCGCGATGAAGGCGCCGAGAATGATGGCCACATGCAACGTTACGATCCGGCCATAGGGCGCAAACATCTCGGCGGGCGGGTCGGTGCGGCGGAACTCGCCCCGGCCGATATAGTCGACAAGGAAGAATACGGCATTGGTGACGATGATCAGCCCGACAAACCAGAGCATGCCATCGCCGCTGCCAAGCGCCCAGGTCACGAGGTCCATCGGTGCAGCGCCGCCCCCGTTCCCCTCCCCGCCGGCAAAGCTGCGGATGAACAGGCCGTGGCCGTAGCAGAACATGCCATAGTGAAACGTGAAGAACGGGATCATGAAGAGCGCCGTCGCCAGGTTGATGAAACTCACCACCGCCGCCCCGCCAAGCCGCAGGATCGTGTAGGCCCCGATGATGAGGTTCTCCAGCCAGTAGAGCGCCACAAGCGGCGTCGCGCCCCAGCCGAACACGAGAATCGCCGCAATCGGCACAAGGTCCGTCGCAAGGCTCATCCAGGCCAGCGGGTCGCGATAGGTGCGCGCAATGAGGGATGGATCAAGGAATCGCCCGGCAAACCGGGCGCTGCCAGTCTCGCTCATACCGTCCCCCCTATATCCCTCTAAGACCCCGCGAAGAGGTAATCATAGGCAGGAAAACTGAACGGGTCACGCACTTGCAGGCCCTTTGACCCCTTGGGGTTGTGATAATTGCCTGTCAGGATTTCGTAATGGAGGTGGATTGCCTGCGCATTGCCGGTCTGGCCCATCATGCCCACCGGGCGCCCGTAATCGATCTCGCGTCCGGTAGCGACACCGGGGTCGAGATAAGCGAGGTGCGCGTAACGCGTATAGACGCCATTGCCATGGTCGATCAGCACCTGAAGCCCGTAGCCGCTCGACATGCGCGCCTCGATGATGCGGCCCGGCGCGGCGGCATAGACAGGCCCTGCAGGCCGGTGCGTCAGGTCGATGCCCTCATGGAACGTGCCGCCGCGAATGCCAAAGCCTGACGACAGGCAGGCATCATTCGTCGGCACCGTCACCAGCACAACACCATTCACGACAATAATCGGCTTGAAATCCTCCACCCAGCCGCCCGGATAAGCGACCGGCGAATTGCTGACCGTCATGCCACCGCACACCTGCAAATAGGCGTTCGGTTGCAGCGTGCCGGGCACCGGCATGGGCGGCGATGGCGGCGGCTCCTCAAAGCGCGGATTATAGGCGCCCACCCGTGTCGGCGCCGGCGACGAGGCGCAGGCGGCTGCCATGAACAGCATAAGGAAGGCGGGGATCAGGCGCGTCATTCCCCCGACTATGCCTGCCGCTAGGTTAATATCAGGCAACCGCGTGCGCGCGCTTCTCCCCGCGTTTGATTTCCTTCAATAAATCCGCGACGTAGACGCCGAAATCCACCTGCATCCGGTGGCGCGGGCTGTCATAGAAGTGGCCAAGGTGCAGCTGCTCGTCGGCCTCGGTCACCTTGTCCATCTCCGCCGCATCGGGAAAGGCATACTCCCCGGTCAGCGCGGCAGCGACCAGTTTCGACTGCTGCTCGGCAAAATTCACCAGCGTCGGCAGCGGCTGGGCCAGCCCGAGGAAGAACAGCGTCTCGAAGCCCGGCTTCACCATGCGCTTGTACAGCGGGAACGTGTTCTCCTGCGGCATCAGCTCTTTCTGCTTCAGGAACGGGAAGGTCACATTATAGCCCGTCGCCCAGACGATCGCGTCGACCTGCTCGCGCGTTCCATCGGTGAATACGACACTGTCGCCATCAAGGCTCTGGATGCCCGGCTTCGGCTTGATGTCGCCGCAGCCAACCCGCGTCAGGAACTCGCCGGACACGGATGGGTGCCCGTCCAGCGGCTCATGGTCGGGCTTCGGCAGGCCATAATCTTCCATCATGCCGATGGTCTTCTTGATCTTTGCGCGCGCCAGTTTCCGGCCCAGCTTCGATGGCAACCATGGCGGCAGCGCCGCCTTGTCGGCGGGCGAGCCGTCCATGTATTTCGGCAGCACCCAGACGCCGCGCCGCATCGAGATGAACAGGTTCTTCGCGATCGGCCGCTGCGACAGTTCCGAGGAAATATCCATCGCCGAATTGCCGGCGCCGACGATCATCACGTTCTTGCCCCGGAAGTCATAAGGCTCGAACGGGTCGCGGTAATGGTGCGAGTGGACCTGGTAACCCTCGAAATGCCCGGGATAGGTCGGCATGCGGGCATCCCAGTGATGGCCATTGGCCACGGCGACGGCATCGTATTCCCGCGCTTCGCCGGTCGACAGCGTCACTTTCCAGCGCCCGCCCGGCAGCGTCTCCACATTCGTCACCGCCGTGTTGAACGTGATCGTCTCGCGCAGGCCGAAATGGTCGACGTAATCGTGGAAATATTGCAGCAGCTGGGCATGGTGCGGGAAATCCGGCCAGTCCTCCGGCACGGGATAGTCCTCGAAGGCAAGGCGCCATTTGGACGTATCGATATGCAGGCTCTGGTAACAGGACGAGGTGCCGTTCGGGTTCTTGTAATACCAGTTGCCGCCAATATTGT
The DNA here is from genome assembly GCF_000685295.1 of Hyphomonas oceanitis SCH89. Classification (GTDB taxonomy): domain Bacteria; phylum Pseudomonadota; class Alphaproteobacteria; order Caulobacterales; family Hyphomonadaceae; genus Hyphomonas; species Hyphomonas oceanitis. Next base: position 158,178 of record NZ_ARYL01000001.1, read on the forward strand.
CCGACATCTCGAAACAATCGTACGGCAGGCCCTTGTCCTTCAGGCGCTTGGCCATGGTGAAGCCCGAGCACCCGGCGCCAATGATGCATGTTTTCGGTTTGCTGCTGCCATCAAATGCCATAGGCCGTCTCCTCCCGCTGCGTGAACTGTTTCCACGTCATGGCCCAAATGTTATCCGTGGCGACTGGAACGTCAAATGAAGAGGCCTGCACATGAACGATGACGCGACGTCAGTTCCGCAAAGGGGCCCATTGCCGCTCCGTCGGATGCCGAAAAACCGCGACAGGATCTTCCAATAATGTCTGCCGACCTCTCAGATCTGGAACAGCGCCTGACGCTCATGCGTGAGAACATGAAAATGATGACCAAGGCCGTGCCATGGGCGCGCGACCTCGGCTTCGAAGTCACGCGCATCGAGAAAGGCCGTGTCTGGGGCAGCCAGCCCTGGGATGAGACGCTGGTCGGTGACCCGGACACGGGCGTCATCCATGGCGGGGTAATCACCACGCTGCTCGACAATCTTTGCGGCATGTCCTGCAGTGCCATCCTGCCCGATTTCCGCTTCGTTGCCACGCTCGACCTGCGCATCGATTACATGCGCCCGGCCGACAAGGGCCGCGCCATTATCGGCGAGGCCGAATGCTACCACACCACCCGCACGGTCTGCTTCACGCGCGCTTGGGCCTATCACGAGACCCGCGACAAGGTGATTGCCACCGCCGCCGGCGCCTTCGCCATCAACCAGCCGCGCCCGGCAGACAAGCTGGAGTCGCTCGCATGACCCCCTATGAAGCCAATCCCCGCGCCGCTGAGGTCGAGGCTTTCCTCGCCCGCACGCCTTTCGCCCAGAAACTCGGCATGCGCTGCGACATACGCGGCGACGAGATGACGGCCGTCCTCCCCTTCTCCAAGAAGCTGATCGGCAATTTCACCATCAAGGCCCTGCATGGCGGCGCGATCTCGTCTTTCCTTGAACTGACGGCCATGGCGCAGGTCTTCCTCGTGACAGACCTCGCCCGTCCGCCGCGCCCGATCAACCTGACCATAGACTACCTGCGCCAGGGCCACGCCAAGGATCTCTACGCCCGTGCCTACATAACCAAGATGGGCCGCCGCATGGCGTCGGTCCGCGCCGAAGCCTGGCAGGAAGAAAAGTCCAAGCCGGTCACGGCCCTCATGGCCCATTTCATGGTGGGCGGGGACTAGACTTATCCAACCCCAAAACACCCCGGCGTATACTCAACGCCGATGCCGGACTTCAGCCTCTTCCGCCCCATGCAGGGCCTGCCATGGTATCTGCTGCCAATCTGGCCGCTGATCTTCCTGCGCATCCAGCGTTTGCGTGCATGGTTCAGGGCCAATGGCGGCCCCGGTTCGCAAATGCTCTGGGCTGTTACAAACCATGGCCGCGTGGACGTGGTCTATTTGTCTGACGACATGTCCACCACACCAAAACATCCATGGAACCCACTACCGCTGTCCCACAGTTTCAGCACTGCTTTGAGCGGAGAACCTCACCCCCCCACACATCCGTGTCCCCGGCGAAAGCCGGGGCCTCTCTCAATGGCTTCCAGCCCACCCGCAAGAGATCCCGGCTTTCGCCGGGAATACGGATATGTTGGACCTATTCCGGACACCTGACCCGCAAACCCAATCCCGATAAACCAAACCTCACCCCCAAGCGCCCCAACAGGCGCCGCACGCGCAGCCTATTCCGTCGTCACCTCAGGAAAGGCGCCCGCAATCGTTTGGTTCCAGCGGAACAGGTCCGGCCAGTTCTCGCCCTCATTCGACATGATCCCGAGACGCACAATCACAAGGTCGCGCGAGGGCACGATGAAAATGGTCTGCCCCTCATGGCCCTCTGCCGCAAAACTGTCCCAGGGCGGCGCATCACGTTGCTGGTAGGACGGCACCGGATCGGCCCCGCCCGTCGTCAGCCAGAAGCCCGCGCCATAGACGTTTTCCTTTGGCCCTTCCGGGTGCGACCGCGAGAAATCCACCCAGCCTTCCGGCAAAAGGCGCTCACCATCCCACACCCCATCCCGCAAATAGAGATAACCAAACTTCGCAAAATCCCGCGCCGACGCCCAGACGAGGGAGCCGCCGAGATATGTGCCGGCCGCATCATATTCCACGAGGGCATCCATGCCCGTCGCAACAAACAGGTTCTTGATGAGATCGTCGCCCCGCAAGTCACTGCGCAGAACCTTGGCGCTTTAACAGGTCCTTGCATGCTTCCGGCAAGTTGGCATCGCCCAAAACCCGGAGACGCTCACAGTTTCGCACAGCCTCGCGATCACCATCGTTCAGGGCAACAACCAGTCTTTGCTCATCACGTAGTTTGTCATAGTCCGGCCCCAGCCCCTGCAGGGCATGCCCGATCAAATGAAACGCCGCCGTCGAATAATTCCAGACAGTCCCCGGCTCATGCAAAGCCGGCACCTGATCCTTGATATAGTCCAGCACATCGAATCGTCCCGGCCCGTACATCATCTGAATGACATCATTGTCCGCCATCCCCGTCGCGCCGATCTCGGTATAGTCGAGCCCGTCCGTCATGGTCAGCCACTGGCGCCAGGTGATCTCTGCCCGCTTATCGCCTGCATCGAACGGCGTCGGCATCGGCGCATCGATATCCTTGATCAGGCCCAGCCTCACCGCCCGCCCCACCAGAGCCGACGTCACCGATTTCGCCATGCTCCACGAGACCTGTTTCGTGTCCGGCCCGAACCCGTCGCGATAGGCTTCGGCCACCAGCTTGCCGTGATGAATGATCACAACCGCCCGCGTCTCGCCCATCGGCCCGGCCTTCTCGCCGGCAATCGCCGTGTCGATCATCGGCTGGACAATCGCGGCAACATCCGGCGCCATCTCTCCCGTCTCCCAGCCCTGCGTTGGCCAGGCCAGCCCTTCCGGCTGCGGCGGCAGCGGCACCAGTTCCTGAGCGGAGGCGCAAAAGCTCCCGATCATCACAAGCCCAACAAGGCTGATCCTCAGCGCGGCCCGTTTCAAGACATGATGGCCCACAGCCATTCCTCCCCTGTTCTTTGCCGAAAGCTTAGGGGCAATTGCGGAAACGCGTCAAAGGCCTTCTGATACTGCCTGGCCTCTTCCCGGACTTAGGCCTTGCTTAAAGGGTTTGTCGGATGGTGCGCCTTCGTGTCCTGAAGGCCCTGCATGTCCTTATCGTCTTCTTCCGGCTCCAGGCCCGATAACCCCTACTGGCTGCTGTTCGGCTGCTTCCTGCTGGTCGGCGCCGGGCTCCTCCTGATGGATGGTCCACCGGGTAACAGTTATCTTTCGGATGTCGACGATATCGCCCGCCGGCTACAGATCGCCGACCTCCTGCGGGATGGCCAATGGCATGATCCGTCCTGGCCCTTCCTGCAGACGCCGGATGTCTACCAGTCGCCTTGGTCACGGCTTGTCGATGCGCCCTATGTCTTCATCACATGGGCGCTGAGCCCGTTCATGGACACTGACAGCGGCTTTCGCATCGCACGGCTCGTGGTGCCCCCGCTATGGTTCGTGGTGTATGCAGCCCTCACGGTCAGGGTCATGCAACACCTGACTGGCCGCACGCCAGGTGCAATACCCGTCGCTATGGCTGCGCTGGCATCCTTCCTCGTCATGCCGGAATTCTATCCTGCCCGGATCGACCATCACAATGTCCAGCTTGTCCTGATGATGGCCCTCAGCCTCGGTCTGGTATCGCCGCACCGGCATGCGGGGCTATTGGTCGGGCTTGCCAGCTTCCTGTCGATTGCCGTCGGTCTTGAATGCACACCTTTCATTGCGATTGCCCTTGTCAGTCTCGGCCTTGTTGCCGTCTGGACCGGTGAGGCAGGCCATATACGCCGGTTCCGTCAGGCGGGACTCTCCCTCGGCCTGTTGACCCTGCCCGGCAGCCTTGTGCTGATCGGGCCTGCCGGGTTGGGACAGGTTTATTGCGATGCCATATCCGCGCCATGGATCCTCGCCCTGTCAGTGAGCGGAGGTATCATTGCCCTCGCACCCCGGCTCTGGGGCATGACCGCTTTTTCCAGCCGCGCCGCGCGCTTCAGCAGTCTGGCCATGCCGGGCGCCCTATTGCTTGCAGGCCTCTGGATCGCCTTCCCGCAATGTCATCATGGCCCGCTATACATGGTCGACCCGGTCGCGAAGGAATTCTGGTTATCGCGGGTCCTGCAGGAACATGATTTCATCAGGCTATATGCGGAAGGCGGACCGAGGGTTCTTGTTTTTGGTCCGGTCGCGCTCACAGGCGTGCTCATCGCCATCTGGACATGGACGCGCCCCCGGACCGCTAGCGCGGGCGTTTTGTACGCTATCGCTGTCGCGGCCGTTGTACTGGCACTCCTGCAGAACCGGAATTTCCCCTTTGCCGCGTCCTTCGCAGCCCTGTTCGTCCCAGGACTGGTGCAGGCCTATGGGCGAATTTCTTCGCTGCGCACGCGTGTTGTTCCTCTTGTCGTTCCCGTGCTTGCAATCACCGTCATCATCATCGCGATCAGGCGGACCGATCCAGCAATCGATCTCATCATGGTGATGAAGGGCGATGCCTGCCTGAACCAAGACCTTTCCGTACTGGACACAGCGCCGCCGGGGACAGTCATGGCGCCCCCGCGCATGTCCTTCACCTTGGCCGAGTACAATCAGACATCTGGCGGGCACCATCCGGTTGCCTCCCTGCCCTTCCACCGCGCTGCGCCCAGCATAAGCATGGTCGCACAAACGTTTACGCGCGACGACGCTGACGGACGCCGCGAAGCGCTCGCCCCCTTCGACTATGTTGCGGTCTGCCGCATGGATCTGGAACTGGACCGCGCGCCCGCGCCTCTGTTCGGCGCCCTCGCAGCGGGTGAGAATTGGCCGGGGCTGATCGATGTTGCCCCCGACTCCGGTTCGCGCTTCCGCCTGATGCGTATCGACCATGACGCCCTGCAATAGCGCCTTGTTGCCCCTGACGCGGTTTCGCGCTTATCTTCCCGCACCGTGCGGGGGCATCACATGAAACTCGTCAAACTCCTTCTGATCACACTCGCTGTCGTGCTGGTCATTGCAGGCCTCGGCTGGCAGTTCTGGCTGAAGGATCAGGTCGCCTATGCGAAGGTGGCCACCGCCTATGGCGCCAAGCAGGTCTGCTCCTGTCTCCACGTTGGCGAACGCCCGATGGAGAGTTGCATGGATGATTTCACCGTCGATATCAGCGCCGTAACCGTCACCGATGACGGCGCGGTTACAACGGCCAGCGTGCTCGGCGGCCTTGTGAAGTCCGAGGCAAGCTTCACGCCCGCTCTCGGCTGCACACTGGTGAAGCCATGAAGCGCCTTGCCGCCCTGCTTCTCATCGCCGGTTGCGCATCGGCCCCGTCATCAGCGCGCGAGGCCTCGCTCGACTGGCTCACCGGCTGCTGGGAGAACGCGGATGGCAGCTATCGCGAAGTCTGGTCGCCCTCCGAGCAGGGCTATTATTTCGGATATGCCGTGAGCCTGAAAGACGGCGCGGTCAGCTTCTTCGAGCAGACCCGTATCGATCCCGGCCCGCCCGCCGTCATGAATGCCTATCCTGCGGGAAAGGGCCCGTCGCCCTTCCCCGAGATCAGCAGAACGGACACATCAATCAGTTTCGCCGAACCCGCACACGACTATCCGCAGCTGATTGTCTACCGGAAGACAGAGGCCGGACTATCCGCCCGGATTTCCCTGGAAGATGGCTCCAACGCGCAGGATTTCGACTTCGGGCCCTGCCCTATTCCTCGGTAACCGGCTCACCCGCAAAGAGGTCTTCATATTGCGGCTTCAGGAATTGATGGAACACGGTCTGCGGCACGACGACCTTGTAGGCGCCCTCCGCGTAAGAGGCGATTTCATAGGGTGCAAAGTGCACGACGAAGCCGCCAAACGCGTCCGCCTCTGTCGAGGCCACAAGGCCGATCTCGCCTTCCATCAGACTGTCAACGGAAACGGCATCCGCCGCCTCCCCCCGGAATGTCGCTTCTGAACCGCTGCCGCCGGACTTTTCCGACCGCAGGCGCGCAATCTCGCTCAGCACGACTGGCAGGGCATCCTGCATGGCGGCATCGGGGTCTGCCAGAAGGTCGCGCAGAAAAACCTCCTTGCCGCCCGCCAGATCATAGATCCGCGCATCGGTCCCGTAATTGCCATGTGCCCCGCCCGTATAGGCGGAGGTGAAGCCCTCAATGCTGATGAGATCGCCTGCCTTGGCCGCAAGCGTCCATTCGATCGACAGGCTGTAGGCATTGAAATATTCCGGGTCAGCTTCCTTGTAGGTCTCGGCATCGGACTGCATCGCCGCCATGCGTCCCTTGCCATCCTTCATCAGCTCAGCCGCCAGCGCAGGCGCCACCGCGAACAGGTCATCGTCCACCGTGACGGAACCGACAAAGGCCTCATTGGAGACCTCCGCCTTGTGCGGCACATCCGCGAGAGAGCCCGGCTCCGCCACAGGTTCGCTGGCCGGCTGTGCCTCTCCCGAAATGCCTGTCGCAGGCGTTGGCTCGACGTCCGGCGCTTCAGCCTTCTTGCCGCATCCCGTCAGGATCAGCACGCTCAGGGCGGCAGAGACAGCAAGTTTCAGCATCGGTCCGGTATCCTCTTAAAGGCTCAGCAGCTCCGCATCGCCGCCCTGCGCCGTGATATTCACTGTTACCACGCGTTCATTGGCGAAACGATGGAGATAATGTGGCCCGCCCGCCTTGGGGCCCGTGCCGGAAAGGCCTTCGCCGCCAAATGGCTGCACACCCACGACTGCACCGGTCATCGAGCGGTTTACATAGGTATTCCCCACCGGGCAGGCCGCCTTCACTTCATTATGGAAGCTTTCAAGACGTGAATGGATGCCGAGCGTCAGGCCGTAGCCTTTTGCTTTCAGCTTTGCGCCGACTTCGTCGATATCATCGGGGTCGTAGCGGATGACATGCAGGATGGGGCCGAACTTCTCTTCCGTGATCTGGTCAAGCGACTTCAGTTCGACCAAGGCTGGCCCGAAGCCAAAGCCCCGCTCGCCGATCTTGCCAGCATTCACTTGGTGGAGAACTTTCGCCTCCTTGGCCATGGCTTCAAGGTGCTTTTCGAGCACCTCACGCGATTCTGCATCAATCACCGGGCCGACATCCGTATCGGCTTCAGCCGGGTCACCAAGCTTCAATTCGTTCATCGCGCCGATAATGCCCTCGATCAGGCTCTTGGCGGTCGACTTCGGCAGGAACGCAACCCGTAGCGCCGAACAGCGCTGACCGGCAGACCCGAAGGCCGACACGATAATATCATCAATCACTTGCTCCCGCAGGGCGGTCGTATCGACGAACAGGCCATTCAGGCCGCCCGTCTCTGCAATCAGCGGAATGATCGGACCATCGCGATCAGCAATGGCGCGGTTGATCAGGCGGGCCGTGGACGTGCCGCCGGTGAAACAGACACCCGACACGCGCAGATCGCTCGTCAGGGCCGCGCCGACCGTTTCGCCCTTGCCCGGCAGAAGGTGAAGCGCATCGACCGGTAGGCCCGCTTTCTGGAACAGGCGAACAGTTTCGAACGCGACCAGCGGCGTCTGCTCAGCAGGCTTGGCAACGACCGTATTGCCCGCTGCAAGCGCCGCCACGATCTGGCCGGTAAAGATGGCGAGTGGGAAGTTCCACGGGCTGATGCAGCAAAACACACCGCGCCCATGTAGCGAGATGTGGTTGGTCTCACCCGTCGGTCCCGGCAGGCGCACGGCGCCTTCAAACTCATGCTCGGCCTGGGCGGCGTAATAGCGGCAGAAGTCCACGGCTTCACGCACTTCGGCCACGCCATCGGCGAGCGTCTTGCCGCCTTCGCGTGACATCAGGGCGATCAGGCGCGATGCATTCTCTTCCAGAATGTCCGACATCGCGCGCAAATGTTCAGCGCGTTTGGCACCGCCGAGTTTGTCCCACGAAGGCTGGAACTTCACCGCCGCTTTGAGGGCCTTGTCGATGGCTTGCGGGCTCGCTTCCTTGCAGGCGCCAAGAATATGCTCGGTATCGAACGGCACACGGACCATGTCGCCGCCGCCGGTATCGGCCTTGCCGGAAACAATAGCCCCTGCCGAAATGGCCGGGCTGTCGCGGAAGGATTTGAGTGCGCTGTCCATCGAGTCACGCACAGCTTTCTGGCTCAGGTCGAGACCGGTGGAATTGCGCCGCTCTGGCCCGTAAAGGCGCGGCGGCGTCGGAATACCGGGGTGGCGACGCGGGCCGATCTCGATGCGCGTGATCGGATCATCGACCACGTCTTCCACCGGCACATCCGGATCAAGGAACGAGTGAACGAAGCTTGCATTCGCGCCATTCTCGAGCAGGCGGCGAACGAGATAGGGCAGAAGGTCCTTGTGCGCCCCGACGGGCGCATAGACGCGCACGCGCTTGCCGGCATCGGCGGCGTCATAAAGGGCCTCGCCCATGCCATGCAGGCGCTGGAACTCATAATGCGTCACGCCAGCCGCTTCAGCGAGCAGGTCGATCGCTGCCAGCGAGTGGGCGTTATGCGTTGCAAATTGCGGATAGATACTGGGCGCCGCCTCAAGCATGGCCTTGGCGCAGGCGAGGTAATGCACATCCGTACCCGGCTTCGTCGTGAAGACCGGGAAGTTCGGGTAGCCCTCAATCTGGGAATGCTTGATCTCACTATCCCAGTACGCACCCTTAACAAGGCGCACCATAAAGCGCTGGCCGGTCTCTTCAGCAAGTCGCGACAACTTGTCGATGACCAGCAGCGCGCGCTTCTGGTAAGCCTGTACGGCAAGGCCGAGGCCGGTCCAGTCCTTCAGGGACGCCTCACGGGCCAGCCGCTCGAACAGTTTCAGGCTGAGCACCAGACGGTCTGCTTCCTCAGCATCAAGACAAAGGTGTATATTGGCAGCGGCCGCCTTTTCGCAAAGCGCCAGCAGGGAGGGATACATCTCTTCCATCACGCGTGCTTCGTTCACGGCCTCGAAGCGTGGGTGCAGGGCGGACAGCTTGACGGAGACGCCGCTGGCCTTTTCTGGCAGGACGGACTTGTCCTTTTCGGCAGCGACAGCATCGACCGCGGACTCATAAGCCTTCAGATAGCGCGTGGCATCTTCAGAGGTGCGGGCACCCTCCCCCAACATGTCGAAGCTGAAATGAGCGGCCTCATTGGCCTTCACCATGCGCTTGCCGCGCTTGAGGGCTTCTTTCACGTTCCGGCCAAGGACAAATTGCTCGCCCATGATCCGCATGGCCTGCATCATGGCGGCGCGGATGACGGGCTCGCCGCTTTCACGGATCAGGCCCTGAACGAAAGCGCCCGGGCCTTTCTGCAGGGCTTTGGGAACGCCGATAACAGAGCCGGTGAGCATCAGACCCCATGTCGAGGCATTAACCAGCCAGCTTTCCGACTGACCTAAGTGAGAGGCCCAATCGCCAGAGCGGATTTTCTCGGCGATCAGGTCATCACGCGTTTCAGCGTCCGGAACACGCAGCAGGGCTTCCGCGAGGCACATGAGGGCGAGGCCTTCAGAGTTCGACAGGCCAAACTCCTCAAGGAAGCTTTCCATCATGCCTTTCTTGCGGCCTCGGCTGCGGGCAATCTCGACCAGTTCCCGGCCACGGCGCACTGCCGCAAGGCGCGCGCCATCGTCCAGTGGCGCCGGTTTCACCAGTCCCTCAAGAAGCCCCTCCTCATCGTCGAACTTGTGTTCATCGAGGACATCCCAATCGAGGGAGGCGAGGGTCAGAGAATCAGGCATATAGGTTTCCATATATCAGGGGGTTCAAGAGAGTGATGTACGGCGCGGTAAAAGCCTGCGCAAAATTCGGGTTTACGGGCACAGCTATATCGTCACATAGAAGCCAACGCGAGCCTTAGGGCTGTTGTTCCACCTCTTTACGTATGAAACCAACCCCGCCACATTGCCGCCGACCGTCAAACGGCCTCGAGGAGACCCGATGCGCATCATGTTGATCACCGACGCCTGGGACCCCCAGGTCAATGGCGTCGTACGCACGATGAAGCGCGTCATCGCTGAATCCGAGGCCATGGGACATATCTGGGAGATTGTGCATCCCGGAGACGGGTTCCACACGGTCCCGCTGCCGACTTATCCGGAGATCAAGCTGGCGCTCTTTGCGCGCCGCAAGATCGAGGAGCGGTTCCACGAATTCGAGCCCGACGCGATCCATATCGCCACCGAGGGCACGCTCGGCATGGCCGGGCGCACAATGTGCCTCAGGGTGAAACACCCCTTCTCGACCGCCTATCATACACGGTTCCCGGAATATGTGGCCGCTCGCCTGCCGGTTCCGGTATCGTGGGGCTATTCTTTTGTTCATTGGTTCCACAAGTATTCCGGCAAGGTGATGGTCCCGACCCCCTCGATGGTGGAGGAGCTGAAGGCCCGTAAGTTCATCAATCTGGTCGCATGGACGCGCGGCGTCGATACCGAATTGTTCAATCCGGCCCGCCGTGTCCCGGAAGGTGCAGAAAATGACCCGTTCAAGGGGCTGGCGCGCCCGATCTTCCTGAATGTGGGTCGCGTGGCCGTTGAAAAGAACATCGAATCCTTTGCCGAACTCGACCTGCCGGGCTCAAAGGTCATTGTTGGGGCAGGACCCCAGCTTGAAGAACTCAAGCGCAATTATCCGAATGTCACCTTCCTCGGCGGCCGGTTCGGCGAGGATTTGGCGACGGTCTATGCTAGCGCTGACGTGTTCGTTTTCCCGAGTCTGACCGATACGTTCGGCCTTGTCGTGCTGGAAGCCATGGCGTCCGGCATACCTGTCGCGGCCTTTGATGCGACCGGGCCGCGCGATGTGATCCCGGGCTCCGGCGCTGGTACGATCACTCCGGTTGGCGGCGATTTGCGTCAGGGCGCGCTCGACTGCCTGAAGCTGGACCGCAAGACCTGCCGCAGCTTTGCCGAGACCTATAGCTGGAAAGCCTGCGCGGAAGCCTTCATCGAAAACCTGCAGCCCCTTCCCGCTCCGGCAAGGCGTCGCTTCTGGCAGAAGATCCGTCTGCGGCGGCGCAAGAAACCGCCCATCGAAGGCCTTTAGGCCAGGAAACCTTCCGCCTCACATGGCGTTGCTCCTGAACCAGACATAAGCAGGAGGCCCCGTCATGCACGCCAAGTCAAAAGCCCAGCAGAAAGCCGCAGGCGCGGCGCTCGCCGCCAAGCGCGGTGAGCAGAAGAAGTCCGATCTCGTCGGCGCGTCAAAGGATATGTACGAGTCCATGACGGAAGATGAGCTGGAGGAACTTGCGTCCACGAAACGCAAATCCCTCCCGGATAAAGTCAGCGAATCTGACTAGCGCGTAGCGCTACCAGCCCTAATTGGAGGCGGTCTTAAGTCCTTCGACGATCACACGCTGAGCCGCGCGGTCATCATCGCTAAGCGGGATAAGCCCCTTCTCGACCAGATAACCATCAGGTCCGAATGCGCTCTCAGACGTGAATGCTTCAACGAAATCGATCAGCCCAGGTACCAGCGTCAGGTTCTGATCCTTCACATAGAAGAGCATAACGCGTGACAGCCCATATTGACCTGAATTGATCATCTCGAATGTGGCCGGCACGCCGGAAAGGTGTGCGCCCTTCACCCGGTCAGCGTTCTGTTCGAGATAAGAGAAGCCCAGCACGCCCATGGCAGTCGGTGTCTTGACCAGCGACTGGATGATCGCCGTGTCATTCTCGCCGAAATCGATCCACGCGCCATCGGTGCGGATCGTGTGTGCGCGGTCAGCGAAGGCTTTCGGGTCGCTGGCCTTCAGCGCAGCCATGGCCGGAACGGTTTCGGCGCCATGCTCCATGCCCAGCTCGACAAACGCGTCGCGCGTGCCGGATGTTGGCGGCGGGCCGAACACCATGATTGGCTCGTCCGGCAGGCTGGCATCGACATCATGCCACGATTTATAAGGGTTCGGCTCGAACTCGCCTGCCTCGTTTGGCACATCCTGCGCGAGTGCGAGATAGAGCTGCGTCTTGGTGACGTCGAAATCCGGACCTTCCTTGGAGTTGGCGATGACAATGCCGTCATAGCCGATCTCGACCGGGGTGATCTCCGTCACGCCATTACTGGCGCAGAGTTCGGCTTCGCTGTCCTTGATCGGACGCGAAGCATCCGAAATCGACGGCTGGTCCGGGCCAACGCCCTGACAGAAGGCCTTGAAGCCGCCGCCTGTGCCCGTTGTCTCGACAATCGGGGTCGGGAAACCTGACGTCGCGCCGAAACGCTCGGCCACAGTTGTGGCGAAAGGCGAGACAGTCGACGAACCCACAACCTTGATTTTCTCGCTCGAGCCAGTCAGTTCCGGACGATCCGGCGCCGCTTCGGACGCATCAAGCGTAGAGAGGTCGGTCTTGCCACAGGCGACAAGCGCCAGGGCCATTAGGCTGATGGCGCCAAAAGTCATGCCAGATTTCATTGCAGGTCTCCTGAAGAATCGTATCCCGGATCGGGCTTTCGGTCGCCGGAATACGCCGCAGACATGACAATCACGTCGAAGTTTCATGACGTTTTTGCGACATCGCTGCAAACTTTCAAAATTTTTACTTGCGCCCCAGATCATCATCGCATATCTCACAGCCCGAATACGGATGTGGCGGACATCTGGGCCAACCCTTAAACTGGGGGCCCCCTGCACTAACGCCCGAAGCTGGTTAAAAGCCCTTTGGAGGTTAGGTGTCATGCACTCCTATGCTACCCCCTATAATATTGTGCGCTCGCAAGAGCCCGATGTTCCTGTTTACTGCTTCCGCCCTGAGCGGGTGACAGCGGCTGCGAAATGGTTCCGGGAAAGCTTCCCGGCTCAGCCATTCTACGCTGTGAAGGCCAACCCTGGCGTTCACGTGCTCGACGCCCTCTGGGCCGCCGGCATCAACAGCTTTGATGTGGCCTCGGAAAACGAGATCGAACTGATCTACAACCGTTTCCCCGGCGCCCGCATGGCGTTCCTTCACCCCGTGAAGAACCGCCGCGCTGTTTCCCGCGCCTACCACCAGTATGGCGTTCGCATCTTTGTGACCGACACGCAGGCAGAACTGCAGAAGATTCTCGAAGAAACGAACTATGCGAAGGATCTGACGATCATCGTGCGCATCGGGGTGTCGAATGACGGCGCAACGCTGCCACTGACCGGCAAGTTCGGCGCAACCGAAGACGATGCAGCCGCGATCCTGCGCGAAGCCCGCCGCTATGCGGACGAGCTGGGCGTGTCCTTCCATGTCGGCAGCCAGGCGATGAAACCCACCGCCTGGGCCACGGCCATGGCAGACGTTTCGCGCATCATCATCTCGGCTGGCGTCACCGTGGACATCGTTGATGTCGGCGGCGGCTTCCCGTCGATCTATGCCGACACGCCACCGCCTTCGCTGGAAGCCTACGCCTCGATGGTGGAATCCTCGTTCGAGAACATGTTCGTTCTGGAAAACGCCGAACTGTGGTGTGAGCCCGGCCGCGCGCTGGTCGCTGAAGCCGAAAGCCTGCTCGTGCGTGTCGAACTGGCCAAGCCCGGATCGCTTTACATCAATGACGGCTCCTATGGCTCGCTCTATGATGCCGTGCACGAACGCTGGCAGTTCCCTGTCCGCGCGATCACGGGCAATGGCCGCAAGCTGCGCGGCATGGCTGAGTACACGATCTACGGGCCGACCTGCGATTCGACCGACAAGTTTCCTGAAAAAGTCTGGCTGCCTGCTGGCCTGACAGAGGGCGACTATCTCGAGTTCGGGAATATCGGTGCCTATGGCCGCGCCATGGCAAGCCGCTTCAACGGCTTTGGCGAAACCGAAGTGGCCATCGTTCACGATGCCCCTTGGCCAAGCCTTTACAACGCAGTTGGCGCAGAAGTCATCGCGATCGGGTCCAAAGCCACGAAGTGAGCGTCCGGGAAGCCGTAACGCCGGAGAACGAGCGCCAGGTCTGGCGACTCTTCCGGCGGGCTTGTCAGGTAAGCTGAACCGCCAATGCCGCGTGCTTCCGTTTCATGCGGAAGCACGCGGATGGTCTGGCGGGCAATCGCCGCACCGGAATCCACATAGCTGACACCGCGCGGCGCGCTGGCAATCAGTTGCCCACGCACAAGCGGGAAATGCGTACAGGCGAGCACGATCGTGTCGATCTGATCCCCGCCAGGTGCATCGAAGAGTGGCGCCTGGGCTGCAGCAATGGCCTCAATCGGAACGTCCTCACCCCGCGCATGCGCCTCGGCCAGCCGGACCAGCTCGATACTGCCATGCATGATAACTCTGTGGCCGCCCGCGAACTGATTGATCAGCCGCGCCGTATAGGCCCGCCTGATCGTGCCCGGCGTGGCGAGCAGGCCAATCGTGCCCGTCTGGCTAAACGCCGCCGCAGGCTTGATGGCCGGCACGGTGCCGACAACGGGAATATCCAGTACGGCGCGCACTTCCTGCAGCGCCAGCGTGCTCGCCGTATTGCAGGCGATGACAAACACATCAGGCCTCACATGATCGCACAGCATCCTCGCGACACGCGGGATACGCTCGATCAGTTCGTCGTCACTCTTGTCGCCATAGGGGAAAAACCCGCTATCGGCCGCGTAGTGGACGCCCAGCGCAGGCGCCAGTGCCCGTATCTCCTCCGCGACGGTCAATCCCCCTACCCCCGAATCGAACACGAGGACCCGCCCGCGAGCGGGCGAAGGCGTGAAATGGTTGGACAGGAAATCCGGCATGATTCGATATTATGTGCATTCGCTCGCGGCGAAAACGGGGCAGCGAAAGGAGTTTTGGCACGAGATTTGTTGTGCACTGCACCATAACGTGTCTACTATCCTGTTTGGAAACAAGGAAATTCCCGATGATGGACCTCTGGCTCGCGCCGTGGCGCGCTTCTCTTTCCCTTACAGCCTCTACCCTCGAGATGATGCTTACGGCGCAAAAGAGCTTCGCAAGTGCTCAGGCCGTGCCCGATTTCCAGCCTATGGACGAGATCAAGATGCGCGAAGCCTTTCACACGGCAGCGGACGCAAACCTGCGCCGCTGGGGTGATACGGCTGACGCAATCAACAATCTGCCGGAATGGTACAGGGATCTCTCCCGCGTGCCGGGCGGCGTGATGACCGACTGGTTCGACAAGGCCCGCCGCGTGACGCAGGCCTAGACCAGCTTGCCGTAAAGGTCCGGCCGCCGGTCGCGGAAAAAGCCCCATGCAGCCCGCTCGCGGTCGACCTCATCGAGGTCGAATGTTGCGAGGATCACACCCTCCTCGGTCCGGCCGAAGTCAGTGACGACTTCGCCGGTCTGGTCTGCGATGAAACTTGTGCCGTAGAAGACCTGCCCGCCCTCATCGCCCATGCGATTGGCCGCGCAGACAGGAATGACATTCGACACAGCATGGCCGAGCATTGCCCGGCGCCAGCGCCCGGCCGTGTCGAGCGTTGAATCCTGCGGCTCTGCGCCAATAGCTGTTGGGTAGAGCAGCACGTCTGCTCCCATCATCGCCATGGCGCGCGCGGCCTCCGGGAACCATTGGTCCCAGCAGATGCCGACGCCGATACGGCCTTTCTGCGTGTCCCAGACACGAAAGCCCGTATCGCCGGGACGGAAGTAGAATTTCTCCTGATAGCCTGGGCCATCTGGAATATGGCTCTTGCGGTAGACGCCCATGGCGCTGCCGTCTGCATCGAGCATCACAAGCGAATTGTAATAGGCCGGGCCATCCTTCTCATAGATCGAGACCGGTATGACGACGCCGCATTTCTTTGCAATTTCAGCGAGTTGCACGACGGCCGGATGCGTTTCCCATGGCAGGGCCCGGGCGAAATGTTCCTCTTCCTGCGTCTTGCAGAAATAGGACCCGCAGAAGAGTTCCGGCGGCAGCACGACATCGGCGCCACGCCCCGCGGCCTCTTCAATGAAGCCGGCGACGCGGTCGATATTGTCCTGAACGTCGTCGGACGGTGCGAACTGGATGGCGGCGAGTGTAATGGAGCGGGTCATGGGCGGTATCCGTTAGGGGCGCTGCAGGATCTTGCTTGGGTATTCGCAGACCGTTCTTGGGGTGTTGCGGGTCTCTTAGGCGGGAATTTCGCGGGTCATGCAGTGAAAACTGCCGCCGCCGCGCAGAATGTTCAATGCCGGAAGGCCGATCACCTTGCGACCGGGGAAGAGCGGACGCAGTTCGGCAAGCGCGACAAGACTGAAGCGCTCATCATAGGTCGGCACGAAAACAGCGCCATTGGTGATGGTGAAATTCATGTGGCTGGCTGGCACCGGCTCGCCGTCGCCGAAATCGACCGGGCCGGGGGAAGAGATGGTCGAGACCATGAGACCAGCCGTGCGCAGCTTGTCCTCAATGGCGAGCAGCACTTCCCCATTGGGATCCTGCTCACCGGTCGGGTGCTGGCAGAGGACATGTCCCGGCGCGATGAATCGGGCGATATTGTCGACATGACCGTCAGTATGGTCATTGAGCAGTCCGTCGCCGAGCCAGATGACTTCTTTAACGCCAAAGGCCTCGGCCAGCGCGGCTTCGGCATCGGCCTCGGTCCAGGCCCCGTTGCGGTTCGGATTGAGCAGGCACTGACGGGTGGTCAGCAAACGGCCTTCCCCGTCAACATCGATAGCGCCGCCCTCGAGCACGGTATCATGCGCACGTACAGGAACACCCTCAACACCGGCAATCGCGGGAGCCGTTTCAGTGTCGCCCGGCATGAGATATTTGCCACCCCAGCCGTTGAAGCGGAAGGTTTCAGCCTGAAAGCCGCTGGCACCACGCGTGATGATCGGTCCGGTATCGCGCAGCCAGATGTCACCCGTCGGCACTTCCACGATTTGCGCCACGTCACCCACAGCTGCCTGCGCGGAGCGGGCAGCTTCTTCGGAACCAGCGGCAACTTTCACCGGAACGAAAGCGGCGGCGGCACGGATCAGTGCCGCAATTTCAGCGCGTGCGCCGTCATAATTGCCGCCCCATTCTTCAGCAAGGCGCGGCCAGCCGCACCAGAGGGCGGATTGCGGGGCCCATTCGGGCGGGAGGGAGAAAGTTGCTTCGGTCATGGTCGCTGGCATTGCCACACCTTTGAAACAAGGAAAAGGGCGGCCCGCATAGCAGGCCGCCCTCCCAAATCTGCATTCCGGATCGCGAAGCGACCTAGAACTCGTATTTCACACCGATCTGGATCTGCCAGAAGGACTGGTTCAGGACCTCGGAATTGGTCGAGGTGCTGAATGTCGACTCGTCGCGGTCGCCTGTGCCCCAGACGCCATCGCGACCTGGATCACCGTAGACATACTGGCCATTGACGATCGAAGCGGCAGCAACCTGGCGCTTGTACTCGTAACGGGTGCGCTCGACGCGACCGGCATTGCTGTCGATCAGGTTGCCGAGGTTCTCGATGTCGAGGAACAGTTTGGTGCGGTGATTTTTCATCGCGCCTGGCAGTTCCTGCTGGAGGCGAAGATCAACCAGCGTCGACCAGCGGGAATTGTCGCCGTTACGTGGCGCAACCTTGCCTTTGTACTGATTGAGTTCGGACGTTGCGATATAGGTGAAGAAGTCCTGCTGGAGGCCTACGTCACCACCGAACGAGTCAGGCGAGAAGAGCGGATCGTCGAAACCGGTTGGCACGTAGAGTGTCGCACCCGCATCATCCGCGCTGCTTTCGTTGATGCCGAACACATCGCTACGACCGTTCGTGTTGAACGTGTAGGTGTAAGGCTGGCCCGAACGACGTGTTGCAAACAGCGAAGCCTGCGTGGCGTAGCCGCGGAAGAATTCCTTCTCCCAGTTCAGGCGCAGTTTGAACTGATGCTCGACTTCGAAGTTCGACGTACCGGTGCGCGGGTTCTGGTAGCTCCAGCGTGCCGTGTCCGAATAGTTGGACGTTGCCGTCGACGAAGTGCCCATGCCGATGTCGTTGACGTCAGCATGCGTATAGCTGCCGAACACGTCGAAATCACCAACGGGTGTTTCCCAGTCATTGCTGGCCGAAAGGGCCCAGAGGAGCGAGTTGCCCTTGTCGACGCTGCCGACGAGGATGGCTTGCGGCGCACTGGACGTGACGCCGTTGATGGTGCCCTGACCGCACGAGTACACCGGACGATCGTCAGGCGAAGCAGACACAGCCGTACAGGTCGCGTCATACCAGTAAGGTGCATTCTCGAGCTTGTTGTAGAGCACGTCCGCAGTGACCAGCCAGTTGCCTGGAACGTTCACAGCCACGCCGAGATTGGCTTTCCAGGTCGATGGGATCTCGAACGAATTGTCGAGCGCATTGACCGAACCATCCGGAGATGTGTTTGCCAGTTGGTCCAGAAGGTTCTGCGGGATGTAGTTGCCCGACGTTGCCTCTGGTGTGTTCGGAACATTGATCGTGCCGGAATCGAAGACTTCGCCGTTGATGACGCCGTCGTTCGAGTAGCTGTTCGAGACCCAAACGCCCGGTGAGCCACCGGAGAATTTGCCGAGGCCACCACGGACCGTGATGTCATCGCTCGCATCCCACTTGAAGGCGAAGCGCGGCAGGATCACGTCCAGCCCGTCAATGTCGTTCGTGTTCGAGAAGCCGTAACGGTCCTGGAAGTTCTGGTTCGGACGGATTTTGCCTTTCGACTGGTAATAGTCGTAGCGAATGCCGAACATCAGGTTCAGGTCGTTCCGGATATCCCAGCTGTCCTGCAGGTAGATGGAGTTGTAATTGTAACCCCAGATCGCACGCAGGTCGTTCTCATCGTTCGTGATGGCGTTCGCGTAGGAAACGTCCGTCGCAATCTGGTTGCGAAGGTCGTCGATGGACGCGAAGGCATATGTGCCTTCCGAGTTCTGGGCGAAGAGATTGTCGACATCGACTTCCTCACGCTCGAAACCGGCTTTCAGCGTGTGATCGCCAAGCAGGTATTCAGCCTTAAGCTTGTACTGCAGGAATTCCTGGTCGAGCTCGTTGCCGTGACGGAAGCGGTCAGGACCGAAGGCGATGACGGTGCCTGTGGAGGTCTCGACAGAACCGAGGAAGAATTCAGCGCCGTTCAGGCTGTCTGCGCCTGTAGCCTGGGTCGTCTTGGCGATCTTGACCTCAGTCGAGAAATTCGGCGTCCAGTCGGAATAAAGGTGGCCGATGAAGGATTCCACTTTCTCCGAGTTGTTGTACCAGGACGACGGGAAAGCGAGGTCGGCACCTTGCAGGAAGTTGTTGCCGTTCTGCTCAGTGATGCTCGCACCTTCGGTCTTGATATAGGTGAACTTCGCACGGTGATCGTTGGAGATGTTCCAGTCGATGCTGCCGAGGATTTTCTCGTCTTCGACCGGCGGCACGCCTGCACCGAAGTCGCCCACGTCAAAGCCGTAGACGCTTTGCATGATGTCCTGGATTTCGGAGATGTCGCCTGGTGTCACGTCTTCGATGTTGACCGCGCCCGAACCGGTTGGGCCGCGCTGAAGGGCAGCCGCCTCTTCATACTTGTCGTACGAGAGGAAGAAGAAGAGTTTGTCCTTGATGATGGGGCCGCCAATCGTGCCGCCATAGGTTTTCTCTTCGAAATTACGGTCGACCTTCAGGTCGCCGCTCTTGCTGCCGGCCATCGAGTCGTCAGTCTTGAAGTAGAAAGCCGAACCGTGGAATTCGTTCGTACCGGATTTGGTGACAGCGTTGATCGTGCCGCCCGTGAAGCCGTTATATTCCGTGTCGAAAGGCGCCGATTCAACCGAGAGCGACTGGATCGCATCGAACGAGATTGGCGAGCGCTGGGTTGGGTAGCCGTTGGCGTTGAGACCGAAGCGGTCGTTCAGGGCCACACCGTCAATCGTCAGCGTGTTGAAGCGGTTGTTGGCGCCGGCAATCGTAAGTTCTTTTGCGCCGCCCGTCTGGACGTTCACGCTGGCGAACGGATCAAGCTCAGCAGCATCCGTGATGTCGCGGTCGATCGAGACGACTTCGTTGAGAGCTGCAAGACCAAGGGTGGTCGTCAGGCCTTCGCTGGAGAAACCGGTCTGCAGCTGGTTGGCTGTGACGACGACGGTTTCAAGCTTGCGCTCGCCGGAAACCGTGAGGTTCAGCGGGTATGTCTGGTCGAGATCGATATAGATGTCGGTGACGGTGACCGGCGTGAATTCGCCGCCCGTGACTTCAACTGTGTAAGGGCCGCCGACGCGAAGGCCGCGAGCCGAGAAATCACCGTTCGCGCTGGTAACAGCGGCGGACATCGTACCCGAAGGCGTGTGTGTGATGACGACCGGTGGCGTTTGGCACCGCGGCGCCTTCCGCATTGGTCACCTGACCGCGCATGCTGGAGGTTGTAACCTGCGCCGAGGCGATGCCTGCGACGCTGAGCGCAATAGCGGATACCGCCATGCCGCGACCGAATGTGTTCCAATTCATGATCATTTTCCCCTGATCCGTATGATGGTCCGGCCTGCTCTCTCACAATCAGGTCGGTTGGCGGTCGCTTACGCTCCCTGCATGACGGATTAGTGACAAGTTTTTGAAGGTTCAACGTAGTGTGCAGTGAATCAGACCATTGGTTTTTGTGCGATGCAAAAAAGCCACGCTTTGGGCTCGCGAAGGGCATGGCTTGCCTGATTTTGGGGCTGTATTAGACGGGCCACGCACTGCATAAGCAGAGAATGTATCAAGGTGAGACCACATGGCAGGGCTGAGTCGCGAATCGGATTCCACCTATTGGCGCACTGTGGTCTTCGGCCTTGGATTGCTCCTTGTGCTGCGGGTCGGCTTCCTGCTCGTGTCACCGCTGAACCTCTATGCCGATGAAGCCCAGTACTGGCGATGGGGCGAAACGCTGGACTGGGGCTATTATTCCAAGCCGCCGATGATTGCCTGGGTGATACATGGCGTGACGGCACTGATGGGGAATGGCGAATGGGCCGTGCGGCTCGCAGCGCCCTTCCTTCATACGGCAGGGGCCATCTTCCTCTTCCTGCTCGGCCGCGCTGTTTATGATGCCCGCACGGGCATGTATGCCGCCTTCCTCTATGCCCTGATGCCGGCGGTGATCCTCTCATCGGCCGTTATCTCGACCGATGGCGTGCTGATGCCGTTCTGGTGCGCGGCGCTCTATGCACTCTGGCGACTGCGCAGCGGCGACGGACGCTGGGTCAGCGCCGTGGGCCTCGGCATGGCCGTGGGCGCGGGCTTCCTGTCAAAATATGCGATGCTCTACTTTATCATCGGGATCGCGCTGGCGCTCGTGCTGGACCGGGAGACGCGCCGGGCTCTGCTGTCATGGCGTGGCCTCCTTGCGCTACTGGTCGCAGCTGCAATCTTCGCGCCGCATATCGCGTGGAACGCCGCGAATGATTTCAAGACGGTCAGCCACACCGTCGACAATGCGAATCTGGGCGGCGAGCTGTTCCATCCCGACCACGCGCTGACCTTTCTGGCCGACCAGATGGGCGTGTTCGGCCCGATCAGCCTGATCGCGTTCGTCATCGGCCTGTGTGCCATGCGCAAAGCGGGCGATGAGGTGAAGCCGCGCGACCGCTGGCTGCTCTGCTTCGTTCTCCCCGTGCTGGTCATCATTCTCGTGCAGGCCGTGCTGTCGCGGGCGAACGCCAATTGGGCGGCAACCGCCTGGCCGGCAGCGAGCGTACTGGTCGCGGCCTGGCTGATCCGGATGGCACCGACGGGCGTGCGCTGGCTGTGGGCCAGCCTTGCGCTGCATGCGGCCCTTGGCGTGATGTTCGTGACGGTTCCCCTGCTGCCTGCCTCGGCAGCCTCAGAGGCCGGCTTCGACAATGAGCTGAAGCGCACGCGGGGATGGGACACGGCGTCGAGGGCCGTGTTTCAGAAGGCGGCCGAGATTGGCGCGACATCCGTTCTGGTCGACGAACGCGAGGTCTGGCACGGGCTCGACTATTATGCCCGGGAGCGCACGCTGCCGCTGATCTCGTGGCGCCGCTATGGCGTGCCGAAAAGCTTTTCCGAAACGGTGGCCATGGCGCCGCCGCTGGATGAGAAAGTGCTGGTCGTTTCACTGCATGCCGACATGCGACCCATGATGCGTAGCGACTTCAAGACGCTCGAGAATGCCGGAGACATCATTATCCCACTCGGCAAACGCCGGAATGGGTGCGCGCTGGAGCGTCGCTTTCATCTCTATATTGCATCAGGCTTTGCGCCGGAGCGCCACGACGATGCTTGGGAAGCGCGGCATGACGGGCTGACGGAGTTCAAGACCCCGCCCTGCCCCGCACCAAAGGATCAGTGACCGGTGGCCTCGTCGCCCCAGAGTTCCTTCACGCGCGCATCCCGGCCACACGCGGCGCGGTAGTAGCGATACTTGAGCGGGTTCTTCTGGTAATAATCCTGATGATAGTCTTCGGCTGGCCAGAACGTGTCGGCATTGATGACTTTCGTCACGACCGGGGACGGCAGCACACCTGAGACATCAGAAATATCGGCTTCAGCTGTTGCGCGCTCGTCGGGCGTTGAGACGAAGATGGCGCTGCGATAGCTCTCGCCCTTGTCGCAGAACTGGCCGTCAGCGTCCGTCGGGTCGATATGGTGCAGGAAATAAGTCACGAGCTGGTTATAGCTGACCACGTCGGGGTCATAGGTGACCTTTACCGACTCATAATGGCCCGTGTCTTCATGGCTGACCTGCTTGTAGGTCGGGTTGGCCACATGGCCACCCGTATAGCCCGAAACCGTCTCGATGACGCCGTCCACCTTGTCGAAATCGGATTCGACGCACCAGAAGCATCCGCCGGCAAAAACGGCCGAGGACATATGCTTGGGTGCTTCACTGGCGGGCTTGTCTTCGGCGCCTGCGCTCGAAATGAACGCAAGGCTTGTCGCGGCAACACCGGCGACGATGGCAATGAAGGGGGCTGAACGAATACGCATGGCAAACTCTTGAATTCTACGGACGGCGGACAAATGCTCCGTCTGCAGCGACATATGGGATGAGCCCCGCTATCGAAAAGACAGCAATCGCAGACTTAACGGATTTGTGTTGCCCCCGTGTTGTCGCGGCGTGTCAAAAATGGGGCAATGCCGTGTTTTTAGGCAGGCCCGGTCAGCACCCTGACCCGCACACGACTGGCACGACCTGCAGCATCCACTGCAGTAACCGTGTAAAAGCCCTCGCGCGTCGGTGACCAGACCGGGGCACCGGCGTCGTCGATGTCGCAGGGCGCACCATCAACATACCAGGAAAGATGCCCTTCCCCGCGACCGGCCAGAACGAAGCCACGCGCCTGTTTGCCATCGACCGTGCCTGCCCAGAGTTCCGCCTCGCTTGGCGGAAAAAGGATCTGCGGCGGGGCCGTTGCAGCAAAGTCGCGGATGGCGCCCTTGGATTTCAACCGCTTCTCGCTGGTTAGCCGTCCGCGTGCCTCGCCTGTGTCGCGCAGGTGATGCGCGGCGCGGTCGGCAATTTCGAACAGGATCGGCAGCGCGGCGTCGCCACCTGTCACGCCCGGTCGGGGGGCGCCATCTGCGCGGCCCATCCAGGCAATGATGGCAAGATCGCCCGCCACACCCGCCGCCCAGGCATCGCGGTAGCCATAGGATGTGCCCGTCTTGAAGGCGATCTGCGGCGCATTCTCGGTAAGGCGGCCCGGCACACGGCCCGCCGGTGTTGGACCGTTTTGCAGGATGCGGAGAATCTCGTCCGCGCTCGCTTCGCCGATCAGGCGCTGTCCGGGCTGGTCATGAACGGCGGCTTCCTCATCGGCACGCCAGACCAGCGGCTTGGCGATTCCCTTGTCGCCGAGCGCAGAATAGAGAACGGCCAGTTCGCGCGCCGTCAGGCCCGCCCCGCCAAGCGCAATGGCAAGGCCCGCCTGATGGCTGGCTGACCCGGCAATGCGCGGGCTCGCCCCCGCCAGCGTCAATTGCGAGACAAAGCGATCCGGCCCAACCTTGTCGAGCATCATGACGGCGGGCACGTTCAGCGAGTGCTGCAGGGCATCCGACACACGAACATCGCCGCGAAACATGCGGTCGAAGTTCTCCGGCTGGTAGGCGGCAAAGCGGCGCGGCAGGTCCGAGATCAGCGTGTCGGGCGCAGCAGAGCCATCATCGAACGCCATCGCATAAATAAAGGGCTTCAGGGTCGAGCCCGGCGAGCGCGCCTGCGCCGTGAGATCGAGCCAGCCGCCCGGGCGCTCGCGCGATGCAGAACCCGCAATGGCCCGCACGGCGCGTGTGGGAATGTGCACGACCAGTGCTGCGACCTGAACATCGGCGCCTGCCGCCTCGGCCTGCGTCAGCGCGATGCGCTCGACTTCCGCCTGCAGGCCCGCATCGAGTGTCGAGCGAACATCGCCGCGCGGCCCGCTGGCGAGCGCTTTGGCGGCGCCATGCCAGGCGCGGTCCGGAAAATCCCGCCGACGGCCCGGCACACCGGAGGCCGCCACATCCGCCACATCATCAGCAGAGAAGACGCCATACATGGCGAGCTTCCTGGCGACCCAGTCACGCGCCTTCGCGGCTTGCTCGGGGCGCCGATCAGGCCGCCGTGCCTCAGGCGACTGCGGCAAGGCAATCAGAAGTGCAATCTCGTCATCGGTCAGCCGGTCGGCCTCGTGCCCGAAATAGCTCCAGCTGGCCGCGCGCACGCCTTCTAGGTTTCCGCCATACGGTGTGAGCGTGAGGTAAAGCGCGAGGATTTCGTCTTTCGACAAGCGCCGCTCAATCTGGTGCGCACGGACAATCTCGATCAGCTTGGAGCCGATATTGCGCCGCCTCGGCTCCAGCATCCGCGCCGTCTGCATGGTGATCGTCGAACCGCCAGAGACAACCCGGCCCGAAAGCGCAGAGTCCACCGCCGCGCGGACCATGCCTGTCCAGTCAGTGCCATGGTGCTGGCGGAAGCGCTTGTCTTCAACGCGGATCAGCGCCTCGATGAATTCCGGGTCTATCTTGTCGAGATCGCCATGGAAACGCCAGCGGCCGTCATTGGTCGGGAAGGCGCGCAGGGGTTTCCCGGCGCGGTCCGTGACAAGGGCCGAGATCTCCCCTGCCCGCTCCAGCGGCGGCGGCAGCAGGGCATCCAGCGCGAAAGCCGCGCCGACAAGCAGGGCAAACCCGGCAAGAAGGCGCCTGCCTGGCCCCATCAGCCTACTTGCCTCCCGCCGCAGTTCCGGTGCTGCCCGTGATGGTCACACGGCCAGGGGCCGAGCGGGCATAGACACTGGGCCGGTACATGTCCTCGACCACCACGCCCGGCATTGCAAAGTCGCCCGGCGTTACCGCCCGCACGACATACGCCACCGTCAATGGCTCGCCATAGACATCCAGCGCCGCGACATAGCGGTCATCCTGTGCCTGTTGCGTCTGGGCATAGGCAAGATCGCCGAGGAAGGCGAACGCACCGGATGTTTCGCCCTCGCGGCGGCCATCGGCGGGACGCAGCACGGTCTCGATCTCGAAACCGGCTGGCAGCAAGTCTGCCACAATCACCGGGTTGAGCCGGTTTTCCTGCGGCGTGACCGAGACACGCACGACCAGCTGGTCGCCCTGCTTGACGCGGGAGAGGTCCACCTTGCCACCGGTCATCGTGTAGAAGGTCTTGTCCGTCTTCAGCTTGGACGAAGCCGCAGGCGGGGCCTTTTCAGGGGCGCCGGTGACCAGCACGGTGCGGAACATCGGCGCCTTGCCTTCCAGCTTGAACTTGACGCCGGAAGCGACCTGGGCTTCCGAGACGAGGTATTGGCGCTCGTCATCATTGCCGCGACCGAGGCCTTCGACCATCAGGCGGAACGCGTTCTCGCCCTTGTTGAAGTCATTGACGGCCAGCAGCGTGAACGCCTTTTCCTGCGTGGTCATGGCATCGGCTTCCGGCACGTCCTTGCCGAGACGTTCGGCGAGGCGAGCCACAAGCTCTGTCATGTCGGCTTCACTGGCGAGAGCCATCACACCGGCCAGATCGCGCAGCGGCGTCTGGTAATAGTCGCCGGTATTGTCGTAGCCGAGCGCTTTCTCAGCCGATTCAAAGGCCGAGGTCGCGCGGGACCGGTCGCCCATAAAGGCCAGGCCGGCACCGATCTGGGCACGCGCGAGCGGGCTGTCGATGTTCGACAATTCGCGGTCATGCAGGTAGCGGAGGCGCGAGATATCCGCCTCCCCTGCTTTGGCCAGAACATAGAGCGAGTAGGCCGCTGAGCGGAACATCATCTGTTCCTGCGTGTCGTTGGAATAACGGCTCTCATAGACGTCCGTGTCATAGCCATAGACGCGCCATTGGTCGCCGGTCGAGATCGCGCGAAGGGCGCCATAGGCCCGGTCGAGCGCTTCATCCGGCACATTATAACCGGCCGCTTTCGCGCGATAGATAAAGTCCGTCGCATAGGCCCCGAGCCATGGCGATGCATACCCATCGCCTTCGCGCCAGAGCCCGAAGGCGCCTTCAGCCCCCTGACGGTTGAGGATCGTATTGACGGCGGTCTGCACCCGGTCACGCGCATTGTCGCGCGAGCCCTTGGCCCCCATTGCGACCAGTTGCTCGGAATAGAGCAGCGGCATCGCGCGGCTGACCGTCTGTTCGGTACAGCCATAGGGATAGCGATCGAGCGAGGCATAGAGCGTCGCCGGGTCGACCGGGATGCTCGAGAAGCCAACCGTGACATCCGCTGATCCCGGCACATAGCCAGCCAGCAGTTTCGGATCGATCGAATATTGCTGGCCCGGCTGCATGAGCGCGCTCGTCGAGCGTGTCTCCGGCAGGTAGGGCGAGCGGGTCTGGATGTCATAGGTGTGCTGGACAGAATACTTGTCCGGGCCGGTCACGGCGATGCGCACCTGCGAAATGCCTTCACTCTTGGCTTCCACACGGACGGGGGCGTCAGAGCGCTTGCCCGTCTGCAAGGTCCGCGTGAGGCGGCTTTCAGCCACTTCGATCGGACCTGCACTGGATATCTCGGCGGTGAACTCGCCGGCGGGCAGTTCGACATTGTCGATGCTGGCGGTGAGGTAGGCTTCGTCACCGGGCGCCATGAAACGCGGCAAGATGAGATCGGATGGTGCCGCGTCGCGGACGGTCATCTTGGCGTCGCCCTGCCCAAGGCCGGTCTTCGACCAGGCCACGGCCATGATACGCAGCTCGCCATTGAAGTCTGGTATGTCAAAGCGGACTTTCGCTTTGCCGGAACGGCCAACATCGACGAGGCCTGAGAAGAGCGCAACGGACTTGGTTGGCACAACGGTCAGGCCTTCGCCGCCGAGCTGGTCACCACCGGTGCGCACTTCGGCAGGCAGGCCCATGTTCGGATCGAGCAGGCGACCGTAATCGTCATACTGTTCCACGCCGAGCGCCTTCTGGCCGTAATAATAGGCGACCGGGTCCGGGCTCTTGAACTTGGTGAGCTGGAGAATGCCTTCGTCGACGGCCGCGAGCGTCAGGTAGACAGGCTCACGCGGGCCACCGCCGAAATCGACCTCGATAACCTGTTCGCCGCGCGGACGGGCCACTTTCGGGGCATTCACGGTCAGCTTGAAGGTGCGCGCATCCATGTTGACGGGCACGTGCGCCACGCCGACAGCGCGGCGCGGCTTGGCCTGAAGCACAGGGTCACGCTCTGTATAGACGTTGACCATGACATAGGCGCCTTCGCCCCATTCCTCGGTCACTGGCAGGGACACGCGTGTGCCGCCAGCCGTCACATTGAGGTTCTGGACTGAAAGGACCCGGTCTGTCGCGACCACGATCTGGGCTTGCCCGTCATAGGGCGGGATGATGGTGATCTCGGCTGTCTGACCGGGCGTTGGTGAGCGTTCCGGGCCCATGACACGGACACGGTCAGGTGCTTCGACGCCATCGTCGGAGACACGTCCGCCCCAGCCGACATAGAAATCGTCGCTGGCAGCTGCGCCGACATTGACGCCCTCGGCCTCGACGACGAGTTCATGGCTGCCCCATTCGAGGCCGCTGACCTTGATTTCGGCTGTGCCGCCCGCAGTTGTCGAGACAACACCTTCATTCACCTTGGTCACGGTGCGCGACCGGCGCCAGCGCCACTCGTCGCCGTCGCGATACCAGTCATAATGATAGTCGATCGCCAGCATTTTCCAGGCGAGGCGCTGGGCCACAGCGGCGCCATCGGAATTGACCGCAACAACCTGATAGACCGTGTCACCGCCCTCTTCGACGGAGTCATCGAAGCCGGGTTTGAGACCAATATAAAGGCTTTCCGGGCGATACGGGATCCGCACGCTGTCTGTCACCGCGCGGCCACCGGGCTCCAGAACGCTGACGACCGTATTGATCCGCAGCGGACGGCCTGCATTGCTGCCGGCATTGCCGGGCGCAACCCGCACCGTCGCGGCCCCTGCCCCGTCCGTTGTCTGGTCGGGCAGTTCGATGATGCGCTCCTCAAATGTCGCGTCAAAGCGACCGAAGGCAAACCCGTCAAAGGCGGGGAAAGGTTTTGGCTGCGGCTCAAGCCGCGCTTCGGCCTTCACCGTCAGGCCAGCGCCGGGCGCGCCATAGAGGAAGCGCGAGGCGACGCTGATTTCGCGCGTGCCGCCAAGTTTCATCGCCGTCTTGTCGTCGGCCTTCAGGTCAACCGCGATACGCTGGGGAACGAAGTCCTCCACCGCAAAGGTGGCCGCGCCAGACGTTTCCGCCAAGCCGTCAATCTCGATGGCTGCGCGCCACTGGCCGCGCGAGGCGCCCTTGGGCAGCTCGAAACTGTCGAGGACGGCACCGGAATCAGGCGCATCAAAACGCACCTTTTCCGCGACCAGCCCGTTCGGGCGATAGATCACCAGATTACCGGCACGCTTCTCGACCTGGCGTCCCGCACGGTCGCGCAGCAGTGCCGAAATCTCAACCGTCTCACCAGGGCGATAGATGCCGCGCTCGGTATAGACATAGGCGTCAACGATGCCCGGCGTGCGGCGCCCGCCGGCAACATGTTCGGACAGGTCGACCGGCGCGCGCGCCAGGTCCAGCGCCGCGAGTTCGCCCTTGGCGCTATAGGCCAGGATCATTTTCGGGGCGAGATTGCCGGCGCCATTGATCAGCGGCCCATCAAAGGCAACACGGCCCTGCTCATTGGAGCGCGTCTCGGCGAGGATTTCATTGTTCATCGCCACAAGCTGAACCGTCGTGTCCGGCACGGGCTTGCCGTCCTGCAGCGAGCGCAGGGTGACATCGAGGCCATCCTCGCCCTGATAGGCGGTGATCGCCAGATCAGTCAGCATGATCCAGCGACTGGACGAGGCTGGCGGGCCTTCCTGAGGATCAAGCTTGGCCGCGTCCTCAATGCGCACATAATAGGCGCCGGGCTCCATCGTGCCGATCACGTCCTGCAACGGGAAGACCGAGATCACCGGCGCATTCTGTTCGGCCGTAATCTCCATTGTCCCGGACCAAAGCTCGGTTTCAACTTCGCTCGGGCTGTCTTCGCCCCAGGAATAGGAATAACGGCCCTGCGCCGTGGTTTCGCCTTGCGTGATGCTCTTGAAGGCGAGCGCACGGTCATTGATGCGTGAGACCTTTATGGTCACCTTGTCTACATTGACGGTCTCGATTGGCAGGCCGTCAGCATCCTCGCGCGGCAGGATCACACCTGCGCCCTTGAAGCCGACATAAGGCGGCCGGTCGGCAAAATCGATCGGCACGCTCTCTTCACGCTTCAGCGTGCGCCCGTCAGCGGAAGGTAGGCCGGACAGGATGGTCGCCGTGCGGCTGGTGCCGAAGGTCAGGCCACCAATGCACAGTTCGCGTCCCTCGACGCTAAGCGCAGGCCGGAAGGCCGGGCGGAATTCAACATAGGGCGAATAGTCGGCCTTGGGGTCGAGCGCAGCGGAGAAGACGAGACAGGCGAGCGGCTGCTCACCCGAGGTGTCGATGCGATAGCGAAAATAGGAGAATTCCTGCTCCTGCGCAGCGAGGGCCTTCTGGCGGCGCTGCTCACGCTGGCGGGCGGCGACCTGGTCCTTGGGCGAGCGCTGGACGACTTCGCCGGCCATGCTGGCATCATCTGCCGGCTTGTCCTTGCCTCCGCCCCCGCACGCCGCAACCAGACCGAAGAGCAAGGCTGCCATGACAGCCTTGTACTTGCCTCGAGTGCCCGTTCCGAACTGCGCCATGAACTTCTCCTGCATTTTCTGTTGGTATCCATACACCGCTTGGGCACGGCGCCAACAGGGCGCGATTGGGTCAATTCAAAGGAATATTGCGATATTGTCAGGAAGCTGCCCCGACGCTGCAGTCTTTATCTACCTTGCCAGCCGCCGCATTGCGCCCGATGTATGCCAGCATGTGGGCCTGGCGCATCCTTGGAATATTCGCTTTCGCGCTGGGGGCGATTGGCGTGGTGCTGCCCGTCATGCCGACGACCATTTTCTGGATTGTCGCCGCCTTTGCCTTTGTCAGGTCCGACCCGCGCTGGGCCGCGTGGATTTATGCCCGACCCGGCATAGGCCCCCAGATCCAGACCTTCGTTGAGACCGGCCGGATCGGCATGCGCAGCAAGGCTGCGGCGCTGGCCGGCATGGCGCTCGCCGCCGCCGGGACGATCTTCCTCTTCTGGAAACACCCCTGGCCCATGGCCGGCAGCCTCGGCTTCCTCGCCATTGGCGCCGCCTTCGTCATCAGCCGCAAGGCGCCGCTGGCCGCTGCGCCACAACCACCTCAAGACATACAAACAAGAAAACAGGGAGAATAAGTCATGGATCTCGGTCTGAAGGACAAGGTCATCTTCGTCGCTGGCGCCAGCCGCGGCATCGGCCTCGGTATTGTCGAGGCTTGCCTCGCTGAGGGTGCCAAGGTTGCTATCGCCGCCCGCGGCGCTGAAGCGCTTGAGGAACAGCGCGCCCGGCTCGCCAGGCAATATGGCGAAGACAAGCTCTGGGCCCGCGCCGGCGACCTGCGCGATTCCAAGACCATCGATTCCATGATCGACGCCATCGAGACCGAGTTCGGCCCACTCTGGGGCGCCGTCGCCAATGTCGGGCTTCACCCCTGCCCTCCCGGATTTGAAGTTGATGACGAGACCTGGGATGGCGGCATCAGCCAGAACCTGGATTCCGCCTTCAAGCTTGCCCGTTCAGCCTTGCGCCGCATGACCCCGCGCGAGGAAGGCTCAGTCCTGATGATCACGTCCATCGCAGGCCTCGGCGCGCTCGGCACACCCGTCACCTACGGCACGTCAAAGGCGGCAATGAACCACCTCGCCAAGGAACTTGCCCGCGTGGCCGGGCCATCGGGCGTGCGAGTCAACGCGATTGCCCCCGGCAATATCATCTTCCCGGGCGGTGACTGGGAAACCCGCTCCGAAGGCGAGCGCGGAGATTCCTGGAAGAAATGGATCCGCCGCGAAGTGCCGCTGCGCCGGTTCGGCAAGCCGGAGGAAATCGGCTCGGCCGCCGCCTACCTGCTCAGCCCACTTGCGAGTTTCGTCACGGGGGCCGTCTTGCCGGTCGATGGCGGACAAACGAAATAAAGTCCGCCCACGTTCATTCTGGACATTACCCAAGCGTAACAGTTTCACCTGCAACCATTACAGGTTCCGGGCATTGATTAGGCACAGGGATATTCCTGAAGCGGCGCAGACCTCTCGCGTGGTCTGCTGACGCACCAGAACACTAGAAGCAAGGAGACATACTTATGACTCAACGCGCTCAAGGACGAAAACTCGCTATCCTCGCCACAGATGGATTTGAACAGATCGAGCTGACCTCACCGAAGGAAGCCATCGAGAATGCTGGCGGCGAAACAACAATCGTTTCGCTGAAGCACGGCACGATCCAGGCGAACAAGCACCGCGAACACGGCGATACATTCAAGGTCGACATGATTCTGGATGATGCAAAGGCCGATGACTTCGACGCCCTGCTCATTCCCGGCGGCCTGTTCAGCCCGGATACGCTGCGCACCAACCAGAAAGCCAAGGATTTCACCTCGGCCTTCTTCCGCCAGATGAAGCCTGTCTTCGCGATCTGCCACGGCCCACAAGTGCTGATCTCGGCCAACCTCGTAAATGGTCGTGAAGTGACCGGTTATCCGGCCATCCAGCAGGACCTCAAGAACGCAGGCGCCCGCGTGCTCGACCAGTCAGTCGTCGTCGATTCCGGCCTCGTGACGTCACGCTCGCCAGACGACCTGGGCGACTTCAACGCCAAGATCGTCGAGGAAATCTGCGAAGGCAAACATGCCGAACAGCGCGAGTCCGTCACCGCGTAAGACTAACCGCATCACTCCAAAGGGAGTGAAACGTAGAGTAAGCCTAGCGCGCCCCTTCCGGGGTGCGCTTTTCTTTTGGGAGGTGCGCGCTACCTAATTGAATTTATTAACATAATGTAAATTTTCAGCTTGACCCCCAATATTGGCACGCATAGGTTGCGAATTATTGGGGGAAATCATGCGATCTGTATTGTTTGCTACGGCTGCAGCCGTTGGTGCGCTCGTGTTTGCGCAGAGCGCTTGTGCTGATGATCTGGAAACGCTGCAGGCTATTCCGATTGCCGCAGTGGACCTCAGTGTCGATGATTCCGACAGCCATTTCATGGTCGTCTATGAACGCATGGGTGAAACCGCCACAGCCGCAGTCTTCGCTGGCATTATCGGGGCCGGGATAAACTCCGCGATCAATGCTGATCAGGATGCAGACCTGGCCAAACCTTATCTGGAAGCGGCCAATGCGCTCCCGCTCAGAGACATTATAGAAAGCAGCATCCGGTCAACACTGGAAGCCAAAGGCATGGAGCTGGCGGATGCTGCAGAGGCGAGCCACCTGTTGCGCGTTGAGATCAAGGACTGGGGCCTTCTGCGCAACTCGTTCGACGGCACTCAGCTCACCACATTCCTCAAGCTCCACCTCATCATGAAGGACGGGAAGGAGCGGGTCTGGGACGTCTACCAGAAAGAGGTGGGGAAACAGGCGGAAAATATTGAAAACATCACGCCCGAAAGCCTTTCGGCTGCGATGGAAAAGCTTGCGGCAAAGTCCGGCAAGCGTGTCGCGTATGAAATCATTTACAGGTAAAAGGAAACACCGTGTTCAAGACATTCTGGATCGCCCTTGGCGCACTCTCGCTTTCAGCGTGCGCAACCGGCACAACAAATCTTTCTCTTGGTCTCGCTGACGATGCCGCGAAACCAGCCTTGCTCTCGGAGGTGTCGCCGGAAGTCCTGGTGCTGAAAGAAGTCAAAGACAGCCGTAAGGCAGAAGAGACTGCCCGTATCGGCGACAAACGGAACGGCTATGGCATGGTAATGGGTGCCATCGGAACGAAGACAGCACCGACCGATACAGTCGCCGATGTCATCACCAAGACGCTTGAGGCCAATGGCCATACCGTCACGACCAAGCCCGACGGAAAGTCGCTCGAAGTCTCTGCAGAACTCACCCGTTTCTGGCTCGACTACAAAACCGGCTTTGTGACGGTTGAATTCTTCGGTGACGTCCAGATCAACTTCTCCCTTACAGATCCTGCCAGCGGTGAAGTCGTCTTCACTGACCAGTTCAAAGGCTATTATTCCGACAAGACCGGTGGTGGCCTGAGCAAGACCTGGACGCGCGTCATGGATGCGGCCCTTGCTGACATGTCCAAGGAGATCAGCATGTCGGCTGAACTCATGGAAGCACTTGATGAACATGAGGCTGCTGGCGAGACAGCAGCTGATGTCACGTCACAGGCCGCTGAAGGCGACGAAGCGGGCGCCTGATCGCCTGCACCCCTGCACTAATTTAAAGGCGATCCCGCAACAGCGCCGGGATCGCCTTTTTTAATGGCCGCCCTTGGCCACCGATCAGCGCCGCGAGGCCTTGCAAGTCACGCTGACAGGGTGGATCAGGCTTGCCTTGCAGGGCCCGGCTGCTGCATAGGCCAGCGATGCCAGTCATGCCGCCTTCCCCTTATGATGCCATCATTCTCGGCGCAGGTGCAGCCGGCCTCTTCTGTGCCGGGCGCATGGGACAGGCAGGACCTAAAGCCATCGTGCTCGACCATGCGTCAAAGCCTGCGGAAAAGGTGCGCATCTCCGGCGGTGGCCGCTGCAACTTTACAAATATCCATACGGCCGCAGACAGGTTCATTTCGCAGAACCCCCATTTCGCCAAGTCAGCCCTCGCGCGCTACACGCCGGCCGACTTTATCGACCTTCTCGCACTCCACGGCGTCACCTGGCATGAGAAGACACTCGGCCAGCTCTTCTGCGACCAGAAATCCGGAGCCATCATAAAGATGCTGCTGGACGAGATGGAAGCGTCCGGCGCCGAGTTGCATCTCAACACAGAGATAAAGTCCGTTACCCATGCCGATGGCTTGTTCACGGTAGACACATCGGGCGGCCTCTTGACCGCGCCGAAGCTCGTGGTCGCCACCGGCGGGCTCTCCATCCCGAAAATGGGCGCGACGGGTCTCGCTTATGACATTGCCCGTCAGTTTGGCCATGACGTCATTCCCACCCGCCCTGCCCTTGTGCCCTTCGTCTTTACCGGCGCGGACCAGGAAGACTTTGCGTCCATCTCGGGCGTGGCCTGCGATGTCCGCGCCCAGGCGGGTACTGCCAGTTTCGACGAAGCCATGCTGTTCACCCATCGCGGCCTTTCGGGGCCGGCCATCCTTCAGGTCTCCTCCTACTGGTCGCCGGGCGAGCCGGTGACGCTTTCCCTCCTGCCAGGCACCGACATTGCCGAAGCCCTGAAGGCGGCCAAGCGCGAGCGGCCGATGCAGACGCTTGGCTCCGCCTTGGAGACGCTTTTTCCCAAGCGCCTGGCCGAACTGGTCCGGGAATGGTCCGGGAATACCCACACTTTACGCCTGGCTGACACATCCCACGCCACTTTGGAGGCCCTTGCGGGGGCGCTGAAGGACTGGAAAGTGCGCCCCGCAGGCACAGAAGGCTGGCGCACAGCAGAGGTGACGGCCGGTGGGATAGACACGTCCGGCCTGTCCTCCCGAAGCATGGAAAGCCGCCACCTTGCCGGACTCTATTTCATCGGCGAATGCGTGGACGTGACGGGCTGGCTCGGCGGCTATAATTTCCAATGGGCCTGGGCAAGCGCTGCTGCGGCTGCAGAGGGCGCAGCAGCGGCATAAGCGCGATGCATCGCGCCGCTTGACGCACGGGCGCACTGGTTCCATTCGATGCGCCCATGAGTGAGATGGACAAGACCGCCAGCCAACCAGCCCGCAGGACATTGCTCCTCGGCGGAGCCCTGCTGGTCGGTGTCGCCATCCTCTTCGCCCTCGGCAAACTCGGCATCATGCCGAGCGAGAAAGCGCTCAATGCCTGGATGGAAACCGTCGCCGGCAGCCCATGGGGCCTGCCTGCCATCATTCTCGTCTTCTGCGTCGCCGCCTTTCTGGGCGTGCCCCAATTCGCATTGATTGCAGCAGCTGTCGCAGTGTTCGGCCCCTGGCTTGGCTTTGCCTATGCGTGGATTGCCAACATGTTTTCCGGCTCATTGGCCTTCTGGCTCGGCCGTCTGGCAGGCGAACAAATGTTCCGCCGCTATGCCGGGGCAACCGCCAATCGCCTGTCGAGTTTTGTCGGCCGCAATGCCTTTGCCACCAGCGCGCTGATCCGCAATGTCCCGACGGGGCCAGCTGTCATGGTGAACATGGCATTCGGCGTCAGCTCGGCGAAATACACCAACTTTGCACTGGGCATGGCGCTGGGTATCCTACCTAAAATCGCGCTGATCGCCTTTGCCGGACAGAGCCTGTTTGCCGCCATGAAAGGCAATCCGGGCCTTGCCATCGTCGCGGCCTTCATCGCCGCCGCGATCTATGCCGCCATCGCGCTTTATGCCCGGACGCGCATGGGTCCGAAGGGGCAATCTGTCCCTTTGATCCGCGACAACCCAGTTGACACGGGGCCGAAACAAGATGATTAAACCAGCCATGTGCAAGATTTTGCCCCTTTGCCTCCTGCTTACCGGCCCCTGGCCGGAGCCGACCGCCTAGGTAACAGGCAGTTGCGCGGCCAGGGGAATGCTTCCAGCCCCCCTTTTTCTCATTAAGCAGAGCCGCAAACATCATGACTGCCAATCCACATATCCGTATTTTCGACACAACCTTGCGTGACGGCGAGCAATCGCCCGGCGCCTCCATGACCCATACAGAAAAGCTCGAACTCGCGAGCCTGATGGAAGACATGGGCGTCGATGTCATCGAAGCTGGTTTCCCCGCAGCATCCGACGGCGACTTCGCCGCCGTCAGCGCCATCGCCGCCCAGTCCAAGAGCGCCATAATCTGCGGCCTCGCCCGCTCCACGCCGGGCGATATCGAACGCTGCGCCGAAGCGGTCAAAAAGGCGGCCCGCCCCCGCATTCACACATTCATCTCCACCAGCCCCGTGCACATGAAGCACAAGCTGAAAATGGGCCCGAATGCCGTGCTCGAAGCCGTCGGCCGTTCCGTCGCGCAGGCCCGCAACCACACAGACGATGTCGAATGGAGCGCCGAAGACGCGACCCGCACCGATTTCGACTTCCTGTGCAAATGTATCGACGTCGCCATCGCCTCTGGCGCCACGACGATCAATGTGCCCGATACGGTCGGCTATTCGCACCCCGATGAATATGGCGCCCTCTTCCGCCGCCTGATCGAGAACGTACCGAATTCCGACAAGGCCATCTGGTCGGCCCACTGCCACAATGACCTCGGCCTCGCCGTCGCCAACTCCATCTCGGCTGTCGCCAATGGCGCCCGCCAGATCGAATGCGCTATCAACGGCCTCGGCGAACGCGCCGGCAATGCCGCGCTGGAAGAAGTGGTCATGGCGATGAAAGTGCGTGAGGACACCCTGCCTTATGCGACCGGCATCAATCCGATCTACCTGTCGCGCGCTTCGGCCATGGTGAGCCGAATCACCGGGTTCCCGGTGCAGTACAACAAGGCCATCGTTGGCAAGAACGCCTTCGCGCATGAAAGCGGCATCCACCAGGATGGGATGCTGAAGAATGCCGAGACCTACGAGATCATGAAGCCGGAAGACGTCGGCGTCGCGAAAACTTCGCTTGTCATGGGTAAGCACTCCGGCCGCCACGCCTTCCGCGACAAGCTGGAAAGCATGGGCTATTTCCTCGAAGGCGACGCCCTGAATGACGCTTTCAAGCGCTTCAAGACGCTGGCCGACAAGAAGAAACACGTCTTCGATGACGACATTGCTGTTCTGGTTGACGACCAGCTGGCCGCCGAAGGCGAGCGCATCGTGTTCAAACGCCTGCGCGTCGTCTGCGGTACGGATGGCCCGCAGACGGCCGAGATCGACCTGACGGTTGAAGGCGAAGAGAAATACGCCATCGCGCGCGGCAACGGCCCCGTGGACGCCGTCTTCAATGCCATCCGCGAAATCGTCCCGCATGACAGCGTGCTGGATCTCTACCAGGTCCATGCTGTCACCGGCGGTACCGATGCACAAGCGACCGTCTCGGTCCGCCTGAACGGTGAAGGCATAATGGCGACGGGCCGGTCATCTGATCCGGATACGCTTGTCGCCAGTGCGAAGGCCTACCTCCATGCGGTGAACAAGCTCGAAGCCCGCAAGGCCAAGCGCAAGGCCGCCTAGGGAACCATCCCATCCCTGACGCGATTCATGTGTGCAGACACATCGGATCGCGTTAGGAAGCGGGCATGGCCAAGGTAAATAACCTGGAATCGCTCCTTGCGAGCCTCAGCGAGCAAACGGCTGGCGAAGACGTCAGCGTGCGCGAAATGCTGAACGCCGTTGGCAGGCGGTCCTATGGGCCTATCCTGCTGCTGCTTGGCTTTATCGCAATCTCACCGCTGACGATCATTCCGGGCACGAGCTGGCTGGTTGCCCTGGTCATCCTGCTGATCGCCGGACAGATCGTGCTCGGACGGGCTTTCCCGTGGGTGCCAAAGCGTATTCTCGATTTCTCATTTCCCCGGTCGGCGCTTGTCACGGGTGTGGAGAATGCGCGCCAATATGCCCGGCCCGTGGACAAGGTGCTCAAACCGCGCCTCGCCTTCCTGTCGCGGCCGCCCTTTATCAGCCTTTCGGCGCTCGTCTGCATCGCTGCCGCGCTGATAATGTTTCCGCTGGGATTGATACCCTTTGGACCAGTCCTGCCCAGTCTCGCCGTATTACTCTTCGGCCTTGGCCTGACAGCACGTGACGGCCTTCTGCTGATTGCGGCAGGCCTCGGCCTTGCGGGCGCAATATATCTTCTCATGCGCGTGTGGTCTGCCCTGCCCTTCGGCTGATCAAGGCAGATTCCCGTATCAGGACACTCGGCTTGCACCGCTTTGCCGCACGCTGTTACATGACACAGCGCAGAATGCGCCGGGATCGGGATAATGGCCACTTTCAGCCTCTTGGAAAAGCGAACGGAGTCGCGACGCATCCGCTACCGGTCGGCCCGGCGCCTGCCTTTCATGCCCTATGGTTTCGTGCCCGCCTTCGGCCTGCTTGTCCTCCTCTGGATCGGCATGGGTCCTTTCGCGAAATATGTCATCGAACAGTCGGTCATCCGCTCAACCGAGCAGGTGATTGAAACGAATGATGCGGGATGGGCGCAGGCCGTGGTTTCGGGACAGCAGGTCTGGCTGGAAGGCCAGCCCGCAACGCCAATGGAAGGCGAACAGCTCGTTTCCCTGGTGCGTGCGGCGCGCATGCCTGCCCTGTTTGGCGACGAGCGCCCGGTGACCCGCGTGCGCGCACGCTATGGAGCGCCCATTACGTCGACAATCCCGACCCGCAAGCCGGAATGGACCTTCAGGGTGTCGGACGGCATCCTGAAACTCGAAGGCAACGTGCCAGATGAAGTGACCCGCAGCTCGCTCGCTGCCGCCGCCGAAGGCCTTGTCGATGGACAGCACATCACACGCGTTGATGATTTGCTGACGGTTACGCACGTTGCCGACAATCCGGCCTATGCCGAAGTCGCCCTCAAAGGCATCTCGGCCGTTGGCCAATGCGACCAGGGCGTTGCGACTTTCCTCAATGAAGAGTTTTCGCTCCGCTGCGAGTTGCCGAATGACGGCGTGGCCCGCATTCAACAGCTCATCGCCCAGCCCCTGCCCGTCGGGCGTCTTGGCAATGTCGACATCCTGCCGAATGAAGCCGTCGCAACATGCGACAGCTCGCTGGCAGACCTGCTGAGCGGGACGCATATCGAATTTGCACTCGCCAGCGCCGCGATTGACCCGTCGAGCAATGACCTGCTGCAGTCGGTGGCAGACGCCGCCGCGAACTGCCCCGGAACCCTGCGAATTGAAGGTCATACCGACAGCATGGGCAGTGCGAATGCCAACGAACTACTCGGTGATGCCCGTGCCGAAGCCGTGCGCGAGGCGCTGATCGAGCGGGGCATTCCTGCTGAGCGCCTGATCGCCCAAGGCTTTGGTGCCCGCCGCCCCATTGACGACAACACTACGGCCGAAGGCCGCGCCCATAACCGCCGGATCGAAATTCGCGTCGTCCGTGCATCTGATTGACCCAAGCCGCCCGATCGGGCCTTCTGGAATCCCGAGTTCAAAACCATGTTCTTTCTTCTTGCCCAGATTTTCCCTCTCCTGCTCCTGGCCGCCGTGCTGGGCGCCGTCCTTGCCTATTGGTGGCTGAAGAACCGGCAAATGGACGTTACCGAGTCCTATGAGCTGATTACTGAGCGTCTCGCGGCGATCGAGGCTCGCCCCGAACCTGCGGCCCGTGAAGACTATGAAGCCGGGATGGCGCTGATCTCGTCGGCAGTCCGCTCGCTGCGCATGCCGGACATGGAACCGGTCAACCAGCGTCTGGCGGCGCTCGAAGCGTCCGTCTCCGGCTTTACCGTGCCGGAAACAGATCTGGCACCGCTGCATGGCAAGTTTGACGGCGTGGATGCAAACCTCTCCGGCATCGCCTCACGCCTCACAGACATCGAGGGCCGCATGACCGCGCAAGACCCGCGCCTTGCCGCTCTGGACGAGCGCCTGTCAGGGCTGGGAACACGGTTTGCCGATGTCGACCCGCGTTTCACCAAACTCGAGGACCGCCTGACTGCGCTTGATGCGGCTGTTGCCTCCATCGCCAGCGCCGTCAGCGAGCTGCGCAATACCGATCTTCAGCCGGTCGAAGCCCGCTTCGGAAAGATCGAGGAAACGCTGTCCGCGTTCAAGATTCCCGAGGTCGATCTCGGCCCGCTGCACAGCGGATTGGCCCGTCTCGACCTGACAATTGCCGGCCTTGACCGCCCTGCGACCGACCTTGGCCCGGTCCAGACTCGCCTCTCGGAGTTTGAGACCCGCCTGAAGCAGCTCGGCGAACGGCTCGAAGCGGCCCAGAAGCGCGACATGGACAAACTGTCTGCGGACATCACGGCCGTCGCCTCGGGCGTATCCGGTATCGAAATGCCGGACATGGGCGCTGTCTACCAGCGCCTCGTCAGCGTTGAACATGCGATAGCGACCTTCACCATCCCAGAACCAAACCTCGCGCCGATGTACGAACGCCTTGCCGCGCTGGAAGAAACCGTGGGTGCCATCCGGTCAGCCATGCCGGGAACGCCGGACTTCGCCCCGGTTGAACGCCGCATCGCCAGCCTGCAGGAAGCCTTTCTCACGCAGACGCCGACAGACTTCACGCCTGTGCTGGACGCCGTTCAGGCCATTGAGGGAAATCTCGACCTTGAGGCGATGGAGAACCGGCTCAACGCTATCGAATATGGTCTCGCAGCCATCCACCATACACTCCGGGCGCGACCTGAACCGGCCGCGCCGAAAACAGAGCGCGCATCGAGAACACGGACAGCGCCTGCTGCGGTCTCGCCCTCACCTGCCGTTTCCGCCACGCCCGTCGCGCCCCCTCCCCCGCCGCCACGCGAACTCGACCCGATCAACGAGGCACGGCGTGAAGATGACGAGGCCAACCTGCTCGTTGAGGCCGCCTTCGGTGACGCCGATGACCTTGAGCGCATCAACGGCGTTGGTCCCATGTTGTGCGAACTCCTCCACGAAGTCGGTGTGTTCTATTTCTGGCAGGTGGCCGAATGGAGCCCGCAGGACATCGAATGGGTCGACGGAAAGCTGCAGCACTTCAAAGGCCGCATCACACGCGATAGATGGGTGGAACAAGCCCGCGACCTGGCTATGCTGCCGGATTCGGCGCGCCGCCCTGGCTCATAGGTCGTTGCGCGGGTCCCAAGCCTGAGGCGAGTTGCGCGCGCTGGCGAGGGCGCGGATGGTCAGGGTTGCATTGTCCTTGGTCTCAGACACTTGCAGGTTCACCACATCGCCGTCCCAGAGTGGTGTGGACTTGCAGATCTCTGTCAGCTTCTCGCGCATTTCCTTCACGGGCGCGCGGTAGTCGACATACCAGAAGACGCTGCCGATGATTGATGCCGATTGCCGCGTCCAGTTCTGGAACGGCTTCTCAATAAAATAGGACACGGGCACAACCAGGCGGCGCCAGTCCCATATCTTTACGACGACATAGAAAAGTCCGATCTCCTCAATCCAGCCCCACTCGCCTTCGACCACGACGGCATCCTTGATGCGGATAGGCTGTGTAAACGCGATTTGCAGCCCTGCGATCAGATTGCCTAGCACCGGCCGCGCCGCGAGACCGATCGCCAGACCGGCAATGCCTGCAGAGGCAAACAGGCTAACACCGAACTGTCTGACGCCCGGGATAACTGTCAGGGCAGCAGCGACGGAGACAATGGCACCTATGACCACCCAAACGCGCCGCGTGACGTCCAGCCGGGTCGCCAGCTTGCGCGCTGTCAGGTCATCCGGCTGGTCCATTTTCAGCATGGAAAGGCGGCGCTTTATCAGCGCATCCACCGTCGTGGTTATCGCCCAGCCAATGGCGCCGACGATGAAGACGCTGGAGAGCACGGACAGCGTGCTGACGATGACAGGCGGAAGAGCAATGTCTTCTGGCAGGAAATGCGGGCCCGCGCCGCATGCGACTGCCAACAGCGCAAACACGACCGGCGGCCGGAAGCGTTTAATCCAGCGGGTCTTATGCTTGAAAGTCTCTTGTGGTGCGATCTGGCTAGCCTTCTCTGTCTTCGATCTACGGTTACGGTCCCAATCGGGTTCCAACAGGTCAACAAGGTCAGGGCAATTAAGGCGCCACGACGGGGTTTCAGCGCAGTAGCGCCCAAGCCTTGGGCACAGCAAAGCCACCGCCCGCTTGACAGGCGGCCAAGTTCCGGCGACGCCAGAGCCCGTGAAGACCGCTGTTTCCCTCCCCCCCGTTCGTGGCAAACTTATCGCGCAGGCGATCCTTGCCCCCTATACATGGTTCCGCGTTGGCGGACCGGCCGACTGGCTGTTCCTGCCGGCCGACGCCGATGACCTTGCTGAATTTCTGAAGCAGCTGGACCCCGCCATTCCCGTCACGGTTCTGGGTGTTGGCTCCAACGTGATCGTGCGCGATGGCGGCATCGAAGGCGTGGTCGTGCGCCTGATGGGCAAGGCCTGGGGCAACGTCGAGGCCGAGGACGGTATCTCACTTTCAGCTGGCGCTGGGGCGCTGGACCTGTCTGTCGCGAAGGCCGCCGCAGAAAACGGCATCAAGGGACTGGAATTCCTGTCAGGCATTCCGGGATCGCTGGGCGGCGCCACGCGCACCAATGCGGGCTGCTATGGCAAGGAATTGCGCGATGCGCTTGTCAGCCTGCAAGGTATCCGGCGTGACGGCAGCCGTATTGTCTATCGCGGCCCAGGGCGGCCCGGCGCGCTGCCGGAAGCCCACTTTTCCTATCGTCACACCGACTTGCCGGACGACCTGATCGTTACGCGCCTGCTGCTCGAAGGCAATGACACCGGCGCTCCGGCGGACATTCTGGCAGATATTGAAGCTCTGCAGAAACGCCGCTCAGAGACCCAGCCGATACGCGAAAAAACATCCGGGTCGACTTTCGCCAATCCAGATCCGCCCGGTACGCCGAACCAGCGATCTGCCTGGAAACTGATC
This sequence comes from Hyphomonas oceanitis SCH89, assembly GCF_000685295.1. GTDB lineage: Bacteria > Pseudomonadota > Alphaproteobacteria > Caulobacterales > Hyphomonadaceae > Hyphomonas > Hyphomonas oceanitis. Next base: position 200,994 of record NZ_ARYL01000001.1, read on the forward strand.
GACGCTGCCGGATGTCGCGGGCTTCGCGTCGGCGGCGCGCAGGTCTCCGAGCTGCACTGCAACTTCCTGATCAATACGGGCGACGCGACAGCTGCCGATCTGGAAACGCTTGGCGAGACCGTTCGCACCCGCGTGCTGGATCACAGCGGTGTCCAGCTGCGCTGGGAAGTGCGCCGCATCGGGCGGCCTGCCTAGAATGTACCTTTCAGCTTGAAGGAGACGATCGGTCCGAAGTCGCGCGAGCGCGCTTCACGGGTAAGCAGAGCGCCAAGCCGATTGGGCGCATAGGTCTCGCGCCAGTACCAGTCATGCTGGTTCAGAATATTGCCAAGCGTCAGGGTGCCTGTCATGCCGAGCAGGTCCTTGTTCTCGACATAGACATAGGAAAAGGCTGGCTGATTGCCCTGATGGGTCACTTCGTCGAGGCGATACACCTTATTCTCGTTATAGGATTCGAGGAATATCCCGACAGCCCAATCCGTCTCGGGAATATCCCGCCTCAGTTCGGCATTTAGAGAGTAGATGGTGTCACCGTTGATTGGCCGGTCCACGCCGGTCAGTGGGTCGGCGACACGGGAGTCACGCCATTCGCCATGAAAGGTCAGCTGCGTTCCGGTGAGTCCCAGCTTGGCAAATTTCACCGTCGCGTCGAGGTCGGCACCGACCCGCCATGCAGAATCGAGATTACCGGCCCGTCGCCTGCGCCAATCGGCACACGGTCGACAATGTCTTCGATGTCCGAGCCGAACACGGTCAGCGTCGCCGCCCCCCAATCCCGGAAATCCTTCTCGGCCGAGAGGCTAACCTTCCAGGATTGCTCCGGAACAATCTCCGAATTGCCTTGGCTGCCATTCCCCTGGTTCAGGTTCACCGAGGATATGAAATCGAAGAAATCGAGCTGACCAACTTCGCGGTCAATCCGCGTAACCAGCTTCAGGGACGGGTCGACTTGCCAGGACAGGCTGGCAAAGCCCTTGGGCCGGGTAAATGTACGAACGTTCTCGGCGTCCCCTGTCTGGGACAGTTCAGACATTTCAGCGCCTAAGGAAACCTGAAGACTGACACTTTTTGACAGGGCACGGCCATGTGTCACAGTCAGCTCACCGCGCTGTTCCTCGACGCGCGAGTTTGCATTGGGCAGGAATATCTCGGCCAGCGGCGCCCCGCCTTCCGATGCGAACAATTGGGATTGGGCCTCAAGGAAGTTGAATGCCCCCTCCAGCGAGACCTGCCAGTCACGGCCGGGCGCCGGCACCCATGCATATTCTCCTCGCAGGATATATTCGCCTTCATAGACTGTCTGGTTGAAGAGGGAGTCGAATGCATTGGCGCCATCGAGATTGCCCCCCCGCACCCGATCTGTCGTCGGACTTTCCTCGCGGCGCGCCAGCGTAATCGTCTTCAGGCGCCCCGGTCCGAGGTCGAAGGCATAGTCGGCGCTCAGCTCCGCTGTCTTCTCGTCTTCAGACCCCTGGAACAGGCGTCGCCCTTCAAGGCCGCCGACGGGAAACAGCTTCGATATCTCCTTGTCGTCCGGTTCGTAGGTGCCAATCTTTGCGCTGAGGTTCGCGATGTTGCCACCCACCGGCTTCCAGGCGAGCGATCCGGCGAGAGAGGCATATTCGGCCGCATGGGTATAATCTTCCTTGCGGGTTTCTATTAGAGCGCCCGTTGCGTCGGTTATGCGTTCGGGCCCGGCGTCCGCACCGCGCTCAGGCGCGCTTTCTGCTTCCGCCGTCCAGCTGACCGCGCCCTTTCCGCCAGACAGGCTTAGCGCCATGTCATTATAAGTGGGCGGCAGGTTTTCCCGCACCCGGCCCTTCCAGTGCCATGTGCCGGAAACGCCGCCCGTCTCCCGTGTGATCACATTGACCACCTGGCCTGACAGGCCGGGAATGCCCAGCGCCGTTCCGTCGAGCAATTCAACGCGCGCCACGTTGGCGATCGCGATCCGGCCGAGCGCGGATTCCGCTCCGTTCGACTTGCCGGAAACGCGCTGTCCGTTGATCAGGACGTTTCCGGTCGCCTGCCCGAAGCCGCGAGACCCGTCATCATCATCGTCGATTGAGAAACCCGGAATTCGCTCGACCATTTCAAGGGCGGTGCGCGGCGCGAACTGGGCAAAATTCTCTGGTGTGTAGACCGTCGGCGTCTCACCCGTGTTCGCTTCAACCGCCTCGGCTGCGATTGCATTGGGCGCTGCCAGTGCAAGGAAGACGCTTGCGCAAATCGGAACCGGGTGTTTCATGTGAGCGTGTTTCCTGGCATAATTTGTCTTGGGGACGCATGCGGCGCTAGGGATCAGGTCGTATCGTAATTCGATAACACATGACTACATATGTAGTCATGTGTTGGCAATCCCCTCTTGGTGACTTTTTCGTAACTTGAGCCGGAGCATGATCCGGTTTCGCCTGACTCATGCCGCTTTCGTGCGGCATAGGCGGTGGCAAGCGGCAGAAAACCCGCACTCAACTTGCAAGAAGGACAGGCCATGAAGCGCGTAGCAGTCATTTACGGGGGCTGGTCTTCCGAACGCGAAGTCTCGCTATCATCAGGCAAACAGATGGCAGAGGCTGCGCGCGGTGCAGGATATGATGTCGTCGAGATTGATGCCGGGCGCGATCTGGCTGCACAACTTAGCGAAGCGAAACCCGATGTCGTGCTGAACGGCCTGCATGGCCCCTGGGGCGAGGATGGTTGCGTACAGGGCCTGCTCGAAGTGATGGGCCTGCCCTATTCTCATTCCGGCGTGCTCGCTTCGGCCCTGGCCATGGACAAGCTGAAATCCAAGGCCGTTTACCGGGATGCCGGCCTGCCAATCGCCGCTGACAAGCGCGTTACCCGCGCGGAAGCCGCCGCAAGCCACCCGCTAAAGCCCCCGTATGTCGTCAAACCGGTCGCGGAAGGGTCCAGCTTTGGTGTGCTGATCGTGCGCGAAGGGGCCAATAGCCCGCCGCAGGAATTGCTCGGCTCCGGCTGGCACTATGGCGACAATCTGATGGCCGAAGAATTCATCCCCGGCCGCGAACTGACAGTCGGCGTTTTGGGCGACCGGGCCCTCGCTGTTACCGAGATCACGACCTTAAGGGACTATTACGATTTTGATGCGAAATATCAGGCTGGAGGATCGCAGCATGTGATCCCGGCAAACCTGCCTGCTCACGTGACCGAAGCCGCGATGGACGCAGCTCTCAGGGCACATCAGGCGCTCGGCTGCCGGGGCGCGACGCGATCCGATTTTCGCTATGACGACAAGAGAGACCGCCTCGTGATCCTGGAAACAAATACACAGCCCGGCATGACGCCCACCTCGCTTGTCCCCGAACAGGCCGCTTTCGTAGGCATGTCCTTCGAAGCGCTTGTCGCATGGATGATCGAGGATGCTTCATGCCAAAGGTAAACCGGAACCAGTCTGTCCCCTCCCGTTCGCGCCGCCGCCCCGCCACCATCGTAGATGAGTCGACGGGCGAAGAGATCCGCGTCTCGTCCATCCTGTTCGGGCTGGTCATGCTGATCGCCATCATTGTGGCAACGGCTGCCTGGATGGGCGGATCGCTGTCGCAGATCGAAACGCGTTTTGGCGGCTTCATGGATGACACGGCCCGTATGGCGGGCGTGTCGGTCAATGATGTCTCCGTGCTCGGTCTTGAGCAGAACCCGGCACTGGCCGACGATGTGCGCGCCGCCGCCATGATCGAACCCGGCGAGAACATGTTCCGCGCCGACCCGAAACTGATCCGCCACCGCGTCGAGGGCACCCGCAAGGTGCTCAACGTGCGTGTCCACCGCCTGTGGCCCGGCCAAATCGTGATCATCGCAGATGCGGCAGAGCCGGTTGCCCTCTGGCACGATGGCAAGGAATGGACTGTTGTCGACGGCCTCGGCCGCATCCTGCCGGACGCCAATGCCGATGACCACAAGACCCTCGTGCGCCTGGCCGGCCGCGGCGCGCCGCTTGCCGCGCCTGCGCTCGTCAAAGCCCTTAAGGAGGCGCCAGACGTCGCCGCCCGGCTCGCCATCGCCACGCGCGTTGCTGATCGCCGCTGGGATGTGCGCCTCGTGAATGGCGCCACGGTTCGCCTGCCGGAAGACACCGGCATGGAAAGCGCCCTCGCCCGCCTGACAAAATTGCAAACGCGCACTGCCCTGTTGCAGCGCCCGGTCACCATGATCGACCTGCGCAACAAGGGCCGCGTCTACCTGTCACCCGCGCTTGAAGGCGGCGCAATCAAAGTTGCAGAGGCAGCCCGTTCCTGATGGCAAATGTACAGTCCAGACGCACCGCCATGAATGGCTCCCGCAGTGGCACAGTGGCTGCGCTGGACATTGGCTGCTCCAAGATCACCTGCCTGATCGGCCGCAATGATGGCAGCGGCCCGCGCCGTTTCCAGATTCTCGGCGGCGGCCGCCAGCAATCGCGCGGCTTCAATGGCGGGGCCATCACCGACATGGAAGGCCTTGAGCGCTCCATTCGCCTCGCCGTGGAAGATGCCGAGCGTGAAGCCGGCGAGCAGATCAGCGAAGTCATCCTCGGCATTACCGGCCCGAAACTCGCCTGCACACTGGTAACGGCCGCTATCGAGATTGGCGGACGTTCGATCACGCACAAGGAAATTAAGCGCCTGCAAGCGCTGGCCCTTTCCAAAGCGCCCTCCAAGGGCGTCGATGTTCTGGCCGCATGGCCTGTCGCCTATCGCGTCGATCAGCAGGAAGGTGTGCGCCAGCCCGCGGGCATGTATGCCGAACAGCTCGGTATTCTGCTGTCTGTTGTCACGGCCCCTCGCCCCATCATCAAGAACCTCGTCGAATGCGTCGGCCGCGCCCATCTCGGCGTCTCGGCCCTCGTGCCCTCTTCCATCGCGAGCGGCGCCGGCACGCTGATTGATGACGAGATTGAGAACGGCGCCATCTGCATCGACATGGGCGCAGGTGTTACGGCCGTATCGGTCTATCTCAACGGCTCGCCAGCATGGCTTGGCCTGGTGCCCACAGGCGGGACACATGTCACCAGCGACATCGCGCAGGGTATCGGCACGACATTTGCGGCCGCCGAGCGGCTCAAGTCCGTCTACGGCACAGCCAATCTGGAAGGCCCCGGCCTTGCTGAACGCATCGAAGCCCCACGCCTTGGTGATGATGGCCGCCTGCAGGGCATGCGCATGGAAAAAGGCGCCATTGCCGAAATCATCGCGCCACGTATCGAAGAGACATTCGAGCTCGTACAGAAAACGCTGGATGCCAGTGGTGTGCGCTCGGTCCTTCCCCGCCGCATCGTTCTGACCGGTGGCGCGAGCCAGCTATCGGGCGTGCGCGACGTGGCTTCCCGTATCCTCAACGCACCTGTTCGGCTCGGCCGCCCGACAATTGCCGAATTTCTTGGCGAAACACTGGGAACGCCTGCTTTTTCCACAGCCTCGGGTCTGCTACTGTATTCGGAGTTGGGATTCGTGGACGCAGCTGGGGCAGGCGTCGCAGTGAAGGATTATGGGACCGAAACAGGCAGCGGAGCAGTGAACAAGGCATTCCATTGGCTCAGAGAAAATTTCTGACACCATTTGCCCTCACTTAACTGTCTTTTAGCCGTGAGGGGCCAAGGTGCTCTTCATACCGGTTCCGGAATGTTGATTGAGGTACGCGAATGACACATGAACTCACGCCCAGGATTCTCGTCTTCGGTGTTGGCGGCGCAGGCGGAAACGCTGTCGACAACATGATCGAGGCCAACCTGCAAGGCGTCGAATTCATCGTCGCCAACACAGACTCTCAGGCGCTCAACCGCTCCAAGACAGAGCAGCGCATCCAGCTTGGCCCTGAAACGACGTCGGGCCTTGGCGCAGGTGCGCGGCCTGAAATCGGCGCGAAAGCGGCCGAAGAGTCGATCGCCGAGATAAAGGAATACCTGACAGACGCCCATATGGTGTTCATCGCTGCCGGCATGGGCGGCGGCACGGGCACGGGCGCAGCCCCTGTCATCGCCCGCACGGCGCAGGAAATGGGCATCCTCACGGTTGCCGTCGTCACCAAGCCATTCGGCTTTGAAGGCGCCCGCCGTATGGCTCTTGCAGATCAGGGCCTGATCGACATTCGCAAGCATGTCGACACGATGATCGTGGTGCCAAACCAGAACCTCTTCCGCATCGCCAATGACCGCACGACCTTTGCCGAAGCCTTCCGCATGGCCGACGACGTGCTCTATTCCGGCGTTCGCGGCATCACGGACCTGATGGTCATGCCCGGCCTCATCAACCTCGACTTTGCCGATGTCGGCTCGATCATGCGCGGCATGGGCACAGCCATGATGGGCATGGGCGAAGCTGAAGGCGAAGGCCGCGCCCTTGAGGCCGCCCGTTCCGCCATCGACAACCCGCTGCTCGACGAAGTCAGCCTCAAAGGCGCCAAGGGTGTTCTGATCAACATCACCGGCGGCTATGACATGACGCTGTTCGAACTGGACGAAGCGGCCAACGAGATCCGTCGCGAGATCGACCCGAACGCCAATATCATTCTCGGCTCGGCCTTTGACCCGGAACTCGAAGGCAAGATCCGCGTGTCAGTGGTTGCCGCTGGTATTGAATCCGCCGACGAAATCAAAGCTGAACCGCAGCCTGTTCGTGAAACTGTTCGCCAGCCAATCGCCGCGCCGATTGCAGAAGAAGTCGAAGCCAAGTCTGAAAGCGCCGCAGAGGGTGAAGAGCGTCCCGTGGTGATCACTGGCCATACGTCGCCGATGCGTTCGGAAGAGAGCGACCCACGGTCCGACTTCAAGGGCCAGCCCCTGCCAGCGGACCATTATGAGGGCGCCGAGGGCGAGGATGAAGTGACCGCAGACGCCGTTTTCGGATCGCGCAAGGAAGCCCCTGCCCCGGACAAGGCACGTCCTGAACAGGGTGCGTCAGGCTTCTCCCACCTGTTCGGCTGGCGCCGCAATCCGCAGGGCGAGAATGACGACGCGCCTGAAGCGCACGTTCCAGCCCAGATCATCTCTTCGCCGGACGACCACCCTGAAGCTGCACCGTTCGATGATGCAGACCTCGAAATCCCGGCCTTCCTGCGCCGCTCGGCGAACCACTGATCCGGCCATAAAATACAGGGTCTGGCCAGCCAGATTGTTTCAAAATAAATACAACAAATACAGGGCCGTGATGCAGATCACGGCCCTTTTTGTAACACGCCGAAACAAGGCGTGTTTTGTACTTGTGGCCCAGCCCCTCCAGATTGCAGGCTGAAGTGACGAGTCGATAAGGTTAAGTAGCATGCAGATGCAGCAGACAATTGAACGCCCGGCGGTTTGTGCCGGGATCGGCGTTCACAGCGGCGAAAAGGCCCGGCTTGTCCTGAAGCCTGCTCCTGTTGGCACCGGCGTCGTGTTTCGCCGGACAGACCTTGATGCCAGCGACATCACCATCCACGCTCATGCTGACGCCGTGTCTGACACGCGCCTTGGCACGACGATGACAAATGAGGCGGGAGTCTCCGTTGCAGTGGTTGAACACCTCATGGCCGCGCTCGCTGGTATGGGTATCGACAATTTGATCATCGATATTGATGGGCCCGAAGTGCCGATCATGGACGGCTCATCGGCTGTTTTCTGCGAGTTGCTGCTTCAGGCCGGCCTGAAGAAACAGTCTGCCCCGCGTCGCCGCATCCGCATTCTTGAGACTGTCGAGATTATCGATGGCCCGAAACGCGCAACGCTGTCACCCTCCGATGATTCCGTGCTGACGCTTCGCGCCCGTATCGAATACGACGATTCCGTCATCGGCATTCAGCAGATGGCGCTGCGTCTGGCGCCGGGCATGTTCGCTCGCGACCTTGCCTTCGCCCGCACTTACGGTTTCGCGCGTGACGTGGAAATGCTGCGCGCCAATGGCTTGGCCCGCGGCGGTTCGCTCGATAATGCGGTCGTCCTTGAAGACGGCGCCGTGATGAATCCTGAAGGCTTGCGCGCCGAAGATGAATTCGTGCGCCACAAGATGCTGGATGCCGTCGGCGACCTGATGCTGGCCGGCGCCCCGATTGCTGGCAGCTATGACGCTGTCCAGCCCGGTCACGCGCTCAATAATGCGCTTGTGCGCAAGCTTTTGGCCACGCCGTCCGCCTGGTGCTGGGAAACGGACGCCGATATCGAGGCAGAAATGCCCGTGCGCGCCCGCGTTTCGGTATAAGGTAGCCCCGTCTGCCGAAGCTTCATTGCGACCACTTAACACGCCGCATGACAATGATCCTTGGAAATCCGGTACAGATCAGGCTAATCAAGCTGAAGACATTCACAGCTGAAAGTTCCCGACCGGCATGTCCCTTCTGAAACTCCGCCCAAGCCTTCTGATCCTGGCCACTGTAGTCGCCATTTCAGGCTGCCAGTCCGGTAGCAAGCGCAAGCAGGAACTCGCCTATGTCGAGCGTCCGGTTGAACAGCTATACAACGCCGCTGCCGTCCAGCTGGACAAGCGCAATTATCCTCGCGCCATTCTGCTGTTCAATGAAGTCGAGCGCCAGCACCCCTATTCTGAGTGGGCGCGCAAATCCATGGTCATGACGGCCTATGCCAACTACCAGGCGCGCGACTATGACGAGGCCATATCGTCGGCCCAGTCCTATCTCAGTCTGCACCCGGGCGGGTCTGAGGCAGATTACGCCTATTACCTCATCGCCTGTTCCTATTTCGACCAGATCGTCGATATCGGCCGCGACCAGCGCACGACCGAACTGGCATTGGCCGCCCTTCAGGACGTGACACGCCGGTATCCTGACAGTTCCTATGCGCGCGATGCCAGCATCAAGATCGACATGGTCAACGACCAGCTCGCGGGCAAGGAAATGGAGATTGGCCGCTGGTACCTGCGCTCGAACCAGACCCTTGCTGCAGTGAACCGGTTCAAGACCGTGGTGACGACCTATGACACCACGTCCCACACGCCCGAGGCCCTTCACCGCCTTGTAGAATCCTACCTGACACTGGGCCTGCGCGATCAGGCACTCGCAGCGGGCGCCACGCTCGGTTACAACTATCCGACCAGCGTCTGGTACAAGATGAGCTACAGCCTGCTGACCAAGGAAGGCCTTGATCCTGAGGCCGTCGCGCCGAAACGCACCCTGATACAGAAAATCCTTCCGGGCGGAAAATAGGCCTTACTCCCCTTCGATCAGGGCCAGCCATTCGTCTTCCGTGAGCGTTTTGACGCCCAGGGCTTCGGCCTTGGTGAGCTTTGAGCCTGCGCCGGGGCCCGCGACGAGAATATCTGTCTTCGCCGACACCGATCCGGAGACTTTTGCGCCGAGCGAGCTTGCGCGCGCCTTGGCTTCGTCCCGCGTCATGCGTTCCAGCGTGCCGGTAAAGACGACCGTCTTGCCGGCCACGGGGCTGTCGCTGGCCGCTGCCGTCTCATCCTCGACTGTAACTTCGGACAGGAGGGCAGCCAACATTTCAGCATTGTGAGGCTCATTGACGAAGGCACTGAGGGCGCCAACGGCTGCGCCGCCAATGCCATCTATGCCCATTATCTCTGCTGTCGCCTCGCCGTCCGGTCCCTGTTCCGCCGCTGCCACGACAAGGGTCCAGAACGTGTTCCAGGACAGGAAGTGACGGGCGAACTGGTTGGCCGTTGTCTGGCCAACATGGCGTATTCCCAGACCGTTCAGGAACCGTGCAAAGGGCACCTTGCGGCGGGCATCGATGGCCGTGAGGAGCTTTTTGGCGGATTGGGCCCCGAACCCGTCCCATGCAGATAGTGGCGGCAGGCCTAGTTCAGAGATGCGTTGCTCAATGCGGAATATATCCTGCGGGGCACGTACGACACCCTTCTCGTAGAAGAGCTGCACCTGTTTCGCGCCTAAGCCATCAATATCAAGCGACTTGCGCGATACGAAATGCTTCAGCCGTTCGACGGCCTGCGCCGGGCAAACCAGGCCGCCTGTGCACCTGCGACGCACATCTGCCTCGCCCTTCTCGTCCACATCCCGGACCGCTGCGGACCCGCAGACGGGGCATTCATGGGGCATTTCGAAGGGCTTCCCGGACCCTTCCCGGACCACTCGCAGGACTTGCGGGATGACATCCCCGGCGCGCTGGATCTCGACCGTGTCACCGACCTTGACGCCAAGGCGCGCGATCTCGTCTTCATTATGGAGGGTGGCATTCGACACAACGACCCCGCCAACGGTGACGGGCGTCAGACGCGCGACCGGGGTGAGCGAGCCCGTACGCCCGACCTGGATATCAATGCCTTCGAGGAGGGTCGTCGCCTTCTCGGCGGGGAACTTGTGCGCGATGGCCCAGCGGGGCGCGCGGCTGACAAAGCCGAGCCGTTGTTGCCAGTCGAGCCGGTCGACCTTGTAGACAACGCCATCAATGTCATAGCCGAGGCTGGCGCGCTGGCGTTCGAAATCCCGATAGGCTGCGATCAGGCCTTCGACGCTCTCCGCACGCGTCATGAGCGTGTTCACGTCGAAGCCCCATTTTGCAAAGAGCGCGATGGCATCGGTCTGGGTTTCGGCAAAAGGCGCGCTGGCGGCGGCCCAGGCGTAGGCGAAGAATTTCAGAGGGCGGGATTTGGTGATCTCGATGTCGAGTTGGCGCAGGCTACCGGCAGCCGCATTGCGCGGATTTGCGAAGACCTTACGGCCGGCCTCGGCCTCACGGGCATTGAGCGCGGCAAAATCGGCATGAGACATGTAGACCTCACCGCGGATCTCGACGCTGTCCGGCCACCCCTTCCCGGCAAGGGCCTCGGGCACATCGTCCAGCGTTCGGGCATTGGTGGTGACATCCTCACCCACCTGTCCGTCGCCGCGTGTGGCGGCGCGCACGAGCTGGCCTTTCTCATAGGTCAGGCTGAGGGAGAGACCGTCGATCTTGGGCTCGGCGGTGATGGCGACCGGTTCGTCTTCGGAAAGCCCGAGGAAGCGCCGGATACGGCCAACGAATTCAGCCACGTCCTCGTCGGAAAAAGCATTGTCGAGCGAGAGCATGGGCGCGCCATGAGCCGCTTTGTTGAAGCCATCGCTGACAGCGGCGCCAACCTTGTCTGTCGGGCTATTGGCACGTTTCAGTTCGGGAAAGCGTGCCTCGATGGCCAGATTGCGCTGGCGCAGTACGTCATATTCCGCATCGGTCAGGCTTGGCGCATCGTTCTGGTAATAGGCTTCGTCGGCTTCGCGGATCGCGTCGGCCAGACGTGCCAGCTCTTCTTCAGCTTGCTGAGGCGTCAGCGCTTCGACGGGGACGGGTTGGCTCATACATCCTCCAGCAACCTCCCTGCGGCAGCGCGGGCCTCTTCGGTGACCTCGGCGCCAGAGAGCATTCGGGCAATTTCTTCCTGCCTAGCGCTGTCATCTAGCCCGCGAACGCGTGTGCCACCAGAGCCCGAAGCATTCTCATGGTCTTTTTCAACAAGCCACTGCGCTGCGGCGGAAGCGGCAACTTGCGGACTGTGTGTCACGGCAAAGACCTGCCGCGCGCCAGCCAGCCGCACGAGGCGCTCACCGATGGCGGCAGCGACAGACCCGCCAACGCCCTGGTCGACTTCATCGAAGATCAGGGTCTGGGCCGAGCCTGCCTCGGCCAGCGCGCATTTAAGCGCCAGCGAGAAACGGGCAAGTTCTCCGCCCGAGGCAATCTTGCGCAGGGGGCCGAACCCGGCGCCGGGATTGGTCTCGGCCTCGAACTCCACGCGGTCAGCGCCAAAAGCGCCGCCCTCTCCTTCCGGCAGGGCCTCAACACAGATGCCAATGGTGGCCCGGCCAAGCTTCAGCGGGGCCAGCTCTTTCGCGATGGCCTTTTCAAGCTGGCCGGCGGCCGCCTTGCGGGCAACGGTCAGCTTCTCTGCCACCTGATGGTAGCGCGCCTGCGTTGCCGTCTCTGCCTTGCGCGCGGCAATCAGGGCATCTTCGCCAGCCTCAGCCAGGTCGAGCTGGCCACGCAACTTCGCGAGCAGGTCTGGCAGGGCCTCAGGCTCTGTCATATGCTTGCGGGCAAGTGCGCGCAGCGCAAAGAGGCGTGACTCGGCGCTTTCGAGCGCAGAGGTGTCATGAGAGATCAGCCGTTCAAGACCGAACACGGCCGCACCCGCTTCACGCGTTTCAATGATCGCCCGCTCAATCGCCTCTGCGGCTGCTCGCGCCGCGACAGGGAGCGTCTCATCAGAGCCTTCAAAGCCGGGCAAGCGGCAGATGCGCTCGACGGCCCGCGCAGCGCGCGAGAGCGCTGTCTCCATATCTGCGCCATCCATGGCGGTTTCAGCCTCGCTGACGGCCTCGGTGACCCGCTCGGACTGCATCAGGCGCATGCGACGGGTGGTCAGCTCTTCAGCCTCGCCCGAAACCGGCGCGAGGCGTTCAAGTTCCTCAACCGCCTGCCCCAGCCATTCACGCGCAGCAATGGCATCGGCCTGCTCGGCTTCGAGCCGCGCGCGCGTTTCGCGCGCCTCATGCAGGGCGTCAAAAGCCTTAGAACAGGCCGACAGGAGCGTTTCATTGCCCGCAAACTGGTCCAAAAGGCGGCGATGCATGGAGGGCCGCATCAGGGCTGAGGCCGCATGTTGCCCGTGGATCTCGACCAGCATTTCGCCGATCTCGGCCAGGAGCGCCGCGCTGACCGCCTGATCGTTCACGAAGGCCCGCGCCGGGCCGCTGGTGCGGATAACGCGCTTCAGCGTCAGGGCTTCGTCCATCGAGGCCTCAATGCCCTGCTCCTGCAGCAGGGCCCAGACAGGGTGGCGCGACGGCGGGCCAAACTCGACCGCAACGCTCGCCTGCTGTGTGCCATTCCGGATAAAGGACCGGTCAGCGGGCGCGCCCATGGCGAGCGACAAGGCATCAAGAATGATCGACTTGCCGGCCCCTGTTTCGCCCGTAAGCGCAGTGAAGCCAGCGCCCGGCTCAATATCCAGGCGGTCAATCAGAACGAAATCGCGGATCGAAATGGACAGGATCATGCCTGTTCCAATACCATTGGAACAAAGCAAGAACAATACGCTTTTTCGTTAACGCGATCAGATCACTGCGCAGGCCTGTTCAAGCCACGCCTTCACATCGCCCTCAAGCCGGCCCGACAGGATCTCCTGCACCCGCGCGTGATAGGCGTTGACCCAGTCCCGCTCGGCTTCCGAGAGCATATCGACCACGATCAGGTCTCGCGCCAGCGGCGCCCATGTCAGGCATTCGAAGCCCATCATGTCGATCTCTCCGCCCGGAATGGGGGCTGGCGGCGTGATGTATTGCAGGTTTTCGATACGGATGCCGTATTGGCCTTCGCGGTAATAGCCGGGCTCGTTCGACACGATCATGCCGGGTGCGAGCGGCACGGCGTTCCATGGCTTTGCGATGCGGTGCGGCCCTTCGTGGACGCCGAGATACACGCCGACGCCATGGCCGGTGCCATGCTGGTAATCCAGCCCGGCCTGCCAGAGCGCGTGGCGCGCGAGCACATCAAGGTGCGTGCCGGTGGTGCCTTTCGGGAAGCGCACGGCGGCGAGCGCGATATGGCCTTTGAGCACGAGTGTGTAGTGCTTGCGCATGTCATCGCTCGCCTTACCGATGGCCACGGTGCGCGTGACGTCCGTCGTGCCGTCGAGATACTGGCCGCCGGAATCCACGAGGAAGAGGGAATTCTTTTCCAGAACCAGATTCGACGCGGTCGAGACGCGGTAGTGCGGGAGCGCGCCGTGCGGGCCTGCGCCTGAGATGGTCGGAAAGGAGAGGTCGTTCAGGCCGGAATATTCCTCGCGGAAGGCTTCCAGCTTCATGGCGGCTTCGATCTCGGTGACCTTGCCGCTCTGGGCTTCGGTATCGAGCCAGTGGAGGAACTTGGTCAGGGCGACGCCGTCGCGATTGTGCGCCGCAGTCGTGCCGGCAATTTCTGCCGCGTTCTTGCAGGCCTTTGGCAGGGCGACCGGATCGCGCTGCTTGAGCACTTTGGCACCTGCGGCTTCCAGCGTGTCGAAGAACCAGGCCGAGGCAACGTCCGGGTCGACACTGACGGTCTTGCCCTTCAGGTCTTGCAGGCCCGCTTCGAGTTCAGACAGCGGGCGCAGCGTGACGCCATTGCCAAGATGGGTGCGCAGGGCGTCGCTGACCTTCACTTCGTCGAGGAACAGCTCGGCTGATCCGTCGGCGCGCACGATGGCGCGGCCAAGCGGCAGCGGCGTGCAGCTGACATCGCCGCCGCGAATATTGAACGCCCAAGCCACTGATGCAGGGGACGTGATCACCGTCGCGTCGGCCTTGTCGGCCTTCAATGCCTTGCCGAGGCTCACGCGCTTTTCGGCATGCTCCACGCCCGCATAAGCGACATCATGGGGCACGACTGGCGCGGTTGGCTGCTCCGGGCGGCCTTCCCAGGCGCGGTCGATCGGGTTTTCGGCGACCGCGACAAGATTGGCGCCTGCGGAAGTTGCAGCGGCTTTGAGCTGAGCCACCTCGTTCGGGCTGATGAGGCGTGGATCATAACCGATTGTCTTGCCTGCCATGTCCTGCTGGGCGAGCCAGCCAAAGGCGCCGGGCTCGGGAATGCCCTGGACCTCGAACAGGTTCGGGTCGGTCTGGTCGGCGGCCTGAAGCGTGTAGCGGCCATCAGCGAACAGGATGGCGCGATCGGTGAAGACGAATGCGTTGCCGAACGAGCCGGTAAAGCCGCTGACCCATGCGAGGCGCTCATTCGCGTCCGGCAGGTATTCGTTCTGGTATTCATCATCGTGCGGCACATAGAGGCCGTCGAGATTCATTGCGGAAAGCGCCTTGCGAAGGAGCGGCAAGTGGGTGCGACCGTCTTGCGGCCCGCCCTTGATATCAAATGTCTGTCTCATGGCTGCAGTCTTACCGCCGCGCTGGCCCCTTGGAAAGCCGCTGGCAGCTCACAGAGCCATGTCAGCCCGGCTTGCGGAAGACCAGCGTGGACCAGCCATCCCGCTTGATGCGGTGCTGAAAGTTGAGGCCGCGCGCGGCAAAAGCACTGCGCACAGGGCCTGCCTGATGGTGCAGCAGGCCTGACAGGATGATCGTGCCGCCGGGCGCCGTGAGCGGCGCTATGGTCGGCGCAAGGCCGATCAGCGGCTTCATCAGGATATTCGCGAAGACCGTGTCATACGGCCCGCCCTGCCGGATACGCGGTGTATTGGCGCCGGTAATGTGCAGGGCCGTGAAGCCGGACACATGGTTCTTCTCGGCGTTCTCGTTGGCAACGCGCACGCTGTCAAAATCGATATCAGTGCCGATGGCAGAATGGGCACCGCCCTTCATGGCTGCGATGGCGAGTACGCCCGAGCCCGTGCCGAGATCCAGCACCTTGCCGATGGCGCGGTTACGGCGCACTTCGTCCAGCGCCAGAAGGCAGCCTAGCGTTGTGCCGTGGTGTCCGGTGCCGAAGGCGGGGCCGGCTTCGATCAGGACAGCGATCTTGCCGGGCGATGTGCGCGCCAGGGCATGGCTTCCCGCAACAATGAACGGGCCCGCTTCAACCGGCGGCAGGCCTTCGAGTGACAGCGTGACCCAGTCGCGGTCCTGCAGCTCTTCAATGCGCGCGATCAGTTCAGGCGAGGCTTCGGTAATGATCTCGACGCATTCCTCGGCCTCTTCCAGCGTCTCGCAAAAGGCATCGAGGCGCCAGGCGAGCCGGCCATCTTCCTTGGCATCCACGGCACCTGCAGGCGACGGATCGGCCCAGGCGAGCGCGTCCCATGCAGTTTCGATTGGCGCGCGGGCGCCTTTAGCGGTTATCTGGTACATGGCGCAGGCGCTTAGCAGCCAAGCGGCAACTGCGCCAGAGGTCTGATTGAAAGGGGATGCAGAGGATGCGGTGGATTGGTGCAGTCGGAGCGGCGTGGGCCCTGATGGAGTGCGCCATGGCGCAAACAGGCGATATGGGCGCGCCGGCATCTGAATGGCGCCGCGTCGATCCCGAAAACCTTGTTATCCTCGAAACAACAACAGGCCCGGTCGCCATTGAACTGGCCGCCGATGCCGCGCCTGCACACGTTGCCGAATTCCGGCAGGCGGTACGTGCCGGAACCTATGACGGCGAATACTTCTATCGGGTCATTGAGGGCCACGTCGCGCAGGCGGGCCTCGAATTCGAACAACGGCTGGGCGACTGGCCGCTCCTGCCGCTGGAGGCAGAGCTCACCGTTCCTGCGGAGGGCTTCACGACGCTGGGCAATGCAGACCTGTTTGCTGAAACAGCTGGCCATCGGGACGGTTTCGCGGTCGGGCGCGAGGGCGAGCAGGAATGGCTGCTGAACTGCCCCGGCGCCCTAGGCATGGCGCGCGATACAGGCCCTGACACGGCCTCCATCGAATTCTTCATTCCGCTGGCGCCGCGCCGCTATCTTGACCGGAATTATACCGTTTTCGGCCGCGTGATTGACGGCATGGACAATGTACACCGCCTGAAGCGGGTTGATCCCGTAGACGAGGCGAACATTCCGGATTTCTTCGACAAGGGCGAAGACGCGGCAAAAGACGCCTTTGCAGCACGCGCTGACCGTCTCGCAGGGAATGAAATCCTGAAGGCCTCGCTGGCGGCGGATCTGCCCGAAGCGTCCCGTCCGGTTTATGAGGTGATGGCAACGCCGAGCCCTGAATGGGAGGCGCTCAAGCTATCCAAGCGGGACTATTCCGGCATCCCGGCCGTCGTGCATGTGCCCCCTATGGTGCTTGATGTGTGCAGCCTGCCCGTCCCTGCCCGCCGCGTTGAAGCCGAGCCAGCCCGATGAGCGCCGGCATCCCGTTCACGACAAGCGAGGCGCTGTCGGGCCTGCCCCGTGTCACGCATGGATTCTTCGGCCGCCAGGGCGGCGTCTCAAGCGGGCTCTATGACAGCCTCAATGTCGGCGAAGGCTCTGGCGACAAGCCGGACAATGTGGCCCGCAATCGCACCTTGGTGGCCGCAACGCTTGGCGCGCGGCAGCTGCTTTCCTGCTACCAGGTGCATTCGGCCAGCGTCGTTCCGGTCGAAACACCCTGGACAGAGCGCCCGCAGGCGGATGCCATGGTGACCGACAGACCCGGGATTGGGCTCTGCATCCTGACGGCAGATTGCACGCCTGTGCTTTTTGCTGATGCAGAAGCCGGCATTATCGGCGCGGCGCATGCCGGCTGGAAAGGCGCTTTGGGCGGCGTACTCGAAGCAACTGTTTCGGCCATGACGCGCATGGGCGCTGAACGCGCACGCATTCATGCGGCCATCGGCCCGACCATCGGACAGGCAAGCTATGAAGTCGGCCCGGAATTTCGTGACACGTTCATGGCTGGATCGCCGGGCAGCGAAGTTCTGTTCCGCCCGGGAATCGGCGACCGGTTCCAGTTTGACTTGCCCGGCTTCGTTCGTCAGCGGCTCGACGCCGTGGGCATTGGCGGGGTTACCGATATCGGCCACGATACGTGTGCGCTGGAAGACATGTATTTTTCCAACCGGCGCCGGAATAATCGCGGCGAGGCAGACTATGGCCGCAACGGCTCGGTCATTATGCTCGCGGGCTGACGCGCAACCTGTAGGGGTGTCGCATTCACCCTGCGAAGTCTTTCTGGCGACTCAATGCAAAATCAACCGCGTTTGCCGGTTGCGACTCGCGGGGCTTTGTTACAAAAGCGACACGGGTGGCGGGTAATCAAGGCTGATAGATTCATGAAACTACTGTCGTGCAATGCAAACCGCCCTTTGGCTGAGGCCATCGCCGACTATCTGGACATGCGCCTGACGCGGTCCGAGGTGAAATCCTTCGCTGACCAGGAGATCTTCGTCCGTATCGACGAGAATGTCCGCGGCGAAGATGTTTTCGTGATCCAGTCGACCTCTTATCCCGCCAATGACAATTTGATGCAGCTCCTGATCTGCATGGATGCCCTGAAACGTGCCTCGGCCCGCCGCATCACGGCTGTCATCCCCTATTTCGGCTATGCCCGCCAGGACCGCAAAACCGACGGCCGCACGCCCATCTCGGCGAAGCTTGTCGCCAACCTCATCTGTTCGGCGGGCGCTGACCGGGTGCTGACCGTGGACCTGCACGCAGGCCAGATTCAAGGCTTCTTCGATATCCCGACCGACAACCTGTTCGGCGGACCGGTCATGGTCGATGACATCAAGGAACGGTTCCACAAGGACAAGATCATTGTCGTGTCGCCCGATGTCGGCGGTGTGGTGCGCGCACGCTCGCTCGCCAAGCGGATCGACGCTGACCTTGCCATCGTCGACAAGCGCCGCCCTGAAGCCGGCAAGTCGGAAGTGATGAACATTATCGGCGAAGTCAAAGGCGCCCGTTGCATCATGCTCGATGACATGTGCGACTCGGGCGGAACCCTCGCAAATGCGGCAGCGGCGCTGAAGGACCACGGCGCCGTTTCCGTTTCCGCCTATGTCACGCACGGCGTGCTGTCGGGTGAAGCGGTCAAGCGGATCGAAGGCTCAGTGCTCGACGAACTGGTCATGACCGACACGATCCAGCCTTCGGCACTCGCCCTGAAATCCAAGTCGATCCGCGTTCTCCCGATCGCCCCCCTCCTCGGCGAAGCCATCCGCCGCATCGCCAATGAGGAAAGCGTCTCGAAACTCTTCGACCGCTAGGGACACATCCTCATTTGCAGGTGAGTCGTATCGACACTTCCTCGATAAGGGGCACGTGTGCCGGGTTGGCAAAACTCACCCACCAGACGCCCGGCTCTGCAGAGCGGCTTTCCGTGACCACGAATAATCCATTCGTTTTGTGGCGGGCAGAAACGCCCAGTTCGCCGGGCGGGCAATCCACCCTAAGGGTCGCCTCCGCGCCCCCTTCGAGGCGCATGGTCTGGTGACGAACGACTTCCTGCGCTCTGTTGGGCATGGCGGCGCAGCCCGCCATCAGCCCGCCGATCACCAACCATCCCCGCTTCATCACTCGATGCAGAATTGCAGCGGATAGCGCTGGCCCTTGACCACCATCGAACGGCCATTCGGACCGATATGGGGCTTGAAGCGCGCACCCGACATTCTAGCCGCTTCCTCCACAAAGACCGGATCGGAGCACTCTGCCATCATGTCCCTTGGCAGTCCGTCGGTGCCCAGATCGAACATGACCTCACAGGCACCGCTGATCTTGTCTTTCGCCGCAGCGACGGGATAGCCTGGCTGCGGGTTGGTCACTTCTTCGGGAACCCAGTTCTGACCGAGGTTCAGGCCAGCTTTCTGGTTGTCCTGTTGCGAGGCCTCAAGACGCGCCATCCAGAAAGCAGATGGCTGGCGATCCGCCCACCAGGTATTGTAGGGGCTGCAGGCCTCCTGTACGGTTTGCGGCGCCACGACAAGGTCTGGCGCAGGCGTTACCGGCATATCTTCTGGCGCTGGCGTCGGCGCGCCCGGCGCGGCGGCGGCGCCCTTGATCAGCATGCCCTGCGCAAGGGCGAGCGGCGCAGCGCAGGCCAGCGCGGCGGCCATGACGAGGCCGAGACGGCGGGGCCGGGTTTTTTCGGTCAACAATTGGTTGAGTCGCATTTTCAGGTTTCCTTTCTTCCTGAGTATGAATGCCGCCACAGGCAGCACTGCCGCATCGCGCGAGATGCGCGCCGCAGACGTCAGGGTTCGGGCATAGGCGATCCGGTCGCCCGTTAATTCGACTGTGTCATCGTCCACCACGGCCTCTCGCCAGAAGTCGAGCTGGTCGCGTATTACCCAGGCAAAGGGTGAGAACCAGAGCAGGTCTGCCACGATCCGCTCCAAGGGCCTGGCGATCAGGTCGCCGCGTTTCAGGTGCACCAGTTCGTGCACGATCACTTGCTGGGCGCCCTCCCCCCGGATCAGAGCCGATGGCACGTAGACGGATCGCCTGAACACGCCCGCCAGAAAAGGCGACCCGCGCGGTATGACACGGATTTCCGGCACGCGGGAGAGGCCGAGCGCTTCGGCCCAGTGACCGACCGGCCGGTTCGTTCTCAATGCGCGCACCTTGATGCGCTGCAGCCGCACCTGACTGACCAGCCACAGAACGAAGCGCACCAGCCAGCCCGCGGCCAGCACGCCGAGCACCAGCGTGCCAATCTCCGGCAAATTATAAGCCGACACCGGGGCGGAGACGGCCACGCCCCCTTCCGGCCCAACCATCAACGGCTCCAGCATCGGTACATCCGTCAGCGGGGCGACACCCATCATGGACAGGCCCGGCACAAACAGTGAGGCAGCAAACGGCGCAACCAGCATGAGCGCCGCGCCACGCCAGATTGCCTGCGCCAGCTTCGGCGTGGGCTTCATCCGGCAGATCAGGCTGGCACCCGCCCAGACAACGGCGCTCCAGCCAAGGGCGAGCAAGACCAGACCCAACGGGCTCATGCCTTGTCGCCTTTCTTGTCCTCTGCGGCATTGATTATGGCATCCAGCTCGTCTAGCTCGGCATCTGAGAGATGGGGGCTTTCGGCAAAAAGCGCGGCCGGGATCGGCCCGTCCATGTCCAGCACCTGTCGGGCGAAATGGCGGACCAGGCCGCCCAGCGTCGCGGTGCGGTCAAGGGTGGCAGTGTACACCGCCATGCCGTGAACGTCGGCACGGGCAACCCAGCCTTTCTCTTCCATGCGGGCAATCACGGTGCGCGTGGTGGAGGGCTTCCATCCCTGCCCCGGTCCAACAGCGTCGTGCACCTGGCGGGCGCTTTGCGGGCCACCTCTCCAGAGGTGTTTCAGAACCGCAAGTTCGGAAGAGTTGGGTTGGGACATAAGTGCCTCACTGCGCTTGTCACACTCTACGCTACATATGTAGCGCATGCGTGTCAAGAGTAGCGAAAAACAAAACGGCCTGCGTTGGAAGCAGGCCGTTTGTTCAATTTATCATTTGCGTGGGTACGTCTATTCAACGGTCCAGCCGCGTGGCGTGCGGCGCGCTTCGAGCGTCAGGGGTTCACCCTCGGTGCGAGGGCGCATCGTTGGCGTGCTGCGGGCACCGGCAAAACGCATGACCAGAGCCGCGCCCGCGAGGATGAGGCCCGCAAAGGCCGTCATTACGGCGAACATGCCGGCAGCGGCCAGAAGGACCATGCCGATCATCACCTGGATGAATAGCGCCATCCCGCCGCGCGCAGCGCTGGCGAGCGTGAAGGGAAACAGGCCTGATGCATTTTGTGTCATGACAGATCCTTTTATCGCTTACCAAGATGGCGTCATCATGGCGGCACGTCAATCGCGCTTACTGCGACCATGATGCCAATTTCGTGAACTGCCTAGTCGGGCCGCACCAGGAGGCCCCGTTCCGTACGGATCTGAGCATAGGCCGCCGTGATCGAGGCGGCCTTTGCATGGGCCGCATCTTCGAACTCACGCGGGGCACCGATATGGACCACACGGTCAGGATGGTTATCGGCCATTAACTGGCGATAGGCCGCGCGGATAAACTTGAACTCCGCATCATGGGGCACGCCGAGGATATGGTAGGGATCGTCGCGATCAGGCCCGAGATGGCTCGCCCGGATGCGGCGGAACGTGGCATCGCTGAAACCGAAAGCCTCAGCCACCGTGGCGAGAAACTGCATTTCAGGATCGGTGATAACCCCGTCTGCGCCAGCGATCTGGAACAGGCCATCCAGCACGCCTTCCAAGAGGCAGGGACGATTCTTGTATTTCCGACCAATGCGGCGCGCATAGCTTTCATAGCCGCGAACCGTCTGGCGGGCGATATTGAAGACGCGCCTGACATTGTCGGCGTCTTCCGGCGCGGCGCGGAAGACGCGCGAGAAGACCATGATTTCCCGGTCCGTCACCGCACCATCCGCCATGGCCAGCTTGGCCCCCAGGCCGACGACAGCGGCGGTGAAGCCGACATCATTGGGATCGGGCGCGCAATCATTGCCTTCGGGTTCGGGATCGGACGAATCCGGTTCAAACGGGCGGTGTCCGCCCTCCAGCAGTCGAGACCATAGATTCATCCTGCCCTCTTATAGCAGGAATTGCGCAGAATGTGAGTGAGCAGGGCTGACATATGCGTGAAGCAAAAGCGCGCAGCTTGACGCAGGGTTAATGCTCGCGCGTCTCAACAGCCTGTTTCAGTTCTGCAATCTCGGCACGCAGGGCGGTCAGAAGCTTAATGATATCACCGCGCTGGCCTTCCGCTTCGTCGAACTCCTCTTCGATTTCTTCCTCGATATCGTGAATACCCTCTTCCAGAAGCGCTTTTTGCTCCGAGGCAAGAGCGTCAACGACCAGGGCGATGAACAGATTGAGAATGGCAAAACTGGCGATGAAAATGAAGATAATGAAGAAAATCCACGCATAGGGATTGCCGTCGTCGATCACCTTCTGGACCACTTCAAACCGCCAGCCATCCATCGTCATGACCTGAAACAGGGAATAGGCCGATTTCGGCAGGTCGCCGAAGAGGAGCGCAACGTCTGGATCATCGGTCTCGCCAAACATATTGGTGGCCATGACCGCGCCAACATATGTGACGAGCGCCAGAACAGCGAAAATGGCACCCATACCGGGCAACGCTTTCATCAACGCCTCGGTTATGCGCTTCATCACCGGCACGATGTGCAAGAGGCGCAGGATACGCAGCACCCGCATGGCCCGCAGAACGCTGAACGTAGCGCCACCGGGGGCCATCGATACGCCAACGACAACGAAATCGAACCAATTCCAGCCCGACTTGAAGAATTGCATCCGATAGACGACGAGCTTCAGGCCAATCTCCACGACAAAGACCCAAGTGACCGCATGGTCGAAGATTTCCATGGCCATCACGGCGCCGCGCGGCAGCTGGGAATGGTAGGTCAGCACGCCGAGAACGACCGCGTTGATAACGATGAGCACAGTGATCAGATGGCGAAACCACGGCCGCTCGATCTCGCGTTCGAGCTGGAAGTTGCTGGTCTCGTTATCAAGTGTTGCGCGCTTCATGCGTGACTCTCCGTCCCCACAGGCGTTTTTGCCTGCATTGACGCGTCATGCAAATGCGGAATCTGATTCAGTCGGCGGAAGTGGTCGTATCGGACACGATGAGCCACTCGCCATCTATCTTGCGCATGACCAATGTATAGAGGCCGGACGGCCGGTCGCCATCGCGCTCCAGCATCCAGGCGCCATGGGCAATCGCGGCGTCTGGGGACAGGATAACGATCTCATAATCCGTCGTGGTCAGCATGCCCATCAGTTCCGGCGTGCCATAGACACGGTGATAACGGGCGTTCGTTTCGTCCCAGCCACGCGTGATATTGCCGCCAGAGGCAAAGCGCAGCTCGGGCGAGCGCCAATAACCATCCATGAAGGCGTCGATATCGCCCCGGTTCCAGGCCGTGTCCTGTGCGTTGAGAACGGCAACAATTGCGGCCGTCTCCGCCGCTGCATCAACAGCCTCGACCACAGGAGCCGACGCAATTGGCGCAGTCGGCGTTGCGCAGGCCGCGAGGGGCAATGAAAGGGCCAATGCGGCCATCAGGTATTTCATGTGATCTCTCCTCAGCGCAGCGGCATTCGCTTGAAGCACCTTATTCCTATTCCGCAAACGTAAAAGGCCCGGCCCACGTTGAAAAACGCGTGCCGGGCCGCTCATGACGAGCCTGCAGGGGTGGACGCAGCTCGCCTGAGGTCGGGAGGGTCGAGCTATTGCTTGTCAACTTTCAGATCGAGGTGGGAACTAATGTCCAGATCGGGTTCCGGCTCGAATTCATTGTCGATCTGAGTGTCGATCTCGGCATCAGCATCGCCATGGGCTTCAGCGTCTGCAGCCGCTTCGGCTTCCGCATTGGCCTCGGGTCCAGAAATGGCCATTCCGGCCTCTTCGCGCGTCTCAATATCCATCACATCATCAGGGTAGGGCTCGCCGTCAGCCATGATGTCAGCACCGGTTTCCATGGCCGGCGGGTCTATATCAATCGAGGCGTCTGTTGACGGTGTGGTGGTCGTGTCGATGCCGGAAACCTGCGCATAGGCAGGCATGGCAAGAAGGGCCATGATGGCGGCAGTTGCGGTGAGTGTGCGTTTCATGACGAGGCTCCGTTTGCTGGTCCTGAGCAACTGACGCCCAAGTGACCGCTACGGTTCCTGCTGCCTGTAAAATGCCCCGAAACCGCCCCGTTTCGCCCTTCAGGCGATCAGTGCAATTCAGCCTCTTTGGCGACTGCATCGTCGGGAGTCGCTGTAACTTCATCGTCATCTTCCTCGATAACGACTTCATCCACGTCCTTGTCCACTTTGCGGCGCCAGAGCGGACCGCGTATATCGGCATGCCTGTCATATTGCATATTGTAATATTCATGCGCCGTGTGGGTCAGCGGTTGAGGCGTCAGATGCAGGCCATAGGTGCGCAGGCGTTCGACCACTTCATCGCGCAAATACATGCCTGGCAGGGCATCCTGCGTGAATCCATGGCTCTTCATCCAGTCGCGAACGTGCCAGCTGCGCACAGTGCCGGCATCGGAGGGACGGGCGCCGTTATGGACTTCCCACATGTAGAGCGTGGCAATGCCGTTGATCACCGCGTCCATGGCATCATCAAGCGCTGCGGCGGGATCGCGCCCTTGTGCGAGAACCGCGCGGAGGCTCATCTTGCGGGCTTCAAGCTCCTGATAGGTCGCCCCGACAACCGCAATCGCGTTGCGATTGGCGCGGATCATGGTGGAGTTGACGCCATCGAGCTGGGGATGGCGGATCGGCAAGAGTGCGTCCGGGCCAGCCTCATGGTTGGCGGCGAGCTGGGCAACTTCCGTGACCATGCGCTGCAGGTTGATGCGCAATTCGTGGCTGACACCCTCGAGCGCAGACTTGGCGCCCTCGCGTTCGTCATCCCGGACACGCCAGAGCTGCCAGGCGATCAGCAGCGCAGCGGCAATCAGCAGACCGAGGCCGCCGGTGAAGAAGGTATAGAAATCCGACTCGCTCATTCTGAGGTCCCCTTCAATCGTCCCGCCGCCTCCCAAGGCCAGCCATTGGTCAATTGAAAGGAAACCTTAACCTTGCAGGGCGCGCCCTGCAATCACTTGAAGTTTTGCGAGCAATTCAGGGTCGCGAGCGGAAGGCGCCGTGATCAAGGCATAGTCGAGGCATGTATCGATGCCGTCGGGCGACGGGGTACGCTCCGTTCCGCTCAGGCTTTGGGCCAGTTTCACCACGGCCTGACGGGCAATCGCGCTGTTCTTTCCCATGATTTCCAGCACATTGGTCACGCTGACCGCCTCTTCTTCCTCGCGCCAGCAATCATAGTCCGTGACCATGGCGAGCGTGGCATAGGGCAGCTCTGCCTCACGGGCGAGCCTGGCTTCGGGCATGGCCGTCATGCCGATAACGTCGCAGCCCCATTGGCGATAGAGCTTCGATTCCGCCAGCGACGAGAATTGCGGGCCTTCCATGGCGAGATAGGTGCCGCCGCGGTGCATTTCGGCGCCAACAGACGCGGCAGCATCGGCCGCAAGCGTCGACAGACGGGAGCATACCGGGCGCGCCATGGAGACATGCGCGACCATTCCCGGACCAAAGAAGGTGGATTCCCGGGCCACTGTGCGGTCAATGAACTGGTCGACGGCGACGAAATGGCCCGGAACATACTGTTCCTTCAGGCTGCCGCAGGCCGAAATGGACAGGACGTCCGTCACACCGGCCCCCTTCAGGGCTGCGATATTGGCGCGGTAAGGAACGCTTGTCGGCGTGAGGCGGTGGCCCTTGCCGTGACGCGGCAGGAAAACCAGCTCGACATCGCCTATGCGACCACGCACCAGCGTATCAGACGGCGCGCCCCAGGGCGTCTCAACCGTCTCTTCGCGGCGGTTCTCAAGGCCTTCGATCTCGTAGAGTCCGGAGCCGCCGATTATGCCGAGTGTCCATTGGGTCATTTATCAGTCCTGAAAATCTTGCGCATGCCGAAAGGCGGCGGGGAAAGCGGGTTCGGTGTCGTCAGCACAACATCATCTGCGGGCCTGTAATCAAGCGCCTGATAGAACACGATCAGGCGAGGCTGATCCGCCCTGATGGCGAGCTGCGCACCTTCAGCCTTTCGCGCACGGCCCATGCGTTCCAGTTCATCAAGAATGACGGCGCCAAATCCTTGCTTCTGAAAGCCCGGTAGGACACCGATCCGCTTGATCTCGATCCAGCTGCCCTGCCCGCCGGGGCCCGGAACGGGCACGAACCGGCCCGAGCCGATCGGTTCACCGTCGACTTCAAGAATAACCCCGCCGCCCTTGGCAAGCTGGGCAGCAACGCTCTCAGGCGTTTCGCGAAAGACGGTGGATTCGGCGCTGACACGGCCGGTCCAGATGCGGCGCGTCAGGGCTTCAATCAAAAAGCCGTCCGCCACGGTCGCGTGGCGGACGGCTGAATTGTGTGCCTTTGCCGGCAAGGTGCCTAGTGCTCGACCTTGCGCCAGATGCGCTTGTAGGAGAACCAGAGCAGGACCGACAGAATGCCCAGATAGATCATGACCGGCAGGCCAAGCGACTTGCGGGTGATCTGCTTCGGCTCGCTGGCCCATGCCAGGAACTGGGCCACGTCATGGGCCATCTGTTCCGTTGTCGCCTCGGTGCCATCAGCGTAGGTGACGCGTCCCGGGGTCAGTTGCGGACCCATGGCGAGGAAACCGCCGGGAGGTGACTGGCGCGGATCGCCGATATATTGCGGGGTCGTGTCGCCTGCCATGTAGGGATTGTAGTACTGGCCAGCAGGCTGGATCAGCAGGCCGGCATCGCCGTGCTCGCCTTCAGCCGCTTCGTGACCTGCAACATGGACCTTCGACATGTCGATGATCGTCTGCATTTCGGCAGGCGTCGACACTTCAGCGACGTCGTCGCTTGGGTCATCCGGCGTGCCATTGTCCGACGCAGGTGTCGTCACGGCTGCCGGGGTAACTTCACGCGTGCTGATCGCATCTTCGTGCGGATAGCCGGAGAGCAGGCTGTAAACATAGCTGGCGCCGCCATGACGGGCCTTGACGATAACCGAGAGATCCGGTGGGGCCGCACCATTATTCGCGGCGCGGGCAGCATTCACGTTCGCATAAGGGTCACGGAATGTGTCAGCAGGCATTGCAGGACGGAAATCATAGTCGCCAACCTCATTCGGTGTCGGACTCTGGATTTCGACATCAGCGGCGAGCGCCTTGACGAACGGATTGTCGTTCGGGTTCGGATAGTCCGAATCGTAGAACGGACCGCCGGCCTCACCCAGGTTACGATAGCTCAACAGCTTCATCGAGTGGCAGGACGAGCAGACTTCCCGGTACACCTGATAGCCGCGCTGAAGGGATGGCATATCGAACTGGCCGGTGATGCCGTCGAATGGCCAGCCACCTTCAGGCTCATGCGGGTGCGCTGCGGCGCCACCTTCGGCGTGCGCCATGGCGGCGAGGCTAAGACCGGCAAGACCGGCAGCGAGGATGCGGAACGCTTTCATGGAATTCCCTCGAGGCTCCCTATTCGGCCGGAACGGCGGTTGCTGTCGACGCCTTGTGGCGCTTGAGCACGGATTTGTGGATGGATTCCGGCAGTTCCTTCGGCTTCTCGGTCAGACCGATGAAGAAGAGCATGAAGAAATAGCCGAAGTAGCAGATCGTCAGGATCAATGAGAGCTGAGCGAACTGGAAGGTCGGCGCTGCAACAGCAGCCAGCGACGGATTGGCATCTTCCGGCAGGCTGGCCATGAAGCGCTTCGCGTCAAGATAGGCTTCGCCGCCGCCCTTGTATTCGCTGGTCGCTTCCTGACCGTTCTCCGTATAGCTGACGACGAGGACCTTATCGCCCTGGAGCGCCGGGATCACAGCCGCGTCAGGCGCCTTGGCACCGCACCAGCCGAGCAGCAGGCAGACCACGACAAAGCCGAAGAAGAACTGACGGGCAACCGGACGGTAGCGCATCGACTTCACTTTCGACGTGTCGAGCCATGGCAGCACGAAGAGGATGGCGATGGCCGCGAACATGAAGATCACGCCGAGCAGCTTGGCCGGGATCGGGCCGAGATCGAACGTAATGGCGCGAAGAATGGCGTAGAATGGCAGCATGTACCATTCGGGCACGATGTGCGCCGGGGTAACCAGCGGGTTCGCTTCGATGGCCTGGTCGGCGTGGCCGAGGGCATTCGGAGCATAGAACACGAAGGCAGCAAACAGCATCAGGTAGAGCGCAATCGCGAAGCCGTCCTTGATCGTGTAATACGGGTGGAACGGCACGGTGTCCTTTTCCACGTCCTGGACTTCAACGCCGGTCGGGTTGTTGTTGCCCGGCACGTGAAGCGCCCAGATGTGCAGGATCACGACAGCGGCGATCATGAATGGCAGCAGGTAGTGCAGCGAGAAGAAGCGCTGGAGCGTCTGGTTGCCGATGGATGGTCCGCCGAGGATCCATGTCTGAAGGCTTTCACCGATCAGCGGGATGGCGCCGAACAGCGACGTGATGACGTTGGCGCCGTGATAGGACATCTGGCCCCATGGCAGCATGTAGCCGAGGAAGGCCGTTGCAATCATGAGCAGGAAGATGACGCAGCCGAGGATCCAGAGGACTTCGCGCGGGGCCTTGTACGACCCGTAATAGAGACCGCGGAACATGTGGATATAGACGGCGAAGAAGAACATCGAGGCGCCGTTGGAGTGGATATAGCGCAGCAGCCAGCCAAATGGCACGTCGCGCATGATGCGCTCGACCGAGGCGAAGGCGCCGTTGACGTTCGGCTCGTAGTGCATCGCCAGGATG
This sequence comes from Hyphomonas oceanitis SCH89, assembly GCF_000685295.1. Lineage (GTDB taxonomy): Bacteria > Pseudomonadota > Alphaproteobacteria > Caulobacterales > Hyphomonadaceae > Hyphomonas > Hyphomonas oceanitis. The sequence continues at coordinate 229,607 of NZ_ARYL01000001.1, forward strand.
ACACCTGTCAGGATCTGGACCACGAGGCAGATCGCGAGGATCCCACCGAATGTGTACCAGTAGTTCAGGTTTTTCGGCGTCGGGAACGTGATTGCCGTGTCATTCGCAAAGCGGATGATGGGCAGGCGCTTGTCGAGCCATTTTTCGAAGCCGGTATTGGGCGTGTAGGATGATTCATGTCCGCTCATCAGAGGTATCCTTCCTTAGAGGGAAATGTTGACTACGGTTGCCGACACATACGTGTAGTTCGGAACCGGGAGATTCGTTGGGGCCGGGCCTTTGCGGATGCGGCCGGATGTATCGTATTGCGAGCCGTGGCACGGGCAGTACCAGCCGCCATACTCACCCACATTGCCTTGCGCAGGACCGACCGGCACGCAGCCGAGGTGGGTACAGGCGCCTGACGTGATCAGGATGGCGCGGTTCAGCTTGCCGTCCTGCATCGGGCGGAGGCGCTCGTCATCGGTTTCAGGATCGCGCAGCGTGGCAACGTTGACGTTCTCGGCGGCGGTAATCTCTGCCGGCGTACGGTGACGGATGAAGAAAGGCTTCCCGCCGATCAGAACGCGAATTTCGCTGCCGAGTGGCACTTTGGAGATATCGACATCCAGCGCCGACGCGGCGCGCGTATCGGCAGCGGGGTTCCACTGGTCGACAGCTGCGATCGCGAAGCAGGCGACACCGCCAAAAGCCACAGCGCCCGTAGCGATGTGGATAAAATTGCGGCGATCTTCGTCGACGGCATCGTCATGGGAATGTGCAGTTTGATCAGTCACGCTGTACCCGTCCTTCAAGGCAGAATCTTGGCCCCGTATTACACAAGCCGCCCTCCCCTGCCCATTGCGGCAAGGCGACACGGGAAGCCCGGTAAAACACTTATCCGACGCGCGTTATCCTGACTTGTGGCCTGTGACAACAGTGCGCTTGTCGCAGGCGCGCCAACAGCGCATCAAAAGCAGCATGACCGATAGCGATCTCAATACCCGCCAGACCCTTGCCAGCGCATGGTTCAAATCCCTTCAGGAGCAGATCTGCGCCCGCTTTGAAGCACTCGAAGATGCGGCCGGCCCACCCCTTTATAAGGGCTCCGCAGGGCGGTTCGAACTTACCGACTGGGCCCGCGGAGATGGCACGGAAGACTTGGGCGGGGGCCGTATGGGCCTTATGCGGGGCCGGGTGTTCGAGAAGGTCGGTGTCCATTTTTCCCTTGTGCACGGGACATTTTCGGAAGCTTTCGCCGCCCAGATACCCGGCGCGGACCAATCCGACGGACGATTCTGGGCCAGCGGCGTCAGCCTGATCGCCCACCCGCGAAATCCGCATGTGCCTGCTGCGCACATGAACACGCGCATGCTGGTCACCAGCGACAGCTGGTTTGGCGGCGGCGGCGACCTCAATCCCCTGCTCGATTACCAGCGCGATCAGGCGTTTGAAGATTCTGTGGATTTCCATGCCGCGATGAAGGCGGCGTGCGATTCTTATGACGGCGCAGATTTTACCGCCATGCGGGATCATTGTGATTCCTACTTCCACCTCGCCCACCGCAACGAGCCGCGCGGCACCGGCGGCATATTTTACGACCGGTTCAATTCGGGCGACTGGGATGGCGATTTCGCGTTCACGCAGGAGGTTGGTCGCCAGTTCGCCGATATCTACCCGAAACTGGTTGCCCGTCGCATGAACCGTCCGTGGAGCGAAGCCGAGCGGGAGGAGCAGCTGATCCAGCGCGGGCGCTATGTCGAGTTCAACCTGCTCTATGACCGGGGCACCACATTCGGGCTGAAAACCGGCGGCAATGTCACCAGCATTCTCTCAAGCATGCCGCCCGTGGTGAAGTGGCCCTGAGGCAATCCTGCCCTGCGCAATGCAGCATCGCGAAATAATCCCTGTTTTCAACGATCTGTCATGACGGATGGCCATTAGGCGCGTACAATCACCCTATGGTGGTGGTACGCGAATATCCCTTTCCGTGGGCAAGCGGGGTTCTGGTCGTGGCCAGCGCTGTGGTGGCGTGCGGCCTTGGCCTGATGGTGGTCAGCGGTGCATCCCTGGAATGGTATGCGGGCCTCGCAAAGCCGCCGCTCGTGCCGACCGGAACAGCCGTGATGGCCGCCTGGCCTGTGGCACTGATTACAGTCGTAGCTGGCGCGCTCATGGTTTCGAAATCGGCCGGAAGCTTCCGGGCCGCGAGCAGCGCGCTTGGCCTCTATTTCATGCTTCTCGGCGTGGGAATGATCTGGAATCTCGCCTTTTTCGGGCTTGAGGATACAGGGCTCGCCTTCTGCATCATGGCCGGCTTGTTGCTGCTGGCCTTTGCGATGGTGCGCGAGTTTGATCGGCATTCACGCACGGCAGCCCTGATCCAGCTGCCCTATCTGGGTTGGCTGCTGTTCGCGTCGTACATGACTGCGTCGCTCTGGGGCGCTAATCCGGGCGCTTGATCAGGGCGAGCAATTCTGTGCGCCCCATCGTGAAATCACTATCGATCCAGGCCGCTTCTGCCGCACGCAGGGCCTCACCGATTTCTGGGCCAATCAGTCCGGCGGCCAAGGCGTCATCCCCGCCAACCGGAAAGACAGGACGCCTCCAGTCGTCAATAATTTCAAGGTGCGCGGCCAGATAACCAGTCCGCTCTGTCTGCGCCGCCTCCAGCACAGCCCTATCCGCCACAGCTTCAGGTCCATAGGCATAGATCGCCGCATGCAGGTCCTGCGGGGCGAGGCCTTCGACATGATCCATGCCTGCGCTGGCCCAGGCTGACAGACGCCGGTGTTCCTCATTCGAGAGCTTCAGGCGCGCGGCCATCGCATCCACTTCCCGCCCGCGCCGTGGCAATAGGGCCATGACGCGGCGCATCGGGTCTGCGCTGAGGTCGGCCCGCTTTTCTGCCTCGCACAGCGCGACAAGACCGCCCGCCTCGGTGCCCGGCAGCACCTGTTCCAACACGCCCGATTCTTCCATGGCCAGCACAGCCGCAGAGGGGTCAGGCGCCGTGAGGAGCTTTTTCAGCTCTTTCCAGATGCGCTCAGCCGCAATCTTGTCGAGACCCTGCATCTGGCGCGCACAGGCGGCGAGACCGTCCGGGTCAATCGTCTCGCCATACCAGGCGTTGAAGCGGAAGAAGCGAAGGATCCGAAGATAGTCCTCGCGCAGGCGTTCATCCGCATCCCCTATGAAGATGACGCGGCCTGACAGCGCATCAGAAACGCCCTGGGCAATCGGCTCGAATACCTGACCATTGAGGTCGGCATAAAGGGCATTCAGCCGGAAATCGCGGCGCGCGGCGTCTTCCGCCCAGTCCTCAGTGAAGGCGACGACCGCGCGGCGCCCGTCCGTCTCGACGTCACGGCGCAGCGTGGTGATCTCGAATGGGCGGGACTTGTAAATGGCCGTGATCGTGCCGTGCTCGATGCCGGTTGGGAGGGCGCGGATGCCCGCGGCCTGAAGCGCCGCCATGGTTGCGGGCGGCTCCAGCTGCGTGGCGATATCAATATCGTCGTCATCCTGCGTGGTGCCACGAAACACATTACGCACGCAGCCGCCAACAAAGCGCGAGCCGCCGGGACGCGCGGCTTCGAGCGCCGCCATGACGGCCTGCGTCCCCTCCCCGCTCAGCCAGGAGGGCGAAATCGGGTCAATCGGGGTCATCTGGGCTGTCGGATTCAACGGTTTCCGGATAGCGCGCCTGGATTTCCGAAGGATCATGCGAATCGGACGGGCCATCAGCGCCCTGAGGCACGATGCCCGGATCACGCTTCAGCGGGACACCCACATCGCGTACATTCTGTTCGCACGGATAATCGCGCGCAGGAATGATCTCACCATTCTCGAACCGGGCGGGCTCGTGGCAAACATCGCGCTCTTTCTTTTCCAGCAGGATCAACAGGAACCAGACCGCCGTCGCCAGAACCAAACCGATCAGGAACAGGATCTGGATCGGCCATTTGCGGCGCCCCTCGACTTCCGCATTGGTCGTGACCAGCACGTAGAGCCCGAACACGAGGAACGGGATCGAAAAGATAAAGAGCTCAAAAACGAGTCTGCCAGCCAAAAGTCCCCTCCAATTCAGGTCTCTGTCTAGATAAGCCCCTAAACGCTCATTCCAAACCCCTAATCGCCCCCTTCATATAGCGTCTGGTAGAGACGGCGGATAATCCCGGCCGTGACACCCCAGATACGATAGCCGTTATGGGGCATCTCGTAATACTCACGCTTCTTTCCCTTGTACGTGGCGTGGCCCATCGTGTGGTTCGCCGTGTTCATCAGGAATTCGAGCGGGGTTTCGAACACATCGGCCACTTCCGTCGGGTCTGGCACGGGAACAAAATCGGCCGGAAGCACGCCCAGCACAGGCGTGATGCGAAAGCGCGTGCCGGTCACATAGGGCGCCGCCTTGCCGATCACTTCCACGTCCTCGGGTACGACACCGACCTCTTCTTCTGCTTCACGCAGGGCGGCGGCGACCTCGTCCACGTCAATCGGGTCGACCTTGCCCCCCGGAAAGGCGACCTGCCCCGGATGGGAGGCCATCGTTGTCGGGCGCACAGTGAGCAGGGCCGTGGCGCCACTCTTTCGCGGGATGATGCCGATCAATACGGCCGCAGGGCGGATGATGGCCACTTCTTCCGGCGTCAGGAAATCCAGGTCGCCGGTGTCCTGCAGCGTCATTTCGTCCATGGGCGGCGTCAACCGGGCAGCGGCGCGCGTCAGGAAATCATCGAGATTGGTATACGGCATCCGGCTCAGGCTGCCGCGCCAATGGGAAAGAATACGCCCTGGCTCCAGACACCGAGCACCGTTTCGTCTTTCGGATCAGCCTCTGCCATATCGACCAGCTCATAAAAGGCCGGTCGCGCGATCTTGGCCTCCAGCCGTCCGCGCACCAGGACATAAGGCGCAGGTTCGCCGGTCTCGGCATCGGTTTCGACGCGGATCGGATTGTCCGGCCCGGCCACGGCTACATCGCCGACATTGGTGAGGAAGGCGAGCGCCTGCTGCGGCCCTGCCTCGCCTGCGCGATCAACGCGCACGGCAATGAAGGGCGCATCCTCAACATCCACGACGACTTTTTCATAGGGCGTGACGAGATAGGTTTTCCCGTCTTCATCCTTGCGCAGGATGCGCGAGAACATTTTCACCATGCGCTCGCGATTCATGCGGCCGCCTTCATGCCACCAGCTGCCATCGGCGCGGATGGCCATGTCGATATCGCCGCAATTTTGCGGATTCCACGAATCCACAGGCGGCAGCTTCCCGGACAGCTTGCCATCCGGCAGGATAGCCTTAAGCGTCTCCTCTAGGCTCAATGTGTTGTCGGGACTGGATTTCACGTCTCACTCCGCCATGATGACGCCTTAGACATAGGTTTGTTTACCAGATACGTGAAGCCGGAGGCGCTCTTTATATGGCCGATACTGCAGTCGATACGAATGACATAGTTGCCGAGGCCGAGGCCGCAACCGAGACCCTGCGTCAGGTGAAGGCCGAAATCGGCAAGGCTGTCTTCGGGCAGGAGCGCGTCATCGAGCTGGCTTTGGCCGCTGTTTTGGCAGGTGGTCACGCGCTGTTGATCGGCGCGCCGGGCCTTGCCAAGACGCGCCTCGTCGAGGCGATGGGCACAGCGCTCGGCCTGTCAAACCAACGAATCCAGTTCACGCCGGACCTGATGCCATCCGACATCCTCGGCTCGGAAGTCATGGACGAGACCGCCGAAGGCCAGCGCAGCTTCCGCTTCCTGCGCGGCCCGATCTTCACCCAGCTGCTGATGGCCGACGAAATCAACCGCGCCTCGCCCCGCACGCAGTCTGCCCTGCTTCAGGCCATGCAGGAGCGTCATGTGACCGTTGCAGGCATGCGCCATGACCTGCCCGCGCCCTTCCACGTGCTGGCCACCCAGAACCCGATCGAGCAGGAAGGCACCTATCCCCTGCCGGAAGCCCAGCTCGACCGTTTCCTCTTGAAAGTGGATGTCGCCTATCCTGACCTCGATACCGAGCGCCGCATCCTGATCGAGACGACTGGCGGCGCCGAAGGCACCGTGCGCGCGGCGCTCGATGCGGACCATCTCATCGCCATTCAGGCCCTCGTGCGCCGCATGCCGGTTGGCGAGAAAATCGTCTCGGCGATCCTCAGCCTGATCCGCGAAGCGCGGCCCGAGCAGACCTCTGACGCCCGCGTTCAGCGCCTCGTCGACTGGGGCCCAAGCCCGCGCGCCGGGCAGGCACTGATGCTGGCGGCACGCTCGCGCGCGCTGCTGCGCGGACGCCTCGCGCCATCGATTGAAGATGTCGAAGCGCTCGCCGAACCCTGCCTCGGCCACCGCATGGCCATGCGCTATGACCCGACCGGCGAAGCGCCGAGCCTGACCGACCTGATCAACGACCTCGCGCGGAAGGTGGCGTAATTTTGTTCAAGCGATTGAGTGTAACCTTGGCGATGCCGATCCTCTTCGGCCCTTTCCTAGCGCAAGCTCAAGAGCAAAGAGAATTATTGGATTGCCTAGCCGCCAAAATCGTCGCCCACCAATTTGAAATAAAAAAGGAAAATATGCGGTACGCTGAAGACCCTCTTGGATTAAAGCCTAAGTCCTGGACTTTTGCTACCGAAAGTGGGGTTGTGCTTTTTGAGCGTGAGCTTTCAGGCAAACCTTCGACCTACAAGGCAACCAACGAAACTTTCGAAATAGTGCTTCCAAATGAAAATGACCAAACCTACGTCTTAGAGAAATACGAAGAATTAGCCGTCCCGGCACAAAAAGCCTTAGACAATAAAGATTGGAATGCACTTCGTGATCTTAGAGGAAGTGCAAGTCGCTGTCCGATACGAGCGCGCGACAATAAATGATTCCCTTCTCCGATCTTCGCGCTGAAGCCGAGGCGCTGGCCCGCCAGCTGCCTAACCTGAACTTCAAGGCCGAGGCCTCTGAAGCTGCCCATATCGGCAGCGCAGGGCGTCGCCGCGCGGGCACGGGAGAGCAGTTCTGGCAGTATCGCCACCACACGCAGGAAGACGCCGCCGACCGGGTCGACTGGCGCCGGTCGGCCAAGGGCAACGACCTGTTCGTGCGCGAGACAGAACTCGAAACCGCGCGCACGGTGCTGTTCTGGTGCGACCCGCATCCGGGCTTCAACTGGAAGGGCGAAGGCGACATCCGCACCAAGGCGGATGAAGCACGCCTCCTGATGCTGGCGCTTGGCCTGATGATGTCCAAGGATGGCGAGCGTATCGGCGCGCTTGGCGCTGGCCGCACGCCGAGCTTCGGCAAACGCGCGGTTGATCGGCTGTCGGAGGATATTTCCAATGGCGCGGGCCGCCCCTTCCCGCCGCCGCCACGCACATCGGCCACCCTGGTGATTGCGTCCGATTTCTATGATCCAATCCCGGAATGGCAGGCGCGCCTGAAGCCGCTCGCTGCCAAATGCCCCGAAGGGGTTCTGTTGGCGGTCGCCGCGCCCATCGAACTCGATTTTCCGTTCCAGGGCCGCGTCAAGCTGCACCGGCCCGGCGCCATGGTTGACCGCATCCTTGGCCGCGCCGAAACGATGCGCGACGAGTACAAGCGCAAGTTTGCCGAACAGCGCGACGCCTTGCAGACACTCACCACCCAGATCGGCTGGCGCCTTGTCACACATACGACCGCCACACCCAGCCTGCATGGCGCCGCCCGCCTGAAAATGGCGCTTGAGAGTTTCGGGGCGCGCGGATGACAGCACTGGGCCCATTCCTCTTCGGCGCACCACTGGCGCTGTTCGCGCTCCTGGCGCTGCCAATCATCTGGTGGGTGCTGCGGGCAACGCCGCCTGCGCCAAAGGATGTCGAGCTGCCGTCACTGCGCCTGCTCGAAGGCGTCGAGCCAAAAGAAGAAACACCTGCCCGCACGCCCTGGTGGGTCTGGCTGATCCGCACGCTGGCCGCAGCCGCCGCCATCGCCGGCCTATCCCAGCCCGTCTATGCGCCCGGCGCGAAGAATGAGGCCGCCGATGCCGGCGGCGCATTGCTGGTTGTCGTGGACAATGGCTGGCCTTCGGCGCCGCGCTGGAGCGAGCTGGTGGACGCCGCAACCGCAACGCTCGATACGGGCGGGCGCGATGCTCCGGCGCATCTCCTGCTGACCGCGCCGCAGACACTGAATGCCGATCCCGCAACGCGCCTGTCGCGCGCCGACATGGCCAAGCGCCTGAATTCGCTTCGTCCACAGCCTTGGGGCACAGACCGGACCGAGGCGCTGAAACGACTGAAAGACTCCGGCCTGAAACCGGACCGCATTTTCTGGGCAAGTGATGGCGTTGAGGATGAAGGCGGGCGCGCCTTTGCCGCCGCGCTAGCTGCGATGGCGCCGCTCTCGGTCTATGCTGCGCCGCCCACCGGCCCTGCTGCCATCACCGGAATCTCCTCGCAGACAGACTCGGTGTCTGTCACCGCGCGCCGCGTCCAGCCGCGCGGCGAGGAGCGCAGCTTTGTGTCCGCCCTCACGCTGGATGGTTCCGCCCTCGCCACATCGGAAGTCGTGTTTGCGGACGGCGAGCGCGAGGCCACTGCCAGCTTCACCATCCCCGCCGCAGCCCTCTCGCGTGTGGCGCGTTTCACCGCGACAGGCCGTCAGGGCGCAGGCACGGTCTGGCTCTGGGATTCATCTGACAGGTCGCGCCGTGTGGGTCTCGTCGATGCAGGCGCTGCCGCGCAGCCGCTTCTCTCCGATATGCACTATGTCCGTAAGGCACTCGAACCCTTTGCCTCGATCACCGAAGGCAGCATTGAATCGCTGGTCGCCACATCGCCCGATGCGATCATCCTGACAGACATTGGCCAGATCCAGCCGGAAGACGCGAAACGCCTGACAGAATGGGTGGAGCAAGGCGGCGCGCTGATCCGCTTTGCCGGGCCGCACCTTGCGTCTCAGGGTGATGACCTGCTTCCCGTGGCGCTGCGCCGATCCTCCCGCGCGCTGGGTGGCGCACTCGCCTGGGACGAACCACAGGCCATGGCGCCCTTCCCCGCAACATCGCCCTTTGCGGGCCTGCCCATTCCATCAGACGTGCGCATCCGCCAACAGGTGCTCGCGAAGCCTGCACCGGATCTCGGACGCAAGACATGGGCCCGCCTCGCCGATGGCAGCCCGCTGGTGACATCGGACTCGCGCGGATCAGGCACGCTGATCCTGTTCCACATCACCGCCGGGCCGGACTGGTCGAACCTGCCCTATTCCGCCACGTTCGAGCAGATGCTGCGCCGCTCCATTGCGGCCGGACGCGGGGAAGCGGTCAGCGACGCCGAGGGCGCCTACACGCCGCAACTGGTGCTTGACGGTTACGGTCGTCTGGCTGCAGCGGGCGCCAGTGCGGCGCCCCTTAAAGCTGGCGATTTCGACACGGTAAAACCATCCGAAGCCCATCCGCCGGGCCTCTATCAGGGGCCTTCAGGCACCCTTGCGCTCAATGCTGGTGCCGACGCCAAACCAAACCTGATCGATACATGGCCGATGTCAGCGCGCCTGCTGGGTGATGCAGAGGCGCGCTCGCTGCGGCTTGCCGGGCCGTTGCTTGCGATTGCCGCCATCCTGCTCGTGCTGGACCTGTTCATTGCCCTCCTTGTGGCCGGTCACCTGCCCCGACTGGGGCGCTCGGCAAAGGGCGCAGCGGCCCTGCTCCTGATCTGCGCCATGGCCGCCACCCTGCCGCAAGGCGCCGAAGCCCAGTCCTATCGCTATCAGCAGATGCCGGACGGCTCCTTCCGCCGCGTCTCGACAGCGCCGCAGGTTGATGCGCTTCCGCGCACCGGCAATGCGACTCAGAAGGAGATCGACGCGGCCCTGACAATGCGCTTCGGCTATGTGGAAACCGACAATGGCGCCCTCAATGAGCGCACCCGCGCGGGCCTGTCAGGCCTCTCCTCCGTGCTCAGCTTACGCACGTCCGTCGAGCCCGCCGAGCCAGATGCCCTGAACCTCGAGACGGACGCGCTGGAACTCTATCCACTGATCTACTTCAACGTCTCCGACCACGCCCCGCCGCTGTCAGACATGGCCATTGCGCATCTCAACACCTATCTCCGCTCTGGCGGCGCGCTGATTATCGACACGCGTGCAGGCGGAACGGTTGGCACGGACACGAGTGTGGCTCCGCTGGAAAAATTGCTTGAGGGGCTCGATGCCCCGCCCCTGCAACCGGTGCCAGCCAATCATGTCCTCGCACGCAGTTTCTACCTGCTTGACGATTTTCCCGGCCGCTTTGCAAACCGCCGCCTGTGGATCGAGAAAACCGGCGGCCCCAACGCTCCGCGCGGCGACGGCGTCTCGCGCCTGTTTGTCGGGGATGCAGACTGGGCGTCCGCCTGGGCGGTGGATGACCGGGGCCGCGACCTCTATTCCGTTGATGGTGGCCCGCAGCAACGCGAAATGGCGCGCCGCTTTGGCGTCAATCTCGTGATGTATGTCCTGACCGGCAACTACAAGGACGACCAGGTTCACCTCCCAGCCCTTCTCGAACGCCTCGGCGAGGGCGAAGGCGAAATCAGCAACACGGGCGCCGAGGATGGCGGCGCCATCGCGCCGAACGATTTGCGTGGCACCGCTCCCGGGAATGACCTGAGCGACGTATTGGGCCCGTCGCCTGAAAGAGACCCGCAATGATCGATGCGACACGCCTCAACTTTGAGCCATTCCTCGGCTGGCCGGTCTTCTGGCTGGTCGTCGCCGTCGCTGTACTAGCGTGGGGCGCCTATGTCGTGCTGCGTGGCAGGGCCGCGCTGACACGCGGACTGGCTTTGACATTGCTCGCGGCCGCCCTCTCCAATCCGTCTCTCGTGGAAGAAGAACGCGAGCCCTTGCCCTCGGTGGCCGCACTCATCCTCGACCGATCCGAGAGCATGCAGTTCGGCGACCGGGCGAGCGCCGCCAATGCCGCCTTCATAGAGCTGAAGTCAAAACTTGAGGCCGACACGTCGCTGGAAGTCCGCATACTGGAATCCGACCCGCATGATGATGGCACGCATCTCTATGGCGCGCTGGAAGGTCTGATGGCGGATGTTCCTCGCGACCGGATTGCGGGCGCGATATTTGTGACCGATGGTCAGGTCCACGACCTGCCAACCGGCGCGGACCAGGGCAGGGCCATCGGGCCGGTTCATGGGCTCGTCGTGGGCGATCCTGATCGCGGCGACCGGAGGGTCCGGATCGTCGACGCTCCTAATTTCGGGATTGTTGGCGAAACCGCAAACCTGATCGTGCGCGTCGATGACCCGGATGGCGGCGAAGTTGAACTCAGTGTGTCGCTGAATGGCGGACAGGCCGAACGCGTAAAGGTGAAGGCCGGCGAGGATACGCCGCTGCCGATTGAGATCGAGCGGCGGGGCGAGAATGTGATTGTCGTCGAAGTTCCGCCGGGCCGCGAAGAGCTGACATTGGCGAACAATCGTACCGCCTCGACGCTGGCAGGCGTGCGCGACAGGCTGCGCGTGCTTCTTGTCACCGGCAAGCCAAACCAGGCCGGACGTGTCTGGCGCGACCTCTTGAAATCCGACCCCTCGGTCGACCTCGTTCACTTCACCATCCTTCGCCCCCCCTACAAGACCGATTACACGCCGACCGACGAACTCGCGCTGATCGCCTTCCCGACAGAGGAATTGTTCGAGGACAAGCTGAAGGATTTCGACCTCATCATCTTCGACCAGTATGAGCGCCGGGGCGTCATCACCCAGTCTTACCTCGCGAACATGGCCCGCTATGTGACCGATGGCGGGGCGCTGCTGATTGCGGCAGGCGAGCCCTTCGCAGGGCCGGGAAGCCTCGCCCGCTCTCCCCTCGCCGCCGTTCTCCCCGCCTCCCCGACCGGGCGCATCCGTACGGGCGAGTTCATCCCGAAACTCACTGAAGTCGGCAAGCGCCACGCCGTGACGGCGCCGCTTGATGGCCAGAAATGGGGCGGCTGGATGCGCTATATCGAGGCCACTGCGCAGGCGGGCGACGTGCTGATGAGCGGGCCGGACGACAAGCCGCTCTTTATTGTCGACCGCGTCGACAAGGGCCGCGTGGGCATGCTGATGTCCGACCAGATCTGGCTCTGGGCACGTGGCCATGATGGCGGCGGCCCCTTCTCGGAATTGATCCGGCGCACAGTCCACTGGATGATGAAAGAGCCGGAACTAGAAGAGCGCCGGCTCAGCCTCGTGGCTGAAGGCGATACCGCCAAGATGGAGCTGCGCACCCTGCTCGATACTGCGCCGCCGCTCCAGCTGGAAACACCGGAAGGTCGCATCCTTGAACCCATCTGGAGACAGAAGGCCCCCGGCATCTTCACGGCCGAAGCGCCTATCGACCAGTTGGGACTCTACCGGGCCGAAGCTGGCGGGCTGGAAGCGGTGGCCCTGAACGGTCCCGCCAATCCGAAGGAATATGCCGACCTTCAGTCCAGCACCGAGATAATGGCGCCTTTCTCGAAACAGACCGGCGGCGGCGTCTTCCGACTGAATGCGGCGGGTACGGATATTCCTGATATACGCCGCGTCAGCGCACGCGGTGCGGCGGCTGGCAATAACTGGCTGGGCCTGCGTGAGCGCGGCGCCTATGCGGTTCGCTCGTCCACGAGCCAGCCGCTGCTGCCAGGCATTCTTGCAGCTGCGCTGCTGGTGATCCTGTTGATTTTGGCGTGGCGGCGTGAGGGTCAATAAGCAGCCGCTTCAACTCGCATCAAACAATCGATTGGGAGAATGGGTCTCATAAAGGGGCAAATGCCAGGCAGCGGGGATACACTGCCTGGCAAAGTGCCTTTTAGCCGTGATGCGGCTCTGGGTGGGGGACGCGCCACATCACAAAGACCAAGGTCAGTTACGACAGCACACTCCTGAGTACAATTGAGTAATTGTTGCTTATTTGTGCGCAACAGTCTCAAGTTAACCTTTGAGGGGAATTCACGATAACTCTTTCAACCGTTGAGCATTTTCGCGGCTGAGTGTTCGTCCAACGGAATCAACACACCCCAGAAGATCGCGAATATGGGGCTCCTGTTCCGCCTCTCGCCGGAAGCCCAGCCCCACGCGATAGTCGGGTAATCCCGGAAGCCGCTTTCCTGCGAGGCGGCCGCTATCGAGATTGGCCTGCGCCAGAGACACCGGAACAATCGTCAGGATATCTGACATCATCGAGAGGTTCATGCAGGCGGTCGGGCTGTAGAGCGTATATTGCGGCGCATCCGCACCGGCCAGGGCTTCCGCCATTCCGTCCGGCAGCTGGCCATCGAGATAGTCGAGATACCCGGGGAAGGCCCATGGAAAAGCCAGCAGCGATTCAAACTGGTTGTCCATGTCCATGATCGGATGGTTTGGCCGGAACACCATGATGTAGGGCTCAGACATGATCTCATTGAACCGCAGTCGGCTGGCGTGCGGCATGGCCTGCAGGGTCGACATGTTGAAAATAACCACGTCAGCGTGTCGTTGCACCAGCGCTTCAACAGCGGCGTGGGGTGACATCACATCGGCCCGAACACGCATGCGCGGCGCGACCTGTCGATAGGCATTGATGACGGTCGGCAGGAGGATGTCATAGGCGATAGGCCCACCGACAATCTTTAGCTCCCGGTCGCCGGACACGGTCTCGCGCATCACAGTCGCTGAAAAGGCCAGCAATTCCACCGCCCGCGGATAGAGGCGCTCACCCGCCTCTGTCGGTACAACAGAGCGCGTTGTGCGATAGAAGAGCGGTGTGTCCCAGGCGTCTTCGAGGGCCTTGATGGCGCGCGTAACGGCCGAGTGCGTCAGATGCAGTTCCTCGGCGGCCTTGGAAAAACTCAAAAGCCTGTAGACGGCTTCGAAATACTGGATCAGGCGGAGATCCGTCATTTGTCACCCCCATGCACAAGACGCCCTGATTGGTAACTAAAGCGCGCAGGCAAGCTTGGCAATCAAGCGCTCGAGCGGATGTGTCGCCCAAGTCCACAGTGTGGTACACTGGCAACGCATCACAAGGAGGCCGCCATGCCATATTCCCGAACGACGCTCGCCAGCTTGGTCGCGATAATGTGTGTTGCCTGCGGCCCTCGCGCGCCAACGCCGCAGGATCCGGTCGCTCCGGTTCCGGAGTCAGACAGTGCAGCCCTGCCTGAAGCCCCTACCCCAGACCAGCTCGCCGCGCGCGCGGCTGAAGCCAGAGCACTTGAAGTCGCTGCCGCTTATCCGCCAATCGAGCAATATGCCGATGATATCTATGAAGGCCCGGCCCTTATGGCGAGCTATCAAGGCAAGACCAATGATGGCGTCTATGAGGGCTATGGCGTACTCACACTTCCCGATAGCGGCGTCGTCATGGCGGGCCTGTTCGCGAGGGGCTTCCTGAACGGCCCCGGCACCGCGCGCGACATGCAGGGCGAACTGTTCCACGAGGGCATGTATCTTGACGGCGTGCCGGCGGAATATTCCCTGCCTCTGGATCAACGTCCCAAGAAGGGCTGAGCCCTCTCTCTAGAGCGCCGTGACCAGACCTGCGAGCTGGCTCGCATCACCCGCGAGGCTTTTTACCATGACGCGGCCCTGATCTTGCGGACCCGGGAAAACAAGCTGCCCGCGCGGGGTGACTTCAAAACCGATCTCACAAAAATAGGCTGGCGCACCGATGAGCACAGCCGCTGGCCAGCCTTGAGCTTCACCCGCCTCAAGCGCAGCCACTGTCACAGCCTGACCAAGCCGGCTGCCGCGCTGTTCCGGTGTCACGGCGACCGGTCCGTAAAACAGGGCCCGCGTTCGGGCCTCCCCGACCACAAGCGGCCACACACGGCATACAGCGACAATCTCGCCATCTAACACAGCCACGCGGCTGATCGCCGGGAGGGAGTGAGAGAATTCGCGCAGACGCTCGGCGGTCTTGGCGAAGTGGCCCGGACCGAATGTGACATCGAACAGAGACTCGATGGCGACGGCGTGGAGAGCGGGCGTTTCAGGAATGATTTCAAGCATGGCGAGCGCGTCTAGAGCGCATCGCAGGCAAGTTCAAGTGAAGCTTGCCACCAGTGCGGCAACGTCAGGGCCTAAAGGCAGCGTCGGCGTTCTTCAGAAGGTCATAAGCGACATGATGCTTCAGTTTTTCCGTCAGCGCACCGGCATCGCCGTCAAGGCTTGCCGGGTCGATCAACTGGCCAAATGTCATGCTGAATTTCGAGCCGCGCTTGTTCAGCAATTCATGAAAGAGCGTAATGTCTCGCAACTCATCATTGAGGTCGCAGAACAGATAGTAGAGCGCAGAATTCCGGGCATCCACATTGAGCGGCAGGATAGGCGCCTTCTGCTTGCGTGCGAGACCAATGACCGTGGAGAACCAGTCCTTTTCCTGCAACGTACCATCGACACGCCGGGCAAGCCGGCCGGAGGGGAAGATGACGACACATTTCTCATCACTAAAAGCCTCAGCCGCGCGCTTTAATGTCTCACGGGTCTTCGCGGGTGTGCGCTTGGCCGCAACCCATTCGACCGGGATGATGACATCCTCGAACTTCGGGTTCACCCGCACCGCGTCAGCATTGGCAAAGAAGATGATGTCGTCGCGCACCTGTTTCAGCAGGTCCCAGACGGCGACGCCGTCAGCTAGGCCCGTCGGGTGGTTGGCCGCCACAATAAGTCGGCCGGTTTTCGGCATGCGCTGGATACCATCTATCGTGAGATCGAAGGAAAGCTGCTCTGACAGGAGATCAAAGGACTGACGGCCATTCAGCTGAACAATCTCGTCGGCCATGCGACGGGCCTTGCCATAACCGAGCACCTTGTAGAGGGCCGGACGCACCAGCGGCCACGACCAGTGCTCCCGGATACGCGGGCAGCGCTCCTCGATCAGCACGTCGACAATATGCTTGTCAGCCTCGCTGTCATCGACATGGAAGGCCGATACAGGCGGCACCTTGGTGGCCGGTGGCAGGATTTCGTCTGTCATGTATTTTTTTTGCTTTTTTTCTTCGCATGCGTTTCCCTGCCCCTCAGCATACATGAACTCCCCTTACGGGAAAGCGGATGCGGCAGGTTTGGAGGGGCCAAAAAACTTTCCCGGAAATGCCGATCTGTTGAGATTTCAACACTTCGGAAAGTTCTGCTTTACCAAGCTGTAAGGCCCCGGTGGCAAGGTCATCTTCAGACGGGCGCAGACACACACAGACGCTCAGGCAGCAATAACCTTTACGGGGTAGAGTAGTATGAAAGTTCTTTGGGTTGAAGATCACGAGCCGGTTCGCGACATGTTGGCGATTGCCGCCGACAAAGCCGCCCGCTCGCGCATTCAGGTGGATCTCGTCCTGGCGCCGACACTGATGGCCGCCGAGGCACGCCTCCGTCTCGAGCGCTTCGACCTCGTTGTCCTCGACCTCGGCCTGCCAGACAGTGTCGACCCGGACATGACAATCGCGCGCGTCGCCAATATGGGCAAATATCGCATCGCGGTTGTCTCCTCGATGGACACGCGCGACCAGGTTGTGGAAGCCGCGCTGCGTTGCGGCGCCAATATCGCGCCAAAGGCCGTTTTCAAGGCCAGCCTGCCCTTCAATCGCTTTATCCAGCGCCCGGATACGTTCGAGGACTTCCTGCTTGAGCAAATGCCTGCTGCTGCTGCCCCAGCCCGGGCCGCCTGAGCGAATACACCTCACGGGAGCTTGTGCTTGCAGACTCCCCAATGACCTTGCTAAGCCGCCCGGGTTAACCCTTCGGGCGGCTTTGCCCATTTGATGGATCAGAACGCCATGGACGCCCTGCTCGTCTACCCTACCACACTTGTGCTGATCGCCCTGAATGTGATCGCCAGCGTCCTGGCGTTCAACAATCGCGACTTGTTCGACCGGTATTGTTTCTGGATCAAGCCGATCCGGGAAGGCGAGGAATGGTTCCGCTTCGTCACGTCGGCCTTCCTGCACGTCAATGGCATGCACCTCTTCATCAACATGTACGTGCTCTACACGTTCGGGAAGATCCTCGAAGCCTATGTAGGCTCCGGCGGCTTCCTGATCCTGTACGCGGCTTCCATGCTGGGCGGGAATGTCTGGGAATATGCCGACAAGCATAACCAGCCGAACTACCGCGCCGTCGGCGCCTCGGGCGCAACATCGGGCGTGATCACGGGCTTTTGCCTCTTCTATCCCTTTGCGATGCTCTACCTCTTCTTCGCTATCCCCATGTGGGCCATCGTTTTTGGCGTGGGTTTCATCGTGATCAGTTTCATCCTCTCCCAGCGCGACCAGACCATGGTGGCGCACGGCGCCCACCTCGGCGGCGCGCTGACCGGACTCGTCATCGCAATGCTGCTGCGTCCGGCTGCCTGGCGGGAACTGGTCGAACAAGTGGCGCACCGCATTGGCTGATGACAGCATGATCTCGGTACTGGACCGCTACGAGGCGCGGATCGCCGAAGGCCTGATTGATGCTGATAGCGCGCAGGCCAAGGCTGCCGCGCGCCTTGATGACCTCGCCCGTCGACTGGCCAATAAGGGTAAAGGCGGCTGGTTCTCCAAGCCCGCGCCCGTCCATGGTCTCTACATGTGGGGCGGCGTCGGGCGCGGTAAATCCATGCTGATGGACCTCTTCTTCGAGGCGGCCCCTGTCACCTCCAAGCGCCGGGTTCACTTCCACGAATTCATGGGCAGCGTGCACGACATGCTTGGCGAGTGGCGCAAGCTGGACGCAAGCGAACGCAAGCGATCCGAATGGCGCGTCAAGGGAGCGGGCGACGACCCGATCGCGCCAGCCGCGAACCGCATCGCCTCAGGCGCGAGCCTGCTTTGCTTCGACGAATTCCAGGTGACGCAGATCGCCGACGCGATGATCCTGTCGCGCCTGTTCGAAGCCCTTTTCGACGAGGGCGTCACCGTCGTGGCAACCTCCAACCGCCACCCCGACGACCTCTATACCGATGGCATCAACCGTCCCCTCTTCCTGCCCTTCGTGGATATCCTGAAGGCCAATTGCGACGTGTTCGAGTTGAGCTCCGACCGGGATTATCGCCTCGACCGCCTGAGCGAGGCGCCCGTCTGGTACGCACCACTTGGGCCCGAGGCAGACGCTGCGCTGGACAAGGCGTGGCACCGGCTGACGCTTGGCGCAACGCCGCAGCACTGCACGCTCAAGGTCAAAGGCCGAAAGCTGGAAGTGTCGCGCGAGGCAGCGGGCACGGCCCGCTTCACCTTTGAAGAATTGTGCGCCCGCCCGCTCGGTGCCCGCGACTATCATACGATCGGCGCCCATTTTCACGCGGTGTTCCTTGAAGGCATCCCCCTGCTCTCGCCTGAGAACCGCAACGAAGCCGCTCGCTTCGTGATGCTGATCGACGAGCTCTATGAAGCGAAGGTGAAACTCGTGGCGAGTGCCGCCGCCGAACCGGATGCGCTTTATCCGTCCGGCGATGGCAGTTTCGAATTCCAGCGTACCGCCAGCCGCCTCCACGAGATGCGCTCAACCGAATATTTCGCCGAGGCACATAAACAGGTCACCGACGTCTGACCGGCCGGCCTGCAGGCCGTAGCGCCTCTGACTCAAGAATATCCATCGCCACATCGCGGAAGACAAGGCCAAGCGCTTCAATATCCCGGCCTAGCGGCGAGCCTGTGCGCCAGATCAGGCTGACATCACGGGTCGCCAGCAGATGGCGCAGCGGCCGCACGACCTGGCCGGGGTCACGCTGCGCTTCAACGACGGCGTAAAGATTGGGCAGGATGGCAACGCCGGCCCCCATGGCTGACATCTGCCTCACAGCGTCCAGCGACGTACCTTCATATTCCGTACTGACATGCGCGCCCGCTGCATCGGCGAGCATCTGGATCACGACGCTGAGCCGGTGACCGAAACCAAGGCTGAGCAATTCCCTGCCCTGCAAGGCACTGATATCAACCGGACCTTCGCCTTGCGAGAGCTCATCATCGGACGCGGCACATATGAAAAGTGTCTCCTGGAACAGCGACATGCTTTCGCTATTCACATGGTCTTCCGGCGTCGAGATGATCATGTCGAGGCGGCCGTCATTGAGCTTCTCCTCCAGGTCGATCGTGCGCTCCTCACGGACGCTCATGCGCAGGTCCGAGAACAGGCGGTGGAGTTCCTTCACAGCGCTCGGCAGCAGGTAGGGCCCGATTGTCGGCACCGTGCCGAGACGGTAGCGGCCGGCGACACGCCCTTCGGTTTGCCGGGCAACGGTCTTCAGGTCTTCCAGCTGTGTGAGGATTACGCGTGCGCGCCTAACCACTTCCTCTCCCGTGGGCGTCATGATCGCGCCATTGCGCCCGCGTTCGATCAGCACGGCGCCCAGTTGCGCCTCGGCCGCAGCGATCTGGGCCGACAGGCTGGGCTGAGAGACGTTGAGGGTTTTCGCCGCCTCGTGGAATTTTCCGGTCTCGGCCACGGCGACGATATACTGTAATTGCCGCAACGTAGGACGCATCAGGGTTTCCTTTGGTTGAAGCCGACACTTTGATAGACTTTGACTATCGAAACAAGAGTGTTTTCGTATTGGAACTATGTATTGGAAGCCCCGAAATACCGACTGTGCGAACGAACCGGAGCGTCCCTTTAGTGCCAGCGACAGACCTTAAAAGCCGAAGTGCTTGCCGCTGCTACAGCGAGGTAACCCGCTCAGCTGTGGATCCGCCGCGCGATACCTGAGACGCCCACCGCGTCATACCTGACATCCTATCCAGCTTTCCTCCCACGCATCGAAAAGGAGTTTCGCATGCCACGCTTTGCTGCGGGCGTCGTCCGCTTCCAGAATAACGTTTATCCCGGTAAACAGGACCTGTTTGAAGAACTTAGCCAGGGCCAGTCGCCCGAAGCACTGTTCATCACCTGCTCCGACAGCCGTATCGAAACGGCAATGATTACCCAAACCGAACCCGGTCAATTGTTCCACGCGCGCAATGCCGGGAATATCGTTCCACCACATACCGAGCATACCGGCGGCATGACAGCGGCCATCGAGTATGCAGTAGCAGTTCTGAGAGTGCCGCATATCGTCGTGTGCGGACATACTGGCTGCGGTGCCATGAATGGCGCGATGCACCCGGATGGCCTTGAAGGGCTGGACCATGTTCGCAAATGGCTGGCCTATTCCAAGTCAGCAGTCGATATCGTCGACGAGCTGGCTCCGAACGGCACACCGGAAGACCGGATGCAGATGCTTATCGAGCAGAACGTTCTCGTCCAGCTGCAGCACCTGCGTACGCATCCAAGCGTCGCGCGTCGCCTCGCCAAGGGCGATCTCGAACTGCACGGATGGGTCTACGACATCCGCACAGGCGACGTGTCCGCCTTCGACGCCAACCAAAACACATTCATCCGGGTAGATGCGCATTATGCCAGCCAGATTGCCGAACTTGCCGGCGATCACGACTGCGCGGCCTGACCCCCAGACAACGGAAAAAGTCTATGACAACACCCCAGACAGGGGCGCAGCCGAAAGGCGCGCCCTATTTTGACCTTTCGAATCTGAAGGGTGACCTGTTCGGCGGCTTGACCGCCGGCATCGTCGCCCTTCCCCTCGCGCTCGCCTTCGGTGAAGCCTCAGGCGCCGGCCCCATTGCCGGCCTCTGGGGCGCCATTTTTGTTGGCTTCTTTGCTGCCTTGTTTGGCGGCACCGGATCCCAAGTCTCAGGCCCGACCGGCCCCATGGTCGTCGTCTTTGCCGGTCTCTATGCCGCGCTCGGCGGCAACCCTGCACTCGTCTTTGGCGCCGTTATCCTTGCGGGCCTCATGCAGATCCTGCTCGGCTTCATGCGCTTCGGCCAATATGTGAAACTGGTGCCCTACCCGGTCATCTCAGGCTTCATGAGCGGTATCGGTGTAATCATCATCGCCCTCCAGCTTGCCCGTCTCTTCGGTCATGAACCGGATGGCGGGGGCACGATTCCGGCCTTCACGGCCGTGCCCGGCGCGCTGATGGACCCTAACTTCATTGCCGTCGGGATTGCCCTTCTGACGCTTGGCATCGTGTTCAGCTGGCCGAAGAAGTTTGCCGCCTATGTGCCCGGCCCGTTGGCCGCGCTCGTGATCGGCACGCTGGTCAGCATCGCCATCCCGGGTGCTCCGCTCCTCGGTGACATCCCGACGGGCTTCCCAAGCTTCGTACTGCCGGCCGTCAATGTGGACTCCGCCCTCATCGTCATCAAGGCGGCCTTCATTCTCGCCGTGCTCGGCTCAATCGACAGCTTGCTGACGTCACTTGTCGCAGACAACATGACCCGCACGCGTCACCAGTCGAACAAGGAACTGATCGGTCAGGGCATCGGTAACGCCCTTGGCGGCTTCTTCGGTGCCATTCCCGGCGCCGGCGCAACCATGCGCACTGTGATCAACATCCGGTCCGGTGGCCGCACGCGCATCTCCGGCATGACACACGCCCTCGTGCTGCTGGCGATCGTCATAAGCCTTGGCCCGCTTGCCGCGAAGATTCCGCATGCGGTTTTGGCCGGTATCCTGGTAAAGGTCGGTGTCGATACGATCGACTTCTCCTACCTGAAGCGCGCCCATAAAGGGCCTCGCTGGGACTTGGGCCTCATGGTGCTCGTGCTTGGGCTCACCGTGTTCGTCGACCTGATCACGGCTGTGGCAGTTGGCGTGGTGCTCGCAGCGCTCGCCTTCATCAAGAACCTTGCCGATGATCAGATCAAAGCCGTTCAGGAAGACGAACCACGCCTCTCCACCGAAGAAGAGACGCAGATCCTGTCACGCTCAGGCGGCCGGGTAATGATGTTCGACTTTGGCGGACCACTCAGCTTTGGTGCGGCGGCTGACCTCGGCCACCATGTCCGCAGCAAGGCGAGTGACAAAGTGGAGATCATCATTCTCGACTTTTCCCGTGTCCCTTTCATCGATGTCTCGGCGGTCAGGGCCGTAGAAACCATCGTCGAGGACGCAGCAGACTCCGGCAAGCAGGTTTATGTCACCGGCTTGAACGAGTCTGTCGGACAAGTGCTGCATCAATTCGCCACCGGCCTGCCCGGGAGCAAGGAAAAGCAGTTCGACACGCGTCTTGATGCGCTCAAGGCAGCGGTGACGAGGTTGGAACCAAGTCGGGCATAGAGTTCCGGTACGTTAACCAACAAACCCCGTAACTGCCCCGCTCTTCCCCCCCGGAGCGGGGCATTTTTTTGCCCACGCCACCTTCACAGGAAGGCCGTATTTCCTATTTATGCTGCAGCGCGATGACATACATGCGCATTTCCGGGGAATACGTCGCCGCAAAGCGGGGCTAAGAACACACTCGGAACACCTAAACGGGAACCATTGCTGCAGGTGCGGGATAGGTTCCAAAAGGAGGATTTATAATGGCCAACCCAGTTTCTGCACGTAGTTCGGTCGCCCTCAGCCCCGAACAGGGCCTCAGCCGGTATCTCAGCGAAATCCGCAAGTTCCCGATGCTCGAGAAGAACGAAGAATTCATGCTCGCCCGCAAGTGGCTCGAGAATGATGACACGGAAGCCGCCGAAAAGATGGTGACCTCCCACCTTCGCCTCGTGGCGAAGATCGCGATGGGCTATCGCGGTTATGGCTTGCCAATGGCTGAAGTGATTTCGGAAGGCAATGTCGGCCTCATGCAGGCGGTGAAGAAATTCGACCCCGAAAAAGGCTTCCGCCTGGCGACCTATGCCATGTGGTGGATCCGCGCTGCGATCCAGGAATATATCCTGCGCTCGTGGAGCCTCGTGAAACTCGGCACGACGGCCGCCCAGAAGAAGCTGTTCTTCAACCTGCGCCGCCTGAAAGGCGAGATGAAAGCCCTCGACGAAGGCGACCTTCGCCCTGAACAGGCGCGCCTGATCGCCGAAAAACTGAACGTCACTGAGGCGGAAGTCTTCTCGATGAACGGCCGTATGTCAGGCTCCGATGCCTCGCTGAACGTACCCATGGGCACTGATGGCGACATGGAATGGCAGGACTGGCTGGCCGATGATGACCAGGGCCAGGCCGAGAATTTCGCGGATCGTCAGGAATATGACGCCCGCATGGACCTGCTCGGCAATGCCATGCAAGACCTCAACGAGCGCGAGCGGCACATCCTCACCGAGCGCCGCCTGTCTGAGGAGCCAAAGACGCTCGAAGAACTCTCGGAAACGTACAATGTCAGCCGTGAGCGCATCCGGCAGATCGAGGTGCGGGCGTTCGAGAAACTGCAAAAGGCCATGAAGCGCATGGCCAAGGAACAGGGCATGCCGACAGCCGCAGGCGCCGTGGCAAATTAAGCTTACTCTTCGGCAGCCGGGTCCATTGGGGCTTCGGCTGCCGCTTGAGGCGCCTCTGGGACCATCTTGTCGGCCTGCTCAGCCTTGTCGAGCAGCACGGATTGGTCGCTATAGGCCACATTGAAGCCGATAATCTTCCAGGCCTCTTCTTCCCTCACCCATTGTACCGTGACGCGGCCCGGCGATTTTTCCGATACGACAGACATGGCACAGTCGGCGAACGTGCCTGATTTCGCCGCATCCGTGTTTGCGGCACTCCTGATCGTGCAATTCGGAGCCGAGAATTCAGTGACAGCGCCATACTGGCGAATATAGCGGTCGGTATCGTCGACAGCTTTCTGGGAAATCTCGATCCGGCGAGAGTAAATCGGGTCGCTGGCCGGCGGCAATCCGTCAGCCATGAATTGCCTGACAATCTCATCCGTTGCGGCACTGCGGGCACTGACCGCCTTGAAAGCCTTGATGCCACCATTGACGCATGTGCCGAGCACAATGGCTGCAAGGATGAGCGAGCCAACGATCCAGTACACCTTGCGGGACTTGCGCGGTGCCGGCGATTGCTCATAAGGCTTCGGTCCAGCCGTATCGGTCATGCAAGCGCCCCCCCTTTTCCCGTCTTCAGGACAGAACCAACCAGATGTTACCTGATCAGGCAATACGCATTCTGGTTGCAAACGACCCTCGGGTCGCGCCCTACACGTCCATTCGCGAAAAGGACCTGACATCAGGCCATGGGGGGCGGTTCATCGTCGAAGGCAAAGTCACACTCGAAACGCTGCTACGTCGTGGCCGCTTTGCTGTCGAAAGCCTCTTCCTGTGCGAAACACGGCTGGAGCCGCTGGCCGATATTCTGGCCCATGTCCCCGCAAATGTGCCAGTCTATGTCGCCCCGCAGGACGTGATGGATGCGGTCGCGGGCTTCCCCATGCACCGGGGCGTTCTGGCCTGCGGCATGAAGGGCGACACGGCTGCAGATGCAGCCCTCGCCCTGAGCGAAGTCGCGCAGCGATCCCCCCTCCCCACAACCTTGCTGATGCTGTCCGACCTGTCCAATCACGACAATGTCGGCGCCTGCTTCCGCAATGCGGCCGCGTTTGGCGCCGATGCCGTCCTGCTCGACGCGCAATGCTGCGACCCGCTTTATCGCAAGGCCATCCGCGTCTCGTCAGGATCGACCCTGTGGCTGCCCTTCGCCCATGGCGGCAGCGGTGCGGAGATGATGCGGGCGGCGCGGGATGCCGGCTATACGGTCTGGGCGATGACGCCGCGCGCCGATGCCGCGCCGCTCGCCTCCCTCCCCGTGCCGGACAAGCTCGCTGTCCTGCTCGGCGCCGAGGGGCCGGGCCTGCCGGACGATCTTATCGCATCAGCCGTTCCGGTGCGCATCCCCATGTCGGGGGGCTTTGACAGCATTAACGTGGCAACGGCCGGGGCTGTCGCCTTGGCGCACGTTTTCGCCGCCAGAGCCTGAAAAGAAAACGCCCCCTCCAAACCGGAGAGGGCGCTGCGGGAATGCGTGGTGTGACGCCCCACCCGTAGTGTTGGTTTAGAACACCCGAGGGCGCTCGTTCTTGTCAACATGCAGGCCGCACTCAGTCTTGGCCTGACCCGCCCAGCGACCGGCGCGTACGTCTTCGCCTTCAGCAACAGGCTTGGTGCACGGCCAGCAGCCAATCGATGGATAGCCCTGCGAGACCAGCGGATGACGCGGCAGATTACGCTGCTTGATCATCAGCTCGACATCTTCCGGCGTCCAGTTAGCCAGCGGGTTCACCTTGTAGCGGCCATTCGCGAATTCGAAGACCGGCAGCGACATGCGGGCACCGCCATGGAAGCGCTTGCGGCCCGTGATCCAGGCGGAGAAGCCTTCAAGGGCCGGCTCCAGCGGGCGCACCTTGCGCAGGGCGCAGCAGGCATCGGTATCGGTTTTCCAGAGATCGTTCTTCGGGTCGAGCACCTTGCGCTCTGTCTCCGACGGCGGGATCGAACGCACGCCAGTCAGGCCGAGCCGTTCAATCACTTCATCGCGGTGATCAAGCGTTTGCGGAAAATGCATGCCGGTATCGAGGAACACGATCGGCAGCGAAGGGTCGACATCGGCAATCAGGGCCAGCATGGCGACGCTTTCGGCACCAAAGCTCGACACGTAGGTCAGGCTCTCAGGCCACTCACGCACCATCGCAACGCGCAGGACCGTCTGTGCTGACGCATCGCGCAGCTCGGTATTAAGACGTTCCAGGCGGATCTCGGGCGCTTCAGCGTTCCGAGCGATGATGTCACCATAAGGCATGTGGCTCTAGTTTCCGTGTCTCTTGCGGAACACCGGCACCCGACCGCCCGCAGCGGGCTGGTAGACTTCGGAATATTCCTTCAATGCGTCTACCACTTCAGATAGGGCAGCACGGGATGTCTCGTAAGCATCGATGCCTGAACGGTTCATATAGAATAACTGATCCCGCAGGACGTGGCCCACCGCGCGCAGCTCGCCTTCATAGCCAAAGCGGCGGCGCAGGAGCTGGGCCTGGCTGAAGCCGCGGCCGTCCGTATATTTCGGGAAAGCGATCTCGATTAGCTGTATTTGCTGCAGGTATGGCTCCAGAAGCGCCGCATCGTCATCAGGCGCAAGGCGCACGCCGACCTGCGTATTACGCTCAGCCAGGGTCGAGGCCTCAGCAAGGAAACGTGCCAGCGGAACCGTGAAGCAACCGCCTTCGGATAGCTCTGCTTCACCGTCAACATAGGCCCAGATATCGTCGATTTCGGCGCCATTCTTAATCAGCGGCATAGAGGGCTTCCTTGAATGGGTCATGGCCGATGCGGCCCAGTGTGTCGATAAACAGCTCGTCCTTGCCGCTGCGCAGCTCGCGGTAGCGGTCTACAACGCGCTTGAGGGCGCCGGGAACGTCTTCGGATTTGAGGCCGGGGCCGGCGATATCGCCAATCGCGGCCTTCTCGTCGGCGCGGCCGCCAAAGGTGATCTGATAGAATTCCTCACCCTTCTTGTCGACGCCGAGGATGCCGATATGGCCAACATGGTGGTGTCCGCAGGCATTGATACAGCCTGAGATATTGATGTGCAGGCGGCCGATATCTTCCTGATAGTCAGGATCAGCAAACACCTGTTGCACGGCCTGCCCAACTGGAATCGAACGGGCATTGGCGAGGTTGCAATAGTCGAGGCCCGGGCAGACGATCAGGTCGGTGATCAGGCTCTCGTTCGGCGTCGCAAGGCCCGCCGCGTCCAGCTCTGCATGCAGAGCTGGCAGGTCGTCCAAGGCAACATGCGCGAGGATAATATTCTGCGCGTGGCTGACGCGAATATCGTCCTGGCCATAGGTCTCGGCCAGATTCGCGATGATCTCCATCTGCGCGTCGGTCGCATCGCCAGCGAGGCCACCAATCGGCTTCAGGCTGACCGTGACGGACGTGTAGCCCGGCGTGACGTGCGGATGCAGGTTCGTGCGCGCCCAGCGGGCGAAGACCTTATCGCTCGCCTTGGCCGCCTCGAACGCGTCCGACGTGTCAGGCTTCGTCGCCAGCTCAGGCGGCGCGAAATAGGCGTGTATACGGTCGATCTCTGCCTGCGGCAGGTCGATCTTCTCATGGCTGCGCTGAGCGGCAAATTCCGCTTCAACCTGCCGCGTGAACTCTTCCTCGCCAAGTTCATTCACGAGGATCTTGATGCGTGCCTTGTACTTGTTGTCCCGGCGACCGTGCAGGTTGTAGACGCGCATGATCGCTTCGAGATAATCGAGCAACCGGTCTTCCGGCACGAACTCGTTGACCAGCGCAGCAATGTGCGGCGTACGCCCCTGCCCCCCGCCGACATGCACTTCAAAGCCGCGCAGGCCATCACGCTCACGCATGTGAAGGCCAATGTCATGTACGCGGATCGCCGCGCGATCATGCGCGGCGCCGGTGACGGCGATCTTGAACTTGCGTGGCAGGAAGGCGAATTCCGGATGGAAGGTCGACCATTGGCGGATGATCTCGCACCAGGGGCGCGGGTCCATGATCTCGTCGCGCGCGGCGCCGGCATAATGGTCCGACGTCGTATTGCGGATACAGTTGCCGCTGGTCTGGATGGCGTGCATCTCGACCTCGGCCAGCAGGGCCAGCACGTCCGGAATATCCTTCAGGGCCACCCAGTTGAACTGGATGTTCTGGCGTGTGGTGAAGTGGCCGTAATTGCGGTCATACTCACGGGCGATGCGCGCCAGCATGCGCATCTGGCGTGCGCTCAGCTGGCCATAGGGAATGGCCACGCGCAACATGTAAGCGTGGAGCTGGAGATAGACGCCGTTCTGCAGGCGCAGCGGCTTGAACTCGTCTTCCAGCAATTCGCCCGACAGGCGGCGCTCGACCTGCCCGCGGAACTGGGCGACGCGTTCCTTGACGATCTGCGCGTCGAATTCGTCATATCTATACATGGGTGACCTCGTGAAGGTGTGGCAGGCCGAGTTCTAGCTCGCAGCGGGCGACCCAGGCGTGCACGGCAGGAAATTCGTTCAGGTCAAAGCCGCCTTCGTGCGCGAGGCGCGTATAGGCGAGCAGGGAAATGTCGGCGAGCGTCAGGGCCTCTCCCCCGGCGATCCAGTCGCTGGAGATGAGCGCCATTTCCATCCGGCCAAGCGCACGGCGGCCCTTGGCCATCAAGTCCGCATCGATCTCGTCGTCTGACTTTTTCAGGTAGAGCTTCTGGAAACGGCGCACGGCAATCGTCGGCTCGTGGGAATACTGCTCCCAGAACATCCACTCGAACATCTTGGCCCGCTCGAACGCGTCGGCCGGGATCAGGTCAGAGCCCTCGGCAAGATGCAGGATGATGGCGTTGGACTGGGCCAGTGTACGGCCATTGTCGAACTGAACGACCGGGACCTGGCCAAACGGGTTCAGCGCGAGGAATTCATCCGTCCGGCTCTCGCCCTTGAGAATGTCGATCTCGATCCATTCATGCGGAAGAGACAGCTGCGTCGCCACCCATTTCACTTTCAGGCAGTTGCCCGAAATGGAATCGCCAAAGATGCGGATCATGCCTTGTCTCCATAGGCTACGGTCGGGCCGTTGGCGCGGATGGATTCGCGCAGGGTTTCCCGGCCAGTAATGCCGCCGGTCTCGGTGACTTCCATGAAATAGGGATCGGTGATGATCGCTTCCTGCTTCGCAGCGGCGGCGAGGCGTTCCTCGGCCTCTTCGCCCGTAAAGGCTGCGATCTGCGCGGTGTCAGTTGTCCAGCCTCCATCGGCCTTCAGCCAGACAGTGCGACCAGTGGCGGTCTCCCACGCGGTGATGGATTTTGGCGTTTCGGGCTTCAGCTTGGGGCGAACGGAGCTCATGCGACATGTTCCTTGAAGGCTTGGGCAATGGCTTCTGCAGGCAGGCCAGCCACTTCGCCGATGACGAGCAGCGCGGGGCCCTTGATGCCGGCGCGCTGGATGAGGTGGGGGAGTTCAGCGAGCGTGCCGAACACACGGATTTCATTGTCGCGCGTGCCATTCTCGATGACCGCAACAGGGGTCGATGGGGCACGCCCCGCCGCGATGATCTTCTCCGCAATCGTCGCCGATGTACCGACACCCATGAACACGACAACTGTCTGCGCAGGCCGGGCAAGCGAGACCCAGTCAAGATCCGGCACGCCGCCTGCCCGGGCGTGGCCAGTCACAAACGTAAGGCTTTG
This sequence comes from Hyphomonas oceanitis SCH89, assembly GCF_000685295.1. Lineage (GTDB taxonomy): Bacteria > Pseudomonadota > Alphaproteobacteria > Caulobacterales > Hyphomonadaceae > Hyphomonas > Hyphomonas oceanitis. Next base: position 258,470 of record NZ_ARYL01000001.1, read on the forward strand.
CGCATGGTCGCGATGGGTCAGCGGCAGACCTGCAGCCGCAGCGCAGCCAAGCGCCGAGGAGATACCGGGAACGACCGTGGCCGCGACACCCGCCGCGCGTACCGCTTCCAGCTCTTCCCCGCCCCGGCCAAAGATGAACGGGTCGCCGCCCTTGAGGCGCACGACGCGCTTGCCCTCCTGCGCCGAGGCGATCAGCAGCTCGTGGATCGTTTCCTGCGGCACCGAATGGTCGCCCTTGGACTTGCCGACCGGCACGCGGTCGGCGTCGCGGCGAATGAGGGAGAGAATTTCGTCGCTGACGAGACGGTCATAATAAACAATGTCGGCTTCCTGGATCAGGCGCAGCGCTTTCAATGTCATCAGTTCAGGGTCGCCGGGTCCTGCTCCCACAATATGCACGATGCCTTCGGCCGCTGCGCCTGACTGCAATTGCGCGCGCATGGCGGCTTCGGCGCCCTCAAGATCGCCGGCATAGGCGAGGTCTGCCGTTGGGCCGGTCAGCGCGGTTTCCCAGAACCGACGGCGCGCCTTGCTGTCGGTGATCGCGGCTTTCACATCCGGGCGCAAACGGCTGGCAAGCGCGGCCAGGTCGCCGATACGTTTCGGCAGCAGCGCTTCGAGTTTCTCGCGAATGGACTTGGCGAGGACAGGCGCCGACCCGTTGGTGCCGATCGCGGCGACCACATCGCCCCGGTCAATGATCGAGGGAACGGTGAAATCGCAAAGTTCCGGATGGTCGACCACGTTCAGCGGCACACCGTACTGCCGCGCCATGGTGATCGCCTTTTCCGCATTGGCATCGAGACGGTTCGCGACAATGGCAAAGCGCGCCACATCCAGCGCCGGTCCGGCATGTTCCGGCGGCGCGATCGTGATGCGGCCCGCGAATTCCTCTGCGAAACCGGCGTCAATTTTCGAGACAATGACGGTAATTCGGGCCGGTGTCGCAGCCAGAAGGCGAACCTTGCGACGGGCTTCTTCCCCGCCTCCGAAAACAACAACGGATGCATTATCAAGGTTGAAGAAGGCCGGAAACTGGCGCATGCGAAGGCCACTCTTGTTTAGTATTGCTGATCGATCAAAGGTCAAATTGGCTATTGACGGCTCAGGCGCAACCGTGAACCCCTACAGCGAGCCTTTAGAGTTACTATTCATGTCCGATCCAAACGACCGACTACCGCCCCTGAACGCCCTGCGCGCCTTTGAAGCGGCCGCCAGACGCCTGTCATTCACACAGGCGGCCGACGAACTCAATGTCACGCCAGGGGCGATTTCACAACAGATTCGGCAGCTGGAAGACTATGCCGGAACGCCGCTTTTCAAGCGTACGGGCCGTTCCGTCTTGCTGACGGATGCCGCGCAGGCCAGCCTGCCGCTGGTGCGCGAAGCATTTGAGCGCATATCCGAAGCCGGACGCATCATGCAGGCGCCTGCCCGCAAGGGACGCGTCATGGTCTCCTGCGCACCCAGCTTTGCGGCCAAGTGGCTGGCCCCCAAACTCGACGGTTTCCACCGTGAACACCCCGATACCGAGGCGTGGATCTCGGCCGACATGGGCCTTACCGACTTCACCATGGCCGATGCCGATTTCGCCATACGCTATGGACGGGGCAATTATGACGGCCTGAAATCAGAAAAGCTGCTCGACGAGACCGTTCTGCCGGTCTGCTCCCCTTCCCTGCTGGAAGGCCCTGATGCGATCCGCCGTCCGGAAGACCTGCGTCACCACACACTCCTGCATGATGAAAGCAGCGAGAACGATCCGTCCTGTCCTGACTGGGCGAGCTGGCTGCGCGCACGCCGCGTCGAAGGCGTCGACGGCGCACGCGGGCCGCGTTTCAACCAGGCCATTCTCGTCATCGAATCCGCCGCTGCCGGTCGCGGCGTTGCGCTGGCCAAGCAGGCAATTGCCGCAGCAGATCTGGCCTCAGGCCGACTTGTCGCCCCCTTCGCAGACGGGTCAACGCTGATCGATTTCGGCTATTGGCTGGTCTGGCCCAAAGGGCGCCACTTGTCGCCAGACGTGCGTGACTTCATGAAATGGGTGAAGACCGAAGCCACCAAGGGCGAGATCGTCGGCGTCTAGGAGGCGTTGGCGCCTGCAGCAGCATCCAGCAGCAGGTAGGCAGCAAGGCGCGGGCTCGCATTGCGGCTGGTCTTCTGCGTCTGTTCGAGTGCGTTGAGCGCGTCTTCCTCTTCCAGCGAGATGAACTCGCGGGCGAGCTGTAGCAGGTCCCGGTCACTGCGCAGGCGCTGGGTCACGCGCTCCACCTGACGCCCGGCATTATCCATGATTGCGGCGCGACGCTCCCGATCGCCCTGGCGGGCCGCTTCGGCAATCTTGCGCTTGGCCTTCGGACGGAAGGCTTCCGGCAACAGGATGCCGGAGGTCTGCAGGCGCTGGATCATTTCGTCGGCAATTTCTTCGCGATCTGTCGGCGTCGCAGCAGGTTCATCGCGGCTCATATCGGAAATGATGTCTCGCCAGCCCATGTCGCTGCTCGACTGCAATGACCGGCCGGGAGATGGCACGAGCGCGCCGCTACTGGCTTGCGCGCCAGGCACATCTGTTGCCCGCCGCGCAGGTGTCGCCGGCTTGGCTGGTTCGTTGTCATCGAAGCGGCGACGCAACATTGGCGGATTGGAGTCGGCCGGGCCAGCATCGTGCACGGGCGCCTCAGGTGCCTTGATATCCTTGTCTTTTTCCTTCTCCACGTCTGCACCGAGGCTGGCAGAGGCCAGCAGGTCTGCGGCGGCGTCGAAGAGTTCGTCTTCCATGCTCGGACGCGGCGCTGCCCGTGTCGGAGCCGAACGCGATGGCAGTGGGGCGGCCGGGCCGAAAGAGTCTGCAGCAGGATGCGCGTGGCCATTCGTATAGCCGTTGACAGCGCCATTGCCATTTGCGTGGCCGTTCATGCGCGGGGGTTCAGGGGGCGCAGCGGGTGGCTTGACGGGTGGGCTTGCGGTCGCGGCGGGGGGCGTCTCGGACCATTCCCGGACCGTTTCGGGGGCTTTTGCGGGCGTTGCAGGCAAACTCGGCGCCGATGACGTCGCCCCGAGGCGCCGGTTCATCATGTCCGTCTCGGCGCGTGCCGCATTGCCGGCGGCGCGGACGGCGACGGCAGCCTGCTCGCCGGCTTCACGCAGGCGGGCGAGCGCGCTGGCGGCTTCCTCAGCCGCGGCGCGGGTCGACTGGTTGATCTCGCGATTGGCAAAGCGGGCACCATCAAGCGCCGAGGACACAGCATCCTTCAACGCGTCGCCGGTGGTCGAGGCGGCGGCAGCGGCGATCTCCCCTGCCCTCACGGCGGCGTCGACGAGCTTGCGGGACTGTTCAAGTTTCTCTTCAACGCGGCTGACGGCGAATGTGAGCGTTTCGGTGCGAACAGAGGCATCGCGGGCGAGGCCGTCCAGATCGATCAGCTTGGCGGCGAGCGACTCGCCAGCGACCGTCATGCCATGCAGGCGCGCGTCGAGCGCTTCATCGGCGCGGGCGACTTCATCACCGGCCATGCGGGCCGCATTGACCATCTGCTGGGCCTGACGCGGGATCGCTTCGTTCATGGATTCGATCTGCGCCCGCAAGTCACGGGCGAGGCCCTCAAGCGCCGTCCGCTCGGACGCAAGACGCTGGGCAAGGTCGCGTGCATTGTCGGCGCTGGCATAGGCCACTGATTCCAGCCGCATCCGCTCGTCGCCAATCTCGCCGGACATGGCCTTCATCGCCGAGATCGCGTGCGCCATGGCGCGGTCGACCTCGGAGGCAGACTGTTTCATCTGCTCGGCAATCGTGATGCCTTCAGTACCGGCCTCACGCGCGGGCGAGAGCAGACGAATGGCCGCTTCCATCACGAGGGCATTGGAGGCAGAGGCGCGGCGATTGGTGCGCGCCATGAAGCCGGCCATGATGATGATCATGCCCGGAATGAGCGCGGCGAGGCCACCAGCAAGTAGAATGGCCGGTGGCTGGGCCAGCAGGGCATCAAGGCCGACAAAGCCGAGCACGCCTGCCGCAACAGCGACGAACCAGAGCACACCTATGAGGAATCCCGTGACGACCATCCAGCCGCCACCATGCCGGGCGTACTCGAAGTTTTCCGACGCCTCTTGCCTGGCCAGGAGATCCCGGCCGGACGGGCGAGCTGAAGGCGTATCCGTCATGTTGGAACTATACCGCGACAATAAGCCTGCGGCGAGGCCGGAATACAGGCTTTTTCGGGGCCCGGCAGGCCGCCGCCCTAACCCAGCATACTGACAACAACAGGCTCTGCCTGCGATGTCTCGGCGCTTTCATCAGGCTCTGATGGCGCGAATTCGAGCCCCAGCCAGGCCAAAATGCCTGCAAGGACAAGGTTCCGGATGAACACAGCGATGCCGATCATGATAGTCCCCATAAACGTGGGGCGACTCTCAGGCCCCGGATGAAGGCTCTATCATACAGCGAAAGGGCTTTTCCGCCAATCGATAAATCTTCGTAAGGGTTCGTGAACAGACCGACGGATTGCGTTAACCTTTGAGGAAAGATGATCGTGAGAGAGTGCGAGAGCGCTTCCGGAGTCTGCCCATGACCGATACTGCCCCTGCCCCGCTTGCCCTGCTTGACCGGGACCATCTGAGCGCCATGACAGGCGGCGACCAGTCACTGGCGGTCGAAGTGATCGAGATTTTCAGGCATCAGGCGGAGATATGGTCGCGCCTGCTCGACCCCATGGCGGATGCCTCGCAATGGGCCGATGCCGCCCATACGCTCAAGGGCGCCAGCCTGGGCATTGGTGCCTTGCGTCTTGCCTCCATCTGCGAAAAGGCCGAGCGCCTCGGGCGGGGCGAGGCCACGCCCAGTCGCACGGCCGCCGCCGTCATGCTGGGGGATGTGAAGGACATCTTGGGCGACACGCTGGAGGCGGTCGCGAGGGCCGCTTACGAACTGGCGTCGCCGGGGCCGAAACGGGCGTCATAGCTGCCGAATTCATAAGCGATGCAGCGGTCGATCAGCGTGCGCCAGACAGGCTCCGCGATGGCCGGTGACAGGCCTGCCTCGGCACTGGCAGCCAGCACCTTGGTCACGACATCCTCAATGCGGGGACGGTCATGTACGATCTTGCGGTCACCCTTGATACGGGCGGCAGCGTCCATGAAGGACTGGCGCTCAGCCAGGATTTCCACAAGCAGGCGGTCGATCCGGTCGATCTCGTAGCGGACCTGTTCCATGGTCTCGCTCGTCTCGGCCGTATGATGGCGCTGGTCGGATGTATAGGTCGTCATGGGCTTTGCCCCGTCTGGCTAAGTGCTGCCCGTTACATGGGGATGGCACGGGCGGCAAGGGAGACAGGTGCGACAGGCAATCGCGGGCATTGCGCAGGACAGAAATGTAACTATGTTACATTTCCTTGCCCTTACCCGGAGATTCCATGTCCCAACTCGATCCCACCCTCATGTTCGACAAGGCGCACGCCGAAAAATATGACACCAAATTCGCTCGCGCAGAACCATTCCGCGATGTGATCCATCTCGTCACAGACCTTGCATTCGCGTCCCTGCCGGATGACGCCAATATCCTTGTCGTCGGTGCCGGAACGGGATCGGAAATCATCGCGCTCGCAGCCCGCCATCCCGGCTGGCACTTCACGGCTGTGGACCCGGCCGGGGCCATGCTGGACGTGTTCCGGAAGAAGGCTGAGGCTGCAGGAATTCTTGACCGCTGCACGATCCATGTCGGCTATATAGAAAGCCTTGGCGGCGCGCCCCTGCATGATGCCGCCACGAGCCTGCTCGTCTCACATTTCCTGCAGACCGATGCGTCGCGGGGCGCCTTCTTCGCGGAGATTGCCGCGCGCCTGAAACCCGGCGCCCTGCTGGTCAATGCCGACCTTGCCGCCGACATGACCGACAAGGCCAGCGGACGGCTCTATGCGACATGGGAACAGATGCTGCGGGAGACGGGCGCAGACGCGGAAGGACTCGACAATTACCGCGCAGGCTTCGGGCGCGATTTCGCGGTCCACACCCCCGCTGCCGTCGAAGCGCTGATTGCACAGAACGGATTCGAGCGCCCCTCCCCTCTGGTGCAAACACTTCTGATGCGCACCTGGCTGACAGCGAAGACCTGATCCGCCCATGCTTGAAATCATCTGCAACCCTTGGTAAGCGGACGATATGCACACGATGAACACTCTCCAGCAGCAACAACAGGTCCGGATTTCCGGGCGGAGCGGGCGTGTGCATGCCGAAAGGGCCCCTGACTGAACCCCAGCAGGACCAGCCCCGGACCCACAAGCCTCGCCACCGCCGGCGGGGCTTTTGTTTTTCCGGGACCCTGCCGGCCTCAGAATGGACACTGAAAATGACCTTTACATCCGATACCGAGATTGAACGCATCGCCCGCGGCCTTGTCGACCGCACCCTGCCCAAGGCGGAATGGACCCATGCTGGGCATTTCGCGGCCGCGCTTTGGCTGGTCCGCGCCGACTTCGAGGCCGCGCAGCGCGACATGCCGGGCATGATCCGCGCCTATAATGAATCCGTAGGCGGGATAAATTCCGACACGGAAGGCTATCATGAGACCATCACGCAGGCCTCGCTGCGGGCGGCGCGCCTGTCACTGACCAAAGCTGCGGCTGACACGCCGCTCCACTTTGTGCTGAAGGATCTGATGGCGGGCGAATTCGGCAAGCCCGACTGGCTGCTGACCTATTGGTCGAAGCCGGTCCTGTTCTCGGTGGCCGCGCGGCGGGAATGGGTGGCGCCGGACCTGCAGCCCCTTCCCTTCTAGATGCCTAGACCGGCGGGGCGCGCCGGAAGGACAGCACGGCCTTGACCAGCCCGTAAAGGCTGATCAGGGCCCAGCAGCCCTCCATGAGGGCCGCCGAGAGATTGAAGTCGAAAGCGAGCGACACGAGGATCGCGACCGAACCGAACAGGTTCAGCGCCGAATAGAGCCGCGAGCGCGATTCAATTCGCTCCGCCTGCAGCAGCAGGTAGGCCAGAAGGGTCAGAACGACGCCAACAATGCCGATGGCGTCGAACAGGCTGACCATCAGGGACTAGACTTCCAGCAGCATGCGTTCCGGATCTTCCAGCGCTTCCTTGACGCGAACGAGGAAGGTGACCGCTTCCTTGCCGTCAACAATGCGGTGGTCGTAGCTGAGCGCAAGATACATCATCGGACGGATCACGACCTGGCCATTGATCGCAACCGGGCGGTTCTCGATACGGTGCATGCCGAGCACGCCGGACTGCGGGGGGTTCAGGATCGGTGTCGACATCAGCGAGCCATAGATGCCGCCATTCGAGATGGTGAACGTGCCGCCCTGCATGTCGCCGATCGTGAGATCGCCGTCACGGGCGCGCTTGCCGAGGTCGGCAATGTATTTCTCGATACCGGCTAGCGAGAGGTCATCGCTGTCGCGCACGACCGGCACAACGAGGCCCTTGTCGGTGCCGACGGCAACGCCGATGTCGTAATAGTTCTTGTAGATGATGTCGGTGCCGTCGATCTCGGCATTGACGGCCGGGACTTCCTTCAGCGCGTTGACGCAGGCCTTCACGAAGAAGCTCATGAAGCCGAGCTTGATGCCGTGCTTGGCGACGAAGCTGTCCTGATGCTTCTTCCGCAGGTCCATGATGGCGCCCATGTCCACGTCATTGAACGTGGTCAGCATGGCGGCGCTGTCCTGGGCCTCTTTCAGGCGGCGGGCGATGGTCTGGCGCAGGCGGGTCATGCGGACACGCTCTTCGCGGGGACCAATGTCGCGTGGTGCGTGGGATTCGGTCACGGCATTGGAGGATGAGGCCTTCGACGCGGCATTGTTCACATAGTCCAAGGCATCGGCCTTGGTGGCGCGGCCATCGCGGCCGGAGCCCGGGATGTTAGACGGGTCCACACCGGCTTCGGTCGAGATGCGGCGCACGGATGGCGACACGGGCGCGCCTTCGGTGGCGGCCCTGGCAGCTGGCGGCGGCGGGGAAGCCGGGCTGGCAGAGGGTGCGGAAGCGGCACCTCCCGCGCTGATGCGCGCGATGACGGAGCCGGGCGTTACGCCGTCGCCTTCGCTGGCGACGAGTTCGGCGATGACGCCATCAGCAGGCGACGGCACTTCGAGCGCGACCTTGTCGGTCTCGATCTCGGCAATCGTCTCGTCTTTCTTGACGCTGTCGCCGACCTTTTTCAGGAAGGTCGAGAGCGTGCCCTCGGCGACGCTTTCGCCCATGGCAGGCACGACGACATCGGTCATCTTGCCGCCGGACGCTGCAGGGGCCGCCTCTTCCTTGGCAGCGGGCTTGGAGTCCTTGGCGGGCGCAGAAGCCTCGGCCTTGGCAGGGGCAGCCTTGCCCGCGCTGCCACCGGCATTCACGCGGCCGAGCAGTGCGCCGATTTCCACCGTGTCACCCTCTTTCGCGACGATGTCGGAGAGGACGCCGTCTTCGGGGGCGGAGACTTCGACGGAAACCTTGTCGGTTTCCAGTTCGACGAGCACGTCGTCGCGCTTGACGCTGTCACCGGCCGATTTGAGCCATTGGCCGACGGTGGCTTCGGTGACGCTCTCGCCGAGTGTAGGGACTGTAATGTCGGTCATGTTTTAAGGTCCGTATTGGAATATCTGGAAAGGGCGATCAGATGGCGACGATCTTGTCGTCGACCGGATCGGGGCCGAGGGCCGCGTTGATGAAGGCGGCCATTTCGGCCTTGTGCTTGGACATGAGGCCCGTCGCGGTCGCGGCCGAAGGCGGACGACCGGCATAGCGCGGACGCGGGTTCTTCGAACCGATCTGGCCGGCGCACCATTCAATCTCGTCACGGATGAAGGTCCAGCCGCCCATGTTGCGTGGCTCTTCCTGGCACCAGACCAGTTCGGCGCCGGGGAAACGCTTCAGCTCGGTCATGATCGAGCGGCGTGGCACCGGATAGAACTGTTCGATCCGCATCAGGTAGACATCGTCCATACCGGCTTCCTCGCGGGCTTCGAACAGGTCGTAATAGACCTTGCCCGAACACATCACGACGCGGCGGATCTTGTTGTCCTTGGCCAGCTTCACCTTGCCTTCGCGGCCCGGCGTCTCGGCATCGTCCCACAGGATGCGGTGGAACGAGGACTTCGTCGTCATGTCATCCAGCGCTGATGTCGCCAGCTTGTGACGCAGCAGCGATTTCGGTGTCATGATGATCAGCGGCTTGCGGAAGTCGCGGTGAATCTGGCGACGGATGGCGTGGAAATAGTTCGCCGGGGTCGTCAGGTTGCACACCTGCATATTGTCTTCCGCGCACATCTGCAGGAAGCGCTCGAGGCGGGCGGAAGAGTGCTCCGGCCCCTGCCCTTCATAGCCATGCGGCAGAAGGCAGACGAGGCCCGACATGCGCAGCCATTTGCGCTCGGCCGACGAGATGAACTGGTCGAAGAAGACCTGCGCGCCGTTCGCGAAGTCGCCGAACTGGGCTTCCCACAGGGTCAGCGTGTTCGGGTCGGCCAGCGAATAGCCATATTCATAGCCAAGCACCGCTTCCTCGGAGAGAAGCGAGTCGATGACTTCATAATGGGCCTGCTTGTCGCTGATATGGTTCAGCGGCGTGTAGCGCTCGCCCGACGTCTGGTCGACGAAATGGCTGTGGCGTTGCGAGAACGTGCCGCGGCCAACGTCCTGGCCCGACAGGCGGACCGGGAAGCCCTCTTCCAGCAGCGTGCCGAAGGCGAGATGCTCGGCGGTTGCCCAGTCGAGGCCCTCGCCTTTGGAAATCGCCGTGGCACGACCTTCGATGACGCGGGTCAGCGTCTTGTGGATCTCGATATCGTCCGGAACGGTCGTCAGCGTCTTGCCGAGTTCCTGCAGGCGCTTCTTGGAAACGCCGGTCTTGCCGCGACGCTCATCGTCTTCCGGCAGGCCAAGGCCTTTCCATTCGCCGTCCAGCCAGTCGGCTTTCTTGGCCTGGAATTTCTTGCTCTTCTCGAACTCGGCATCGAGATAGTTCTCGAAATCGCTGACCTGCTTGTCGAGCTCCTCGGCTGTCAGGATACCTTCGCTGACGAGGCGCTGGCCGTAGATTTCGCGGGTCGAGGGGTGGCCCTTGATCTCGTTATACATGACCGGTTGGGTGAACATGGGCTCGTCGCCCTCGTTGTGCCCGAAGCGGCGGTAGCAGAACATGTCGATAACCACGTCCTTGGCAAATTTCTGCCGGAACTCGGTCGCAACCTTGGCTGCATAGGTGACGGCCTCAGGGTCGTCGCCATTGACGTGGAAGATCGGTGCCTGAACCATCAGCGCAACATCCGACGGATAAGGCGACGAGCGCGAATACATCGGGCTGGTCGTGAAGCCGATCTGGTTGTTGACGATGAAGTGGATCGTGCCGCCCGTGCGGTAGCCCGAGAGGCCCGACAAAGCGAAGCATTCAGCCACAACGCCCTGCCCCGCAAAGGCGGCGTCGCCGTGCAGCAGCAATGGCAGCACTTTCGTGCGCACCAGCTCGCCGGTTTCACGGTGAAGCATTTCCTGCTTGGAGCGCGACTTGCCGAGCACGACCGGGTCGACCGCTTCAAGGTGAGACGGGTTGGCGTTCATCGACAGGTGAACATGATTGTCGTCGAAGGTGCGATCTGACGAGGCACCGAGGTGGTATTTCACGTCGCCGGAGCCGAACTGGTCGGCGCCTTGCGTGTTGCCGCCCTGGAATTCGAAGAAGATCTGCTCGTAAGGCTTGCCCATGACGGCCGCCAGCATGTTGAGGCGGCCCCGGTGGGGCATGCCGACAACGATTTCCTCGACACCGAGGGCGCCGCCGCGCTTGATAATCTGTTCCAGCGCCGGGACAGCCGCTTCACCGCCATCAAGGCCGAAACGCTTGGTGCCGGGATAGCGCTTGTGCAGGAAGCGCTCGAATGTTTCCGCCTCGATCAGCTTCGCGAGGATCGCTTTCTTGCCTTCGGTCGTGAAGGCAACGCCCTTGTCCGGGCCTTCGATACGTTCCTGCAGCCAGGATTTCTCGGCCGGATCTGAAATGTGCATGAACTCGATGCCGAGCGTCGAGCAATAGGTGCGGCGCAGGATGTCGAGCATCTCGCGCACGGTCGCGTATTCGAGGCCGAGATAGAAATCGATGAAGATGCGGCGTTCCATGTCGGCTTCGGTGAAGCCATAGGTCTCGGGGTTCAGTTCCGGCTGCGCGCCGAAATCCTCAAGACCGAGCGGATCGAGCTTGGCGGCCAGGTGGCCACGCATCCGGTAGGCGCGGATCATCATGATCGCGCGGATGGAATCCTTGACCGACTGGGCGATGTCGGCTTCCGACGCGGTTGGCTTGTCGGCCTTGATCTTCTTCTCGATACGCGGATCGAGCCCGGTCCAGTTACCGTCAAAGGCGGCGACTTCGTCACCCTTCTTCTGCAACGGCCAGTCGGCGCGTTTCCAGCTGGCGCCGGCGGCGTTCAGCGCAGAATTGTTTGGATTGTCGTCAAGCTCTTCAAAGAAAGCCTGCCAGCTTTCCGGCACCGACGAAGGGTCGCGCGAATAAGCTGCCTGCATCTGCTCGAGCCACTGGGCCGAACCGCCATATAGGAAAGCCGTGTCGAGCATCGCCGCATTGCCTTTGCTGCGCGCGCCATTCACCGGGCTGCCGTCGTCTGCCATGTCTTCCGTCCTCTGGACCAAATCGTTCCCCATCATATAGGAACGAAACCTTGCTGTGTTCCTGTCACCAGGAACTTTTTGCAGGACGGCCGACGCGGTCAGAACCTGGCCTCGCCAGACGGGCCAACCGGCCGCCCTGGCTCATACAATTCAGGGCGACTTAGCCCTTCAGCACCTCGACCATGGTCGTGCCAAGGCGTGCAGGTGATGGCGACACGCGGATACCCGCAGCCTCCATCGCAGCAATCTTGCTTTCTGCATCGCCCTTGCCACCGGACACGATCGCGCCTGCATGGCCCATCGTGCGGCCTTTTGGCGCCGTGCGACCGGCGATGAAGCCGACCATCGGTTTCTTGCGGCCTTTCTTGGCCTCATCGATGAGGAACTGGGCTGCGTCTTCTTCTGCGCTGCCGCCAATTTCACCAATCATGATGATGGACTTTGTTTCGTCATCGGCAAGGAACATTTCCAGCATGTCGATGAATTCCGTGCCTTTGACCGGATCGCCGCCAATGCCGACAGCCGTTGTCTGGCCAAGCCCCACCTGGGTGGTCTGGAACACGGCTTCATAGGTCAGGGTGCCGGAGCGCGAAACGACGCCGACAGAGCCCTTCTTAAAGATGGAGCCCGGCATGATGCCGATCTTGCACTCATTGGCGGTGATGATGCCGGGGCAGTTCGGACCGATCAGGCGCGACTTGGATTTCGCGAGCTTCGCCTTGACGCGAACCATGTCGAGCACAGGCACGCCTTCGGTGATGCAGACGATCAGCGGGATTTCCGCGTCGATGGCTTCTTCAATGGCTGCAGCAGCGCCGGCTGGCGGGACGTAGACAACGGACGCGGTGGCGCCGGTCTTTTCCTTGCCTTCAGCGACAGTCGAGAAGATCGGCAGTTCGGTGCCGTTGTCGGCTTTCCACATTTCGCCACCCTTTTTCGGGTGAATGCCGCCAACCATCTTGGTGCCGTAATAAGCCAGGCCCTGATTGGTGTGGAACGAACCGGTATTGCCGGTCATGCCCTGCGTCAGGATCTTGGTATTGTTATCGATAAGAATGGACATGAGTATTCCTTAGCCGCGAACCGCGTTGACAATTTTCTGGGCCGCGTCGTCGAGATCGTCGGCGGAGATGACGTTGAGACCGGAGTCGGCGATGATTTTCTTGCCGAGTTCCACGTTCGTGCCTTCGAGGCGAACGACCAGCGGAACAGCGAGGTTCGTTTCCTTCACGGCCGCGATCACGCCTTCGGCAATGACGTCACATTTCATGATGCCGCCGAAGATGTTCACGAGGATGCCCTTCACGTTCGGGTCCTTCATGATGATCTTGAACGCAGCAGCCACTTTCTCCTTGCCGGCGCCGCCGCCGACGTCACAGAAGTTCGCTGGCTCTTCACCGTAGAGCTTGATGATGTCCATGGTGGCCATGGCGAGGCCTGCGCCGTTGACCATGCAGCCGATCGTGCCGTCGAGGGCGATATAGGCGAGGTCCCATTCAGAGGCCTCGATTTCCTTCTCGTCTTCTTCGGTCTTGTCGCGCAGCTCGATGATGTCCGGGTGACGGAACAGGGCGTTGCCGTCGAACGAGACTTTCGCGTCGAGCACGCGCAGGTGGCCGTTCTCCATCACGATCAGAGGGTTGACCTCCAGCATCGCCATGTCCTTCTCGGTGAAGGCTTTGTAGAGGATCGGGAAGAGTTTCATGCCGTCGGTGCGGGCTGTGCCCTCCAGCTTCAGCGCATCGCAGAGCTTCGAGGCATCGTCTTCGGTCACGCCGCCATCAACTGGCAGGGTCATGATCTTCTCAGGCGTATCGTGGGCAACCGCTTCGATATCCATGCCGCCTTCGGTCGAGACGACGAAAGCCACCTTGCCGGATTCACGGTCAACGAGGATCGAGAGATAAAGCTCGCGGTCAATGTCGGCGCCGTCTTCGATATAGAGGCGGTTGACCTGCTTGCCGCTTGCGCTGGTCTGGGCGGTCACGAGGTGATGGCCGAGCATCTCTTTGGCGTGGGCCAGGACGTCTTCCTTCGTGAAAGCAAGGCGTACGCCGCCTTTTTCACCGGCTTCGGCTTCCACGAACTTGCCCTTGCCGCGTCCGCCTGCATGGATCTGGCTTTTCACCACCCAAAGCGGCCCTGGCAGCGTATCGACCGCCTTCTGGACGTCGTCGAGGGAGAGGACCGGTACGCCTTCGGCAACGGGAGCGCCGAAGGATTTCAGCACCGCTTTTGCCTGGTATTCGTGAATATTCATATGGAATGCCCTGATGGTTGCGTCGCGTGCGAGAAGGCCGCGTGCCGCCCCGCTATTGGTTGGGGCTGTATAACAGGCTTATTCGTGCCGACAACTGGCTGGGTACGCGTATCTGGATGCAGCTTCAGGCCTCAAGTTCCGGATTGCGCGGGTCAAGCTCTACCGAGGCGAGCGATGTTGGCGTTATCGGGCTCCACTCTTCCTGCTGGGCTTCCGTGGGGGCCGCCCGCTGCTTCACGCGCAGCACCATCAGGCCTGCCAGTACCAGCAGCAGCACGCCTGCCAGTCCGAACAGGCCGACCCGGTCGGCCATGCGCATCGCCGTGCCCGACATTAGCGGCCCGACAATGGACCCCGCCGCCCAGACGAAGAGCAGCCCGGACATGACCTGCGGCACCCGGCCGCGCGGCGTGCGGTCAATCGCATGCGCCACACAGAGGCCATAGAAAGACAGGGCCCCTGCCCCCCAGACGGTGAGCACGGCAATCACGCCGATCTCGCCAAGCGCGACACCGAAAATGGCGATCAGCAATGACGCGATGCCAGACATTGTGCACATGCCGGCAATAACGAGGCGCCGCTCAATACGGTCGGAAAGCACACCCGCGGGCCATTGCAGCACAAGGCCGCCGAGCCAGGCTGCCGCGCCAGCAATGGCCACAGCCGCCGTGCCGCCACCCGCCAGCTTGAACCCTTCGAAATAGATCGGCAGCAGGGCCAGCGTGCCGGTATTGATCACCCCCGCCAGGAACACGCCAATCACGGCAGCCGGGGCAATACGGAACAGCTCGGCCACGGGCATCGACTTGCGATCCGGCGGCGACGGCTCCTTCTGCCGGGTCAGGCAGACCGGCACCAGCGCCAGCGTCAGGAAAAGCGCGGCCCAGACATAGGCCCGGCTGTCGAGCGGCGACATGCCGGCCACAAAGAAAGGCCCGATCATCAGCGAGAGCTTGGCGCCCGTATGGTAGATGCCCATGACATTGCCGCGCGACTTGTCGGGCACGGCCTCGCCCATCCAACTCTCGATACTGGTGAACATGTAGGCAAAGGCGACGCCCTGCACGAGACGCGCAATCGCCCAGAAGCCGGCATCATGCCAGAGCGACAGCGCCAGCACGGCAACGGCGTTCATCGCGGAAGCCGCCGCAAACAGGCGGATATTGCCGACCTGCCCCAGCATGCGCGGCGCCGACCAGGCACCGATCATGTAGCCGGCCGCATTGAAGCCGGCGATCACACCGATGGCCTGCGGCCCCGTTCCCATCGCCTCAAGGCCGAGCGGCGTCAGCATGCTCAGCAGTCCTCCCGCGATCTGGACGATCATGACGGAAAGAATCAGGACGAATACGTTACGGGTGTCAGACATCGACTTCCTGGTGGCGGGCGGGCTTGTCCCGCGCCTTTATCATTTGAATTTGACCGTGGTCTCCTCAACGGTCGCGCCATCATCGGCCTTGATCGACAATGCAGCCGTGCCGGTTTCCCAATCAATATCAATCGCCCCGAAATTTTCCGGAGCATATCCAGCGCCGATCTGGGCGATGTCCATCTCGTCCGTCGTGTCGGAGAAGGAGGCATTGAGTGAGGACGCGGTCAGCTCATAGGCCGGATAGTCCAGAACGCCCTCCTTGCGATAGAGGAAAGCTGCATGTCGATCGCCTGATACGAACACGACACCCTTGGCCCCGGTCTCGCCTATCAGGCCATAGAGCCGCGACTGTTCGAGCGGCAGGCGCGACCAGGACTCATAGCCCTGCCCGTCGGTCGGCACGACCTGCACCGACGACACGATGAGGCGCAGGTCAGCCGGCTGCTGCAACTGGTTTTCCAGCCAGGTCCACTGGTCAGTGCCGAGCATGTCCTGACGCACATCCGCCGAGGGCACATAGCGTTCCTTGCCCTTCGCACCATATTCGTCCGTGCGCGTCAGCAGTGTGCGGAAGAAGCGCGTGTCCAGCATGATGATCTGGGTGCGCTTGCCCTCAGGCCCGAACGTGCGGGCATAATAGGTGCCCGGCCATGCGCCCACATCCTGCTTCTCGAGGCCCCAGAACCGCTCGTGAATGCGCTCGGAGAGGCGCCGGAACGGAAAATCCTTGCCGCCATCATTTGCGCCGTAATCATGATCGTCCCAGGCCACCATCATCGGATGGGCGGCGCGTACGGCCTGAAAATCCGGCCGCGCAGCCAGATCGCGGAAACTCTCGCGCAATTCGTCCAGCTCAGCCTGATTGCTGAGCACCTGCTTGCCGTCCATGTCGCCATAAACATTGTCGCCCATCATCAGGAAGAGGTCGGCCTTCTCTTTCGCGATCTCCTCAAGCGCAGGTGCTTCGGCCGCCTCCTCGTTCAGGCAGGACGCGACCAAAAGGCGCGTGATCGGCTGGTCGGCGGGCGGAAGCGGCAGGCCTTTTGGCGCGCGCGGGAAGAAATCATCCGGCAGTGTGCGGTAATAAGCTTCCAGCGCCTCTTCGGGGCTGGCGGATAAACGTGTAAGGCCGGGGATCGAAATCGGACCCGGCGCCTGACACGCCGCAAGACCAATCAAGCCGGCCAGGACCATTGCGCGCTTCATGTCTGCCTCCCGCCTTTCTGACGTATTGCCAATATGTGTAGCGGGGTTCTGCTGCTGCAGTAAGGCAAGAATGGATCAAACACCGAAGAAAATTGACCACATCATCCTACCGGGCAGGAAGGTGAACAGACCGGCCACAATCATGCCACCCAGGAACATATTCGTCATGTGCTTGCGGTGGGCCTTGATGTCATGCCGCCGCGCCGCCGCCACGGCCATTGGCAGGACAATCACCGACCAGGCGGAAAGCGCATGGATGAAGCTGAAATGGTCGCCATTCAGCCCTGTCAGGAAAAACGAGCTGATGGCGGTGACGGCCATCGTCACCACCCAGGTATAGCCAAGCACACGGTGCAGGCGCCTACCCTTCGTGTAAGACAGCAGGAACACCCCGATGGCGAGCGAACTCAGCGCGCCTGCGACATGGGCCTTCAGCACCCAGGGAGACCGCATCAGCGGCGAGACATCCAGGCGGAAACGGATCGGCGGACTACCAGCGGCTTCCAGCATCATGCGGCTGATCAGAAGATAGGCGATGACCGCGATGATCAGGACGATCCAGGTCTTGTTGCGCCGGATCTGGTCACGGAACGGACGGCGATGGGTCCGGGAGGGGGCAGGCTGTGTCATGGGAAACTCCTTGGGGCGGGTTGTGACCAACACCTCTCCCCTTCCCCGCATGCCCGCCACCGCGTTTGCACGGAGTGACTGGAATCCTGCGTGAAATGCAGTCAGAACAGTTCACGAAGCGCGAAATGCAGGAGGATTCTTCAGCCGATGACGGGCCGCCTGACCCCCTTCCTGCGAACGGCCGCCATCTTTATCGGCGTATCCTTGGCGTTCACATGGTTTGGCGTCTACGACACGGGCGGCTCCTTCACGCTACGGCTGTTTATGTGGCTGATCACCATGTGCGTCGGGGGCGCAGCGGCGATCTGGGCCATTCCGGCCACGTTCGAGCGCTACCTTGCAGAACAGCATGTTGCGCTGAGGGTTGGCGTAGCGGCGGCCCTGATCGCGGTTCCGGTGACGATCTCGCTCGTCGCCTTTTTCCTGGCGCTGGGCGGGTATTTCAGCGCGACCGGCCTCCTCATCCAATACGTCTATGTCTACGCTGTCTGCCTTGTCATGGTGGCGAGCGGTGTTGTCGTAGCGCAGGCAAGGCGCGCCCCGCCGCTCGGCGCCGCCGAGGCCTCCGACGCGCGGGCCACATTCCTTGAGCGCCTGCCGGTCAAATATCGCGGCGCAGCGATTTGGGCGATTTCCTCTGAAGACCACTACCTGCGCATCCACACCGATCGCGGCGAGGAACTGATCCTGATGCGGCTCGCCGATGCGATGCGGGAACTGGCAGGTGCCGGCGGGCTTCAGGTGCACCGGTCATGGTGGGTGGCAACAGACGGCGTTGCCGATACGCGCCGCGAGGACGGCAAGCTATGGCTGGTGCTCAAATCCGGCAAGGAAGCACCCGTCTCGCGCACCTTCCTGTCGGCAGTGAAAGAGGCGAACCTCGCCTAGATACCAAGCCCGGGCGTTGGCCGCGTGTTCATCACGAGATGCTTCACGAACTCGACATGGTTGCGCAGGCGGTAAAGGTCGTCGGTATAGGAGAGCGGCACATCCATCTCGCCGATCTCGACCTGCAGGTCTTCCAGCGCATCGGTAATCTCTACCCGCTCTTCCTTGCTCGGCATCGCCCGGCCGCGCGCTTCAAGATCGCGCAGGTCCTTGTACCAGATGTAGATCTTGCGGCGCACACGCCAGCGATAGATCGGCGGCGCCACCCTTACGAGCGGGAACATCAACGTCAGCAGCGGGATGGCCAGAATCCAGGCCCGGTCCAGAAAGTTCGCGACGTCGAAAGAGAAATAGCGGCGCAGGAAGGACGGGCCATTCTCATAATAGCGCTCAGCCTGACGGCTGACTGGCAGATCGGTCCAGTTCGGATCCGGAAAGACGCCCGCAGGGGCCAGAATGCTGCCGTCCTGGTGGATCGCATTCGCGGAATCGACCAGCAGTGCCTCAATGGCCGGGTGGAGCGATTTAGCCACAACCAGCTGCGCCACCGGGGCGACCAGAGGCACGTCCCGCGCCGGAATGTCCGCCCCGATATCCACCACACCACGGAGCAACGTCACCGCCGCCAGCGCGGGCTGGCGCCGTGACAGCGCCTCGGACCGCTCAAAAGACAAAAGGGAAATGCCGGGCGCCCGCAGCAGCGTCTGCACATAAGGCGCGTCCGGTGATGCAGCAAAACCCGCCGCATCAATCTGACCGGCAATCAGGGCATCGGCTGCCGGCGTGCCTGAAAGTGTATTGCGTGAGGCCTCCGGCCATGTCCCGTCAAACTCGTCCTGCAATTCAACGCCAAGGATACGCGTGCCGGACCCGAGCGGGCCAATGGCAAAGCGCTTCGATCTCAGGTCGCCAAATGAGGTGACGCCCGCCTCTTCGCGCACGAACACCCAGAAAGGCTCATGAAAAAGACCGCCCAGCGAGCGCAGCATGGCCGCATCGCCCGGCTTTGCCAGCCCGCCCTGCACCAGCGCGACATCCACCTGCCCCTCATCCAGCAGGCGCAAATTCTCCACCGAACCCGCCGTCTGGACCAGCTCGACCTCTATCCCCTGCTCGTCCAGCAGGCGCTGATAGCGTTCAGCAAAGGCGTAATATGCCCCGCCCTGCGCGCCAGCGGCAAACTTGATGTGTTTCGGCGGCGCCGGGTCCATCAGCATCAGCGTGACGAAGACACCAAGCAAGGCCACCAGCACGAACGGCCAGTAAACCTTCAGGAAGTCCTTTACGGCCGTGACCATCTGCGTCCCATTTTCTGTCCGAAATGTCCCGCGACAAGGTCTAGGGCGACACGGACGCCGGATCAATCGCGCACGCGGGCCTGCCCTTAAAATGCCCCATACGTGCCACGCATGGAACCTATTCCGTTTAGAATGTGTTCATCAGGCAGACACGTCCCCATTTGGGACACTGGCGAGACACAAGGGTGATACAAATGGGTCAGGCAAATGTGATTGCGAAGGTCGTTTCTGTAGCGACTCTTGGGATTCTCGCGACGGCGCTTTTGATGATGGCGCTCGCCCCTAATCCATCGCTCTACGCCGGCTGATTTTTTCCTGATTATTTTGGAACCAAAATCGGGCGTTGTACGTAAACACTCTCAGATGGCCAGTAAGTCCCTCCCGACTGAACCCTCCCAAGCGCTGGACATCTATAAAGAGACCTTGAAGCTGCGTCCCCCCACCTTTCAGCTTCGAGGTCTCTTTTACTCTTCCCTCAAAACCTAAGCTTCAGGCCTTGTGATAAGGCATTCCTGCCAGAATCGACATGGCACGGTAGACCTGTTCGGCCAGCATCGCCTTGACCAGCCGATGCGGCCAGGTCTGCGCCCCGAAAGCCATGATATCAGGCACGGCGCGCCGCACGGCGTCGCCATAGCCCTCTGCCCCGCCAATCAGGAAGACAAGATCCGGCACGCCCTGGTCGCGCAGGCGGCCCAGCTGGCTCGCGAAATCCTGCGAAGTCACGTTACGGCCAAACTCGTCGAGACGGATGACATTGGCGCCGGCTGGTATCTTCGCGAGGATACGCTCGGCCTCGGTATCCAGACCGCCACCGCTCGCGACTTCAATTTCCTCGATGCCACGGAAACCGAGGCTGCGCGCAATCGGCAGCGCCCGTTTGACATATTCATCGAACAGGTCGCGTTCGGCGCCTGATTTCAGGCGGCCGACGGACAGGAGCGTCAGGCGCATAGGCGCCTAGTGCTGCGTGGCGCGATGGGCACTCGTGTCGGAGGCCCAGATCTTTTCGAGATTGTAGAATTCACGCACTTCCGGCCGGAAGAGGTGAACGATCACGTCGCCGGTATCGATCAGCACCCAGTCAGCATTGGGCATGCCTTCGACATTGGCCGGGCGGCCGGTCAGCTTTTTCACCGTATGGGAAAGATGGTCTGCAAGCGCGGCGACATGCCGGCCGGAACGGCCTGACGCAATGATCATGAAATCGGCGAGGGAAGATTTTCCGTCCAGGTCAATGAACAGGAGGTCTTCAGCCTTGTCATCCTCAAGGGCCTTGGCAAGAGCCTCGGCAACCAAGCGGATGTCGTCAATCGTGGCACTCTTTGCGGGCAGTGTCCGCGGGGCGCTGGAAGTCAGGGTCTCAATTCCTTCTTGTATCTATGGTGGGACTTTAACATGCCTGCCGAGGCACAGCCAGCCCAAACACTCAGGCCCGTCACACATGCGCCCAAACACAGTGTGAACTGCAATTTACTTGGAGACTGCCAGAATTTCGCCGTAAGTCTGGAACAGTGTCATTCCGACGTCCCCGGACCACCAGCCACTGGAGTGTGTAGAATGAACCTGCGACTTGCCGCCGCCGCCCTTGCCCTTGTCCTGCCTCTGGGAGGATGCGCTGTTGCGGCCGTCGGCGCCGCCAGCGCTGTTGGCCTCGCTGCCGCGAAAGACAAGACGCTGGGCGAGTCCGTGGACGACACGACCGCTTCCACCGAAATCAAGACCAAGCTGCTGGCCGAAAGCCTGAACCGCTTCGGCGAGGTTGATGTCGAAGTGAATAACGGCCTCGTCCTGCTCTCCGGCCGGGTCGATGATCCGACTGACCGCGTACAGGCCGAAGGCATCGCATGGACGTCGACACGGGTCATGGACGTTGCCAACGAGATCAAGATCGAGCCCGCAGGCGGCTTTATGGCCAACATGTCTGACGAGCTGATCTCCAGCCGCGTGCGCGCCCGCCTGATCGGATCGAGCACGGTAAAAAGCCTCAACTACAATATCGAGACCTATGACGGCGTGGTCTACCTGATGGGCACGGCCCGCACGGCTGACGAACTGAAACGCGCCGCTGAAGAGGCCAGCGTGGTCGGCGGCGTGCGCCAGGTCGTCTCCTATGTGCGCATCCGTGAGCTGGTCCAGCGCCCGGCCGCGCCGACAACGCAGGCCGCCCCCTCTTACAATCCGACGCCGAGCCCTACATATGGAACCGAGACCGATGCCGAATTGCTCGGAGTGAGTTACTGACAGGGCCGGTGCGCCACTAAAGCCGCCGCCCGCATGAAATGGGAGCGGGCGCCACATGGCATTGCGTGTCGGGATCCAGATGGATCCACTGGAAAACGTCAAGATCGACGGTGATACCACCTTTGCGCTGGCGGAAGTCGCCCAGGCGCGCGGGGCGGAACTCTTTGTCTACGGGCCGGACCAGATGTCCTATGAGCAGGGCCGGGTCACGGCCTGGGCCCGCCCGGCAAAGGTGCAGCGTGTGCGCGAGACACCGGGGGTCTTTGGCGACCCGGTCAAGCTCGACCTTGCAAAGGATGTCGACGTCATCCTGATGCGTCAGGACCCGCCCTTTGACCTCAACTATATCACCGCCTGCCACCTGCTGGAGCTGATCTCCGGCGAAACACTCGTTGTGAACGATCCCGAAGGCGTGCGGTCGAGCCCCGAGAAAATCTTTCCCCTCCTCCACCCCGAAATCATGCCACCGACGCTGGTGACGCGGGAGATGAGGGACATCCTGGCCTTCCGCGACAAGCACAAGGATATCATCGTCAAGCCGATCTACGGCCATGGCGGTGCAGGCGTGTTCCGCCTCAAGCCTGACGATTCCAACCTGGATTCCCTGCTCGAAGTCTTTTTTACCCGCTCGCGCGAACCCGTCATGGTGCAGGCTTTCCTTCCGGCCGTCAGCGAGGGCGACAAGCGAATCATCCTGATCGACGGCGAGCCCGTCGGCGCGATCAACCGGCGCCCGATGAGCGGACAGGTCCGGTCAAACCTGGTCGTCGGCGGGACGGCCGAGAAATCCGATCTCAGCGATGCCGACATGCGCATTTGCGAAACAATTGGCCCTGAACTCAAGCGCCGTGGGCTGATCCTCACCGGTATTGACGTCATCGGCGGGCGCCTCACGGAAGTGAACGTCACCTCGCCAACCGGCGTGCAGGCCATCAAGTCCCTTTCCGGCATTGATAGTGCCGCCATTTTCTGGGACGTTGTGCAACAGAAGCTTGCGGACCGCTGATGGCCGCTGCAAGATCAGGTGCATGAACATGAAATCGATCACTGCTTTCGCCCTCGCCTCCCTTGTTCTCGCCGGCACGGCCTGCTCGCAAGGCTCCGACAGCGCAGACGTCCAGACGGTTTCGACGGATGAAAACGCGGCAGGCTCGTTCAATCTGAACCTCCCGAGCCCGACCACAGGCGAGACCACATCGTCCGGCGGCTCCATGAACCTTAATCTCGGCGGCAGCAGCGAATCCCGCCTGATCGGTTCCGGCACGTTCGGCGGCGGTGATTTCGGCGGCGATCCCAGTGTTGACCTTAACCTGAACCTGGATTCCGAGGCTGCCCTGCTCGACTCGGAAGCAGCCCAATCCAGCTCGCAGGATGACGGCATCATCCGTCTTGAACCCAAGAAATAGGCAAAAACGCCTTTTCAGGCTGTTTTCCCTCTATCGTTGACTGGAATTACAGTTCCAAGCGACGGAAAGACGTGCGCCGGTCGTTTATCTGGCAGGCGCGTTGCAACGCTCCGAAATAAAAAGGCCCATGCGCCCGGCCCCCTCCAGGTTGGCCGGACGTGTTGACCATGACCCTGATGCGAGAGCGAGTGCAGTCCATTGATCCGCAAGATTAACCCGAAACTTCTGTATGGCCTCGGTGCCCTCGTGGCCCTGTTCCTTGTCTGGGCCCTGTTCCTGCGCGGACCGGGCAAAGCCGCAGCGGGCGACTTCACGGTAGAGACGGCCGCTGTCGACACCGGGGATGTTGCCCGTCTTGTAACCGCTTCCGGCGCCGTGCGCGCGCTGACGACGGTCGAGGTGGGCTCGCAGGTTTCCGGCCAGATCATCGAGCTCGACGCCGACTTCAATTCCGAGGTCAAGGAAGGCGAGATCATCGCCCGCATTGACCCGCAAACGTTCGAAAGCCGCGTGGCCTCGGCGCAGGCCGACATTGCCAGCGCCCGCGCCAGCCTCGATGTGCAAAAGGCCAATATTGCGTCGGCAGAAGCCAGCTATGCGCAATCCGAAAAAGAATACGAGCGGGTCAAATCGCTCTTCGCGCAAGACGCGATTGCCCGCTCATCGCTTGAGGATGCCGAGCGCACCCTCGCCGTGTCCAAGGCGTCGCTCGATGTATCACGCGCCCAGCTGCGCTCGTCCGAGGCCACACTGACCCAGCGCCAGGCCTCATTGAAATCGGCACAGCTCGATCTTGACCGCACCATCATCCGCTCCCCCATTGACGGCGTGGTCATCGAACGCTCCGTCGATGTCGGCCAGACCGTCGCGGCCTCTTTCTCTGCGCCTATCCTCTTCCAGATCGCCCAGGATCTTGGCGATATCCGGATCGACGCAGCGGTCGTTGAGTCCGACATTGGCGGCATTGATGCCGGCGACCCGGCCACGTTCAAGGTCGATGCCTACCCGACCGAAACCTTCAAGGGCACCGTTGAACAGGTCCGCCTTGCCTCTGAAACCCTCTCCAACGTTGTCACCTATACGGTCGTCATCGCCGCCGAAAACCGCTCCGGCCGACTGCTGCCGGGCATGACGGCCAACGTGGAAATCACCGCTGAAAAGCGTGAAGGCGTGCTGCGCATTCCTGAAGCGGCCGTCCGCTTCCGCCCACCGAGCGAGGGCGTGACCGTCATCTCGTCCGAAACCGGCAGTGACCAGGCGCCGCGCAGTGGCGGCGGGCGGCCCGGCGGCCCGGGCGGCAACCCGGCTGATGCCCTCCTCGCTGGCCTCGACCTCGAGCCTGCCCGCAAGGAAAAGATCCAGAATGAGATGAAAGCCGAGTTCGAAAAGGTTCGCGCCAGCATGGGCGAGGCCGGCGCCACATTCGACCGCTCCGGCATGCGCGAGAAGATCCAGTCCCGCATGGACAAGGTGCTGCGCGACAATCTCAGCCGCGAAGAACTCGCCGTGGTGCAGAAAAAGATCAATGAGCGCACGACGCAGACCCGCATCGACCTCTACCAGCCGGTCGGCGACGGCACGCTGAGAACCGTGCCCGTCACCATCGGCCTGTCAGACGGTCAGTATGCCGAGATCACCCGCGGCGCGGAGGAAGGCGATGTCTTCATCACGCGCCTGACCGTCGCGGCGACAGGCAACTGAGCATGACCGCAGAGGCGACACCCCTCATTTCATGCCGCGACCTGAGCAAGGTCTACCGCATGGGCACGCAGGACGTTTTCGCCCTGCGCGGCGTCAATGTGGATTTCGTCGAAGGCGAGATGACCGCGATCATGGGCCCGTCGGGCTCCGGCAAGTCCACACTGATGAACCTGATCGGCGCGCTCGATGTGCCGACCAGCGGCGAGCTGCTGATCAAGGGTCGGCCACTATCAAAGCTCAGCCGCGACGAGCTTGCAGACCTGCGCAACGAGACGATCGGCTTTGTCTTCCAGCAGTTCAACCTGCTGAACCGCGCGACCGCCCTCGCCAATGTGAAACTCCCCCTCATGTATGCCCGCACACCCGTGGCAGACCCCATTGCCCGGGCCCGCGAATGCCTCGAAATGGTCGGCCTTGGCACACGCATGGACCACCGCCCGATGCAATTGTCCGGCGGCCAGCAACAGCGCGTGGCGATTGCCCGCGCGCTTGCCGGGCGCCCGTCCCTCCTGCTCGCCGACGAACCGACCGGCGCGCTCGACACGAAAACCTCAGAGGAAATCATGGACCTGCTGACAGGCCTCTCCAGCGAAGGCATCACCGTCGTGCTGGTCACGCACGAGCCTGAAGTGGCCGCCTATGCGACGCGCCAGATCCATTTCCGCGACGGCCAGATCGAACGGGACGAGAGACGCGCATCATGAAGTTCGGTGTCGCCTTCCAGTCAGCCCTTGAGGCGCTGATCTCAAATCCCCTGCGCAGTTTCCTCACCATGCTGGGCATCATGATCGGCGTCGCCTCAGTCATGGCCATGATGGCGATCAGCGAAGGCGCGGCCAAGCAGGTCGACGCCCAGATCGCCCAGCTCGGCGCCAGCAACCTCACCATCTTCCCCGGTGCATCACGCGGCGGGCCGCGCTCTGGTGGCGGCGCCTCGGACCAGCCCTTTACCGAATCCGATGTCGAACAGATCAAGCAGGAGCCTTTTGTGACGGCAGTTGCCGCACGCATCTCCGGCTCCGTCATGGTCGTCTCCGGCGAGGACAACTGGTCGACCAGCCTGCAGGGCACCAATACCGATTATTTCGTCACCCAATCGCTGAAAACCAGCGAGGGACGCCTGTTCGACGACCGCGAAGCCAGCTCCGGCGCCGCCGTGGCCGTTATTGGCAAGACCGTTGCCGACGCGCTGTTCGAGGGAACAAACCCGGTCGGGCAGACGATCCGCGTCAACAATGTGCCGGTCGAAGTAATCGGCGTGCTCGTCACGCGCGGCCAGTCATCCGGGCCGGGCGGTGACCGCGACGATATCGTCATCGTGCCCATCAGCACGGCCCGTAACCGTATCCTTGGTGGGAATGCCACCGTCGCGCGCTATGTCGGCAGCATGGAAGTCGGCATTGCAGACGGATACGACATGACAACGGCCCAGGAACAACTCGAAACCCGTTTGCGCGAAATCCGCCGCATCGCGCCCGGCGGGACAGATGATTTCCGCGTGTTCAACATTGCAGACTTCGTCCGCGCCCGCTCCAGCACGCAGGCGACCTTCGGCGTCCTGCTGGCCTTCACCGCTGCCGTCTCGCTCATCGTCGGCGGTGTCGGCGTGATGAACATCATGCTCGTATCGGTCACCGAGCGCACCCGCGAGATCGGCCTGCGCATGGCCATCGGCGCGCGCGGCATCGATATACTCGGGCAATTCCTGGCCGAAGCGCTGGCGCTCTGCCTGCTCGGGGGCCTGATCGGGTCTGCCTTGGGCGTGGGCGCTGCAAAGCTTGCAGCGAAACTCGGGGAGTTCCCTGTTGAGATTTCCCCGCGTATTGCCATCATAGCCATTGGCGCATCAGCTCTGATTGGCCTGTTCTTCGGATTCTTCCCCGCCCGGCAGGCGGCGCGGCTCAACCCAATCGAGGCCCTACGACATGAATAAGCTCTCCCCTGCCCTTGCGCTGGTCCTTCTGGCCACGGCCGTCCCGTCCTGCGCCTCCAGCCGCAGTCAGACGTCGCCCGAACCGTTGATCACGCAGGAAGCAACAGCGCTAAACGCGCCCGAACGCTGGGCCTTCGGGCCAGAGACGGATGGCGAAGTGGCCGCCGGCTGGTCCGAGATCATCAAGGATGACGCCCTCCTTGCGCTGATGGACGAGGCGCTCGCCGCCAATCCGGGCCTGCGGGCCAGCGCCGAAAGCGTGCGCCGCTCCGAAGCCTTCCTGCGCCAGTCACGCTCGGGCCTCCTGCCCAGCCTCGGTGCCAGTGCCGGCGCCTCGGGCTCCTCGCCCTTTGAGGATGCCGACCTGTCGGAAAACTATAACCTCGGCGTCAGCGCGAGCTGGGAAGCTGATCTCTGGGGCGCCATCAGCTCGGATATCCTCGCCTCCGAATATGATCTCGTCAGCACCGAAGCAGTTTACCGGTCGAGCCGCGAAGCCCTGGCCGCCGCCGTCGCCCGCGCCTATGTCGTGGCCATTGATGCAGGCAATGCCGTCGCACTCTCCCAAGCTACACTTACTGCGCAGGAAGAAACGCTGCGTATCGTCAATGTGCGGTACGAACTTGGCGCCGCCGACCGGCGCGAACAGGTGCTTGCCGAATCCGATATCGCCAGCGCGCGCGACTCCCTCGAACAGGCGCTGGCTGCGCAACGCAGCGCCGTGCGCGCACTGGAAGTCCTGCTCGGTCGCTATCCTGACGGCACGCTCCCTATTCCCGATACACTGCCTGCCGTGACCGATGTCGTCATTGCCGGCCAGCCGGCCGATCTCCTGCGCCGCAGGCCTGACATTGTTGCCGCTGAATCCTCTGTCCGCTCCGCCTTTGCAAATACGGCCATCGCGCGTACCGGGCGTTGGCCCAGCCTGTCGCTGTCCGGCGGCGTCTCCAGTGCGACGTCCGACCTTGGCGACCTCGTCGATCCGGCAGCGCTCGCCCTCTCCCTCGGCATCCGGCTCGCCGGAACGCTGTTTGATGGCGGCCTGACCACGGCGCGTATTGATGCGGCTGAATCGAACGGGCGCATTGCGCTCGCCAATTACGGGTCCACCGTGCTGGACGCCTATGCCGATGTCGAAGGCCGACTGGATGATGTCCAGACACTGCGCAACCGCGCAGGCTATGTCGAGACAGCTGCGGAGAATGCACGCGAAACATTGCGCCTTGCCGAGATCCAGTATCGCGAAGGCGCCATCGACCTTCTCGATGTCCTGACATTCCGCCAACGAAGCTTTCAGGCAGACCGGACACTGCTGTCGCTGCGGCGGGCACAAATCGAATCCCGCATCACGCTTTATCTGGCCCTTGGAGGGGCCATTTAAAACATGAGCACTTTCACAACTATCATTCAAAAATCCCTATAGGGATCGCTCGCGAGGCGCAAAAACGCGACGTATTGCCGCTTAATGCCGCTTTTATGTAACAAATCTGCCGAACACGCTTGTCCTCTATAACATATGCTAGATAGTGGGTTTTATAATGTTGAAATCAGAGAATAATTCCGGCCACGATGCCCGAAAGCCAACTGATGCAGATCGCTTCGTTGGCCAGCAATTGCGTCAGGGACGCCGCGAAATGGGCCTTACCCAAGATGGGTTGGCCCAAATCCTTGGCGTTACCTTCCAGCAAATCCAAAAATATGAGGCTGGTCACAGCCGCATGTCAGCAGGTCGCCTCCGGGAGGTGGCGATTGCGCTAAAAAAGCCCATTAGCTTTTTCTACGAGCCCTTTGAATCGACGGGCCGCAAGTCGCATGCCGCAGAGACACGCCTTCGGGTCAAGGATCTCCGGCGCGACGCAAAGAAGCTGATCGACCAGATTGGTGACGCCGACGACCTGCAGGTCGCCGTGCGCCTTTTGCAGGCCCTCGAGACAAACTGACGTCAGACGCGATCGTTACCGTCAGGCTGACGCAATACCGACACCGGCAGCCATAAGGCGGGATTCAAGCAGCCACCTATAGGCCGCTGCATAGGCGGCGCCGAGGGTGGTTTCCAGCTCATGGGACGTATTCGGGTCGGTCGCACCAGCGTCGCCAACAATGCGGATCACGCTCGCAAGGCGGTCCACGGTCTGTCGGGCACTCTCCAGCTCAATCCGTATCTGCGCACGGCAGACAGGTATTTCTGTTGAATTTCCTGACTTGTTGGACATCGTGACACCTCCATGTAACTGGCATTCCCGGAGTGCGGCACCCTTCAGGCGCCCCTCACAGGAACCCCTGCCGACGACGCAATAGTCGCCAGCTGGAAATTACATTAGTGTCATGATGGCTCGCGTCCAATAAATTCAAAGATTGCTTATATTTTTTTTGTTTCCGCTATCATTTTGTATACGATATCCAGCGCATCGCGCGGTGTCAGGGCATCAGGATCCACATCTGCAAGAATACGGAGCAATTCAGAGTCTGCCTCAGGCGGATCAAAGGATTCGGCGGACGGAGCATCTTCTGCAAAAGCAGCAAAAAGCGGCAAGCTCTCGGCGGCAGCGGGATCAGCTTCAAGCCGCTTCAATATCTGAGCTGCACGCGCGACGGCCCGTTTGGGCAGGCCGGCAAGGCGCGCCACCTGCACGCCATAGGAGCGATCAGCCGGCCCCGCTTGCACCTCGTGCAGGAAGACAAGATCATTCTTCCACTCACGCGCCCGGAGGGAGGCGTTTGCTGCGCCGGGCAGGTCTTCAGCGAGCTGCGTCAGCTCATGGTAATGCGTGGCAAAGAGGGCCCGGCAGGCATTGACGCCATGCAGATGCTCCACCGCCGCCCAGGCAATGGCAAGGCCATCATAGGTCGACGTGCCCCGGCCGACTTCGTCCAGGATAACGAAACTGTCGGGCGTCGCCTGCGTCAGGATCGCGGCTGTCTCCACCATCTCGACCATGAAGGTCGACCGGCCGCGCGCGAGATCGTCCGACGCACCGACGCGCGAGAACACCCGGTCTGCAAGGCCCAGCGTAATGGATCGGGCGGGCACGAAGCAGCCCGCCTGCGCCAGGATCACCGCCAGCGCGGCCTGCCGCAGATAAGTCGATTTACCCGCCATGTTCGGGCCAGTGACCAGCAGAAGGCGCGGCGCCCCCTCCCCGCCCGCATCAAGCGACAGGTCATTGGCGGTAAAGCCCTTGCCGTCACGCCTGAGCGCCGCTTCGACCACTGGATGCCGCAGGCCAACAGCGGCAAATTCCGGCGCATCGGCAATCACTGGCCGCACCGCATCGCACTCGACCGCCCACGCCGCATTGGCCGCCGCAACATCGAGATCGGCCAGCGCACCAGCGGATACGGCCAGCGCTTCATTGAGGTCATCAACACGGCCACAGAATTCATCAAACAGCGCCGTCTCGCGGCCCTTGGATTCTTCCTCCGCCCGCGAAATGCGCCCTGCAAGGTCTGACAGCTCACGCGTCGAGAAACGCACATTACCGGCCAGCGTCTGGCGATGGATGAATGTCTCCGACAAGGGCGGCGCCAGCAGCGCCTCGCCATGTCGGGCCGGCACATCAATGAAATAGCCGAGCACATTGTTGAACTTGATCTTCAGCGCCGAAATGCCGGTCTCACTGGCATACCGCGCCTGCAGTTCCGCAATGATCCGGCGACTGTCATCCCGCAGCCCGCGTGCTTCATCCAGCGCTGCGTCCCAGCCCGGTGCAATGAAGCCGCCATCGCGCGCCAGCATGGGCAGGCTTTCGTTCAGCGCACGTCCAAGGTCTGCAGCGAAGGTCTCCAGCGCTGGCGCATTGTCCAGTAACAGCTTCTCGACGGCCCCCGCGAGCCGGGCGGTCAATCCGCCATCCATCGCAGAGAGGCCACGCGCAGCAGCATCCCCGGCTGCAAGGGCCCGGCCAATGGCCTGCAGGTCACGCGGGCCACCGCGCCCAAGACGCAGCCTCAGGCGCGCGCGTTCGATATCAGGCGCCGCCTTCAGCCGGGCGCGCAAACGCTCCAGCATGTCGGCATCATCGACCAGCCAGGCCACAGCCTCCAGCCGCGATTCGATCTCGGAACGGTCCAGGGATGGACGCGAAAGATGCGTCGCCAGCAGGCGCGCGCCCGGGGCGGTCACCGTCCGGTCGATCGTGCCCAACAACGACCCGTCCCGGCCACCGCTCATCGAACGGTCGATCTCGAGGCTGGCGCGCGTGGCAGGGTCGATCGCGACATGCCCCCTTACCGGCGGTCTTTGTGGCGCATCCAGCCTGATATCCGCCCCGGCCTGCGTCAGCTTTACATAATCAAGCAAGAGCCCGATCGCCGACAGCTCCGCCTTGCTGAAATCACCAAAGGCTTCCAGCGCCGCCACGTCGAACGTTTCCTTCAGCAGGTCCTCGCCGGACTTGGGCGTCGCGGCGCGCGCGGGCCGCTCGGTCAGCGGGGCACGCGATGCCTCGGCCGCCGCCGCAATCGCCGGTCGGTCCATATCGCCGCTACTGACCAGCAATTCATTCAGCGGCCAGCCGAGCAGCATGTCCGCCAACGCACCCGGCAGGACCGGGGCGACATCAAACCGGCCTGTCGACACATCACAGACCGCTATCGCCGCTTCCGTGCCGCCCTTGGCAAGCGCAATGGCGGCCAATGCCTGCCCCTGCCGCGCGGGAAGCAGCGAATCCTCGGTCAGCGTGCCGGGTGTGACAATGCGGACAATGTCGCGATTGACGATGGACTTCGACCCACGCTTCTTGGCTTCGGCCGGGCTCTCGGTCTGCTCGCACACGGCGACACGCGCACCGGACTTGATCAACCGTGCCAGATAGCCCTCGGCGGCGTGATAAGGCACGCCCGCCATAGGAATTGGTTTACCATTGTATTCCCCGCGAGCTGTCAGCGTAATATCGAGGATTCGGGCTGCTTCGACCGCGTCATCGAAGAAAAGCTCATAGAAATCGCCCATTCGGAAGAACAGGAGTGCTTCAGGATGGCGCTCCTTGATACCGAGATATTGCGCCATGAAAGGCGTCGGCTCGCTGCCCTTGGCAGCGGCCTGTTTCGAAGGGGGAGCAGTGTCAGCCATGGTGGCGGACGCTAGCGCCTCGCCAGTAGATTCGCAAAGCGTTCGCACTGCGATTGGCCATCAAATCGCCTGATTACGTGACCACATGGTCCACATTTGCGGTTGGCACGCTTGGCCACGGGGCCTAGGGTCGACCGCTAGCGTTCATTCTCACTCGTTAGCATCGGACTACCCCTCTCCATGACCTCCAAGCGTCCTAGCTTCACTGATCAGGAAGCACTCGATTTCCATTCCAAACCGACACCCGGCAAAATCTCCATGGCGCCAACAAAGCCCATGGGAACGCAGCGCGACCTGTCGCTGGCCTACAGCCCCGGTGTTGCGATTCCGGTACTGGCAATCGCGGAAGACATCGACAAGGCCTATGACTACACGTCCAAGGGCAACATGGTCGCGGTCATTTCCAACGGCACCGCGATCCTCGGCCTCGGAAACCTCGGCCACATGGCCTCCAAGCCGGTCATGGAAGGCAAGTCCGTCCTGTTCAAACGCTTCGCCGATATCGACAGTATCGATGTCGAAGTGAACACGACCGATGCCGAAGACTTCATCCGCACCGTCCGTAACATTGGCGACACATGGGGCGGCATCAACCTCGAGGATATCGGTTCGCCCGATTGTTTCATCATCGAGAGCCGCCTGCGCGAAGAGCTCGATATTCCGGTCTTCCATGATGACCAGCACGGCACAGCCATCATCGCCGCCGCCGGCATCATCAATGCGTGCCACATCACGGGCCGCGAACTGAAGGACCTGAAGGTTGCCGTCTCGGGTGCCGGCGCGGCCGGCCTCTCGGTCGCAGGTCTGATCCGTCATCTCGGCGTCAAGGCCGAGAATATCCTGATGTGCGACTCCACCGGCGTGGTCTATGAAGGCCGCACCGACAAGATGGACCAGTTCAAGTCTGCGTTTGCGGTGAAAACCTCCAAGCGCACGCTGGCGGAAGCCTGTGAAGGCGCCGATTGCCTCCTCGGCCTCTCGGCCAAGGGTGCTGTCTCCAAGGCCATGGTCAAATCCATGGCCAAGAACCCGATCATCTTCGCCATGGCGAACCCGGATCCCGAAATCACGCCCGAAGAGATCAAGTCGGTGCGTGACGATGCGATCATCGCGACAGGCCGCTCGGACTACCCGAACCAGGTCAACAACGTCCTCGGCTTCCCTTACATCTTCCGCGGCGCGCTCGACGTGCGCGCAAGAAGCATCAATGAGGAAATGAAGGTCGCTGCCGCCCGCGCGCTGGCTGAGCTGGCACGGGAAGACGTGCCGGATGAAGTGGCCGCTGCCTATCACGGTGCGCGCCCGAGCTTTGGCCGTGAATACATCATCCCGACCCCGTTCGATCCGCGCCTGATCAGCTTCATTCCGCCTTTCGTGGCGCAGGCCGCCATGGACACAGGCGTTGCCCGCAAGCCGATTGCCGACATGGACGCCTACCGCGCCTCGCTGGCCCAGCGCGCCGATCCGGCTGCCGCCTTTATCCAGGGTGTTCAGGCCCGCGCTCGCGACGTGCAGCGCCGCATCGTGTTTGCAGAGGGGGAAGAGCCCGCCGTCGTGCGCGCCGCTTTCAGCTTCAAGAACCAGGGCCTTGGCCATCCGATCCTGATCGGCCGCGAAGCCCAGGTCGAGCGGACGATGGAACAGATGGGCGTGCCGGCCGGTACGCTGGAAATCATCAATGCCCGCCTCTCCGACAACAATCCCATCTACACAGACTTCCTCTATGCCCGCCTGCAGCGCGATGGCTACCTGAAGCGCGACGTACAACGTCTCGTGAACCAGGACCGGAACATCTTCGGCTGCTGCATGCTGAAGAATGGCGATGCTGATGGCATGGTCACCGGCGTGACCCGGAATTACGACGTGGCCCTCAGCGATTCCCGCCTGGTGCTCGACGCGCTGCCGGGCAAGGCGCTGATTGGCATGTCCATGGTCATCAACCGCGGCCGCACCGTGTTCATCGCCGATACAAGCGTGACCGAACTGCCGCAGGGCGATGACCTTGCGAATATCGCACTGGAAGCCGCCGCCGCCGTGCGCGCCATGGGCTTTGTCCCGCGTGTTGCCTTCCTCTCCTACTCCACCTTCGGCAACCCGATGGGCGAGCGCGGCGAGAAAGTGCGTGAGGCCGTCGCCATTCTCGACGAGATGGGCGATGTCGACTTCGAATACGAAGGCGACATGAACGCCGATATCGCGCTCAACCCGGGCCATTCCCTGCTCTATCCGTTCTCGCGCCTGAAGGGCCCTGCCAACGTGCTGGTCATGCCGGCGATCCACGCCGCGTCGATCTCGACCAAGCTGCTGGAATCCATGAGCCGCGCGACCGTGATTGGCCCGATGCTGCTCGGCCTTGAAAAGCCGGTGCAGATTGCCTCACTCGGCGCAACGGTTGGCGATATCGTCAATCTCGCGACGATTGCCGCCTATGACGTGGACCGCGTCCACCCAGACTAGGCCTAGTCGTCCTGATCCAGAACAAGGCTCGTGGCATGACTGGTGTCACGGGCCTGACGGATCCATTCAAAGATCGACAGCACGACGGCGACACCGCCGAGCCAGAACGTGATCATGAAGACTGAATAATAGCCCTGCCGCTCAATGATCTCGCCGAGCCATGGCCGTCCCAGCGTTCCGATCAGCATGGTGAGCGACGCCAGCAGCGCATATTGCACAGCCGCAAAGCGCGGGTTCACCACCGACGTCAGGTAGGCCGTGATCGCCACCAGCGCGAAACCACCCGCAAGGTTCTCGGCAAAAATGGTGACCATCAGGCGCGCCATGCGCTGGCCCTGGTCTGCGGCGACAACATCGGGTGAAAGCTTCGCCGCCCAGTCCGCCAGCGCGCTGAGCGGTGGGCCGAGATGAGATACCTGCAGGAAACTGTCGAGCACGACGGCGCCCGCTGCGAGGTCTGCATAGAGCAGGTTCGTCGCCGCTGCGACAACGCCACCGACGAAGAAGACCGGCATACGGCCAAGGACGGCAATTAGAACAGCCCCCAGCAACGACCCGAGAATGGTCGCAATGACACCAAAGAACTTCGACGCAATGGCCACATCGTCCAGCGAATGGCCGAGCGCACCGAACTGGTCTCCCAGATAGAACGGATACGCAAAAGCGCCCCACACGGCATCGGTAAAGCGATAGGTCAGCGCCAAAAGCAGGACCAGAACAGCGCCCCATTTGAGGCGCGAGATCAGCTCCATAAGCGGGTCAAAGATCGCCCGGAAGAGATTGCGCAGCACGGAATCCGCGCGCGTCTCATTGGCAATACGCACTGGCGTTTCAGCTGCCTGCGCCCCGAATCGGAAGACGAGAATGGCTGACACGATCGCTGGCACAAGCACGGTCAGCCCGACAATCCATGGGCCTTCCGAGCGCACAAATGTACCGCCGGAGGGCGGCGTCGCCGAGAACAGGGCCTGCATCACGAAAGTGAGGATCATGACAAAGCCGATCAGCCAACCGATCGACACGACTGTCACGGCAGGTACGGCCACACCGCGCTGTAGGCTGGGCAGGAAGGACAGCCGGTCAGCATTGGGCTTTTTCGAACTGGCCGGTTCCGGCGCAATGATGCTGCCGATCATCGACAAAGCGAGTACGAAGGCGACCATCAGGAAGGTAACCGTCCAGCCCGCACGCGCTGCCACCAGCAGCGCAATGAAACCGGAGATAAAGCCCGCCGACTTGTAGCCGAACTGGTAGAGGGCGGACATGAGGTCCTTGTCTTCATCGGACCGGGCGACCTCGATGCGCCAGGCATCCAGCACGATGTCATGCGTCGGTGAGATCAGCGCAATGGCCAGCGCAATCAGCGCAACAAGGCCGATATTGGCCGCCGGGTTCGTGAAGGCGAAAATGGCAATCAGGATGACCATGACGCCCTGCAACAGCAGGAGCCATGACCGCCGCCCCCCAAGAAATCCGGTGATCGGCGCAGGCCGGGCCGTCTGGAAGATTGGCGCCCAGAGATATTTGAAGGAATAGCCGAGCGTAAGCAGGGATAGCGTGCCGATCGTTGACGGCGTGATCCCGAGCTTAGTGAGCCAGGCATTCAGCAGGCCCAGCGTAACGCCCATTGGCAGGCCCGCCGCGAAGGCGAACAGGGCCATCGCGGCCATGCGCCTGTCGCGCAGGGCCTTGAGGGCGCGCACAGCGCGGGGCGGTTTTTTCAGCGGCGGAGGTGGGATCGCCGCTTCGCTCATGCGGCGCCTGCGGCGGGACGTTTCGGGCTCGTCCAGCGGATGGCCAGCATGCGCAGGGATTCAGCGTCCAGCGGCTTGGCCACGACCTTGTCAGCGCCCGCAGCCACGGCGCGACGCTCGATATCGGAATTCACCTCGGCGGAAACCGCAATGATCGGCACGCGTGAGCCCCCTGCCCTTAGCTGGCGCATGGCCTCGAAGCCATCCATCACGGGCATACGCAGATCCATCAGGATGAGTGCGGGGTTCATATTGCCTGCGGCCTCCAGTGCCTCACTGCCTGTAGACGCGACTGTGACGGTAAATCCCGCCGATTCCAAGGCGCGGCGTGCAATCAGCGCGTTGACCGGGTTGTCATCCGCAATCAGGACGTGGCCGGCGCCGGTCTGCGCCTCTTCCTCTTCATGCGCCTCGCCGCCTGCGCGCACGAGAAAGATACGTTCCGCCAGAGATGATGTGCGTAGCGGGCGCACGAGCCAGCCGACGCAGCCCAGCAAGCGAAACCGTGGCAGCGCGCCACGGTCTTCCGGTCGCAGGACGACCAGCGCAGGCGCCATTTTGGCATAGGCCCGAACGGTCGCTTCCGGCAGGTCGGCGCCGATCAGCATGACATCAACGCCTTCCGGCAGCTGGCCGCGTGACGGATCAACGAGGATTGGTGCGGCGTTGACCTCCTCAAGCGCAGCGGCAATGGAAAGGCTCGTGACAAGCGGCAGGCCAACAAGACCCACACGGCCACCGAGGTTCACATGGGTCGCATCGGGATCCACACCGGTGCGCGCAAGCGGCAGGAAAACAGAGAACGCCGTGCCCACGCCCGGCAGGCTGTGCACATCGATGCGGCCGCCCAGCAGATCTGTCAGACGCTTGGTGATGGCAAGGCCAAGGCCGACGCCGCCATCCTTGTAGGCATCCGCGCGGCCAGCCTGGTGGAAGGCCTCGAACAGGTGCGCGAGATCGTCCTTTGCGATGCCGGGGCCGGTGTCGATGATGCGGAATTCGAGTCCGTTCTCGAGGGCCGTTATGTCCAGAAGGACGCCGCCCTTCTCCGTAAACTTCAGCGCATTACCGACCAGGTTGAACAGGATCTGCCGGATGCGGCCCGAGTCGCCCGAATAGGTCGGCATGGGCAGTTGCGATTTGCGGGTGGCCAGGTCGAGCCCGGCGGCATGAGCGCGGGGGCTCAGCAATTCGATTACTTCACGGCCGAGCTGGGCGGGGCAGAAGCTTTCGGCTTCCAGCTCCACGGCGGAAGCATCGAGCCGGGCATAGTCGAGCACATTGTTCAGGAGTTCGAGCAGGCGGGCGCCGCTTTGCTTGATGACTTCGGCATATTCGCGCTGGGAGGGCTGGAGATCGGTTTCAAGCAGCAGCGACACGGTACCGAGAATGCCGTTGAGGGGCGTGCGAATCTCGTGGCTCGCCGTGGCGAGGAAGGTTTCCTCGGGCGAAGGGGACGATTTGGGCGTGTCGGATGCGTCAGTCATAGGGAGGAACCCTAGGTTCAAGGCTTTAGCATTCGTTTAATGCGCCTAGCGCGCGAGGGCATCGGCCTGGACGCCTTCGGCCTGCCCCGGCGCGCGGCGGCGATAGGTGAGCGCCTCGGCAATGTGGAGACGGCGCACGCCCGTGGCACCATCGAGATCTGCAATGGTTCGGGCGACTTTGAGGACGCGGTGATAGCCGCGCGCGGTGAGCTGGAGCTTGACAGCGGCATCGGCAAGCAGGGCCGCGCCGGGGGCATCGGGCGCGGCGAGGCGCTCAATGTCGCCGGTGGGCGCATCGGCATTGACGGGGCGGCGTTTGTCGCTGGTGATCTCGCCGAAGCGTTCCGTCTGGATATCGCGCGCCTTCCGGACGCGGGCCTTGACCTCAGCCGTGCCTTCGGCGGCGGGCGGCAAAGCCAGATCGACGGCCGTAACGGGGGGCGTGTCATAGTAGAGATCGATGCGATCAAGGAACGGACCGGATAGGCGCGACTGGTAGGTTTGGGCACATTTCGGCCCATTCGTGCAGGCCGCTGCGCCCGGGCCGCCCCCGCAGCGGCAAGGGTTCATGGCGGCGACGAGCTGGAAGCGGGCGGGATAGCGCACATGGCGATTGGCGCGGGCGACGACGGCTTCGCCCTCCTCCAGTGGCTGGCGGAGGCTGTCGAGCACATGGGCCGGAAATTCGGGCAGTTCGTCGAGGAAGAGGATGCCGTGATGGGCGAGCGAAACCTCGCCGGGCTTGGCCTTGATGCCGCCGCCGACAAGGGCGGCCATGGAGGCCGAATGGTGCGGCGCGCGGAAGGGCCTTGTGCGCGAGAGGCGCCCGCGTTCGAGGAGGCCCGCGATGGACTGGATCTGCGAGACTTCCAGCAGTTCGCGCGCCGAGAGCGGCGGCAGGAGGCCCGGCAGGCGCTGCGCGAGCATGGACTTCCCGGACCCCGGCGGGCCGCAGAAGAGGAGGTTGTGCCCCCCCGCAGCGGCAATTTCGAGGACGCGTTTGGCCCCTTCCTGGCCCTTTACGTCCCGCAGGTCGGGCCCGGCAGGCGGCTCGGCCAGCACACCGGCGGCGGGCGGGCCGATGACGGCGCGGCCGGTGAAATGATTGATCAGGGCGATAAGGCTCGGCGCGGCGAGGACGCTGCCGCCGGCCCAGGCGGCTTCCCCGCCGCAGGGGGCCGGGCAGATCAGTTTCAGGTCCAGCGCCTCGGCGGCCATGGCGGCGGGCAGCACGCCGAGCGTTTCGCCGAGGCGTCCATCGAGCGACAGTTCGCCTATGGCCGCGTGGCCTTCCAGCATGTCGGGCGGGATGACGCCCATGATGGCCAGTATGGAGAGCGCAATGGCGAGATCGTAATGACTGCCCTCCTTGGGCAGGTCTGCCGGAGCGAGATTTACGATGACGCGCTTGGGCGGCATGGCGAGGCCCAGCGCGGCCAACGCCGCGCGCACCCGCTCGCGGCTCTCGGTCACCGCCTTGTCGCCAAGGCCGACAATGTTGAAGGCCGGCTGGCCGCCCGTCAGCTGAACCTGCACATCGACAGGCTGCGCCTCAACGCCCTCGAACGCGAATGTCGTGATGCGGCAAACCATGTGCGCCTTTCCCCGTCAGCGGGAAAAGCGTTAACACACGTTAACGAACAAAGGAAGAACGAATTTGGGGCGTAGGGTGCATGCACGCCAAAGGCTGCAATGCACATTTCACGTGGCAGAGGCGGTGCATTGCGCTGCGCTTAATACACCCTACAGAGATGCAAAACATTGCTCCAATAAGGCATTCAACCAAACAGCACCCAAAGCCGGACAGAGCGCCCGAAGAAGCGATATCAACGCGAGGCGGCAGGAACCGGGATCGTCGATTCCGGCAGGTCCATGACGAAGGCTGCGCCTGTCGCGAAGCCAGACAGGATCCGGTAGGCCAGAACACCCTCCTTCAATGCGAGAATTTCGATTTCGGCACCATCGTATTTGATCCTTGTCGGGAAGGCCTGATCGGCCTTGATGACAACCGGATCGGCTTGAATGGGCACCGGCTGATCGCCCGACAAATAGACTGGCTTGATTTGCGCCCCGTCTTCAGTGGACAGGAACCTCAACGCGATATTCGGCATGCCGGACTTTTCCGAAACCGTGGACTCAATTGCCCGAAACCGCGCAGGTTCGGAAACCTCGTAGGTCAGCTGCGGATCCCACCTAAAGAGCTTCTGGTAGGGTCCGGACGCTGCGGAGACGCCGATATTGTCTGACACAAAGAAAAAGACCGACGATGACCGCGCGCCAAGATCCTGTGCGACTTTGGACAGGTCAATCTTGCCGGCGATCTTCTCAAGCACAAAGCACACCTTGCCCGACCCCTTGGCGCCCGGATTCAATCTCGGTGTCCACTCCGCCGGGCGATCGAACGAACAGGCGACCAAGGCGTTTTCCTTTCCGACGCTGACGGCCGGATAAAAGGTCAGACCTTCTGTCAGTTCGACTGAGCGCGCCTGGACAGCCAGGCTGACATCGCCGGTCGGCGTAACGGTATTCTCGAGGACCATGACCGCGACGCTCTGTACTAATTGGCGCAGGATGACCTCGCCCGACTTTGCTGTCCTGATTGTCGATTCCAGCGGCGCATCCAGATCCGCGATAAGGGATGGGTCGACGGATTGTGTCGCGCCCAAAGGATAGACCTGGTCCGGTGTAAGCGAAACACAAGCGGACAAGACGGCACCGGCCAGGCAAAGGCCGATGAAATGAAAAGCATTCGATATGGGATAGGTCATCAGTCTGTCTCCCCCGGAACGTCAAGATTTTCTGGCTTGTTTTCTACATTGGCGATCGCGGCCGCAATGGCGGCCTTGTCCGCATCATCCGGCGGGACATCGCTACCGGCTTGCCGAAGCCGGTTCACAACGATTGTTCCTGGCTCGGCAACGCTGCACGGCTCGGAGAAAAAGCCGCGAGGGGTCTTCGTCCAATGCGTTTCCAGCGCGGGATAAACGACGCGGGGGGCGCCTTTCAGGTCGGGATAGTTCTGCCGTGTCTGCTCGAACTGGGCGAGGACATCTGCTTCCGAAAACTTCGCGGACACGCGCGTTACGGTTCCCGGGGGATAGGCATCGCGAGACGAGAGGATATTGATCCCGGGCTGGATTTCGAATGTCGCCGCGCCGTCATTCCGGCACAGCGACGCCGTTCCGGAGGAAACGCCGTTGAATGTATTCCACGTGACATAGC
Organism: Hyphomonas oceanitis SCH89; assembly: GCF_000685295.1. Classification (GTDB taxonomy): domain Bacteria; phylum Pseudomonadota; class Alphaproteobacteria; order Caulobacterales; family Hyphomonadaceae; genus Hyphomonas; species Hyphomonas oceanitis. The sequence continues at coordinate 299,018 of NZ_ARYL01000001.1, forward strand.
TGGCCACGTAAGTGCCGGGCTCGACCTTCTTGATCAGAAAATTGATTTCGTCATGGAGCACCCAAAAGGATGACTTTCCCCCTTCGGGGCGCTTCATCTTGTCGCCAACTCCCCAGACGGCGAAGCCCAAAGTGACTTCGTCACCCACGAATTCACGCTTGTCCTCCGTCAGGCGCTGAAACTGATATCCGCCAGCGGTGGCAATCGGGCCGATGGCGAAAATCAGTATTGCCTCATCCGCCGCATTGCTGGTGATTGCCGCCTGTCCGGGAGCGCTTTCATCCAGCCCAAGGCCGATATTTGTAGGCGCCGTTGCACACCCGGCCAGCAAAACTGCCAAGGCGAAACCCACAATTGTTCTCATGATGACCCCTCTTCACGCCTCCCAGGTAAAGCCCGGCACTGATCTACCCAAATCAACATGCCGCGCATTTAGCTAACGCCTCAGCCGAGAAAACGCGCAAGATGTTTCTTGCTCCAGTCCGATTTAATTCCAACACGGACCTCGCCGGTGAAACCCAGCACCAAAAGCCGGACAGGGCGCTGCCCTTCCGGTTTTGCTTTGCTTGCAAGGTCCTTGCGGATGGGCGGCGGCGCCGCCTGGGGCAAGGCTGGTAGTTCAAGTGTAATTGGATGGTGTTGCGCCCTGCCGTGCACAGCTGGTCGCCGTCCCATCCGCGCGGGGCAGGCAAAATGCCCCGGACCCTGTCGCCCGAGGGGATCCGGCGACGGATGAAAGTATAGGCGCATTGTGGCGGGGGCGGAGAGACGCGGGCGATTTTGCCGGAGGCGCAGCAGGTTGCAGCGCGGATTGTGTGGGAGAGGCGGCTTCAGACTTCGGTGAGATTGACCGCATGCCCCGTGATCGCTTCGACGGCAGCGTCGAGCACGTCGAGCCCTGCGCCGGGCTTGGGCGCGCGCTCTGACAGGACACGGCGCCAGGCGCGGGCCCCGGGCTGGCCATTGAACAGGCCAAGCATGTGGCGCGTCATGGCGTGGAGGCCTGTGCCGCGTTCGAGCTGGTCGGCCATATAGGGCATATAGGCGATGATCGCGTCATGGGCCGAGACAATCGGGGCGCCTGCCCAGCCGAAAGCTGCGTCGACCTCGCCCAGCAGTGACGGGTTCTGGTAGGCCGCGCGGCCGAGCATGACGCCATCGAAGACTTTCAGGTGGGTGCGGCATTCCTCGATCGTGGTGATGCCGCCATTCAGCGTGATGGAAAGGTGCGGGCGCTCTGCTTTCAGGTCTGCGACGAGGCCATAGTCGAGCGGGGGGATGTCGCGGTTTTCCTTGGGGCTGAGGCCTTTCAGCCAGGCCTTGCGGGCATGGACGGTGAAATGCGTGCAGCCCCCGGCGGAGACCTTGTCGATGAAGGTGAAGAGGGTTTCGCGGGCGGGCATGTCGTCGATGGCGATGCGGCATTTGACGGTGATGGGCAGGTCTGGCTCGGCTGCGCGCATGGCAGCGACGCAGTCTGCCACGAGGTCAGGCTCTGCCATGAGGCAGGCGCCGAAGCTGCCGGACTGGACGCGCGAGGAGGGGCAGCCGCAATTGAGGTTGATCTCTTCATAGCCCCAGCTGGCGCCGATGCTGGTGGCGCGTGCCAGTTTGGCTGGGTCAGAGCCGCCGAGCTGGAGCGCGGTGGGGTGGTTGTTGGGGTCCTGACGCAGCAGGCGGTCGGGGTCGCCATGGATGACGGCGTCGGCGGTGACCATCTCGGAATAGAGCAGCGCACTTTTCGTCAGGCAGCGATGGAAGGCGCGGCAATGCGCGTCGGTCCAGTCCATCATAGGTGCGACAGAAAATCTATGTACTTGATTTTTATTCATTTTTTCAGTAGTTTCAAAGGACTATAACGAGAACGTGTGCAATTCGTGTGCACTGATTTGCACGCGTTTGTACCGGTTTTGATCCCTCTGTGCACACGGAGCGCACACGAAATGTCGTCAATCACGAAGCTTCCTTCCGGCAATTGGCGGGCACAGGTCCGCCGCAAAGGACGGTATGTCTCCCAGTCATTCCTGCGCCGCAAGGACGCCGAAGAATGGGCACTCAAAATGGAGCGCCGGGTGGACCGTGGAGAAAGCGTCTCCAAGCACCGCCCGGACCTTATAAACACGGTTGCCGATCTCGTCGATCTCCACATTGCCGACATGCTGGATGTACGCAAACCGCTGCGCCGTTCGAAGGCATACTCCCTGAACAAGCTGAGAGACGATATCGGCCACTTACGCCTTAACCAGATTGAGCGAGAGAGGATCATCGAGTTCGCAAGGGATCGCCGGAGCGAAGGTGCCGGCCCCGTCACCATTGCCATGGACATCTCCTACCTGAAGACCATCATGCTGCATGCGACCGCTGTTCACGGCGTGCCCCTTCAAGTCGAACAAGTTGATCTTGCGCGGGTGGCTCTCTTCCGGCTCGGCCTTGTCGGAAAGGGCCGTGAGCGTGACCGGCGCCCGACACAGGAAGAACTCGACCAACTCATTGCTCACTTCGAATCCAATGAACGCCTGAAGTCACCCATGGCCCGGATCGTAAAGTTCGCGATCGCTACCGCGATGCGCCAGTCAGAAATCTGCTCAATCGAATGGTCGGACATTGATGAGCGCAAGCGTACGGTTCTTGTCCGCGACCGCAAGGACCCTCGCAACAAGGATGGAAACGACCAGCGTGTGCCGCTTGTCGACCTGGCGGGATATGACGCGTGGGCATTGCTTGCAGAACAGCGCGCATCCCGGCCCACCAAGGGCCGGATATTCCCATACAATCCGCGTTCGATTGGCACAGCGTTCCGCCGCGCCTGCCAGGAACTAGAGATTGAAGACCTGCACTTTCACGATCTTCGACATGAAGGGACCAGCCGACTGTTCGAAGCGGGTCTCCAGATCGAACAGGTTGCGCTCGTGACAGGCCACAAGGACTGGAAAATGCTGAAGCGATACACCCATCTCAGTGCGGACATGATCGTCAATTTTGCGCGCGGCCGGAGTGCCTAATCGCTAAACTAGTCCAGATCGTCATGTTCCAACGGAATGCGATCCGCCAAGGAACCCTGCCCGGATACTTTTCGGGCAACCTGTTCGATGAAGAAGTCAAACCGGCGCTGCCCGAGCGCATGAGCCGCATCACGGTCCCCTTCCGGAATCGGATCTGTGCGCGTGAGCCAATAGAAGACGTAATGTGCGAGTGTTTCCATCGTCAGAGTGACGTCTCGCTCAATCTTGCCCTGCCGCGCATCGAAGGCATCCATGCGGCCGATAAGTCGCGCTTCCAGCCCCCGATCCTCTTCCGGGAACAGGAACTGCTGCAGTGCGGCTTCCAAGATCGCTGTTTTCGTCACGCCTGGACGTTCCGCTGCTGCGCAGAGCGCATCGTTCAGTTTGGGTGACAGTCTCAGATTGGCGCGCGGTTTGGGCATAATCAGAAATCCGGCAGCATGTCTTTGTCGCCGCGATCCATGGCGACGGCGCGGCGAACCGCGTCCAGGTGATCGGCATCACCGGCATCCTGTGTATCTTCCAGATCCGGCTGTTCATCGCTGGCGACGTCCTTGCTGCGCAGTTCGGGAGCCAAGGCAAGTTCCGGAACAGTTTCCAAACCGCCATCCGAGCGCTCACCGCCACTTCGCCGACTACCGTCGCCCTTCGCATCAGCCAGAGAGGTATCGCTCCATTCATCATACGAAGAGCGTAGACTAAGTTGTCTGGGCGCGGGGGGAATGACACGATCAACAAAACTCCGATCGGCGTAGTATCGAAGCTTTTGCGCCCTGACGGGTGGTGCACCGGACACCATGACCAGTTCGTCAGCCGCCGGCAGCTGCATAATTTCGCCGGGCGTGAGAAGCGGTCGGCTCGTCTCCTGCCGCGAGACCATCATGTGAGCCAGCCATGGCGCCAGCCTGTGCCCCGCATAGTTTTTTTGCGCGCGCAGCTCTGTCGCCGTTCCGAGCGCCTCTGAAACCCGTTTGGCGGTCCGCTCATCATTCGTCGCAAAAGCGATGCGTACGTGACAGTTGTCCAAGATCGAATTGTTGGGACCGTAGGCCTTTTCTATCTGGTTCAGGGATTGCGCAATCAGGTAGGCCCGGATGCCGAACCCCGCGATGAACGCCAAAGTCTGCTCAAAGAAGTCGAGTCGCCCGAGCGCCGGAAACTCATCCAGCATCAGGAGCAATTTGCGTCGTGCCGGGTCCGGCTTTTCTTCTGTCAACCTTCGTCCGATCTGGTTGAGTAGCAAGCGCATAAGAGGCTTGGTGCGCGACAGATCTGATGGCGGACACACTAGGTAGAGCGAAACAGGCCGGTCCGCACCGACAAGATCAGCAATGCGCCAATCACTTGCACCCGTGACAGTCGCGACGACCGGATCCTGATAGAGATCCAGAAAACTGAGCGCTGTCGACAAGACACCCGAGCGCTCGTTCTCCGATTTGTTCAGCAGTGACCTGGCCGTCTGTGCGACAACTGGATGCACAGAACGTCCCTTGTGCCGCGTGCTCATCATTGCGGTGAGAGTCGCCTCAAAGCTCCGCTTTGGATCAGACAAGAAGCGGGCACACCCCGACAGCGTCTTGTCCGTCTCAGCGTAGAGGACATGAAGGATAGTTCCGACAAGGAGTGCATGTCCGGTCTTTTCCCAGTGGTTGCGCCGTTCGAGACTGCCTTCGGGATCAACCAGAATATCGGCAATGTTCTGCACATCGCGCACTTCCCGTTCGCCCCGCCGCACATCGAGCAGGGGATTGTAACGCGGTGACGAGGGATCGGTCGGATCGAACCTGATGCAGGTGCTGAATAGCGCTCGCCAGCCCGAGGTCAGGTCCCAATTCTCTCCCTTGATATCGTGAATGACCGCGCTGCCGGTCCAGGACAGGAGCGTCGGGATCACCAGCCCCACCCCCTTCCCCGACCGCGTGGGCGCAAAGGCCATGACATGCTCAGGCCCTGCATGCCTCAAATACCGCCCCTTCCACCGGCCGAGAAAAACTCCAGCGTCCGAGAAGAGACCGGCTGATTTCATCTCCTGAACCAACGCCCAGCGCGCCGACCCGTAGGTAGTGACATTCCGCTCATGTCGGCTGCGCATCACCGATCCGATGACTGCCGCCAGGATACCCAGACCGCCTCCACTTAGCGCAATCAGTCCTGCCCGGTTAAACACATCCGGCGCATAGGCCTCATAGGCATACCACCACTGATAAATCCGCCAGGGTTTGTAGACAGGTAGATCTACCACTACGAACCAGGGCCGCCCCAGAGCGGCCTGAAAATCCAGCGCCTCCGCTGCCCATTGCGTAGCTGCCCAAGTCGCACCAACAACTATCGCAAGAACGCCAACGATCTGACCCAGAAGGATTTTCGTGGGTGACAATGGAAGGCTCCTAGCAAGTGGGCTGGAGCATGACGTGCACGGCACAACCTGAATAGTGGCGCTCGAAGCCTATTCCGGCAAACCAATGCATTAGGACAACGCCGGAACGCTCTACTCCTTAATTGTCCAAACTTGAGTTTCAGAGCTAAGAAAGGTCACACCCTCGTGATAACCGGGGGACCAGCGGATCGCAGATCAGTGGGCTCAGCTTGAACCACATACAAGTCTCTTATGTCGTGCTGGCGGCACAAAAGGAGTCCATTTCAGAATCAAACCCGGAACGTTAAATCCCAATAAATCCAAGCACAAAATTCCCATTGATTCTCGGTACAAATGATGATTCGCACGGCTATGGATCATTCAAATTATTTGCAATCTGCTTGGGCACACACCGGTGCAGAATTAGTGGCTATTAATCTGCCGGGACCCGAAGTCGAGCTCCTTCCTGGTGTGGTCTGGGGCCGAGCAGAGGACTTGCTCACCGCAGCGTTCTGGAAATACCAAGTCCAGATGCAACGAGAAGCAGAACGATATACACAATTCAAGTTGGGGCGGTCGCTGCTCGAAGAAGTAGCAGTATGTTTGCTCGGAGGGTATGGAATGCCCGCTGAGTTGGGGCTGGCTGCGTTTGAGAGGCTAAAAAGTGGTTGCTTGTTGGATGGGCGAGCATCGCCTGAAGCAATTGAAGATGCGCTCTCCGAACCGTTTCTAGTAACAGGTAAGGCTCGCAAATATCGCTTCATCAGGCAAAAGTCGCGGTACCTATCCGCAGCCTTGTCGAGTCTAGCGTCTCGCGATGTTCCAAAGGAGGCAGTGGCGCTACGCGATCATTTAACTTCCATGAACGGCATTGGCCCTAAAACAGCCTCCTGGATAGTAAGAAATCATCTTGGATCGGATGATATTGCGATTCTTGACGTTCATATCATCCGTGCAGGAAAGCATATGGGTATCTACGATGGTAGCGCTGACCCTAATCGTCACTACTACCTCATGGAAAGCAAGTTTTTGGAGTTTTGCACTGCGATTGAAGAGCCCGCGAGCCTCGTAGATGCCATCATGTGGGACTACATGCGCCGGCTCGGTCGCGTTGCCCGAATAAGCGAAGAAGTGGTGCACTGAACACGGGTCAACGTCCGAAAACCGCTAAACCGAGTGCCGCAAAATCCTCGTGTGGTGGCCCCAAGGACTGCAGCGCCCCCGTGCCAAGCTGCCCGAGTGGGCAAAAGCCGTAACCGTACGCGTGAGCTGCGAGTGAGCAAGACTGCAACGCCGCTCCGGCATCTCGCCAGAGGAGCGATTCCGCTTCACGATAGTGAGACGACACAACCCGGCGATCACCAGCAAGTAAAATTACGTGTCCTTTGGCGTTCGCTTGAATGGCCAGAGCTTCTGTGACGGCCTCTTCTAAACCTGCCGGGTTCAGTACCTTTAGCGTAACAAATTTGTTCGGGCGATCACAATACAAGATCGGAGCGTCGACGTCTGGTCCAGACAGAATAATTACATCGATTGGATGCAATGCGCCAGCTGAGATAAATGCCTTTCGGGCTAGTCCAGAGAGTGCATTTTTTCCCATCAGTTGCGGCGCGAAGAGGTGTTGAATGAACCCACGTGTTTCTCGTAGCGACACTGGGTCGAATACTCGCCGCGTCCGACGGGCCGTAAAAACGTCGTCGAAATACCTGTCCGTTGAAAACGGCACGCGCACGCTGAGAAGTTCAGAAGAGGCTTCCCATCCTGATTTCTCAACGATCCGAGTTACGTTGCCTCGAGGCGTTGGTTCAGTAGGCGGACCCATTCACCGCCTCCATCGTATCATAATGTTTTCGACAACCACGACAGAAACCACAGGCAAACTCAGCGACATGGCATGAATGCGACCAAGCCAAAATATCCATAGGCACTTTAGATGTCCGCACCAGCTCAACAGCATCAAAACCGATAGCAGGTGCTTCAACAGCCAATTCTCCTTCTTGAAGTGCAAATAGTTCGTTCATGGCATCGACAAAGACCCGAGTCCCGTCGGCATGAAAGCCATCTGACTTTAGCGCACCGATCATCATTCGATTCACACCCTCCGCGTGACATCGCATTGCTGCGACGGTGAGAAGGAATTGATTTCGGTAGGGCCACCATTCGCTTGCAGGTGCGCCCGATACCGGTGGTTGGTCAGATAGGTCGCCGCTTCCAAGTGCGGCGATGTCCACTGTCAATATCTGATGTTCGATGCCCAGGCTCGAACAAACAGCCGATGCGGCTCTGATTTCACCAGGAGCGGGCCTCTGGCCGTAGTCTATAGTAATGGCAATATTTGGCATCTTCCAATACGCGATTGAAACAGAGTCCATTCCTCCGGATAGGAGCAGAGCCGTCTTCATACCCGCCACGCCAATAAATGCAGAGCACTGATGAAATCCTGATGAATGGTGCAGCCAGCGCCAACCGGCAACTTCATGTCGACATCTCTAACATTCTGCGCAACGCAGAATACAGGCGTCTTTTCTCGAACCGCATAGCCAATTTCAAATAGGGTTCCGGGGCTTGAACCATTCAAAATCGCGAAGACAGCGTCGCACGTCTCTAATCCTTCTAAGTCCAGCCGAACCACTTTTTCAGCAGGTCCTCGACCGACATCGTGAACAGGACTGAAAACTTCCATGCCCATCTGCCTCATGATTGAACGGGCTTCGTTTATGAGAATTCGCTGTCCGAGTTCTCGAAAGGGACCAGCTAGGTATATGCGCCCCTTGTTCAAAATTACCGGGTCACGAACATGAGCGTCAGCATCTTCAGGCGAAATCATTGGGAGCGCGCGGGTTTCGACATAACTTGCCACTGCATTTGAGGCATAGCGGGCGGCATCAACAGGTTCTGAACGCTCTATCGCCCAAGCATAAGCAAATGCAGCAACGAAGACATCCCCCGAGCCGATCGTAAAGACAGAGTGCGCTTTGTAGGCCGGGACTTCGCCGAGCACGCCTTTTCGGCCAATGACAATCGCCCCCGATAATCCGTTTTTCACAACGACGAGCTCGGCATTCTCGCTTTCTAACACCGCTTTCGCTGCTACCTCGCCTCGAAGGCCAGACAATTTTTCAATCTCATGGGCGTTGGCAACAATCACAAGCCGCTCAGCTTCACCTCCCGTGTGTCGAAACCCTACTGGACTAGTAGGTGATTGAGGGTCGTATACGCACATGCCTGCGCGGACCTTGGGAACACATTCCATCATGCCAAACGAAACCGCTATGTCAGCTTCGACCTCAAATGGTGAACGGCGAGCGATTGCATCTGGTGAAGGACTGATAGCGGGATCAGCCAAGCAGTGTATGTAATCAAATCCAATAAGCTGATCGCCTGGATGCGAAAAAGTTTGAATCCCAAACGCATCAAGATTGGCTAGTATCCGATCCGCACGGTCATCACTCGGAAGGACTGTGTGTAGTCTGACAGTGTCTACATGATCCGACAATGCCGCCGCCGCACGACCTGCCGACCCGAATATCTGATTCCATTCCGGAAAAGCGCAACGTTCTCCATAGACACCGCCAACGACATCAATTTGTGTCATGCCGGACGGATCTCAATATCCACACGACCGCCCACAACTGATTTGACCTCGGCCTCGTAGGAGTAACCGCTCTCGAGGCACGCGATAATGTCAATTAGTTTTGGGGAAGTGATTGCCCCCGCTACAAGACCGGCCGCGGTCTTTGCCACAACACGCTTACGCGGAGTTGTTTCAAGCTCGATATGCAGGATATCCATTGCAGAAAGAGCCGAAACGACCGCCGCGACTGGCGAGTTCAGTGCCGTTAACTCGACGATAGCGCACTTGTCGTTCTCTCCGCCTCCACCCCCCCCGGTCGGCGCACGCCAATCATCGCTGCTACTTCCACTGCCTCCGCCTCCAGACATGTTTACCTCCTAAACTGTAAAGTTATCGGTACTTCTACCTCAAGGTGTCCCGATTCGGAAGATTTTTTGGTATCCGGTCAGGTGCTTAGGTGATGAGGCGCGATCTAAACCGCTGGAAACATAGACACCACGAATTGTAGTCTGACAGTTCAACTGTCTTCTGCTCGAAATTATCTGCAAACTTCGTCCCTCAAACAATTGGGTATTGCTTCGTGCTAAAAAAGTAATGTCTATTTACACTGTCGCTACCGGCCATGATGGTTGTCGCTCAACAATCAGCTAGCGTGTAAGGCCTTTTGTTCGGGAGAGAGCTGTCGAATACTCCAACCCTCGCGCCGTTTGATACACCGCGATTTCCCGTCCGAGCTGCTGGACCAATTGTCGTCGCCAAGGCACAAGCACAAACTCCTTCCCATTCCCGACCACCGCCATCCTCCCTTGCGCCAAGTCGACGGTCGTCTGCATCGTCCCGCGAAAGCTGCCCCCAGGCTGAAGCTCAGCCGCGCCCTGCCCCGTTCGCCGCGCCACATCTTTCGACGCCGTGAGTAATTCCTCCATTTTCAACTTAACCAATACTTCTTCCGAGACCCGTGCCTCACTCTGCGCCAGCACCCCCTGCCCGCGCAAAAAGTTCAGCCGCGCCCGTCTCTTGGCCGCCAATTCAACCTGTCCCATTCTCCCGTCTGAAGCATCGTCGAGCGCATCGAGCCAGGTCGCCCCCGGATTCTCCAACTGTTCACGGACACTGATCCAGGATCGAACTACGATCTGAGCACCGCCTGCGCGTGTTCGTTCGTAACCACCTGCACGTTCTAAGAAATCTGCTCCAACTGACCACGACCCATCCGAACTCCGGATCACCACTCTTGCCCGCCTCAGCGCCTCCAGCCGCCGCTTGTGCGCGAGTCGATAGGCGGCGCTCGATCCCGGCTCCGCCGCAGCATGCAGCGCGTCAGAATAGATTCCGCCTGACCGCTCCGCGATCCTCGCTATTGTTCGATCTGACGCACGCGGCTCGCTAATCGCGGTCGACACTTCGACAATCGCCCCTTTCGGCGGCATGCTTCCGGCACCAAGCCCGGCTGCATCAACATGCCAGGTCCCGCCATCGAACTCCCGCACGAGCAAATATCGCGTATCGCGCAATTCATCGGCTGGGCCTGATGCAATCACTTCTCCAAGAACGGGGCCCGTGCCCGGCGCCCTCGTCTCGAACATCTTCAGGTCATCGATCCGCGCCTGCGTGTGGGACGCTGACAAGGTCCGGATAATATCCCCCCTGCGGCCCATCTGCCGAAGCGTATCGGCCCACCCCTGCTCCATCTGGTATTGACCGGCACTCATCCGCGATGCGAGCCGGAGACCTTCAAGATGCTTCAGCCGGGCAAGTTTGAGCGACCGCTGGAACCGGTCCGCACTCGTAGAGGGTGGCGGGATCGCGACAATCCCCTCACGCGCCTCGCTCAGCAGTTGACGATCAATCCCTGTAAATCTGTCCTGGCTGATCTCGCTCTGACGGGCTCGCATGATTTCAAGATCTCGGCGTGGGCCGAGCGTTTGGGTAACGATATCCTCCGCCTGCCGCCGCAGGCCTTGTGTCAGGTATTCGCGGGCGATGATCAGATCGCGTCCGAGCTGGTCCTTGCCCCGAATGACGATATGCGTGTGAGGATGGCCGGTATTGTGATGATCGACAGCCAACCAGTCGAGGCGCGTTCCGAGATCACTTTCCATCCGGTCCATTAGCTGACGCATGTTTGATTTGAGATCACCCATCTGGTCGCCGTCTTCCGGCGATACGATGATCCGAAATTGGTGGCGGTCGCTTTCGCTACGTTCAAGGAATTCCCGCGCCCCAATTCCCTCTTCCCGTGAGGAGTACAATTCACCGCCACGCCCGTCCCGATCTACGCCGTCACGCTGGAGATATTTGAGATGGGCGTTGAAGACCGCGCGCCCGGCGCCGGATTTCGACCGGGCGATATGCACTTTGACCATGACACGCCGCATGCGGTGCCCGGGCAGCCGCAGGCCTCGGACAGACGCCATGCGTCCGGCCACCGCGCCGCGCCCATATCGGCTTCCGGTAAAGCCTGGCTTTCCCTTCGGTTTCGCAAGGCGGGCAGCAACCTTCGCGACACGCTGCCGGAACCGCTTGCCACCTGCGGCGCCCACATCCCGGATACGTCCCAGGCGCGGCGTGAAATCGTCCTCGGCGCTCATCGCCTGTGCACCTGCTGACTCGCCGTCGATTCAGGCAACTCAGTCAATCCTGTGCCCCTCGAAAACCTGCAAGAGGCACCGAAAATCAGATGTGCAGACAAGGCACTAACCAGCGGTTGGTGCCACAGCTTTAATCTTGCCCTACCGGGTCCGCTCTCCAGATCCTTGCTCACGCTAGCATCGCCTTGACCCCGCTTGCGCCGGGTTAGCCTAATTCGTTTTCCAGAGGAGGACGGCAACGCCGTCCAGGTCTTCGCGTTTTGTCGGGCCGAAGTATCGGCCATCAAGCGAGCGCGGATGCGGATTTAGGAGAAATACGTCATCGTCTTTCAACACGACGCAGCCACTCCACGCTGGCAATTCGCGGCCCAGATGATCGACAGACAGTGCTGTCGCGACGTGCTTTGCGTTCACAGAAATGAGGTCCCCATGCCTGCAGACTTCATCGCCGGGCGTGGCGGCAATCTGCTTGATCAGTGGCCAGTCCTGCCCAACAAATCCCTTCGCCTCGGCCCATTCCGCTTCACCGCTTCTGGCTGAGATAACGACCCATCGCCCGTGGGTGAAGGGGGCGTCACTCAGCCAGTAGAGGCCTTCCGGCGCGCTAGCGGTGCGGTTCCAGATCAGCCTTGCCTGAGGATCGAACATGAAACCGGTCAGGCTGACCAGAACGGCACCGGAGGCGACAATCGCCGACGCTTTTCTCATTTCGTGCGCTGAACACGTGAGGAGGTTGACGAGAACATCTGCGCTTCCGACCAGGCGAGAAGGCTTGCCCTTGTGTAGAAAACGCGGGTGCCGTGCTTGCGATAGATCGGCCCGCGTCCTTCGCAGCGATAATGGTCGAGCGTCGACCGCTTCAGCCGCAGGAATGCGGCTGCTTCCACAACGTTGAAAAGGTCATTGTCATTGGCCGCCATGGGCAGCGTCTTGTCCTGTTTATTCATCGGTATCTCCTTTCCTGAGGTTTTGTCCGATGCGATCAGAATGCCGCTTGCTGCGCCGATTTTGAGAGGAAAAATGCGCCCCCGCAATTTTTCCCCGCCGAGTTTACCATGCCGCAGGCACGCGTAAGCCGCCCCGGAGAAGATCTCCGGAGCGGCTCTGTGGCGATGAAATTGAGGCCTAGTCCCGCGGGTTCCAGAGGATCACGTGCCGGCCTTTCTTGCCTTTGACCGGGGCGAGATTTGCGTAGATCTTGCGCGGGCCGATCTGCGGGTCTGCAAGGGTGATCGAGACATAATCGCGTCCCGATGCTTTCGCCTTGCGCATCCAGCCGCCGCCGATTTCTGTCGCGGTGTCTCCGGCGAAGATGCGGTAGTCTGGCTGGCCGTCTGCGGCCTTCTCACCATTCTTCTCGATGCGGATGGGGCTCGTGAGGTTCATCATTGCGAGGGCGCCTTCGAAGCCGGTTTTGGTCTCAGAGACATATCCGAGTGCGTTTGCCATTGTGTCGTTCCTTTCGTTTTTGCTCTTGTCTCGGGGACCCCTTGTCCCCGTCGACGCCGGACCGTCCGGACGGCGCAGGACGGGTTTGAACCGCTTGCGGGCGAAACGTAGTGGAGCACCGGCCTGGCGCTGAATTTTGACGCGCGAGGAGCCGCAAAGCGGCGGGGAAAAT
>NZ_ARYL01000002.1 GCF_000685295.1 Hyphomonas oceanitis SCH89
TTTCGCAGCCTGAAGCCGTGCCCCCTCCGACCGCTGCGCGGCCACCTCCCCCGCTTGCGGGGGAGGATAAGAAAAGGCCCGCGCTGCACACGCTCTATATCTCGCCGCTGAAGGCGCTGGCGGTGGATGTGCAGAGGAATCTCATGGCGCCGGTGGGCGACATGGGGCTGGATATAAGGATCGAGACACGCACGGGCGACACGCCGTCCCATGTGCGCCAGCGGCAGCGGCGCAACCCGCCGGACGTGCTGCTGACGACGCCGGAGCAGCTGGCGCTTTTCATTGCGTCTGACCATGCGAAGGACTTCTTTGCCGACCTCAAATGCGTGATTATTGATGAGGTGCACGCGATGGCCGCGTCGAAGCGGGGGGACTTGCTGTCGCTTGGCCTGGCCACGCTGGCGGAATGGGCGCCGGCCTGCCGGTTCATCGGGCTCTCCGCGACAGTGAAGGAACCGGAGGAACTGGCGCGGTGGCTGGATGTGCGGCCTTCTCCCCTCCGTCAGCCGGCTGCGCCGTCTGCCACCTCCCCCGCAAGCGGGGGAGGAGAAGCGGGTGGTGTACGCATCATCCGTGCCGAGGGCGGCGTTTCGGCTGAGGTGGATATCCTTGTCTCGCGTGAGCGGATTCCGTGGTCGGGGCATTCGGGGCGGTTTGCCGTGCCGGAAGTGTATGAGGCCATCAAAGGCGCGAAGATGGCGCTGGTGTTCGTGAATACGCGCAGCCAGGCCGAGTTCATGTTCCAGGAGCTGTGGCGGGCGAATGAGGACGGGCTGCCGATTGCGCTGCACCATGGCTCGCTGGCCAGGGAGCAGCGTGTGCGCGTCGAGGCGGCGATGGCCGCCGGGCAGCTGAAGGCGGTGGTGTGTACGTCGACGCTCGATCTCGGCATTGACTGGGGCGAGGTGGACTTGGTGATCCAGATGGGCGCGCCGAAGGGCGCCGCGCGCCTGATCCAGCGGATCGGCCGGGCGAACCACCGGATGGACGAGGCAAGCCGGGCCGTGCTGGTGCCGACGAACCGGTTCGAGGTGCTGGAATGCCGTGCGGCGGAGGCGGCGGTCGAGGCGGGCGAGATTGATGGCGAGGGCTTGCGGCAGGGATCGCTCGACGTGCTGGCGCAGCATGTGATGGGCCGGGCCTGCGGCGACGGGTTCGACCTCGCGCCGCTCTATGATGAGATCATCCGCGCGGCGCCCTATGCCTGGCTCGACTGGGAGACGTTCGAGCGGATTGTCGATTTCGTGGCGAGCGGCGGCTATGCGCTGAAGACCTATGACCGGTTCCACCGGATCGTGCGGCGGCCCGACGGGCGCTGGGTGGCGCGTACACGGCAGGACGCGCAGCAGCACCGGATGAATGTCGGCGCGATTGTCGAGGCGGTGCAATTGTCGGTGCGGCTGGCAAGCTTTGTGGGGAAGGGGGAAGGCCCCCTCCGCCCTGCGGGCACCTCCCCCGCAGGCGAGGGAGGATCAGGCCGAACGGTGCGGGCGGGGCACAAGCTGGGGGAGGTGGAGGAATATTTCATCTCGACACTGGTGCCGGGCGACACGTTCCTGTTCGGCGGCGAAGTGCTGCGCCTGATCGGCGTCGAAGGGCTCGATGCGCTTGTGGTGCGGGCGGTAGGCGAGAAGCCGGCCATACCGAGTTACAATGGCGGGAAATTTCCGCTGACGACCTTTCTGGCCGAGCGGGTGCGCCAGATGATCCATGACCCGGCGCAATGGGACGCACTGCCGGGGCCCGTGCGCGAGTGGTTTGAAGTACAGGTGCGGCGCTCCAGCATTCCGCCGCCGGACCATTTGCTGGTGGAGACTTTCCCGCGCGGCGAGCGGCATTACATGGTCTGCTATCCGTTCGAGGGGCGCCTCGCGCACCAGACGCTGGGCATGCTGCTGACGCGGCGGCTGGAGCGGATGGGGGCAAAACCGCTGGGCTTCGTGGCGAGCGAATATGCGATGTCGGTCTGGGCGATGGAGGACATGTCTGGGCTGGACATGGGCGACTTGTTCCATCCGGACATGATGGGCGACGATCTGGAGGAGTGGCTGGACGAGAGCGCGCTGATGAAGCGGACCTTTGCGCACTGCGCGCAGATCTCCGGCCTGATCGCGCGCAACCTTCCGGGCAAGGAGAAGAATTCGCGGCAGGTGAGCTTTTCGTCGGACCTGATCTATGACGTGCTGCGCAGCCACGAGCCGGACCATATCTTGCTGCAGGCAGCGCGGCAGGATGCGGCGACAGGCCTGCTGGACGTGCGGCGCCTGTCGGACATGCTGGTCCGGATACGCGGCAAGATCGACCACAATGTGCTGGACCATATCAGCCCGTTTGCCGTGCCGGTCATGCTGGAGATCGGGCGGGAGCCGGTGTTCGGGGCCTCGGTGCAGGACGCGGTGTTGGGGGAGGCAGAGGCGGACCTGGTGCGGGACGCGATGCGGGATTAGCGGGGCACCCACCCGATTAACAAAGAGGCTCATCCTGAGCGAAGTCGAAGGATGCGCCTCGTGCGATGCAGACCGGAAGCCCGCGCCCGTCCTTCGACTTCGCTCAGGATGAGCGCTTGGGAGATGTGGATTCTGCGTTTGACCCGGTTCGCGATGCGGGCCATTTTCGGTGTCATGACGGCTCTCGCTGCGCGCCCCTCGGATACGATGCTGCACTTGGCCGGCGAGCTGCTGTTGCCGCTGCCGGAAGGCGCGCTGTGGTGGGCGGCGGAGCGCGTGCTGGTCGTGTCGGACCTGCACCTGGAAAAGGGCAGTGCCTATGCGGCGCGGGGGCAGATGCTGCCGCCCTATGATACCGGGGCGACGCTGAACCTGGTCGAGCGCCTCTGCGCGGCGCTGCGGCCGCGGACGGTGATTTCGCTGGGCGACAGTTTTCATGACCGGGCGGCCGAGCTGCGCCTGCCCGCTCCTTACGCGGCGCGGATACAGGCGCTGACCGGGGCGCATGACTGGGTCTGGGTGGAGGGCAACCATGACCCCGACCCGCCAGCGTATTTGGGCGGACGCGCGGCGAAAGTGTTGCGGATCGGCAGCCTTGTGTTCCGGCATGAGCCGACCGGCGCGGCGGGCGAGATTGCCGGCCACCTGCATCCGGCGGCCAAGGTGAAGGGGCGCGGGCGACTGGTGCGGCGGCGCTGTTTTGCCAGCGACGGGGCGCGGCTGGTGATGCCGGCCATGGGCACGTTCACCGGCGGGCTGAATGTGCTGGACGCGGCCTTCGCGCCGCTCTTCCCGGAAGGCCTGATGGCCTTTGCGCTGGGCGGCGAGCGCGTATTTGCGGTGTCAGCCAAAAGCCTTGTGCCGGATGTGGCCGCAAGCCGCTGGCGGCTTTAGCCTTCGGTCTGCGCATTCTTGGCGCGGGAGAGGAGGGCGCCGCAGGGGGCGTCTTTGCCGCTGCCGGTTTCGATGAAGGGGAGGGCGGCGAGCGGGCCGGCGACCTGCGCGAGGACGACAGCGAGGCCAACTTGCAGCACGGCCTTGCCGTTCAGCGGATTGACGCTTGGCTTGCGCAGCGTGCCGCCGAGGGAGACATTGCCGACCAGCGTGCCCCATGAGGCATCCTTGGCGTCAGAGCGTATCTTGATGTCGAGCGCTTCGGTCTCGAAATCGACATCGCCTTTCATGACGATGAGGCTGTCTTCGGTGTCGAGTACGGCCGGGTTCAGCGTGCCGATGCCCTTGTTGATGTCCATGACGACGGCGAGGCAGCGGGCGGGAGTGAAGACCGGATCGGCCTTGTCTTCCGAGGCGAGGAGGACGAGCGCCTCGCCGATATCGAGCCCGAGCGCCTCGCTGCCGAGGGCGAGGACCTGCGTATCCGTCGACCAGATCGAGAGGCTGCCATTGGCGCGGCCGAACGCGTCGCGCAGGCGGTTGCCGGACATGTCGGCCTTGAACTCGCCATCGACATTGCCGCGCGCGATCTTGTCCAGCGACAGGCTGGCGAGGGCGACATGGTCGAGCGAGCCGACGACATTGGTTTGGGCCGGCTGCTGCGTGCCGTCGATCGTGGCATAGGCGGTGATCGTGCCTTCATTGAAGGCAAAACGGGCAAGTTTGGCCTTCACGACACGGCCCGTGATGGTGAAATCGAGTTCGACGCCGGTGAGGTCGAGCGTGGAATTGATTACCGTGTCAGCGACATAATGCACCTGGCCATCAACGGCATCGAGGCGGGCAAAGTCGATCTCGATATTGGGGATGAGGCGGCTGTCGCGCTGATAGGCTTCCTTGGCCTGGCGCTGCGCCTTGCCCACCGTCTCGCCATTGCCGGTGCCGAAGGGGAGGGCGAAGATGACGCCGAGGTCGTCAAAATCCAGCTGGTTGGATTTGATGTCGGCGGTGATGTAGGGCGTCTCCTTGTCGAGATCGACGAGGATGGAACCCGCAAGGTCGCTGTCGCCGACCGTGCCGGCAATATCATCGAGGTCATAGGCGCCGGGCTTGATGGCGAGCTGGGCGGTGAGATTGTAGGGCGGCGTATCGGGCGCGGCGAGGCCGACGAAGCGGGCGATATCAGCCATGTTGTCGCCCTTGATGCGGACGCGGCCACCGAGCGTGCTGCCGCCGGAGGCCTTGGCGCTGCCTTCGAAACGGACTTCGGAATCGGCGCCCGTAGCGTGGAGCGTGACGTTACCGTTCTGGACTGAGCCCTCGGCGGAGACCAGCTTCAGCGTGCGCTCGGGCTTCTCCGGATTGAAGGCGAGATCGATATTGGCGAGGTCGATATAGTCGACCCATTTGCGCAGGTCGGGGCGCGCGCTGTCCTTGCTATCGTCTGACCCGGCGAGGCTGATGCGGCCGTCGCGGGCGCTGACTTCGGAGAGCCATGGAATGCCGGGCAGGAAGCCGAACACGTTGGCAGAGAGCGCTCCGGTTTTGACTTCGGCCAGCTGGGGCACGTCAGCGCCGGAAAGGACAAGCGTGCTGAGGGCGGGGAAGCGCAAGTGTGCGGAGGCGACCCTGGCGCCGTCTGGCCCCCAGGCGTTGAGGGCCCGGTTGACCACGGGGGTGGCGAAACGCGGCTGCGTCATGGCCAGCAGGAAGGCCAGGACGAGCACGGCGAGCGTGAGCAGCGCGGCGCAGATATAGAACGCGGTTCGCTCAAGCGAACTGAGGCCGGAAAGGGATTTCATTTTGCCGTAACGTGCTGAAACCACTTTGGTTCATTGCGATGCGTGGCGGACTTGACGATAGGATTATATACCCATTATACAGGGCGTCGGACAGAACAGGGCCATTTGCCATGCAGCACCGGGATATCTGGCGGGGAATCGACCAGTTGGCCGCGCATCACGGCCTGTCGGCCTCGGGCCTTGCCAGGCGGGCGGGGCTGGACCCGACAGCGTTCAACCCCTCCAAACGCGAAGGCGCCGATGGCCGTCCGCGCTGGCCCTCGACCGAGAGCCTGGCGCGCGTGCTGGAAGCGGTGGGCAGCGGGTTTGATGATTTCGCTGCCATGTTGGAAGGGCGACGCGGGGGCCTCGCGCCGCTGATCGGCTTTGCGCAGGCGGGGCGGGACGGCTTTTTTGACGATGGTGGTTTTCCGGTCGGCGCGGGCTGGGAAGAGGTGCGGTTTCCGGGGCTCGGCGATGAAGCGGTCTATGCGCTGCAGATCAGCGGGGATTCCATGGAGCCGGCCTATCGCGCAGGCGACCGGATCATCGTCGCGCCGGGCGCCGAGGTGAAGCCGGGCGACCGGGTGGTGGCCAAGACGACCGGCGGCGAAGTGATGGCCAAAGTGCTGGAGCGGCGCAATACGCGCGTTGTGGATCTCGCCTCCCTGAACCCGGACTATCCGGTGCGCAGCTTCAAGCCGAACGAGATCGCCTGGATCGCGCGGATATTGTGGGCGAGCCAGTAGGGGCGATGACAGGCGCGATGGAGGCATTTGAAGAGACGGGCCGGTTCTGGGTTCGGGATGCCTTGTCGGAAACGGAACTCGCCCTGCTGGATGAAGCTTGCCGCGTTGAGGCGAGGCCAGGTGTCCGGCTGAAATGGTCTGATGCCCTGCGTGTGGCGCTGGGGCAGGAGAGTTCGATCGGGCGGCTTTGTGAAAGTGTTCTGCCGCGCGCGAAGCCCGTACGGCTCGTGGCCTTTGACAAGTCGGCGGACGCGAATTGGGGCGTGCCCTGGCATCAGGACCGGGTCATTGCCGTGCGCGCGCGCCATGATCTGGAAGGCTATGGCGCGTGGGTAAAAAAGGACGGCTTCTGGCATTGCGAGCCGCCGATCAGCATACTGCAATCCATGTTCTTTGTCCGTGTTCATCTCGATGCTGCGGACAGCCATAATGGTTGCCTCGAAATTGCGGAGGGCACACATACATTGGGACGCATCGCGTCAGATCAGGCAAAGGATATTGCGATGACCTCACCCGTCGAGATTTGCGAGGCAAGTCGGGGAGACCTTCTGTTCGTGAAGGCGCTGGCATTGCATCGGTCGTCATCCTCATCGGTCGCGTCAGGCGGGCATCGCCGCGCCCTGAGGATCGACTATTCAAGCGAGGAATTGCCCTTTCCATTGGAGTGGGTGAGCCATTGAGGTCAGCCTCCTAAGGAGGATGAGGGGTGGCGTGCGTCGCTGCGGGCGCTTGTGTTTGAGGGTGATCCTGTGACCCCTCACCCCCGGCCCCTCTCCCGAGGGAGAGGGGAGGGCTACCAGTAGGTCTCCATGATCTCTTTTGACCAGCCGGGTTCGCGCAGGGTGCCCCTGGGCTGGAAGCCGGACATGACGGGTTTGATGTCGAGGACGGGGGTGCCGTCGATGGCGTCGAGGCCCTTGAGGTGGAGCACTGTGCCGTCGACGGAGAGGATTTCGCAGACCGTGGCGCCGAGCCGGTTGGGGCGGTTCTTGCCGCGCTGGGCGAAGATGCCGATTTTCGGCCAGTCCGTATTTCCGCGCGGGTGGCGCGCGCCGGTGACGATCTTTGCGTCCGGCACCTGATCGAACAGGAAGATCACTTCGGCATGGGAGAAGGTTTCGAGGCCCATCAGCGCTTCTAAGTCGAAGACGGACGTGTCGAGTTCAATCCGGGCGGGAACGCTGTCCCAGTCATCATCGATCGCTTCGGTCCGGTCGCAGCGGACATGCCCGACGGGACTCATGAGAAACGGGTCTGACATGCGAGTATCTCCTGTGGTGAGACCGCAAAATACACATTCAGGGCGAAAAAGCGATTTCGCAGATGCGGCACATTCTGTGCTTGCCCTTAAGTCAAACTGGCGTCACAAACCGCCCCATGGATTGGGGTAAGCTCAGATCATTTCACGCGGCGGCCGAAGCGGGCAGCCTGACATCTGCGGGCGAACGGCTCGGGATATCGCAGTCGGCTGTCTCGCGTCAGATTGCGGCGCTGGAGGAGGCGCTGGGCGTCTCGCTGTTCCAGCGGCATGCGCGCGGCCTGGTGATGACCGATAGCGGCCATACGCTGTATCGCTCGACGATGGAGATGGCGGCAGCGGCCACATCGGCCAATGCAGCGCTGAAGGACCAGCAGGATACGCCGCAGGGCGAGCTGATCGTGTCGGCGCCGGTGGCGTTCGGGTCGACCTGGCTGGTGCCACGGCTTGGCGGGTTCACGCGCAAGCATCCGGACCTGCATCTCGACCTGCGACTCGACGATAATGACTATGACCTGCTGAAACTGGAGGCCGAATGCGCCATCCGGCTATGGGCGGCGGACAAGGCCGACCTGATCCAGCGCAAGCTCGGTACGGTGGCGACGAACCTCTATGCTTCGCCGGAATACCTGAAGCAGAACGGCATGCCGCGCACGCCGCAGGACCTCGATAATCATCGTATCATCGCTTATGGCGACGAAAGTTCGTTGCTGAACGTGATGAGCTTTGCCTGCCGGGTGGGCCGTGATGACAGCCCGCCGCGCCCGGCCTCGCTGAAGCTGAATAATGTGTTTGCCATGCTGCGGGCGGTGGATGCCGGGCTCGGGATTGCCGATGTGCCGGACTATATGGCCAGCACAATGCCGCGCCTTATCAAGGTGTTGCCGGAGCATGTCGGGCCGATCTTCGACCTCTACTTCGTCTATCCGAGTGACTTGCGCCGGTCGAAGCGTGTGGCGGCCTTCCGTGACTTTGTGACGGCCGAAACGGAGGCCTTGCGCCGTCCGTCCATGCATCAAGGCTAGTTTGAACGTTTGATGAATTGCATTTGTGCATGGGTGACCTGCTGTCATGCAGGTTGTGCTGCAGCTGCGAAGCTTTATCTATGGGTCATGCCTTGGGCCCCGGGCATTTCCCAATCTCCTCCGATTGGGCGTTTCCTCCCCCCTTCGGGGCCCAATACTCATCAGCCCGGCGCGTTCATTCGCTGCCGGGCTTTTTTTTATTGCGCGCACGCCAAGGGCGCCCATCGCGGCGCGGCAGGCTGTCCAAAAAGGAAAAATGCATTCGTTTGTTTTCACTCTACCTGAGTGGGAAAGGCGCTGTGCGACCGTTATGCCGCTAGCCCGGCGGAGCGGTGGCCTTGTACTGGGCGGCGGCATTGGTGAATTCGAGGGCGTCGCGCAGGTCTTCCTCGAGCCCGTGACGGGCGAGACGGGGGACATAGGCGAAATTGAAGGGCACGGGGCGCGGGCTGCCTTTTGCAGCGCGTCGGGCGAGGAAGCGCGCGAGGCGCTTGGCGTGATGGTCCGGGTCGCCGAGGACCATGCTGAGCGCGATGAGGCGGTCTCTGAGTTTAGCGGCGGTTGGCGGGGCGCTGGGGCGTGCAGGCGGTTTGGGCGGCGCGGGCGGGCCGTCGAGATAGCGGATGCGGGGGCCGGTGGGTCTGGGCCCACGTGTGGGGGCCTCCGTCAGGCGGAACAGTATTTTCCGACTATCCCGGCGAAGGCCGGGATCTCTTGCGGTGGGCGCTGGGACCGAACTTGATGAGGCCCCGGCTTTCGCCGGGGACATGGATATTAGATCGGGTGCCAAGAGATAGAGGAGGCGTCTTGCGAGGGCTTCGGCGGGTTTGAGGATGGCAAGGATTTTTGCGGCGACGCCTTTCGGCAGGATCGCGTCGGCGACGGGGCCGAGCAGGTCGACGGCCATGAGCACCACGCGATCAAGCCGCGCCCAGCCTTCGGGCGCCACGATCTCCATGTCCTGTTCATCGAGCGGAAACATGGGGTGATTGTAGGCATGGTTTTGGAGGGGGCGGATAAGGGACGGGCTATCCGACACTTGCCGCGCCACAAAAAAGGGGCTCCGCGTGGGAGCCCCTCAGGGATCGAATTCCTTGAAACCTGCTGGCGTGCCTAGAGGTTGGCGCGCAGCATCCAAGCGGTTTTTTCGGAAATGTCGGCGCGGCGGGTCATCAGGTCGACCGTCACGATATCATTGTTTTCCTCGGCAACCTTGAGGCCGATCTTGGCGGCGCGGCTGATCGCTTCATGGCCTTTGACGAGGTTCGAGATCATGGCTTCGGCGTCCGGTACGCCATTGTCCGGCTTGATCGTGGCTTCTTCCAGCATTTCTGCCGACGAGCCCGGCGCGAAATGGCCAAGGGCGCGGATGCGTTCGGCGATCTCGTCGAGGGCGGTCCAGAGCTCGGTATACTGGGTCATGAACATGGTGTGCAGCGAGTTGAAGCGCGGGCCGGTGACGTTCCAGTGATAGCCGTGCGTCTTCACGTAAAGGGCATAGGTTTCGCCGAGCAGGACGCTGAGCGCCTGGGCGGAAGACTGGCGGGCCTTGTCGTTCATTCCGATATCGATGGGCATGGTCTAATTCCTTTGACGTTGCGTATATAGACCCGAAATGGGGTCGAACCCGCATCATGCCAATCTATTTAGCGCTTGAGAGATATAGAGATATTCAATAGCATTTGCGCAGAATGGTGGACGCTGATGCAACAATTGTTAGTGAGCAGGCACTGATTTGTCTGTATGCTTGCAACTGAAATGCAGGCGTATGACGATCATGCGTATCGTCATGATTTGCTGGAGATCCATGCCCCTATCCGCTGCCAATACGTTTTCCACCAAAACCTGGCTGATAACGCCCGACCTTCTGGGTGTACTGAACAGTGACGGCTACTTCCGGGGGACAAATCCTGCCTGGGAGGCCACGCTCGGGTACAAGCCGGAAGATATCGAGAGAAACCAGTTCCTCGATTTCATTCATCCCGATGACCTCGCCCGGACGCAGGAGGCCTTTGTCGCGATACAGAAGGGCCTGCCGGTCCTGAATTTCGAGAACAGGTATCGCCATAAGAATGGCACCTATCGCTGGCTCTCATGGAATTGCGTGCCGGACGATGGGCTGTTCTATTGCAGCGCGCGCGATGTGACGCAGCATCACGAGGATCTGTCTGCCCTATCCAATAAGGAAGAAGAGGCGCGGTTCCGGGAACAGTTCATTGCCGTGCTGGGGCACGATCTGCGTAACCCGCTCAGCGCCGTCTCTTCGGCCATCCGGATCGCGTCACGTGAGGCGCAGACGGACCGTGCGCTGCAGGTTCTTGAGGCCGCGAATGGGTCGATTGAGCGCATGGCGGGCCTGATCAATGACCTAATGGACTTTGCGCGGGCCCGGCTGGGCAGCGGCATATCGCTTGACCTCGTGCCACACCCTGCGCTCGCCGAGGCCCTACACCAGGCTGTCGGCGAAATCCGGATCTCGCACCCGCAGGCGATGATCGAGGAGACCTATAATTTTGCGGAAGGCCTCAACTGTGAAGCCAGCCGGTTGCAGCAATTGATGTCGAATCTGGTGGCAAATGCCCTGACCCATGGTGATCCGGGCAAGCCGATCCAGGTGCAGGCCGTGGACGAGGAGGGGGACTTTGTCCTGACCGTGACCAATGCCGGGGGAGAGATCCCGGACAATGTCATGGCGAATCTCTTCAAACCTTTCGTGCGCGGAGATATGCGTGCTTCACAGCAAGGGTTGGGCCTTGGCCTTTTCATCGCCAAAGCCATCGCCAACGCCCATGGCGGGCGCCTCAGCGTCGTGTCCGACGCCGACCATACGACGTTTGAATTCCGGATGCCGCGGAAAGCCTGAACCGCGCCTATTTCAGGGCGGCGCAGAAGCGTTCGATGCGGATAAGCGCTTGGGTCAAGGCTTCGGTCGATGTCGCGTAGGAGACGCGGAAGGCCGGGGACATGCCGAAGGCGGCGCCAAAGACGACAGCGACCTTTTCGGTTTCCAGAAGCTCCGTGGCGAAATCTTCGTCATTCTCGATGACCTTGCCGGACGGGGCCGTCTTGCCGATGACGCCCGCGCAGGACGGATAGACATAGAAGGCGCCTTCAGGCGTCGGGCAGTGCAGGCCTTCGCATTTGTTGAGTCCGGCAACAACCATGTCGCGGCGTTCCTGATAGACCTTGCGGCGCGGCTCAAGGAAGTCCTGCGGGCCGTTCAGGGCTTCGATGGCGGCATACTGGCTGATCGAGGAGGGGTTGGACGTGGTCTGGCTGATGACCTTGCCCATGGCCTTGATCAGTTTTTCCGGGCCTGCGGCATAGCCGATGCGCCAGCCGGTCATGGCATAGGCCTTGGAGACGCCGTTCATGGTCAGCGTGCGGTCGTAAAGGGCAGGCTCGACCTGGGCGATGGTCCAGTATTCGAAGCCGTCATAGACCAGGTGTTCGTACATGTCGTCGGTGAGGATCCAGACCTGCGGATGGCGCAGGAGCACGTCGGCGAGGCCGCGCAGCTCGGCCTTCGTATAGGCCGCGCCGGTGGGGTTCGATGGCGAGTTCAGGATGATCCAGCGGGTGCGCGGCGTGATGGCTGCTTCGAGCGCATCCGGCGTCAGCTTGTACTGCGTGTTCGGTCCGCACGGGGCGATGACGGGCTCGCCGCCGGCCATCAGCACCATTTCAGGGTAGGAGACCCAGTAGGGGGCGGGCACGATGACTTCGTCACCGGGGTTCAGCGTGGCCACGAGCGCGTTATAGATCACCGGCTTGCCGCCCGGCGCGACATGCACCTGGGATGGCTTGTAGGTCAGGCCGTTCTCGCGGAGGAATTTGCCGCAGATGGCTTGTTTCAGCTCGGGCAGGCCGTCGGCGGGCGTGTACTTGGTCTTGCCCTCGCGGATCGCCCTGATGGCGGCTTCCTTGATATTGTCCGGCGTGTCGAAATCGGGCTCTCCGGCGCCGAGGCCAATGACGTCATGCCCGGCGCTCTTGAGTTCAGCGGCCTTTGTGGTGACGGCGATCGTGGCGGACGGCTTGACGCGTTCGAGGGCGTCGGCGAGGCGGATTTCAGCGGACATTATGTAAATCCCGAGGTGCGGATTGGGGGTTGGGCGAATGGCCTGTGCCTTAGGACGCATGGACGTTTGCGGCAAGCTTTTCCCGAATCTGCGGCCATGCGGCTGCGGGACGCAGGCCTGTGCCACGCGGGGCGGGTCTGACGCGCGATTATGCCAATTGGCTGAATTTCATCGGATTTCTTTATCGGTTTTTCAACCATACCTGCGATGCTGGAAGATCAGGATCCGGTAAACAGACCGGGACCGATGGAGGACTGCTGAGGCCATGGTCTCATCGAACGATGTTTTACCCTTCGAGGAAATATGGGATCTGATCGTGCGCGAGACGCGGCACGGAGCGCACGATATGTATATCTGGCTCGAGCGCCTCAGCGATATGCAGCGCCTGATGGGACTGGTCGTGTTCGCGCTGATCTTGCTGATCCTGGCCTTCCGTCCGCATCAACTGGCAAAACGGAAGAAGAAGAGCGAGAAGAAGCAGGGCAGTGAGTTCTTCTATGCGGTTGTGATCGTGATGATCTTTGCTTTCGGCATTGGCTGGGGCTTTGATAGCGGGCTCGATGTCGAGCAACTGATGCGCGATCTGTTCTAGGCCTCGCAAGCAGCGCCCGCAGGCGCTATCTAGGGAGCCATGGAATCGCAGGAGAATGACGCAACTACGCTTCGCGGCGTCGACGTCATCAAGGACAATCTGAAACGGCTGCCCGGGCGCCCCGGCGTCTATCGCATGTTCGGCGATGGCGGCGAGGTCCTGTATGTGGGCAAGGCGCGCGACCTGAAGGCGCGCGTGTCGAACTATGCGCGCCTTGGCGGGCATACGCAGCGGATTGCGCGGATGATCCTGCTGACGCGGCGAATGGAATTCGTTGTCACCGAGAGTGAGACCGAGGCCCTGCTGCTGGAAGCGAGCCTGATCAAGAGCCTGAAGCCGCGCTTCAATGTGCTGCTGCGCGACGACAAGTCGTTTCCCTATATCCTGATCCGGCGCAATCATGAGGCGCCGCAGATCAAGAAGTATCGTGGTACCAAGCATAATGAGGGCGACTATTTCGGGCCGTTCGCGAGCGCCGGGGCGGTCATGCAGACGCTGGACACGCTGCAGAAGGCCTTCCTGCTGCGCACCTGTGAGGACAGTGTGTTCAATGCGCGCACGCGGCCCTGCATGCTGCACCAGATCAAGCGCTGTTCGGCGCCCTGCGTGGGGCTGATCTCGAAAGAGGATTATACCGAGCTGGCCGATGAGGCGGCAGACTTCCTGCGCGGGAAGGGGGCCGACCTACAGAAGCGGCTGGCCGAAGAAATGGACGTGGCCGCAGAGGCGATGGAGTTCGAGACCGCGGCACGCCTGCGTGACCGGATCCGCGCGCTGGCGCATGTGCGCGCGACGCAGGACGTGAACCCGGACGGGCTGGAAGAGGCTGACATCTTTGCCATCGCGATGGAGGGCGGGGTCTCGTGTGTGCAGGTGTTCTTCATCCGGGCCGGGCAGAACTGGGGCGCGACGGCGCACTATCCGCGTCATGACAGTGACCAGACGGTGGGCGAAGTGCTCGCCGCCTTCCTGGTGCAATTCTATGACAAGCGCCCGCCGCCGAAACTGATCCTCGTCAACGAGATGCCGGACCAGGCGAGCCTGATCGGCGAGGCACTGGAACTGAAAGCGGACCGGAAAATCGAGATCCGCCGGCCGGAGCGCGGCTCGAAGCGGGACCTGGTCACACAGGCCGAGCGCAATGCGACCGAGGCCGTGACGCGCAAGCTGGCCGAGACGGCGAGCCAGGCGCGGCTGCTGGACGAGGTGCAGAAACTGTTCGAGCTGGAGACGCTGCCCCAGCGCATCGAGATTTACGATAACTCGCACATCCAGGGCACGAATGCCGTGGGCGGCATGGTTGTCGCCGGGCCGGACGGGTTCATGAAGACCGCCTATCGCAAGTTCAACATCAAGGACACGGATATCGAGCCGGGCGATGATTACGGCATGATGCGCGAAGTGATGCGGCGTCGCTTTGCGCGCGGCCTGAAGGAGAAGGCGGTCGGTAATGACCGCAACTGGCCGGACCTTGTGCTGATCGATGGCGGGCTTGGGCAGCTGAACGCCGTGCTGGAGGCGCTGGCCGGATTGGGCCTCGGGCCCGATGACGTGAACCTTGTGTCTATTGCCAAAGGCGTCGACCGCAATGCCGGGCGCGAGCAGTTTTTCCGGCCGGGCAGGGCGCCGTTCAAGCTGCCGGAGACGGCCCCTGTGCTCTATTACCTGCAACGATTGCGCGACGAGGCGCACCGCTGGGCGATTGGCGCGCACAGGGCGAAGCGGTCGGCGGATATTGCGCGCTCACCGCTCGACGAGATCGAGGGCATCGGCCCGGCGCGCAAGAAGGCGCTGTTGCAGTATTTCGGTTCGGCGCGCGGGGTGTCACGGGCGAAAGTGGCGGACCTGATGGCGGTCGAAGGCGTCAACGAGGCGCTGGCCGAGCGCATCTATGGGCATTTCCATAGCGGCTGAGGCCTATTCCTTTGGCTGATTTTGCGCGCGGACAGCAAGCGCCATGAGGTAGCTTTCCATAAGCAGCACGAGTTCGTCTTCCAGGGAGGCTGACTGGAGACCAAGTCCCGGCTCGGCAATCGCTGCGCGCAGGAGGCAGACCACGGCATGGGTGAGGATGAAGGCTGACTCGGGCCGGTTGATAAAGCTCAGCTCTGGGTGGCTTTGCATGATGTCGCTGAAAGCTTTGCTGTGATCGATAATGGCCGCTTCACCGTGTACGCGGAACAGGGCATCGCTGAGCACGATACGGGTTTCGGCCGATCCCTGTACGCCGTGCATCAATGCGCGGACGACCTTGCGTATGCCGTCGGGCTCGGACGGGTCATGCATGATTTCGTGTATGCGCTCTCCGATGCCATCGGATTGACGCTTTCCCAGCGAGGCCAATATCGCATCCCGATCACTGAAATACTGGTAGAGTGTACCAATGCTGACACCTGCGCGCTCGGCGATGTGGTTTGTGGTGAGCTTGCTGAGGCCTTCCGTCTCAAGAATGTGAAGCGTCGCCTCGAGAATGGCATCAACCGTCGCTTGAGCGCGGGCCTGCTTTGGATTTCTTCTCGTTTTTTCAGTCACTTATATTTTCCCTCTGCCCTCTCCGCCCCGTATCAACCGATGCGAGTAGAAAACATGAGGATTACTTACATATATAAGTGAGGCTGCCAAGTGAGCAGCGAGAGGGATTGAATCATGCCTGAAGGTCACGCATCCATCCACGACCGCATTGCGCACCAAAAGGCTGCATTGCCCGCCATGTATGGGGATGTCGATTTCTCCGTACTGCCTGAGCGCTATACCGAAGATGTCTCGGTCAGTTCGATTGCCTCCTATGCAGACAAGTTCCCGACGCCGCCGGCCGACATGGTGGACCGCGTACGGGCCTATACGATGCTGGGCGATGTGACGGCGGATGCCTATGCCGCGCTGATGGGCGAATATGGCTTCAAGAAGCTGGTCGACATGCTGCAGACCGCTTGTGACAAGGGCATTGAGGCGGTGCCGGATGCGCCGCCGGAACTGGTGGCCCTGATCGCCGAGATGGAGACCAAGCCAGACTGGCTGAACATGGACCTGGTGCGCGAGGGCGCGCGGCTGAACCGGCTGCCAATGGCCGTGGCCGCGCCGTGGATGATCCGGGGCTCGTTCCTCGCGACATTCCTGAACAAGTATACTGCCTTGCCAATGGCGCTGACCGGGACACTGAGCGGCACGACGGCGGCGCGGCGCGTCAACGAGACGGCGACCTTCTTTACCGTGACGACCCTGCCGGGGGCGATGGAGCCGCATGGCGAGGGCTTCAAGGCCGCCGCCATGGTGCGCCTGATGCACTCGATGGTGCGGTTCAATGTGCTGCGGCGCGTGAAGGGATGGGATGTGTCCGTCTATGGTATCCCGATCCCGCAGGTGGACCAGATGCCTGCGGGCCTGATCGACGTGTTCCTGCTGGCCTACCAGATGGTGGCCGAAGGGCGCACGGAATTTACGGCAGAAGAGCGTGCGCGGGTCGAGTTCAGCCGCTATCGCTGTTACCTGCTGGGCCTGCCGGAAGACCTGCTGATGGACACGCCGCAGGGGATTATCGACATCATGAATGCGCGCGGCGGATCGATCCGCGACGGGTTTGACGATGCGACCTGCGGGGCGCTCGTGCGGGCGACGCTGGCGGCCTATATGCCGCCGGACAAATCATTCGGTAGCCGCGTGTTCGATGCCATCGAGAAACGGTTCTCGCGGATCGTGTTCATTCAGCAATTCCTGGGCGGGGACCGGAAGGCAGCCGCCGACATGGGCGTACCGGTCAGCAACCTCGACTATGCGGTTGCAGCGGTGATGGGGACCGGGATTGCGCTGAAGATGGCGGCCTACAAGCTGGCCCTGGCGACGCCGGGCCTGAAAGGGCTCGCCGACCGGCGACTGACGGGCAAGATACGCAAACTGCTGGCGCGCTATGGCCATGCCGAATTCACGACAGATGCGGGGGCCTATCGGCCTGCGACACCGGCTGGCGCGGCGCACAGTCACTGATGGAGCTCACGGACCGCCCCCTTACGGTCCTCTGAGCTCTTGCGGGGGCGGCGGGACTGGTCTCACTCCCAGTCCCGCTTGCTGGCGGCGCGGGTCATGTTTTATTGCGCTGAAACTGCAATGGCGCCTGCAGGTGGGAAATTATTTCATATTCAAGTTGTTGTCGCGCTGATCCAGTTGCGCCCGCGCGGCGTAAATTGTTTCAATAACAATAAAGAATACCCAAGGCGAATTGTCGTGTGCCTTCCACTCCGCATCGCCGGAAGGGAGAGACACGATGAGACCCGGCAAAGGCTCAAAACTGCCTGGTAAGCACTGCATGCGTCCCCATCCAGCTTACCAGGCGCCACGCCCCGCCGTCTGGCGGGGTGTGGCACTTCATTTTGCTGGCCTGATGACGGCCCTGATCCTGACAATTGGCTCAATTATCGCTTAGGCGCGGCCAAGTCGCGCAGACGCGTCATTAATGGTTTGCCCTGATAATGGGCGCATCGCTTCCGGCGGACCTCACTTTGGGCAGGCCGAAGCGCGTGGCGGCGCTTTTGCAGGCGCACTATTGCAGGTTGAAGCGAATGCGGTCACATTAGTGTCATGAAACCTACTGAGTTCAGTCTCAAGCGCGAATTGGCCGCCCTGGTGACAGGGTCGTGGCTGCGGCCGCCTGTGGCGCAGCAGGTGGCTGCGCTGTGCTGGCGCCGGGCAGGTGAGGGACATGAAGTGCTGCTGGTGACGACGCGCGGGCGCGGCCAGTGGATGCTGCCGAAGGGCTGGCCGAAAGAGAGCAAGCCGGATGCCGAGATGGCGGCGGTCGAAGCGTATGAAGAAGCCGGTGTGCGCGGCGCGGTGGATGCCTCGCCCGTGGGCAGCTTTCATTACGAGAAGCGGATTGGCGCCGGAACGGTGATGGAGTGCGAGGCGACCGTCTATGCGCTGGAAGTAAGCGAACATGTGAGCCAATTCCCGGAAGCAGGTCAGCGTGAGTTGGGATGGTTCTCGCCCGGCGAGGCGGCGGTGAAAGTGGACTATCCGGAGTTGAGTGCGCTGCTGACGCGGTTTGCGCCCTGAGGGCAGGGGTCACAGTCCCAGAAATTCGTCCTGAAATCTGAACGCGAATCCTGTATCCGGCCTGCAAGGCGTGCTACCGCGCGGCCAAGCAAGACGGAAACAAGAGCCAACATGCCCCAATCCAGCGGAATGAAGCCGACCCTCGACAAGGACCTTTCAAAGGTCGGGCAGATCGAGCAGGCCTCACATTCGGTCTCACGCTCCCTTCTGATGCCGGGACTGGCGCTGGTGTTCATCGCGCTCTGCGCGCTGGTGGTCAGCAGCATTATCCATGACACGCCGGGATCAGTCGTCATTGTCATGGCCGCCGCGATCGGGGCCTATATGGCGCTGAATATCGGCGCCAATGACGTGGCCAACAATGTCGGCCCGGCTGTGGGGTCGAAAGCGCTGTCGATGATGGGCGCACTGGCGATTGCGGCGATCTGCGAAAGCGCGGGCGCGCTGATTGCCGGGGGCGATGTGGTCGGCACGGTTTCCAAAGGGATTATCGACCCGGCCGGCCTGTCGGATGCCAACACGTTCATCCTGCTCATGATGTCGGCTTTGATCGCGGCGGCGCTGTGGATCAATATCGCGACCGTGTTCGGCGCCCCGGTTTCGACGACGCACTCGATTGTCGGCGGTGTGGCCGGGGCAGGGATCGCGGCGGCAGGCGTTGCGGCGGTGAACTGGCCGACCATGGGGCAGATTGCGGCAAGCTGGGTGATCTCGCCGCTGCTGGGCGGCATCATTGCGGCCTGTTTCCTCGCCTTTATCAAGACGGCGATCATCTATCAGGACGACAAGATTGCGGCAGCGCGGCGCTGGGTGCCACTGCTGGTCGCGGTGATGGCAGGGGCGTTCTCGACCTATCTGGCGACCAAGGGCCTGAAGCACCTGATCGAGATTACGCTCCCGCAGGCCTGCCTGATCGGCCTTGGCATGGCCGTGCTGACCTGGCTCGTCTCAAGCCCGCTGATCAAGCGCCAGTCGCGCGGGATGGAAAACCGCAACAAGTCGCTCAGGGAATTGTTCAAGCTGCCGCTGATCTTCTCGGCGGCGCTGCTCTCGTTCGCGCACGGGGCCAATGATGTCGCCAATGCGATCGGGCCGCTGGCCGCGATCGTGTCGACGGCGCAGTCAGGCGCAGTGGCGGCCAAGGTTGGCATCCCGCTCTGGGTGATGGCGATCGGCGCACTGGGCATTTCGTTCGGCCTCATCATGTTCGGGCCGAAACTTATCCGTATGGTGGGCGACCAGATTACCAAGCTCAACCCGATGCGCGCCTTCTGTGTGGCCCTGTCGGCAGCGATCACTGTGATCGTCGCCTCGGCGCTCGGCCTGCCGGTCAGCTCGACGCATATCGCGGTGGGCGCCGTGTTCGGCGTCGGCTTCTTTCGCGAATGGTATACGGCCAATTCGAGACGGCGGCGCGAATATATTGCCCGCAACCCGCGCAACCCCGACCGCGACGAACCTGTTGGCGGCGACCAGCCGCGCTATCGCCGTCTCGTTCGGCGCCATCATTTCATGACGATCATCGCGGCCTGGGTTATTACCGTGCCAGCGGCTGGTGGCCTGTCCGCCGCGATCTTCCTCGTGTTCGAGATGCTCGGCTGAAAGTCGCTTTCTACCGGACGGACGCCGTGTTTCCGCAAGCTCGCAACCCCCGGGGGACATGGATGGATTCTGTCTAAAACAGTTCACGCGAGTATTACGCGAGTGTCATGAAGCGCCGTTAACGGATCGCCCCGAGGGTCAATTATCCAAGGGTCAACTCCATGTCATTCCGTTCCATAATCCTGCTCGGCGCGAGCCTTTCCATTCTTGCCGGCCATGTCGGCGCACAGGAGCAGCCCGTCGAAGATGATCGTGTGCTCGACACCGTCATCGTTCAGGGCAGCCAGCTTTCCCGCCAGAAGGGCATCGAGGAAAAGCGCGACGCGCTATCGGTGATCGATGCGCTCGGCGTCGACGAACTCGGCCAGCTACCTGACAAGAATGTGGGCGAAAGCCTCAACCGGATTGCGGGCGTCTCGATGCTGGTTGAGAAGGGCGAGGGGCGCTACGTCCAGATCCGCGGCATCAATCCGTCGCTCAACAATGTGACGATCAATGGCGCCAGCCTCGGGTCGCCCGAGACGGAAGGCGGCGGGCGCAATGCGCCGCTCGACATCATTGCCGGCGGCGTGCTGGGCTCGGTGCAGGTGATCAAGGCGCTGACGCCGGATCTCGACGGCCAGGGCATTGGCGGCACGGTGAATGTCGACACGAAATCGCCATTCGACAAGGATGAGACTCTCTGGGGCTATGCCACGGGCCGCTATGGCTTCGAGGAAATCGAGCCTGATGACCGCGCCGTTGGCGGCTCCAATCCCTATGCGCTGGACGGCACGCTGGCCGGGCAGAATGACGCGGGCACGTTCGGCTGGCTGCTGGCTGGCTCGTGGACGGACCGGGAATATATCGCGCCCGGCTATTATGCCGACGACTGGGCGGTCAATGATGCGGACACGGCGAGCGGCTCGGTCGGCGGCGTGGCGCCGGTGAACGTGAAAAACAATTATTACGTGATCGGCCGTGAACGGCTGAACCTGAACGGCACGGTGGAATTCCGCCCGGACGACAACACGAAATATTTCGCCCGCGCCTTCTTTGCGACCTGGGACGAGTTGCAGCACCGCAACCGCTATGAGCAGAATTTCGACACGGGCATTGTGTTCGACACGCCGACATCGGGTACGTCGGGCGCCAACCGGATTGCCGCCAACCTGCGCAATGAAGAAACGACCAAGGAAATCTTCACGCTGGCGGCGGGCGGCGAGAATGTCGTTGATGCCCTGACCTTCAATTACGAAGTGCAGATGAACCAGAACCAGATCGACGAGGACTATGACTTCTGGGAGTGGCGCTCGGGCAAGATCTTCGGGCCGAATACGTGGAATCTGAACGGCGACGGCATTGTCACCATCACGCCGGATGCCGATACGCCTGACCGCCAGGATGCCTCGCTGATCGATTTCCGCCGTGCGCGCTTCCAAAACAGCCATATGGACGAGGACGGCCTGTCGGGCCAGTTCGACGTGCGCTGGGACCGGGATACGGACACCTGGTTCAAGGCCGGCGTCAAGGCACGCCAGGTCGACCGCGCGTGGGATTACAGCCTCTCGCGGTATGATGATGCGGGCGCAGGCCTGACCCTCGGCACGTCGGATGCGTTCACCCGGGGCGCCTTCACCAATTGCAACGAGATCATGTGCGCGCCGAACATCTTCATGGACTATGAGGCGATGAACGCCTTCCTCGCGGATCCGGCCAATGCGGCCTATTTCGAACGCAACACGAGCGATGGATTCATCAGCGAGTATGCCAGCGACTATGACATCACCGAGACCGTTCTGGCTGGTTATGTCATGGGCGTGCGCCAGGTCGGGCCGGTCCAGCTGATTGCCGGTGTGCGCGTGGAGGCGACCGATGTGGACTCCTCCGGCTACCTGCTCGAAGGCGAAACGGCCGTGCGGGTGTCGGATGGCGGCGACTACCTGACCGTGCTGCCGGACGTGCTGGCGAACTGGGACGTGACCGATACGCTGAAACTGCGCGGATCGATCACGCGGGCGCTGGGACGGCCGGATTATGACGCCATCGCGCCGCGCTCCTCCTATGGCGAGGAAGCGGGCATTGCCAATCTCTCGATCGGCAATCCGGACCTCAAGGCCCGCGTCTCGTGGAACTATGACATTTCGGCGGAATGGTATCCGAACGCGCTGACAATGCTGTCGGCGGCCGTGTTCTACAAGGACATTTCCGACGACCTGGTCGGCCTGTCGGAACAGTTCACCACGCAGGCCGAGATTGCGGCCGAACTCGCGCGGCGCGGCCTCAGCGGTGCGGTCGATCCGGCCGACATCACGCAGAGCCTGAATGTCTCCACGACGGTGAATGCCGGGTCGAGCACGCTGAAGGGGCTTGAACTGATTGCGCAGACGCAGTTCGACAATTTCCTGCCGGATTACCTCGCCGGGTTTGGCGTGTCGGCAAGCGCGACCTTCCTGGATGGCGAGACGGAAGTGGATGGCGAGACACTGCCGCTGCTGAACCAGGCCGAGCAGACCTATGCCTTCTCCGCCTTCTACCAGAATCACGGGTTCGATGCCTCGGTCAGCTATGCCTATAATGGCAGCTTCCTGACGGATGTTGATCTCAACAATAGCGACAATGATCTCGACCAGGGCGAGTTCGGCCGGTGGGATGCGCGGCTGTCATATGAAGTGCGCGACAATCTCAAGCTGTTCATTGAAGGCGTGAACCTGAACAATGAACCGACCACGGAATTCCAGGGCCGGGACGAGACACGGATCACCGAATACGAATATGTCGGCAGCACGGTCTATCTCGGCTTTAGCTACGGCTTCTAGGTCGGGACTGTTTTACCAATCGGGTGCCAGCCCCTTTGCGGGGGCTGGCTCTCTCGCATTCAAGGGGTTTGACATGAGACATCCGTTCCGGGCCTTGGGCCTTTGTGTGGCAGGCGCGCTGGGGCTGTCGGCCTGCGTGAGTGGTGAGGTTGCTGCTGCGCCTGTGGCCGTGGCGATTGTCGATCTTGAGTCCGTGCCGGACTATGTCGCTCCGCCGGTGGCGCAGCTGGAAGCGAAGACGGTGCGCATCTATGACGCCCCGGAGGCCGATCAGGGCGTGGCGGTGGACATCGACTTTTTCTACGCGCTCGACAATACGGTGATCGGCAAATACCGGCGCGATACCGGCCAGCTGGTGGCGCGCTTTACGGCGCCGCACAAGGGCCTGATCCGTCACATGAATTCCTGCTATGCGCGTGATGAGAAGCTCTGGTGTGCGAACTCGAACTATTCGCTGGTGCCAATGGGGTCATCAATCGAAGTGTTCGATGCGGTGAGCATGGCCCATGTGGAGACGCATTCGCTGGGCATGATGGATGAAGGCTCGCTGACCTGGTTCGACGATATCGACGGAGGGCGTATTGCAGGCTTTGCGCACTATTCCGGAAATGGCGGCGTGCCGTTCAAGGACAGCACCTATTCCAGCGTTGTGACCTTCGACAAGGAGTGGCGCCGCACCGGCGGCTGGCTGTTCCCGGATGGCGTGATCAAGCGCATGGCGCCGCATGCGGCCTCAGGCGGGGCAATCGGGCCGGACGGATTGCTTTATGTGCTGGGGCACGACCTGCCGGAAATGTATGTCCTGGCGCGCCCCCGCATGGGGCCCACCATGATCCATGTGGCGACGATCAAGCTCGGCGTTGGCGGACAGGCGTTTTCCTTCGCGCCGGGCGAGGGACGCACGATATTCGCGATTGACCGAGCAGGCGGCAAGGTCAGCGAGATCGCGCTGCCGGATGTCGCGCTGAATACGCCGGATGCGCAGCCATTTACCCGTAAGGTGCCGTGACCCATTGCAGGGGCGGCCAAGCGCTGGCAATGCAGTGGTCATGGATTTCAAATGGGTACCGAATGCGTTGACGATTGCCCGCTGTGCGTTTGCGGGCCTCGTCATATGGGGAATATGGAACGCTGAGCTTTCGGGCGTGGCCGCCGGCGCCGTGACGCCGGACATGCCGCCGGAAGATCTGCTGCGGCACACGGTGATGCAGCAGCTCTGGTATCAGTTCGCTTTGCTGGGCTTTCTCTCGGGCGCTTTGACCGACTTCCTTGACGGCTATCTCGCCCGCAAGCTGAAGGCGCAGAGCCGGTTTGGTGTCTGGCTGGACCCGATTGCCGACAAGCTGCTGGTTGGGGCGGCGCTGCTGGGCCTTGCGATGGTGCTAAAGACCTGGCTGATCTGCCTGCCGGCGGCGGCCATTATCGGGCGCGATGTGTTCATGACCTGGCTGCGCACGACGCCGGCTGGAAAGGCTGTGGTTGATCCATCCAACCTCGCCAAGTGGAAGACCGGATTCGAGATGGCGGCCATTATCGGCCTGATGCTGCCGCTGGCTTTTGCGCCGGCTGATATGGCGGCTGATGCCAGCGGGGCGACGCCGCTTGTCTTTGTGATCGGCTCTTTCATGCTGGTGGGCTTGCTCTGGGTGGCAGCTGCCCTGTCGCTGATCACGGGCTGGCGTTACATCCGCGCAACGCGGCGCTGAGCTGGCCGGAACGCAAAACGCCGACCCCGCGTGGACGTGGGCCGGCGTTCTTATGCGGTGCGGCACGCCGGCAAGGGGAAGAACCGGGGCCGCGAGGGGTCTTTTGCGCGAAAGGATGGAGAAGCATCCTGACCACGTTCTAATCCTCGGTGAATTTCCTTAATGTCGCGTTAAGACCCAAGGCGGGAATGAGGCGGAGATTTCGCAACACGGTCGGTATTCTGCCCGTGATCGGCCTCAATCGCGGGCAAATTCTGGACGCATGAAAAAGCGCGTCGCCCCCGAGATCAAATTCCTCGCCTTCATTTTGGCCGCGCTGCTGTTCCTGTGCGTGCCGGCCCTGCTGGCGTTTGCCGGGGCTTAGGACCTGGGGCCTGCCCAAAAGGGGCTTGCGGCCTCGTTGCCATAGATTTCAGCGAGACGTTTGATCGTGCCGGGTGTTGCACCGTCAGGGGGATCAAGCGGATCGGCCCATACGGTTTCAGCAATCTCGCCGAAGGACGTGGCGGTCGTTTCGGCCCAGCTGCCATGGGGGACGCGGTAGAGCAGGACATGATCATTCCTGAAGACGTGGTGGTTTGAATAGAAGCCGACAAGCTGGGGAAGGCCGGTCAGTCTGACGCCGGCTTCCTCAATCAGTTCGCGGGACAGTGCCTCAATGGCCGGTTCGCCGCGCTCGATGCCGC
Organism: Hyphomonas oceanitis SCH89; assembly: GCF_000685295.1. Classification (GTDB taxonomy): domain Bacteria; phylum Pseudomonadota; class Alphaproteobacteria; order Caulobacterales; family Hyphomonadaceae; genus Hyphomonas; species Hyphomonas oceanitis. The sequence continues at coordinate 24,667 of NZ_ARYL01000002.1, forward strand.
CGCCGGGCATGTACCAGCCCTTCACATAGGTATGGCGCACGAGGAAGACGCGGCCCGCTTCATTCTCAACCGCCGCGCGCACACCCAGCGTCATCGGGCGGCGCAGACGCGCATAGGTGTGGAAGAGGCGGGTGCGAAGGGTGGCCAATGCAGGGTCTCCGAGAGCTGATTTGCGAGCCTAGCGCCGACCGGACGGGAAGTCGAAGGAGACGCGTTGACTTGGTCGTGACCCCGCGGAATCGGGCGATTTTGGTGTCGAATGAGGCTCGCCAAGGGGGGCAACGCGCTGTAAGGACGGGGCAACTAGTGATAACAGCTGCAAAAACAGACAAAAGCGAGACGGTGCAATGATCCAGATCCATCCCTCACTGATTGCCATCGGCGTGATCGTGCTTGTGTTCGGCATCCTGAACCTCATCGAATTCAAGCGTCTCGACTAGGGACGCTCAGGCAGCATGCCGGACCTGACGCTGATTGCCGCCCTTCTGGGGGGGCTCGCCATCATGGCCTTTGCCGGGGATTTCCTGGTCAATGGCGCGGTGGCGCTGGCGCGCAGGTTTGGTGTCTCGCCGCTTATTGCCGGTATTTTCATTGTCGGGTTCGGCACGTCCGCGCCCGAAATGGTTGTATCGCTCGACGCTGCGATGGGCGGACAGCCCGGGCTCGCGCTGGGCAATATTGTCGGCTCCAACATCGCCAATGTCTGTCTCGTTCTGGGCTTTCCCGCGCTGATTTCGCCCTTCTTTGCGGGCGGGAAGGGCGAAGGCCGCGCGCTTGGCGCGATGCTGCTCGCGACGGCGCTCTGGATCGGCCTCACGGCGGTCATGCCGCTAACGGCCGGTATCGGCTTCTTCTTCATCCTGATCCTTTTAGGCTATTGCGGCTTTACGCTGATCTCGGCGCGCCGCGCCGTGGCGGCTGGCATCGACCCGGGCGTTGCGGTGGATGATGATCCGCACATGGCCCTGTGGCGGGCGCTGGCCTATATCCCGCTTGGCATTGCCGGGCTGATCCTCGGCGCGCAGCTGATCATTGCCGGCGGCGTCGGCATGGCCGAGTTCTATGGCGTGCCGCAGGAATGGATTGGTCTGACGCTGCTGGCGATCGGTACGTCGATGCCGGAGATTGGCGCCAGCGTTGCGGCTGCGCTGCGCAAGCGGGGCGATGTGGCCATCGGCAACATTCTCGGCTCCAACGTGTTCAACATTCTGGGCGCGGGCGGGATCATTTCCTTCTTCGGACCGCTCGATGTGGCGCCGACGTTCAGGCAGTATGACCATTGGGCCATGGGGCTCGCGGCGGTGATCATCGCGCTGCTGATCATGACCAAGGCAAGGGTCGGGCGGCTCGTCGGGATCCTGCTGCTGCTGATCTATGCGATCTATATTTACGGGCTGATCAACGGGTTCAACATTCTTGGCCTGTTCCAGCCGGCAGGCGCATGAGGCCCGGTGCGGCCCTTGTGACAGGCGCGGGTGCGCGGGTTGGCAAGGCCATGGCCGAAGCGCTGGGGCAGGATGGCTGGGCAGTTGCCATTCACTATCGCTCTTCGAAGGATGGCGCGCGGGAAACGCATGAGGCGATCAAGGCGGCAGGCGGACGGGCGTCCCTAGTTCAGGCTGATCTTGCAGACGAGGGCCAGGTCTCCGATCTGGTCGCGCGGGCAGGGGCTGAACTCGGCCAGCCCGTGAGCCTGCTGGTCAATTCGGCGTCCGTCTTCACCGATGATAGCGCAGCCGGCCATACGCGCGCTGACTGGGATGGGCATATGGAAGCGAACCTTCGCGCGCCTGTGCACCTGGCGCAGAAGATGGCGGCGGGCCTTGCGCCCGGTGAGAAGGGGCTTGTGGTCAACCTGATCGACCAGCGGGTTTGGAAGCTGACGCCGCAATTCTTCACCTATACATTATCGAAGGCGGCGCTGTGGCAGGCGACGCAGACGCTGGCGCAGGCGCTGGCCCCGCACGTGCGTGTGAACGGGATCGGGCCGGGGCCGACGCTCAAGAGCGTGCACCAGAGTGAAGCGGCGTTTGAAGCCGAGAAGCAGGCGACGCTGACCGAGGAGGGCTCCAACCCTGATGAGATCGTGCGGGCGCTGCGCTACCTGATTTCAGCGACCAGCGTGACCGGTCAGATGATCGCGGCCGATGGCGGCCAGCACCTGATGTGGCAGACGCCGGATACACAGATCTAGCGCGTCTGGCGCGGCGAAAAGCCCATCGTCAAAGGCGCCGCGAAACCCTATCAATCCCGCACAATTCCCATTGATGCAGATCGAACTCCCAGAGGCTTCATGAACTTTTCCTCCGATACGTCCGCCCCGGCCCATCCCAATGTCCTGGCGGCGCTTGCCCGCGTTAATACGGGCAATGAGGCAAGCTATGGCGGCGACGGCGTGACAGCTCGGTTGCGCGGCCAACTGGCTGACGTGTTCGAGACCGAGGATTTCGATTTCTGGATGACCGCGTCCGGCACGGCGTCAAATGCGCTTGCGCTGTCATGCTTCTGCCCGTCCATTGGCGCGGTGCTTTGCCACGACGCCGCGCATATCGCGATTGACGAACGCGGCGCGCCGGAATTCTTTTCCGGCGGTGGCAAGCTTCACCTGCTGCCCGGGACGGGCGGCAAGATTGGTGCAGACACGCTGGCGACGGCGCTGGCGCAAATCGATCATGGTTTCGTACACCAGACGCCAGCGCATGTTCTGTCGCTGACCAACCTGACTGAAAGCGGCACCGCGTATAGCGTGGCCGAGATCAGCGACCTCGCCGGGAAAGCGCGCGCGGCGGGCCTCGTGGTGCACCTTGATGGCGCGCGGTTTGGCAATGCGCTGGCCGCAACCGGGGCGAGCCCGGGGGAGATGAGCTGGAAAGCGGGCGTCGATGTCCTGACTTTCGGCCTGACCAAGACAGGCGCCATGGGCTGCGAGATCATCATGCTGTTCGGCAAGGCGCGCGAGAAGTGGGGCGAGCTACGGGCGCGGGCCAAGCGCTCCGGGCATATGCCACCCAAGATGCGCTACCTGGCGGCCCAGGCCGAGGCGATGCTGGATGGCGGCCTATGGCTCGACCTCGCCGCGCGCGCCAACAAGTCGGCGCTGAAACTCGCGGCGACGCTGATGGCGCAGCCGGGCGTGCATCTGGTGACCAAGCCGGGTGGCAATGAAGTGTTCGCCCGCCTGCCCGATGGGCTGGCCGAGCGGCTGACAGCGGCGGGGGCGGTGTTCTATCCTTGGCCGGATGGCAGCCACCGGTTCGTCTGTTCCTGGGCCACCCAGGATGACGAGATCAGTGCCGTCGCGATCGCAATGGGCTGAGGCGTCTAGGCGGAGAGGGCGGTTCCCAGCCATGATTGCAGGAAGCCGATTGTCGCCTCTGCGTCGATCGGGGCTTCCGTATTGCCGCCCAGCAGATTCTGGTGGATCGACATGATGAGCAGGGGCGACATGATGGCAAGGGCCGCTGCGCGAAGGGCGGCATTTGTCGGCGGGCTGCCTGGCGTGCCCCGCAGTTTATCCATAATGGAGGTCAGGGCTGGCTCCAGCATGTTTTTGAGATAGGCCTTGCCGGCCGTCTCATCGGCGATGCCTTCGATGAGGCCGAAGGCGTGAGCGCGCGTAAAGTTTGCGAAGCGCATGCCGGCATCAGCAACCCGATAATATTGCTCGACGGCATCCATCGGATTTTCCGCCGGAACGGAGATCGTGTTCCAGATCGGTGAGCCGCGCTGGCCGATATTTTCGAGGATGGCAACAACGACGCCTGCGCGGTCATCAAAATAGTACCGCAGGGTGGGCTCTGACGCTTCGGCGGCAATCGCGAACTGACGCAGTGACGGACGGCGCAGGTCCGCCTCCAGCGCAAAGTTGGTCAGGGCATCGACCAGGGCTGCGCGCTTCTCCTTGAAGTCATGGTTCCGTGCACCCACCGGACGCGGCATTGGCATTTCCTCATAGACAGAAAGTATACTTCTCGCAATTAAGAAGCATTCGCAGCGCATTCATACGGGATTTCCCCACCCGCGCAACCTACAATATTTGTTGCAGTTTAGCCATTACCCCAGAGGCGTTTCCACCATGATTTTTTGTTGACGGGATTCTCTACATCCACACCCCGGATCGCGGCAGCGGAATATCCGCCGTCAGCCATCTTGTCGCGAATGTCATTCACATCCCATCCCGTGAGTTTTGCCAAGGCCACGGCTTCGGCGTCCCAGCGTTCTACCAGTGAACTGGCGTATTCACTGGCAGCGCTGCACGATGTGTAGTCACCACGCCAGGGATGGCGCAGGACATAGCGACCCTGATAGTTCTCCCGGTCGCCCGTAATTTCGAATGTGAGGTCTTCCGGAAAGGTCTTCGCATCATAGCGCAGGTGCAGGCGCGTGACGAAAACATCGACCGGGGAAGGGGCCATTCCGCGGGGCGTGGGGCCCTCGGGTGCGTCATCAAGCCACATCACGCCAAGTTCCCGAAGTTCGGAGGGGCGTAGCGGCTCTGCGGCGCAGGGATCGCACCAGGACATGTCCCATGCATATTCCATAAAGACTGCCTTGCCGTTCTCTTTTTCGACCTGATGGGAAAACATGGCTTTGTAGAAGTCGGCAAATTCATCCTTCACGTAAATCGGCACATCCATGTCGGAGGGCAATTTCACGGTGCGGTAATTGCTGGTTTCGACGCGGCCCTTGCTGGTGAGCGCGAACACGAAGAGCTCCTGCTTGCCCTCGGCATTGACGGTGCCGAGACGGATGGGGAGCATGAAGTCCTCATCCTCATAGGCGACCTGGATAGGACGCAGCATGGCCGAGCCGTCATGGCGTTCGAGGCTGACCTTGGCGACGAAGAATTTCATGTCGCGCTTCAGATAAGCACCAACGGTCTCCTCGGCACCCTTGGGAATCTTGTAGCCGTTCTGGTTCAGCCATTTGATGAGGCCATCGGATTCCTCGGCAGAGAGGATAAGGATGTCATACTCGCCGACTTCGTATTCGGCTTCTATGGTGACGCCTAGGGATTCCGCCTCGTCAGCTGCGCTGGGCATGGGCGGGGCCGGCATGGGGGCCGAATTCTCCATCATGCGATAGCGCCTGTCTGCCTCGCACGGGTTTTCGTCGTAATATTCGACGAGGCGCGGGGCGGTGTAGGCGTCGAGATGTTTGATCAGCGCCGGATTGGCGACATTGATCTGTTCGCGCTCCGGCACCGCGACGACCGGCACGACCATGGCGAATTCCGAGACATCGCCGCGGAAATCCGAGGCCATGGTGATGACGGTGCGGTCACCATCGCGGGCGAGGACGACTTTGGACGCGTCGTTGAAGAGGTCCGTGTCGGCCTTGGCGACATAGAAGCCGCAAAAGGCGCTTGCCGGCGCGGCAAAGGCGAGGCCAGCCAGCGGCAGCGCGAGGCTGGCGATCAGGTGCTTCAGTTTCATCTTGTCATGTCTCCTTCGTCCCCCAAGGTTTCAGTGGTGATAGCGTGAAAATGGGCCGAGCTCGGTCAGGCGCAGGTGTGCCGCGCGGCCATTCGAACCGGCGCGCGGGCAGGGCGCGGTCAAGCAGGGGCGTCAGCAGGCCGAGGGCGGCAAGGGCCATCAGCGGCGCGCCGCGCTGGTTGGGACCGATGATGAACCAGGTGGCGAGCCCGGCGACGGCCATGGCGAAGAGGATGCGGCCGACGCGGCTGTCCGGTGTCGAGCGCGGATCGGTGATCATGAAGAAGGCGAAGATCAGCAGCGAGCCGGACGAGAGCTGGTGCAGCGGGATGGCCATGGGGTCACCCAGCCACATCGCGCGGGCAAAGAGGATGGCGGCGAAGGTGGCGAGGAAGCCGATGGCGATGTCGAGTCGTTTGGCGCTGGAGAGGGTGAGTGCAGCGAGGGCGAGGGCGTAGCCGGCAATGAGGGGCATCTGGCCCCACTGGCCGGGTGAGACCCAGGCGTCGCGACCGAGCAGCAGCATCATTGCGACAATGCCGATACAGCCCGGATTGAACACATGCTTGCCCTTGATGCGCACAAGGAATTTCAGCGCGATGCCGGTGAAGGCGGCAGCAAACCAGATCCACGGGGCGGCGGCGCGCAGGAGGATTGTGACGCCGAGCGTGGTGATCAGGGCAGATTTGGGGTCGAAGCCGTGGAGCAGGGGGCGGCCCGCGCGCAGGTTCAAAACCGCCGAGCCAAGGCCTTGTGCGAGCATGGCGCCGCAGAAAGCGAAAAGGAGCGCGGAGGGCTCGGCGCCGAAGCTGCTTGTGCTGTAGGAAAACAGGAAGAGGCCCGCGAGGGCGATGATTTGCCAATGGCGAGGGTCCGCATCAATCGTGCGGAAGAGCGCGAGGGGAAGGCGAGCCACTGCGTCCATTCGACTCACATCATACACTAAATGCGCTCAGATTACGGCGGGTTCATGAAAGCTTCGCGCCGCGAAAGCCTGTAAAGTCTGGACCCATGGGCCGGATCACGGCAAGTAAAGGCCAATTGGAGGGGATTCGACCATGAAAACGATTCTTCGTGCGGGCCTGATCGGCGCGCTACTGGCCACATCGACGCTCGCAGGCTGTGCATCCACCTATTATGGCGCGATGGAAAAGATCGGCTATGAGAAGCGCGATCTCCTTGTGCAGCGCGTCTCTGAAACCGCGCGCAGTCAGGAAGCAGCCAAGACCGAGTTTGCCAATGCGCTCGAGGCCTTCCGCGCGGTGGTTTATGTCGAGCCGGGTGCACTCGAAAGCAGCTATGACAGCCTGTCGAAATCCTATGACCGGTCGGTCGACAAGGCGGACAAGGTGCGCTCGCGGATCAAGGACGTGAAATCGGTGGCCCGTGACCTTTTCAAGGAATGGAATGGCGAGCTGACCGAATATTCCGATCCGGGCCTGCGCCAGAAGGCGGCGGAGCAGCTGGCCGAAACCGAAGCGCGCTATGACACGCTGGTCATGAAGATGGATGCGGCGGCGGCCTCGATGGATCCGGTGCTGGTGATGTTCCACGACCGCGTACTGTACCTGAAGCATAACCTGAATGCGCGGGCGATTGCGGCGCTGGAGCCGGAGACCGCAGGCCTGCAGTCGAATGTCGAGAGCCTGATCGCGGACATGGAGCGCTCCATCGCGGACGCCGATGCGTTCATCGCGGAGATGCGCCCTGGCGTGTGAGCTTTGCAGAATGGATATTCGGCCCGGTGACTTCGAGGATGCGCGGGTGCTGGACCTGTTGCGCGTGCACCTTGCGGGCATGCATGCCAATTCGCCGGCCGGGAATGTGTTCGCGCTGGACCTGTCCGGCCTCAAGGCGCCGGAGATCAGCTTTTACACCGCGTGGGAAGACGAGACGCTGCTCGGCATGGGCGCGCTGAAGGCGCTGGGCGACGGCAGCGGCGAGATCAAGTCGATGCGGACTTATGAGGCGCATTTGCGCAAGGGCGTCGCGGCGCGGCTGCTGGCGCACATAATCAGCGAAGCGCGGGCGAGGGGCTATCATCGCCTCAGCCTCGAGACGGGGAGCGGGCCGGCGTTTGATCCGGCGCTGACGCTCTATCAACGCAATGGCTTTGTTGAGGGCGAGGCCTTCGGGGATTATGAGAAGAGCGACTTCAACCAGTTCTTCCACCTTGACCTTTAAGGCGCCCCACTCATGTCAGACCTGCGCACATTCTATCCCGAAATCGAACCCTATGCGTCCGGCCATCTCGATGTCGGTGACGGGCATGTGATCTATTGGGAGCGCTCGGGCACCAAGGGCGCCAAGCCTGCCGTGTTCCTGCATGGCGGGCCGGGCGGTGGATTTTCCGGCAGCCATCGGCGCCTGTTTGATCCGGCGCTTTACGACGTGATGCTGTTTGACCAGCGGGGGTGTGGCAAGTCCACGCCGCATGCTTCGCTGGAGGCGAACACGACATGGCACCTGGTGGCGGACATTGAGCGCTTGCGCGAGATGATGGGTGTGGAGACGTGGCAGGTGTTCGGCGGCTCGTGGGGCTCGACGCTGGCGCTGGCCTATGCCGAGACGCATCCGGAGCGTGTGAGCGAGCTGGTGCTGCGCGGGATCTACCTGCTGACCAAGGCAGAGCTGGACTGGTATTACCAGTTTGGCGTGTCGGAGATGTTCCCGGAGAAATGGGAGCGTTTCCTCGCGCCAATCCCGGAGGCCGAGCGCGGCAACATGATGGCCGCCTATCGCAAGCGCCTGACCGGCGATGACAGGGCGGCGCAGATGGAAGCAGCGCTGGCGTGGAGCCAGTGGGAGGGCCAGACGATCACGCTGTTGCCGGAACCGTCGACCAGTGACCAGTTCGGCGAGGATGAATTTGCGCTCGCCTTCGCACGGATCGAGAACCATTATTTCACGCATGGCGGATGGCTGGACGAGGGCCAGCTGCTGCGCGATGCGGGCAGGCTGAAGGATATTCCGGGAACGATCGTTCATGGCCGCTATGACATGCCATGCCCGGCGCGCTTTGCCTGGGCACTGCACAAGGCCTGGCCGAAAGCGGACTTCCACCTGATCGAAGGCGCGGGCCACGCGTATTCCGAGCCCGGCATTCTCGACCAGCTGATCCGTGCGACGGACAAGTATGCGGGGAAGGGGGAATGAGGGCATGGCAGAAACGCACGGTTATTCCGGCAAGCCGCTATTCCAAAAGCTCGGTCTGAAGCCGGGCATGACCTGCCTGCCCATCGGCGCGCCGATGGATTATGAGGCGCTTGTGGAAGGCGCCGAAGGTGTGCGCTTCCTGAAGCGGGCGGGTGAGGCAGACCTTGTGCACCTGTTCTGCGCCGACCGGCGCGCCCTCGACACCGGAATTCAGAAGGCGCTGGGCCATGTGGTCGAGAAGGGCATGCTGCGGATATCGTGGCCGAAGAAGAGTTCGAAACTGTTCCAGGACCTGACCGAGGATGACCTGCGGACCGTCATCCTGCCGACGGGCTGGGTCGACGTGAAGGTCTGCGCTGTGGACGCGGATTGGTCGGGCCTGAAATTCCTGCGGCGGAAGACCTGAAAATATATGACCAGACGGCCTGTAAGCCGGGTTCTGTTCCCCGCGCCCTCTCGGGACATCGGTTCGGCAACCATTCCTCTGCGACAGGCCTTGCAGCCTGCCTCTCGCGACACACCCGGGGCGCGGGCTGAAGACATCCCATATGCACCCCCTACTTGGTCTTGCTCCAGGCGGGGTTTACCTTGCCAGTCCTGTTACCAGGCCCGCGGTGGGCTCTTACCCCACCCTTTCACCCTTACCTGCCACCGAAGCGGCAGGCGGTCTGCTCTCTGTGGCACTTTCCCTCGGCTCGCGCCGGGCGGAAGTTATCCGCCGCCTTGTCTCCCTGGAGCCCGGACTTTCCTCCAATGGCAGGTTACCCCACCACCAGCGGCTGCCCGGCCGTCTGGTCATGGGAGGGCATATAGCGGGTAATGCGCCGGAGTTCGAGTCCCGCCGGGCGTTCACCCCTGATCGAAGATCAGGGGCTCGGCCTTGGCGCGGATCAGCTCGACCAGGTCCGCATCCATGTATTTATAGTCGTCCGGGATATCGAGGACGTGCACGGGCTTGTAGGCGACTTCCTGCCGGAACTCGGCCCGCAGGCGGGACTTGTGCTTGTCTTCCATGACAAGGATCAGGTCCGCCCAACGGATATCGGTGACCGAGATTTTCCGGCGGGCATCGCTGGCCGTGCCGGCCGAGCGGGCCGACACGCCTTCCACGCGCGCGAAGACGGCTTCGCCGGTAGGGCTGCGCCACTGGTTGCGGCTGCAGACGAACAGGACTTTTACGGGCTCGCTATCGGCCATCAGCTTCTTCCACTCCTTATGCGGCCAGATCTTCCCGAGCTGGCGGGCCCGGTGCAGCTTGTTATGGCGCAAATAGACGAGTTTCCAGTTTTTCTCGGCGAATCCGCGATAGGTAGGCTCGACCTTGCGGTCGCCATGAATGCGGGCAAGCGCGCGCCGCGCCGCCCGGGAGACGGGATGTGACATGTTTAATTCCTCATATTGTCGGGTCAGCAGCCGCGGCAATAGAGGTTGATGAATACAAAATAGCCGAAACGGGCTTGTTGCTCAAGTCAGGATCAAGCATGGCCTTAAGGGCCGGATCGGTTCACATTGAGCCTGGCACAAAGCCTGATCGAATCCTCCCGGAGGCCGAATGCGCAAGCTGATAGACCGAATGCCCGTGCCCGAGGTGGTGAAGCACTGGCTGCTGATGCCGCTCTGGTGCGCCATCGTGCGCCTGTCCAAGCCCGAAATCCGTATCGTGACCGGCGGGATCAGCTTCTACGCCCTGTTCTCGATCTTTCCCCTTGTCTACCTGACCGTGACCTTGCTGTTCACCCTGCTGCCGGCCGATCTCAGCCGCCAATTGTCTGACACGATTGACCAGGTGCTGGTCTCGGCCGTGGCGCCGCTGTCGAAGGCGGATCTCGACACGATCCGCAGCATGACCGCACGGACGCTGACGTTGCAGGCCATTGGTGCGATCATCGTCGTGTTCTATACGGCGAGTTCCGGGGCCAAGGCTGCGATTACCGGCATCCGCATGGTGACCGGCAGCGAGCGGGCGACCAAGATCATCCGGTTCCAGGGCGTGTCGATCCTGATGACGGCGCTGCTGATCCTGGCTGTCTGGATCCTCGGCGCGCTGCAGCTGATGGCTTCGTTCATTACCGAGAATGAGGGCTATATTGCGTTCGACCTGGCGCAGGGCCTGTCGGACATTGCTTCGCGCCTGTGGCTGGGCAAGGGGCTCGCATGCTTTGCGATCTTCTACATGATCATTGCGCTGTCGCTGCACGGGCGGATCAAGGGGAACCGCGCCAAGGCGGCCGGGGCGGCGGCAGGGGCCCTGGCGTGGCTGGCTGTGACATGGGCGTTCCACATCTACCTGAAATTCTCGGCGCTGGATTCCTTTTACGGAGCGCTGGCCTCTGTGATCCTTGGCTTCATCTGGCTGTCGGTTTCGGTCTCGGCCCTGCTGCTCGGCGCGGCGCTGGCCGTTGAATGGGCGAGCCGCCTGCCGCGCGAAGGCCTGATTGCCGAGGAAGACGAAGCAGGCGCGGACGGGGCGATTACAATCTGATCGGGCAGATCAGGCCGCGCCAGCGAACAGCCCATAGACATTTGCGATACGTTCAAGCGTTTCCGGATCGGCGGCGCCCGTAATCTGCGCAGGCACGTAGCGGCGCTGGAACGCGCTGATCACGAGCCGCGTGGTCTCGTCATAGGTGCCGGTGGCCTCCAGCCCATAGCCGATGGTGCAAAGCATGTTCTGCAGGTCACTGACGGCCGGGCCGCTATCGCCGGGCATGAGGGAGGACTCGTCGAGGCTGAGCGGAGCGGACGATGGCCACAGGCCAATGCCCTCCGCTGCAAGCTGCGCCCAGGGGAAATGCTCGCCGGGATCTGTCTTGCGGGCCGGGGCGATGTCGGAATGGGCAACAACGCGGCTGGCCGGAATGTCATGGCGAGACAGGATGCCTTTACAGAGCGCAATGACGGCGGCGATCTGCGCGTCCGGATAGGGCGGCAGCGTGCCGTCTGACAAAGGCACATCATGGCCCCCATTGACGATCTCAATGCCGATGGAGCGGGAGTTCAGGTCCGTATCGCCCTGCCAGACTGAGACGCCGGCATGCCAGGCGCGTCTGTCTTCCGCCACGAGCTGGGTGATGCGACCCTCTTCCCAGACCATGTAGTGGGCCGAGACTTCGGCTGCCGGGTCACACATGCGGGCAAGGGCCGCCTCGCCGCTTTCCATCCCGGTATAGTGCAGGACCAGCATGTCGACCGCGTGCTTGCGGTCGTTGAAATTGGGGCTGGGGACCTGTTCCACCTGCATCAGCTGTCTCCCGGGCCGATCTTCTTGCCGAGCGCGGCTTCGGGCATGCGGCGGTTGGGCCGGATGGCGATGACGAAAACGCCGGAGAGCGAGATGGCGGCGCCGAGGATGAGGCGCGCGGTGATCGGCTCGTTCAGAAGAACGATGCCGAAGATAACGCCCCATATCGGGGTCATCAGGGTCAGCGGCGAGATCATCGACACGTCATATTTCTTGAGCAGTGTATAGAAGGCGCCGTGGCCGAAGATCGAGACGCCGACAATGGCGAAGAGGCTAGCGAGCCAGACGGGCCAGCCCGCGCCGATATAGCTGCCGATCTGGTTCGACTCGAAGAGATAGGAAAAGAGGAAGAGCGGCAGGAAGCTGAAAAGGCCGACCCAGGCCTGCAGCTGAAGGCCGGTGACAGGCGCCATGCGCTTCATCAGGATGCCGCCCACCGAGCCGATAAAGGCTGAGGCGACGATATAGAGTAGGCCGACGGAGATGCCGAAACTGCCAGGATCAAAGGCGATCAGCACAACGCCCGCAAAGGCGAGCATGATGCCGAGGCCGCGCCGCCAGCCGATTGTCTCGCCGAGGAATGCCATGGAGAGCAGGGTGGAGATTGGCACACCGAGCTGTCCGGTGACGGCGGCCGCCGAGGCCTCAGCGGTGGTCAGGCCGATGAAGAGGAGGGCGAAGTTCAGCGAGCCGATCATGAGGGCGATCATGAACAGGGTTTTCAGGTCTTCCGGTTTCGGCCGAAGGAACGGGATCAGGAAGAGCGCGACACCCGTAAAGCGCACGGCTGCAAAGAAAAGCGGCGGCACGCCGACATCGGCCACGACCCAGCGGCTGAGCACGATGTTGAGGCCCCAGACGAGGCAGACGGCGAAAAGCAGTGCGAAGTCACGAAAAACCATACCCGCCCGATATCAGGCTTTGGGGGCGAAGGGCAGGGCCTTTTGCCCTGCCCGAATGCATATCACACGCCCAGCCGGTTGACCGGGATTTTCAGGTAGACTTGGCCGTCATCCTCTGCCGGAGGCAGTGCGCCACCCCGGATGTTCACCTGTAGCGAGGGCAGGATGAGGCGGGGGGCCGCGAGTGTGGCGTCGCGGGCCTGACGCATGGCAACGAAGGCGGCTTCGTCAACGCCGTCATGGACGTGCACATTCGCGGCGTGCTGCTCTGCCACAGTGGTTTCCCAGGCTGGCTTGTCGCGGCCGACGGGCAGGTAGTCGTGCCCGACAAAGACGCGGGTTTCGGGCGGCAGATCGAGGATGCGGTGGATTGACTGATAGAGCATTGCCGCGTCACCGCCAGGGAAGTCTGCCCTCGCGGTGCCATAGTCCGGCATGAAGAGCGTATCGCCGACGAAGGCTGCATCATCGATCACATAAGTGACGCAGGCCGGTGTGTGGCCGGGCGTATGGATGACGCGCACGGCTAGCTCGCCGAGCGAGAAGGTCTCGCCATCCTTGAACAAGGCGTCGAAGGCGCTGCCGTTCGGGCAGACATCCGTCGCGTGGAACAGGGCGGAGAAGGCCGACTGGACCTCGGTGATGCGCGCGCCGATGCCGACCTTCGCGCCGGTCACGTCGCGCACATGGTGGGCGGCGGAGAGGTGGTCGGCATGCGCATGGGTGTCGAGGGCCCAGACGATTTTCAGGCCGCGCGCCTTGGCATCGGCCAGGATGCGATCAACCGAGGCCGTGGAGAGATGCGCAGCATGGGGCTCGTAATCCATGACGGGGTCAATGATGGCAGCTTCCAGCGTCGCGTCATCCCAGGCGAGATAGGTGACGGTGGATGTGGCTGTGTCGAAATAGGCGTCTGTCTTGAGCATTGTTTGGCTCCTTTCATCAAAGTATATATTAGCACTTGCTAAATTAGCAATAGCTAATATATATGACCCATGACAATGACTTTCCTCGATCCGGCCCTCTTCAGGGACAAGGCTTCCAAGGCGGCAAGGCTGCTGCGGAGCATGGGTAATGAACACCGTCTAATGATCCTTTGCCGTCTCGGGGCAGGGGAGATGACGGTGAGCGACTTGCAGGGCCATATCGGCCTCTCGCAATCGGCCCTGTCGCAACACCTTGCGGTGCTGCGCGATGAAGGCCTCGTGACGAACCGGCGCGAGGGACAGTCCATCCATTACAGAATTGCCGACCCGGCTGCGATCAAGGTGATCATGACGCTGGCGGCGATCTATTGCCCGGAGATGCTCGATGACCTTGACCAGACTTGACCCTAAAACCGCTGCTGACCGTATCAAGAGCGGTGAACTGAAACTCGTTGATATCCGCGAGGCTGATGAATATGGCCGCGAGCATATTGGCGGGGCCATTTCCTTGCCCCTCTCGGGCGTGGACACGGCCGGGCTGATGCTCGATGCCGACCAGCATGCCGTCTTCCATTGCAAGTCCGGCATGCGGACCGAAGCCAATTGCGACCGTCTGGCCGCGCATGTGAACGGTAATGCCTATATTCTCGAAGGCGGGCTGGATGCCTGGAAAAAGGCCGGCTTGCCCACCGTTCAGGATGCGAGCGCGCCGCTGCCGATGAACCGGCAGGTGCAGATTACCGCTGGTCTCCTGGTGCTGACGGGTGTGGTGCTTGGCTTTACCGTGCACCCAGGCTTCTTTGGTCTCTCCGGCTTTGTTGGCGCGGGACTGACTTTCGCAGGCCTCAGCGGCTGGTGCGGGATGGCGAATGTGCTGGCCGTTATGCCTTGGAACCGGAAAGGAGCACCTGCCGCGTGACCTTCGCTCTGACCCCCGACATTATTGTCGCTGCGATCATCAGCGGCGCGATCATCGGCGTGTTCCTCGGCACGTTCGGGGGCGGCGGCTCGGTGCTGGCTGCGCCGCTGCTGCTCTATGTCGTGGGCGTCAGCGATCCCCATGTGGCCATCGGCACGTCTGCCGCGGCTGTGGCGGCGATTGCGCTGTTCAGCTTGGTTGGCCACTGGCGCGGAGGCAATGTGAAATGGCCCTGCGCGATCGTGTTCGCGCTATCGGGTTTTGCCGGATCGATCATCGGGTCGAGTATCGCGAAACAGGTGGACGGCACCCAGCTATTGCTGGCTTTCTCGGCGGCGATGGCGGTGATTGCACTGTCAATGTTCCGCAAGCCGGCCTTTGCAGGCAATCCGGACGTGCACCTGACCCGGCCCATCATGCTGCGGCTGGCGCCTCTGGGCCTGATCGTAGGCATGGCGGCCGGTTTCTTCGGTATTGGCGGCGGGTTCCTGATCGTGCCAGGCCTCATGCTGGCTGCAGGCATGACGATGACAAATGCGACAGCTTCCTCGCTCGTATCTGTGGCCCTGTTCGGGGCGGCGACCTCCGCCAATTATGCGCTGTCAGGCCTGGTCGATGGGCGCCTTGTGTTGTTGCTGTTGCTGGGCGGCGCCGTGGGCGGCCTTGTAGGGATTGGGATTTCCCGCCTGCTGAAGACACGCGTGCGGACGGCCCGATCCGCCTTTGCGGTCATGATCCTCGTCGTTGCCGCCTATGTTGCGTGGAACGCATGGGGCGCAATGACCGTTTAACCCTGACAAGAACGGCCGCATCGCGTATGCATCCGCTTGCTAAATGCCCATCATGAAGATGATATAGGTATGGGTGAATGCGGCTGGCTGAGGGATGCAGGCCAGGAACCGCGAAGGGAGATGTTGAATGGGACTGATCTGGTGGATCTTGCCTGCTGTGGCGGGTGTCATTGGCCTGATGCTGCTATTCGCAGGCTTCGGGAAACTCGCGCAATTGAAGCCCATGGCTGGCGGCGGACGGTTGTTCTTCGGCGTCGGCTTCCTGGGCATTGCCGGTGTGGTGGCCTTTGCAGGCCTCAACCTGCAGACCTACAAGCGCCTCACCTATGAGCGTGACGTTGCCAATATCAAGTTTGCTGCGGTTCAAGGCGCGCCGGACACGTACAAGGTAGACGTCACTTTTTCCGATGGCCAGAAATTGCTTGAGGCGACTGGTGCACAGCCGATCCTGAAGGGTAACCAGTTCGAGATCGGCGCGCAGGTCATCAAGTTGCAGCCCGTGGCCAACATGCTCGGGTATGATTCGATCTACCGGCTCGATTATCTTGAAGGCCGCGAGGCAAAGCGCTTTTCGTCTGATGCGGTGACCGAGGCGCAGACCAATGGGATTGCCCTCACGCAGAACCCCGGCCTCGACGTGCATGCGCTGGCCGAGAAGGAAGGCCCGCGGTTCGGCATTGATGCGCAATACGGCTCGGCGACCTATCAGCCCATGGGTGACGGGTTCGAATACAATGTGAACATCACGCAGGATGCGCTCGTAGCGCGCCCGACCGAGGCGACGAAGGGCTTGATCCAGAAGGGCACCTATCCTGGCTTCCAGTCGACCGGGGGCCGCACGCAATGAACCCTTGGGAGCGCTATGTTGTCCCGAACCTGATCGCTTGCGCCTGCGGCACCAAACCGATCATGAAGCAGCGCGAGAAGGTCGTTCCGAAGGCTGAGGGTCGCGTGCTGGAACTCGGCTGCGGGTCTGGCACAAATTTCGCCATGTATAATGCCAGCAAGGTCGAGCGTCTCTATGCGCTCGAACCATCGCCCGGCATGCTGGTGAAGGCGCGGCGTGAAGCGGGCACACTCGGCTTTGGCAATAATATCGAATTCCTTGAAACGGGCGCGGAAGCCATTCCGCTGGAAGACAATTCCGTCGATACGGCCGTCATCACGTTCGTACTGTGCACCATACCTGACTGGCGCGCAGCGCTGGCCGAAACACGCCGTGTGCTGAAGCCTGAAGGCCGTATCCTGTTTTCCGAGCATGGCCTTGCACCGGACGAAGGCGTCGCTAAATGGCAGCGCCGGATCGAGCCTGTGTGGAAGCCACTGGCGGGCGGGTGCCACCTGACGCGCGATATCTCTGCGCTGTTCACCGAATCCGGTTTCCGGCTGGAGGAGGCAGAAACCATGTACCTGCCATCCACGCCGAAGGTGGCCGGTTTTGTCAGCTGGGGCGCTGCCCGCGCGGCCTGAACTCACGATGCGTACACCACCCTACCTGCCATACCTAGCAGGGCCACCGAGTCTCGCACCCGGCTTGGCCCCCATCGATACCGAGCGCTGGCTGGTGCCTGATACCGAGGCGGCTGCTTGGCTGCCGGCCAAGACTGTGCTGATGCGCACGCACCGTGACCTCGTGTTCGCGGATACAGGTATTCCTGCTGTCATCGAGGAACTGGCGGGCGCCGTGCTGGCGGTGACAGGCATGGGCGATGATATCTGGGAAAGCCCGCTGGAAATGGCGGCAGCGCGCGTCTCCGACGATCTCTGCCTGCTGATGCCCAATGCAGACGGCTTGTGGACCTTGCGCGCGGCGAGCCTTGTCGCGCCGACATTCTGGTCTCTCGCTGACAAGATTGGCCAACCGCTGACGGGCCTGCATGGACCGGTGCCGAATGCCAATCCGGGCCTTGTGAGCCGCATTGCGCGCATGTTTGACGGCTTGCGGCCAGGCCATGTGCTGGAGCGGTTCAACTGGACGGTTCAGGCGGGACCATCGCGCTTTACGCCCAGCAGCGGACCGCTGAAGGCCATGGCCCGCACGGCGCCGGATGATGCGGCGCTGGAACTTTTACACTTGCGCGTGGAGCGGCAGACGATTTCGAAACTGCCGGAGACCGGGGCCGTGGTGTTCACGATCCGCGTCTGTATTGATCCACTGCGCGCTGCCCTGCCGAACGCCGCCCACAGGCAGGCTTTTGCGGACGCGTGGAACGGCATTGACCCGGCACTGGCAGAGTACAAGGGCTGGCCGGACCATGATCGGCTCGTCCGGGCCGCACTGGCGCAGCTTGCCTGACGGCCTCTGGGTGGACGTGAGGCACGGCGCCGCCTAGATCAGGCTGGCACGGCAGTACCGGAGACAGAGATGAATTATTGGCTGATGAAGTCCGAACCCGACGCCTGGAGCTGGGAGCAGCAGAAGGCAAAAGGCAAGGCGGGCGAGGAATGGTCCGGCATTCGCAATTATCAGGCGCGCAATTTCATGCGCGAGATGAAGCTCGGCGATCAGGTCTTCTTCTATCATTCCAACAAGGGGCTGGAAGTCGTTGGCATTGCCGAGGTTTGTGCGCTCAGCGCGCCGGACTCCACGACGGATGATGAGCGCTGGGACTGTGTGCATATCCGTGCGCTGGCCGATATGCCGAAGCCGGTATCGCTGAAGGATGTGAAGGCGAACCCGAAGCTCGAGGAGATGAGCCTTGTGACGTCTTTCCGCCTGTCGGTGCAGCCTGTGCAGGCATCCGAGTGGAAGGAAGTTTGCCGTATGGGCGGGATTGATCCGAAGACGCTGAAGCCTGTGTGAGACTGGCTTGAGGGGCTCATCCTGAGCGAAGTCGAAGGACTAGCCCCGGGGAAGCACACGCTTATCCTTCGACTTCGCTCAGGATGAGCGCTGTTCAGCTGATCGCTAGTTTCATCGCGGTCTCGCAATGGATCCGGGCGCTGTCATAGACGGGCAGGGGGCTGTTGGCCGTGTTGAGGACGAGGCCGATCTCTGTGCAGCCGAGGATCACACTGTCGGCGCCGCGCGTGGCAAGTGCTTCAACGATCTCGATATAGCGGCGCGTGGTTTCCGGCGTCACAATGCCTTTGACAAGATCGTCGAAGATTATGCGGTGGACGTCGTCGCGCTCAGCCGTATCCGGAATCAAAGGCGGCGCGCCGAAGGTCCCGGCGAAATGGTTCGGATAATAGGCGTCTTCCATCGTGTAGCGCGTGCCGAGCAGAGCAGGAGCGGTACGTCCGTCAGCGGTGAGACGCGCGGCAGTCGCATCCACGATATGCACGAAGGGTACGTTTAGAGCGACCTGCAGCGGCGCGGCGACCTTATGCATCGTGTTGGTGGCGAGCAGGATCAGCTCGGCGCCGGCCTGTTCGAGGCGCTGGCCTGAGGCAGCGAGTTGGCGCCCGGCCTCGTCCCAATCGCCGGATTGTTGCAGGGCCTGAATCTCGCCGAAGTCGAGCGCGTCGATGATCACGCGCGCGCTGGCATTGCCGCCGGAACGGTCGCGTGCCAGCTGGCAGAGCGTGTCGTAATAGATCAGTGTCGAGGCTGGGCCCATGCCGCCGATGATGCCGATCATCTTCATCCGCGATTGCCTTCCTCAAAGCCGGCGAGTGTCCATTCAGCAAACTGGAAGAGGTCGCCGCCATTGAACAGGAAGCCTGCGACGCCGGCCGCTTTTGCGGCGTCGATGTCGGTCTGCTTGTCACCGATCAGGAAGGAGGATTCGCGCTTCACGGGAAAGTCGGCCATCGCCTTCAGCAGCATGCCGGGCTTGGGCTTGCGGTCGAAACTGTCGCGCCGATAGCGCGGGTTTTCGCCCTCGTCATGATAGGGGCAGTAATAGATCCGGTCGATCGAGGCTCCCTGCTCGGCGAGGCGTTCCTGCATCCATTCATGCAGCGTGTGCATGTCATGCTCGGAATAATAGTCGCGTGCGATTCCGGACTGGTTGGTCACGACGAACACGAACCAGCCGCGCGCCTTGAACGCCGCGATTGTCTCTGCCGCGCCTTCGATCCATTCGAAGTCTGACACCTGGCTGACATAGCCCTTGTCGACGTTGATCACGCCGTCGCGGTCGAGGAAGAGGGCAGGACGCTGGGAGGTCATCTAGGCGTTGTTTGCCCGCGCGCCGCCCAAGTTGCAAGACTTGTCGCAATGGGGAAACCGCTGGACCTCGGTCCCGAAAAGAAGTTGTTTCGCGCTGACGGTCGGCAACGGCCTCCACGCAGTATCCATGGGAGGGCAAAACCAATGGAACAATATCTTCCCCTTATCCTGAGCGCCGTCAGTGGACTCGTGATGGGGCCTCTGGCGTCCAAGCTGACAGGCGGCAGTAGCATCGGCGGCATCATAGGCGGACTGCTCGGCGGCGTTGGCACATATTACGGTCTTGAGGCTGCCAACGTGCATCTGTTCGGCGTTCCCGCGCAGGGGCCAACGGCGCTGAAGAACATCCTCAATTATGTAATGGAAGGCGGCGTAGGTGGCGGGGTTGTCGGCGTGATTGTCGGCATGCTGGTCAAGCATAAGGCCTAGCGTTCTCGCAGGCAGGCCCCATGACCTCAACTCGAGGCGATCCGGCTCTGCCCTGCGGCCTTTTACTCCGCTGCGGTCGGTATGGCAGAACGGTTCTCGCGTACACCGCGCATGAAGGGCACGATGGCAAGGGCACTCAGCAAGGCGGCCATCAGGAAGGCTGCGCCGCCGAAGCGGAATGGCGCGCCGTCATGCGTAAAGTAATAGAGCACGCCGTTCATCGTGAGCGGGCCGATGATCATCGCAAGCGAGTTGAGGCTTGAGCTGGCACCCTGCAGCTCGCCTTGCGCATTGCGCGGTGTCAGCGTGGACATCAGCGAGTTGATCGACGGGCCAGTCACGCCGCCGAGCGCGCTGATCGGGATGATCAGGTAGACCATCCATGGCTGTCCGGCGAAGGCGAAGGCGGTCAACGTGAAGAAGCTGACGCCCATGCCCAGCAGTGCCGTGCGCACTGTGCCAAGCCGTTTCAGGATCATGCCCATCAGGCCCGCCTGCACAACGGCGGCGCCGATGCCGACAAGGCCCAGCGAGAAGCCGATTTCTTTCGGGCTCCAGTCATAGCGGATCTCGCCATGCACCGACCATGTGCCCGGAAACACCGTATGCGCGAGAAAGAAGATGCCTGCTGCCACAAGGAACCAGGCGATGTGTGGCAGTTTCGAGAAATGTTTCACCGCGCCAAACGGGTTGCCGCGCTTGATGTCAAACGGACGACGGTCTTCCGGTGCCAGTGATTCCGGCAATACGAAAAAGCCGTAGCAGAAATTGAGGGCGGCGAGGCCCGCTGCCGCAAAGAAGGGCGCGCGCGGGCTGATCTCGCCAAGGAAGCCGCCAATGACCGGCCCGAACACAAAGCCAAAACCGAATGCGGCGCCGATCATGCCAAAGGCCTTGCCGCGGTTCTCCGGCTCGGTGACGTCAGCGATATAAGCATTCGCAGTGGAATAGGTGGCGCCGGAAATGCCGGACAGGGCCCGCCCGATGAAGAGCAGCCAGATCGAGCCTGCAACGCCCATGATCAGGAAATCCACGACCAATGTGCCAATGGAGACCAGCAGAACGAGACGCCGGCCGAAACGGTCTGATAGGGCGCCGACGATGGGCCCGAAGATGAAATTCATCAGGGCATAGGTGGCCGCCAGCATGCCGAGCCAGATTGTGGCGTCTTCGGGCGGCACATGCAGCATTTCCTGCACCAGGCTGGGCACAACCGGGATGATGAGGCCGAAGCCCAGCATATCGATTGCGACCGTTACGAGGACGAAGAAAAACGCGTTCTTGCCATGCTTCCGGGAGGCGGGAGAGTCGGTCATGTTCACGCTTTGGGCGGGAAATGGCCAAAGGTCAATCACTGTGACAGGGCATCACGACCAGCGCTTGATGTGCCTTGCGCGGCTTGGGCTTTGCTGAGAGATTCATGGCATTGGAATCCAGTGGACACGGCGCTTGCCGGCCCGGCATGCCCTATTTCGCAGTGCGTGACTTTTATGAAACGGACGCGCGCCGAAATTCATACTAACTGGACGCACAACCAATGGAGACGCGCTGATGAAGTGGAACGCAACGGCATTCGCCGCCGCACTCCTTGTCGCCTGCGCGGCCGGAGGGCAGCCAGGGCAGGCGCAGATGTCGCCACCCGTCGTGGACGGCGCCATTGTGGCTGTCATGCCGGATCCAGCGGCGCGTGAGGGGCTGAGCGGATGTTGCAGCACCCAGTTCAAGGTTGGCCGGTCGGGCAAGATCAGGGATATTTCGGCCGAATGCACGCTCCCGCTGTTCAGGGACGCGGCTGTGTCGGCAATTCGGGAGGCCGGGTACAAGCCCGCGAAGATTCTGGGTATCGCTATCACCTCGTCGCAGCAGTCGCAGATGGTCGCCTTCGAACAGTCTGGCGAGGAAGGTATTTGCCGGTCGGGTGATGCAGCCTGGGAAGAGCTGACCTATCGCGGCGAAAAGGCCTTTCCCTTCCTGACGGTCAATACGCTGACGATGAAGCCCTATGCTGATGAGGCCGAGAAGGGCGCCGGCATCGCGCGCGGCTGGGCCGACTATTACGCGACGCTCGACTTTGATACGCCCTGTGGCCCGTCTCCCGCTTACCAGCCGCCTGTCAGCCAATCGAAGACGATCGACACGATGGGCTGGGACGCGCTGCGCCGCACAGGAACGGCGTTTGAAAAAGTGTTCGCCTGGATGAATTGCCGGGACGACATGCTGGCAGGCTATGGTGCGCAGGCGGCGGAATGGCATGCAACCTATGATTCCGCCGCGCCGGACGAGATGGAGCATTGGGTCGGCGCCATTATGGACAAGCGGATCCGCGCCGAAAGGGGCCGGTACGATTTAGATCGCCAGCTGATGATTGCGTATGGCGGCCAGATCCTGCGCCGTGAGCAGACGCTGCGTGCGCGCGATGCTGCCAAACTGGCTGCGCAGGCCAGTGATGAGGCTGCCGACGCACCGACCCCCATGGTCCGACGCGAAGTGGTGCCGACTTATCGGGCGCCGAATACGCTCCGGAGGGAGTGGTCTGCGGCAGACCAGTTCTTCTACGAGCGCGGTCCCGGCCACTATCAGGCTTGTCTCGACAGGGCCGCCACTTATGGCGCGCAGCAGGACTGCCTCAGCGCCTTGCATGGCAGCGACTAGGCGGTGGCAGAGGGCATCCCGGTCACGCGTATTGAGGTTCCGATGAGTCGGATCAATGCGATCCGGGACGCGGTTCGCAGCGTGACACATCTGGGCGACGGGCCTGACGCTTCGCGCCTAGCCGGTCCAGAGGACGCGCCTGCGCTGCTGGCTTTCCTGTCGGACCCCGCCGTGCACGCGCCGATCTACACATTGCCGAGGCCACTGACGGAGGCCAGCGTTGAGACCTTCATCACGGATCATCTGGCCCAGCAGGCAGACGGCGAGGGGCTGCTATTCGTGCGTGAGGATCGCGACGGCGCCATCGTCGGCTACAGCGACATTCAGGTCTGGCCGCACTGGGCGGCGGGGGAGCTCGGCGGGGCGCTTGATCCCTCGCTACACCATCAGGGCCGTGGCACAGCGGGCGCAGCCATGAGCTTTAGCTGGATGTTTCGGGCGCTGCACCTTGATCTCATTTGCGAAACGGCAAGCCCTGAGAACGTGCCAACGCACCGTCTGCTGGACGGGCTCGGCTTTGAGCGGCGGGGTGAGGTGACGAGCGTGCGGACAGATGGCACGACACGGGCGTCGCTGGTCTGGGAAGCCATGCGTGCCGACTGGTTCGACCGGCATAAGGATTGACGCCTAAAAGGCGCCGTGGCGACCTTTGCCTTTGGTGAAAGCAGTAGCGCCCTGCAGCGTTTCGCCGGACTTCAGCACCTCGAGACCGCCCTCGATTTCCGCCTTTAGCGCCGTCTCCATGTCGAGGCTCCACTGGCGCATCGCGGATAGCCGGTCAGCGCGCATACAGTTTTGCGGGAAGGCGGCGATGTCATTGGCAAGCTGAAGCGCGCGGTCGAGTGCTTTGCCAGCCGGGGCGGCGTAGTTCGCAAGCCCGATGGCCAGCGCCTCGTCCGGGCCGACTTCGCGCCCGGTGAGGATCAGGTCTGTCGCCCGCGAAGCGCCGATCAGGCGGGGCAAGCGGACCGTACCGCCATCAATCAACGGCACACCGAAACGGCGGCAGAAGATGCCGAAGCGCGCGGTGTCAGATACGACGCGAAGGTCACACCAGAGGGCGAGTTCCATGCCGCCCGCCACGGCATAGCCTTCGATGGCGGCTATGACGGGCTTGGAAAGTTCGAGCCGCGTCGGCCCCATCGGGCCCATGTCCCCCTCTGGCCGCACGGGATTGCCTTTGCCAGCGGCAACCGCCTGAAGGTCTGCACCTGCGCAGAAGTTGCCTTCCGCGCCGGAGAGGATTGCGACGGATAATGTGTCGTCGGCATCAAACGCCTTGAACGCGTCATAGAGAGCCTGCGCCGCCTCCCGGTCCACGGCGTTGCGCCGGGCAGGGCGATTGATCGTGACGATAAGAACCGCGCCCTCACGCCGCGTTCCAACAGAAGCCGCCCCGCTCATCGGGAAAAGTTTGCGCGGGTCGCTTCAGGCGCATTGCGGTGAAGGAATGGGACAATCCGCTCCAGCAAGGCCGGTACGATCTTCTCGGGCAGGTCATGGCCCCATTTATCGATCACCTCAATCTCCGCGCCAGGAATGCGGTGCGCAATATCGCGGCCTGCTTCCGGCTTGATCAGCGGATCAGCAGCGCCGTGCAGCACCAGCGTCGGTACCGTGAGTCCGGCGAGGCGCTCGTGCCACCGCGGCTGGGCAAGGATTGCAGAATATTGCCGGGCCACGCCGAGCGGCCGGTCGGACCGGTTGAAATCGGCCATGGACTGCGCGCGGACTTCGTCATCGCTGGCACGCATTTCGGGCACCGAGCCGATCGCATGACGAGATTTGACGGAGAGCTCGGCGATGGCGCTGGCAGTGCGCATGTCGGGCACTGCGGTGAGCGCGGCCTGCGCAGCGGGGTCGGCCTGCGGCAGGCCGGGCGCACCTGATGTGGTCATCACAGGGATCAGTGTGCGAACCTGGGCCGGATGGTTCAGCGCCATCAGCTGGACGATCATGCCGCCCATCGAGGCGCCCATGATGTCTGCCTGTGTTGCGCCAAGCGCCTCGACCAGCGCAGCCGCGTCGGCGGCCATATCGTCCAGCACATAGGGCACCATATCGCGGGCGGATTTGCCTTCGGCGACAGCCTTGACGATATCGCGCGGGGCAGCCGCCACCTTGCCGGCGAATTCCGTCGAGAGGCCGATATCGCGATTGTCAAACGTGATGACATGGCGGCCCGCATCTGCCAGGCCGCGCTTCAGGCTTTCGGGCCATCGCGTCAGTTGACCGGAAAAACCCGATACGAGCAGCATCATCGGGTCATTTGGTGACCCGGTCGCCTCGTATTCGATCTCGATGCCATTTGCCTTGATGCGCGCCATTCGGGGCCTCCCGTGTGTTTTCTATTTTCCGACCATCGTGGTCCTCAAAAAAAATGCTTTCAAGGGGGAGAGGTTGCATATCTGGCGTTTCTAGACTGTCCTGTGAAAGCGGTGGGGCATGCTGGCAACCTTGCCGCGCCTGTGACGTTGCTGAAGGAACGGAGGAATGCCTTATGAAACCTGTACCCATTCTTTTCCTGCTCGTTTCAGCTCTTGTTACGGCCTGCTCGCCGAGCGGCGGCGATGTAGCAGCGCCATCCGCGTCGCTGGAAAAGGAGGCGACCGATAGCCCGCAGGCTGCAGCGCCCGAGACGACAGAGACGGAGACTGTGCAGGCCACGTGCGACCAGGACATTGGCGCCCAAGCGGCTCGCGTGCTGGTGGGCCAGTGCATCCAGATATCACCTGCAACCCATCCGCCGTGCAATGCGCAGAACAGCTGCGACATGATCCGCGACGAAATCCGCCGCGGTTGCGGATTTGGCGATACGATAAATAATCCGGACTTCTGCAGCGACTATCAGTAAGCGCCGCGCTGAATGGGCTAGCGCCCGAGTTCCTTCATCGCCTCGTCGAGGCCGCTGAGGGTCAGCTCGAACATGCGGTGCTCCCCGATCAGTTCGCGGATCAGCTTGATCGAGCCGGTATAGTCCCACGCGCCTTCCTTGACCGGGTTTAGCCAGACCATGTTCGGGAAGCGCTGCACGAAGCGCTGTATCCAGATGCCGCCGGCTTCCTCGTTCCAGTGCTCGACCGAGCCGCCGGCATAGGTGATTTCGTACGGGCTCATCGTGGCATCGCCGACGACGATCACCTTGTAGTCTGACGGGAACTTGTTCAGCACGTCCCAGGTCGGTATGCGGTTGTTCATGCGGCGGCGATTGTCCTTCCACAGGCCCTCATAGGGGCAGTTGTGGAAGTAATAGTATTCGAGGTTCTTGATCTCCGACTTGGCCGCCGAGAACAGCTCTTCCATGATCCGCACATAGGGGTCCATCGAACCGCCAACATCGAGCAGCAGGAGGACAGACACAGCATTGCGCTTTTCGGGGCGCATCTCGATATCGAGATAGCCCTTGCGGGCCGTGTTGCGGATCGTCTGGTCGAGGTCCAGTTCGTCTGGCGCGCCCTTGCGGGCCCATTTGCGCAGGCGCTTCATGGCAACCTTGATGTTGCGGGTGCCAAGCTCGACGCTGTCGTCGTAATTCTTGAATTCGCGCTTGTCCCACACCTTCACGGCGCGGCGATGGCGGGACTTCTCCTGCCCGATGCGCACGCCTTCAGGATTGTAGCCATTGGCGCCGAAGGGGGATGTTCCGCCCGTGCCGATCCACTTGTTGCCGCCTTCGTGGCGCTTTTTCTGCTCCTCGAGGCGCTTCTGCAGGGTTTCCATCAGTTTCTCGAAGCCGCCCATGGCCTCGATCTCGTCCATTTCTTCCTTGGAGAGGAATTTCTCGGACATCTTGCGCAGCCATTCCTCGGGAATGTCGGTCACGTCGACGGCGTCTGCCATGCTGTCGAGGCCCTTGAAGACGTGTCCGAACACCTTGTCGAACTTGTCGATATTGCGCTCGTCCTTCACCAGGGCCGCGCGGGACAGGTAATAGAAATCCTCTACATTCGAATCGATGACCTGTTTGTCCATGGCTTCCATGAGCATCAGGTATTCCTTCAGCGTCACCGGCACTTTGGCTTCGCGCAATTCATTGAAGAAGTTGAGGAACATATGGGCGTCTTTCCTGTCGTCTTTGGCAAAAGATAACCCGCCTTGGGCCCCATGTCCAAGCTGACGCAGCGAAAAGGGCGCCTGCTCATGTCCGGTTCACCCCGGATGGCCTAGAGGACAGGCCATGCTGAGGGCTTTCCTGATCCTGTGTGCCGTCTTTTCGCTAGACGTTACGGCGCGTGCCGATACGCAAACCTGCGCCGCTGCAAGCGAGCCATCCTGTATGTTCGAGGCGATCTGGGCGGCGGCATCGCCCCTTCCTCCTGAGAAAAAGGCACGGATTCAGCCCTTTTTCCTTGAAACTGTGGGGCAGGCGGGGGACGCGGCCCTGTTGCAGCAATGGCAAGCTCGGCTTGGGGCGCCCGCTATTCATCGCAGCCCGGCCGTGGACTATGCCGTCGATCAGGCCCGCGACGTTGTCGCCGAGAGCGGCTGGGACGGGTTCGAGCAGCGCGCCCGGACCGGAGCGGTGCCGTTCAACACAGGGCGTCCGGAAATCATGGCTGCTGGCGTTCGCCTTGCGCCGGATGCCGTCACCAAGCGCCGCCTGACGCAGGCCATGTTTGATCTGGCCCAGACAAAGCATACACGCGGCGGCATGGGCGACGATTTCGAGAAATCCGATTTCGGCCATGCGTTGGCTGAACTCTCGATGCGGGCTTGCGACCTGTCCGGGTTTGACCGTGCCGTGGCGATGACGGCGGCGCCGGACAGTTTGCGCTATGCGCTGTGGCGTGCCCGGATCACAGGGCATGCCGGAGCACTGGCATCACGCATCCGCAAAGAGGCGTCAGCGGATGATACGCGCCATGTGCGCGGGGCGCTGGAAGGCTATGCGCCTGTGGCATCCTTAGGCTATTGCGCGCGGTAGACTGAACAAATCGGCGGCTCATGCGTAATGGCCGCATGGAGCTTACCCCCCTGACTGACCTTCGCGAGTCTCTTGACGGCATGGCGACCGGATTTTTCAAGAGCCTCCCCAACCTCGTTCTCGCCATCATTGTGCTGGTCGGCATCCTGCTGGTGGCGCGTATTGCGCGGGCGATTGTCTCGGCGGCCATGAAGAAGGCGCATGTGCGCGAGGCGCTGCGGACACTGGCCCAGAACCTGATCGGCATTGCAGCCTGGATCGTCGGCGTCGCGATTGCGCTGACAGTGCTGCTGCCCTCCATTTCACCTGCTGACATCATTGCCGGGCTGGGCCTCACATCGGTTGCCATCGGCTTTGCCTTCAAGGACGTGTTCGAGAATTTCCTCGCCGGCGTCATCATCCTCAGCCGCGAAAAGATGCGGATCGGCGACATGATCGAATGCGAGGACGTGTATGGCCGCGTCGAGAATATCCTCATTCGCGAGACGCATGTGCGCGAGACGGACGGGGAACTTGTGATCGTGCCCAATTCCTTCCTGTTCAAGAACCCGGTGAGCATCGAGACGGACCATGCCCTGAAGCGGCAGGAGCTTGTCGTCGGCGTCGACTATGATGCGAGCATGCCAGAGGCACGCGATGCCCTGAAGGGCGCCCTGGAGGCCTGCGAGAGCGTTAGCAGCGAGCGTGACGCCGAGGTTCAGTGCGTGTCGTTTGGCGGCTCGTCCATCGATTTCCGCCTGCTCTGGTGGACCAAGAGCCAGCCGGCTGACCAGCGCGGATCCTATGACGAAGTGGCCTTTGCCGTGAAACAGGCACTGGACGATGCCGGCATCACGATCCCGTTCCCGCAATCGACCCTTTCCTTCCGCCCGGAAGCAATGCCGCTACGGCTGCAAGATTCCGGCAAGTCGGACACAGATTCGCCTGAGTCCGGCGACACGAAGAGCGGGTAACGTCGCGGCCACATCGGCCGGGCCTTGCGTCGCCATTGAACAAGT
This sequence comes from Hyphomonas oceanitis SCH89, assembly GCF_000685295.1. Lineage (GTDB taxonomy): Bacteria > Pseudomonadota > Alphaproteobacteria > Caulobacterales > Hyphomonadaceae > Hyphomonas > Hyphomonas oceanitis. The sequence goes on from NZ_ARYL01000002.1 coordinate 53,157, forward strand.
CCATAAAGGACACCGATGACCGAATTCGATAATGACCTGGCCGATCCGGACGGCGACCCGCCCGAAGCCATTTGCGGCAGCAAGGAAGTGGGCGCCATTGCGCACCTCTACCGCGCCGAAGTGTATCGCTCTACCGTGTGGCGCCAGCGGCTGGACCAGACGACGAACTGGGCCGTGATCTCTACAGGCATCGGCCTGTCGGTCGCCTTTGCCAGCGCGCAGGCTTCGCCCTTTCCCATCGTTCTGGTTGGCGCGCTCTGCATCGTGTTCCTGACGCTGGAATCGCGGCGCTATCGTTTCTTCTATGTCTGGCGCTTCCGCGCGCGGGTGCTGGAGATCGCCTTCTATGTGCCCATGCTGCGCGGGGAGGGGGCCCGTATCCCGCTCGACCGGGGCACCGCGCTGTCAGACGATTACGAAAAGCCACAATACCGCATCTCGATGATCCGCGCGATTGGCCGCCGCCTGCGCCGCAATTATGGCTGGCTGTTTGCCATTCTGGGCGCGGCCTATTTTGCCAAGATTGCCATCCACCCGACGGATGTGGAAACCTGGTCGCAATTCATCCGGCGTGCGCATATCGGCCCGATTCCGGGCCTGGTCGCGATTGCGGGCGGGCTGACCTTCCATGCCATCTGGATCGGCATTGCCGTGAAGACCTGGCTCGACGAGCGCTATGACAAGTCTAAGATGGCCGACTTCCTGAAAAGCCGTCAGGACGTCAACACAAACGCCAACACGCTCGACCGCGAAGAAGCCCATACGAACATGGATATTCTCGGGCGGTAAGACAAAAGAATCCCTTGGGTAGAAAATTACTACCTCTTTTAATTGATAAGTCCGTCTACGTATGTTAACCTTTCGTTAAGCTGGGGGGAGGTTTCAACATGCGTGCAGTTATATTCAGTGCCTTGATAGGTGTATCGGCTTGTTCATCTATCGATCCCGATAGAAGTCTCAGTGGAGGGATCGTTGATCTTGACCCGGGAGCGACGGGTTTCCTGAATCAAACGGACTATGAGAACAAAGCGCTGAAATTTGTTGATCTACTGACAGAGCTTGACCCCGAAAATAAGTCTGGATGGCGCGAATCCGCGAAATGGAATTCGAGACAGGCGGAGACAGTTGCGAGTACTGATGAGGACAAGTTGTGTTCTGGCGATAATGCAAAAATGCGTCAGGATCAGAAACTGTCTTGTGCCCTATCGGGCTTTTATCAGGATGCCACTGACGAAGACTTTGAAACGAATGAAGTCACGTCGGCATCGAGCCTCAAGTTTCGACGTAACAGAGTTCAGGACCGAATAATCCTGGCGTCTAATCAAGCGTGCGACCAATACCGGCGGCACCTGCTGGCAACTCAAAGTGAGGTCAATTTCGCTTATGGAAACGCTGCGACGCTTACGGCAGGACTGGGGGCTGTCCTGACACCAGCCGGGACCAGTCGTGCTCTTTCTGGAGCTGCGGCTATCATTACCGGCTCGCGTGCCGAATATAATGGCAACTTTTTCCGCAAGCTCTTGGCGGAAGTGATTACGCGCGGCATTGCCGAGGAGCGCGACGGTGTATTCAAGAGCATCAAGAAAAATCAGAAAGAAAGCATCGCGGTATATACTGTTGAGCAGGCGATTGCCGATGCCGTTCAGTACAATGCAAAATGCTCTCTGATCGCCGGGCTGGAAAATGCCCAAAAGGCTCAAACTTTCTATGCCGACCCAGGACTTGAGCGTCTTTCGGAGCTATTTGATGGTGAAACGGGAGATTATTCCAATCTGCTGACGAAGATCTCTGCGGTGGACTCAAAAGTGGTTCCACAGGCTGTTCAAGCAGCCTTGCTGCAAAGCGCAAGGGAAGAGCTGAACGATGCCGAGAAGCAAGCTGACGCGGCTAGGGCTGCAAACAATTTATCACTAAAAGGCGCTAATAAGCTTGCGGCTGAGAAGGCGGTCACGGAAGCAGAAGCTGTCGAGAAGAATGCGCAGGAACGTCTAGGCAAGCTGACCGCAGCCGCTGCCAAATCCAACGCGAGCCCGGCGATAGTGCCACCTGTGGCTGCTACGTCTCCCAGCCAATCTGTAGCGACGACTCCCCGCAACCAGGAAGAATTGCTTGACGGCAAGAATAACTAGGGAAGCAGACTCAGCCCGCCGGGCCGCGACGGCCGCCGCCCGGGCCGTCCTGGCGGCGCGAGAGGAAGGCAAGGCGTTCGAACAAAGCGACGTCCTGCTCGTTTTTCAGCAGCGCACCGTGCAGTGGCGGCGTCAGCTTGTCCGGGTTCTGCTCGCGCAGCGTCTCGAGGTCGACATCCTCGTTCATCAGGAGCTTCAGCCAGTCGAGCAGTTCGCTGGTCGATGGCTTCTTCTTGACGCCCGGCAGTTCGCGCATGGCGTAGAACGTGGTGAGCGCATCGCCGACCAGCTTCTTCTTGATGTCCGGGAAGTGCACGTCGATGATTTCGCGCATCGTTTCTTCGTCAGGGAACTTGATGAAGTGGAAGAAGCAGCGGCGCAGGAAGGCGTCCGGCAGTTCCTTCTCATTGTTCGACGTGATGATCACGATCGGGCGCACTTTCGCCTTCACGACTTCGTTCGTCTCGTAGACGAAGAACTCCATGCGATCGAGTTCCTGCAGAAGGTCGTTCGGGAATTCAATGTCGGCCTTGTCGATCTCGTCGATCAGCAGGACAGGGCGCTTCTTGGCGGTAAATGCTTCCCAGAGCTTGCCCTTCTTGATGTAGTTCTTGACGTCCTTGGCGCGCTCTTCGCCCATCTGGCCGTCGCGCAGGCGCGAAACCGCGTCATATTCATAGAGGCCCTGGTTGGCCTTGGTGGTGGATTTGATGTGCCATTCGATCAGCTCGCAGCCGAGCGATTTGGCCACTTCAATGGCCAGCACGGTCTTGCCGGTGCCCGGTTCGCCCTTGATCAGCAGGGGGCGCTCCAGCGCAATGGCAGCATTGACGGCCACTTTCAGGTCTTCGGTGGCGACGTAGTCCTTGGTGCCTTCAAAACGCATGGGGCTCTATCCTCTTGTAACTCGTTAGGCTCACAATAGGCGCCGCGCCCGGCGGAGCAAGCTTTGACGTGGCGGGAAGCCTGACATTCCGTGAAAAAGTGGTAATCCGGCCATTCCGTAGCGGAAACATCTTCGCCCGTATCGCGATCCGTGGTATGAAGATTACGCCATGCGCGCCGCCGCGGAGCACCAGCTTCAGCTAAGTGTCGCGCCTGTTCATGGTCTGCCATTCCCATGCAGGAAAGGCGTTTCAGGACAGGTGCAGGCCGTATGATCCAAACTGCCCGATGATAACGGGCGCATGGCACTACTATCCCGCACTATCGTTCCGGCCTGCCAAGCCTTGATTAACGCGTGGCAATCAAGCGTTAACGCCTTTCTGCAAAATTCAAGGAAATCAGGTCGAATCGGATTTCCTAACGATGCCCTTGAAGCTTTCCCTGAAGCCTGGCGAGACATTCGTCGTCAATGGCGCTGTCGTGCGCAATGGCGACCGTCGCGGCGTGCTGCTGCTGGAAAACCAGGCCCGTGTCCTGCGCGAGAAGGATATCCTTCACCCGGCGGATGCGACGACGCCTGTGCGCCGCGCCTATTTTGCCGTGATGCAGATGTACCTGCTCGGCGAGGTCGACGGCCCCGCCTATGCGCAGGCCGCTGAATCCATTGCCACCCTGCTGGCCAATGCCGCGCAGGATGAAGACAGGGCCGATGTGCTCGAGATTTCGGCCGATGTGGCCGCCGCCGACCTCTACAAGGCCCTCAGTCGCTGCCGCAAGCTCATGGCGCGCGAGATGGCAGAGGCCGCCTGATGGCGGACGGTACTCTCATGACAGCGCGCGCACGCTCCCCAGACGCCCGCCTTGGCCTCGACGAGGCGATTGCCCGTCTGGAAGCTGGCAAGGGCGAAGGCCTTGTGGTCGATCTCGGGGAAGGGCGCACAGCCACGGCCAGCGGGCATCGCGGTGAGGAAGGCCTGCTGCAGCGCTTGCGCGGGCACCGCATGATGGTGGCACTGGCTTCCGGCGCGGCGGATCTCTCCCAGTTTTCGACCCATTCCGGTGTGCTGAAAGTGGCTCCGCTGGTGCAGGAAATACTCGACGCCGCAGGCCATAGGGATTAGGGGCCTCGCGCATGAGCCCAGAACTGATCTCCCTTTTTACCGCCACTTTTGTCACATTCTTCGTGCTGATCGATGCCCCCGGCGTGGCGCCGGTGTTCGCAACGCTGACAGCGCAAGGCGATGCGGCCTATCGGCGGCGCATGGCGTTCAAATCGACCTTCGTTGCGTCGATCATCATGTTCCTGTTTGCGTTTGGTGGGGCCTGGCTGCTCGGCGCCATGCACATCTCGATTGATGCATTCCGGGCGGCGGGTGGCGCGCTTCTGTTCCTTATCGCGCTCGACATGGTGTTCGAGAAGCGCACTGAGCGGCGCGAACACCGCGCAGAGGAATTGCTCGAAGGCCACGATGACGCGACAGAGCCGGACGATATTTCCGTATTCCCCATCGGCATCCCGATGATTGCGGGGCCGGGTTCTATAGCGACGGCCATGTTCTACATGTCCCAGGCCACCGTATGGACCGAGAAAGCCGTCGTTCTATCGGCCATCGGGCTGAACCTGTTGCTGACGCTGGCAATCTTCCTGATCGCAACGCCGCTTGTGCGCCTGATGGGTGCGAGCGTGGCCGGTGCGCTGACGCGGATACTCGGCGTTATCCTGGCGGCGCTGTCGGTTCAGTTGCTCATCGACGGCATCAAGGGCGCGTTCAGTCTCGGCTAAGCTCTATTGAGGCGCTTCCAGGCGTGGGCGACGGCGCAGCAATGTCCGGCGCAGGGTCGACAGTGTGACCCAGAACAGCACCAGACCGGCCGCCGTCAGCCCCATGAACTGCAGCACGAGTTCGCGTGTCCAGCGCACGCCGGTATCGGCAATGCGCATGGCTGATGGCCCCATCTGCTTGACCAGCGCGACGGACCGGTCACCGCCGGCTTCGGCAATCAGGCGCACCCGGCGCAGGTCTGCGCCGTCCCGTACCTGCTCGATCAGAGTCACCGCAGCGGCCGGATCGGTCAGCGTTCCGATACGGTTGATCTGTGCGAGATCGGATTCCAGCCGGGCGAGGCCTTTGGGGTTGATGGCGCCGGCATAGGCCGCACGCACACGCTCCACGCGCACCTTGGTGGTGGCAAGATCGGTGAAGGCCTCTTCCAGTGCAGGCTTGAGGGCGGAATCCGGTAGCGCAGCATCGAGACGGTCCGTGATGTAGTCGGTGAATTCCGGCGTCATGCGGCGCGAGCGTCGGGCAGACTTCAGGATGGATAGCGCGCGGATATTGGCCTCGGCCGTTGCATCCTGCGCGCTGGATTCGGCGAGTCCGATGCCGGTGATCTTCAGGACCAGCTCGTCCACACGGTCACCCTGCAGCCAGCGTTCCGAGTGGTTCGCGAGATCGGCATGTGTGCCGAGCATGGCGAAACGTGCCTCGGCAACGGGGGAGGGGGCCTCTTCAGGCGGAGCGTCTTCGGTGGCGGCTGGTGCCGGTTCAGGCTCTTCTGCCGGTGTTTCAGTGATCGTGTCGCTTACGGGCTCGGTCAGTGTACTCATGTTGCGGGCAGCGCCGCTTGCCTCGGCAAACCGCTGGCTGACTTCGACTGGCAGCTTACGCAGCGCGGCCAGCGCAATGCGCTCATCTTCCGTGCCCGTCACTTCCGCGTCCGCCGCGGCCATCAGTTCCTTCACCTCTTCGCGGCTCAGCATCTGCGGCGCGGTCAGCAGGAAGCCGCGTGCCGCCGTCACGTCGCGTGCCGTCAGTTCGCGCGAGACGATATCGTGCCAGAACTTGTACTTGTCGTCCGCATTGCGCGGCGCCATTGCGGCGAAGGATTCGTCCATGTTGCGACGCGTCTGGTCGATGGCTTCGACGGTCGGCGCATCCGAGAAAGTCGCGCCTGAAAAGGCCGCTCCCAGTATCTGGGCGGCGATCACAGGCATGAGGATCAGCAATGAGTTAAACATCACAGCCTGCATCCAACCTGAGGAGCGGATCGATCTTTTCCGTCGGCGGGCCATGGGCTTTAACCGTTGCGAAAGCTGCACTTTGGACGAAGGATCATAGAGCGCGGCGTTGGCCCAAAGATCAAGCCTTGGCCTGCAAATTGCACCGGCTTTGGCGCTCCGGGAGAGTGTTTCGGTGTTCACAATAACATGAAATATACGCGAAATTGGCGCAATTACATGAAAAGATTGGGAAAATTAACTCAGCTTTCCCGATTGCGGTGAATCGCTAGCCGCTCTATATCGGGCCAAACCTTAATGAAGGTGTCTGCTATGAGTATTGAACTATCAGACGATTACCGCCCCTCCGATGACGAGGAGTTCATGAACGAGCGTCAGCTGGCATTCTTCCGCCGGTTGCTCGAGAACTGGAAGGCGGACATTCTCGACGGCGCTAAACAGACCATCCACAATCTGCAGGATGAATCTGGTTCGCTCCCTGACATTGTCGACCGGGCGTCTGCCGAAAGCGACAAGGCTCTGGAACTTCGGACTCGTGACCGTCAGCGCAAGCTGATCTCGAAGATCGACAGCGCCATTCGCCGCATCAATGACGGAACCTACGGGTTCTGCGAAGCGACAGGTGAGCCTATCGGCCTTCGGCGCCTTGAAGCCCGTCCAACAGCAACGCTGAGCCTTGAGGCGCAGGAGCGTCACGAGCGCAAGGAACGCACGCTGCGCGACGACTGATCGCCACCCGCTTCAGATCACGTCCGGAAACAAGAACGGCGGCCTCCCGGTTTTCGGAAGTGCCGCCGCCTTTTTTAGTCCATCAACCCAACGCCATGGCGAATCTGTGTTTGCCTCGTGCGTTAAGGGTATGATCGCATCAAGGTCCAAACACAGGGTTACTTGAATGTAACCATGGGCTTAAGGCAAGGCCTGCTTGCTTAACGTGACTTCCGATTCGGTTAATGCGAGAGGTGATTCGGCGGCGCTGTGTTGTGCGCATAGGCGCCCTGCGGTGAAAGTCCTAACCACCCGTTAACTCTCTTTAGGGCACAACGTATGTTTAACGGACGGGATAACTGATCGCCCCCATGAGCAGGCCATTGCCATCCACCGCCGATGACGGATGGGACATGTCTCCAAGGCGTGAAAGCGCCGTCGTGCTCGAAATGCCGACCAGTTTTGAAACATTCGATGCGGTGAAGGAGAAGCCTATCCTGCGCGAAAAGCTCAGCTCCGCCGAGATCGAGGCATTGCTGCGGCCGGACCTGTCGGACATGGCGCCAGAGCCTGCGCCCCTGCCACCTGCCAAAGTGGTCGACCGCGCGATCCCGGATCTCGATACGCCTGCAGTCCTGACCCCGCGCACGGATGTGCCGGAAGATGCCCTACGCGTTGCTGCGCGTCTCTCGCTGGCCCTGCGCCAGGGCTGCGGCCTGCGCGCGGCGGCCACCGTCAAGGCCGTCTCCGATGGCACGTTCGCGTCTGCACTGGCCACGTCGACCGTGGAAACAGGGCAGGCGATTGCCTGCTTCGCAGCGCCGAATGGCGAGATCGTCGCCATGCTCAGCCTCAGCGCGGAACTCGCCAATGCCCTCATCGAAAGTGCCTGTGGCGGTAAGCCAGGCGCCTATACGCCGCGCGAGCTGACGCCCGTTGACGCTGCCTTGCTCGAAGGCCTCGTCCGCCCCCTCGGCACTGGCATATCCTCATCGCTCAGCTTCGCGCGCATCGAAACCGATGCCGAGTTCGCCGCCGCGCTCGCGCGGCCGGGCGCCGTGGATGTCATCGATCTGGATGTCCGTTTCGAGCAGTCGCGGATGCCGGCGCGGCTGATTCTGGCGAGCGACGACCTTTTCGATACCGGACCTGTGCCCGGGAATGGGCAGGGAATGGTCACAGCTGCACCCGCCCATGCCCCAAAGGCGGCCCCGGTAACCGCCGTACTAACCGCGCGCATCGCCAGCCTCTCTGTCCCATTGTCACGCCTGACGGACCTGAAAGCCGGATCCACACTGCTTCTGGGTCTGCCGGCTGACCAGCCCGTTGAGCTGCTGTCAGGCGGCCGCAATGGCCCCGTGGCGGCTGAAGCCCAGATCGGCCGCAAGGGCGCTCACATGGCCCTGCGCATCACCAAGCGCGGCCCGGCCCTGCGCTAGACCCTCTGCTGTTTGCGATTGATATGCGCATCAGCGCCGTCGCGTGAGGCCTGTTCCGACCCATCGCTAAACAGTTCAGCCTCCTTCTGTGCCCAGAGCCGTTTCTGGTAATTGGTCGAGATGATGTCGGTCACCACCAGCACGAAAATGACAAGATAGAAGCTGGACTTGCTCATCGCCTCTATTGCGTAGGTGAAGAGGGTGAGGTGCCCAAGGTGCGCGCCCTCGGTGACCAGCAGCACGCCGACCAGGAACAGGATAAACAGGCCGAGGACTTCATACATCCTGTTTTTCTTGAGGAAATTTGCCACTGGATCGGCCATTAACGCCATCGCGATACCCGACACGACAATCGCGATCGCCATCAGCCAGACCTGGTAATGAATGACAGGGTGGCCGACGGCGTCGAGCGTCTTGATATTGGCAATCGCCATGGCCGAGAGGATCGAGTCGAAGGAGAAAACGAGGTTCATCGCCACAATCTTGACGATGGCCTGCGCGACCGATTTAGGCTGCGCTCCGTCAGTATGTTCAATGAATTCAACGGTAAGGAGGTGCGAGATCTCCTTGATGGCCGTGTAGATGATGAAGGCGCCACCCGCCATTGTCACAAGCGCCTGAAAGGTGAATTCGCCGCTGATGAATTTGGAGAGATACACGCCGAACAATGGCTCGGCCATCGCATCGAACAGGCCGACAATGATGAACAGGAGAACGACGCGGAACAGCACAGCGAGCCCGATGCCCCAGCGCCGGACCATCGGGGCTTTCTCCTCGCCGACACGCTTGGACTCGATGGAGATGTAAAGCAGGTTGTCGAAGCCAAGCACCGCCTGCAGCAGCAGAAGCATAAGGAGCGTAAACAGCCCCGATGTCGAGAATACTTCGTTGATGATGTCGCCGAGCATGTCTGCGCCCCCTGTTGCTGACTCCTGATCGCATTAGGTTAGACAGCGCATCGGGCCCGGCAGGGTTCCCTTCTGCAAGGAAACACGCTGCCGGGGCCGCCGCATAGCTATTCAGCCTGTTTGGATTCTGCGATCCAGGTGTCGACATTCTGTTCGAGCACGGCTAGTGGCACGGCGCCGTCCCGCAACACGACGTCATGGAAATCGCGAATGTCAAACTGGTCGCCCAAGGCGGTCTTTGCGGTCTGGCGCAGTTCGACGATTTTCAGCATCCCGATCTTGTAGGCCGTGGCCTGTCCCGGCATCACGATATAACGCTCGATGGCCTTCTTGCAGTCGCCCTCGGGGTTTGGCGTATTGTCCAGCAGGTACTGGATCGCCTGTTCGCGGGTCCAGTGCTTGTCATGGATGCCGGTATCGACCACGAGCCTGGCAGCACGCCAGATTTCCATCGCGAGACGGCCAAAATCATCATACGGATCAGAGTAGTAGCCCATTTCTTTTGGCAGCAGCTCTGAATAGAGCCCCCAGCCTTCGGTATAGGCCGTGTAGCCGCCATACTTGCGGAAGCTCGGGATGCCTTCGAGTTCCTGCGCCAGCGCGATTTGCATATGGTGGCCCGGAATACCTTCATGGAAGGCAAGCGCCTGCATCTGGTAGGTCGGCATGTCCTGCATGCGATAGAGATTGGCGTAATATGTGCCGGGACGGCTGCCATCCGGAGCGGGGCGTGAATAGAACGCCTTTCCGGCCGACTTTTCGCGGAACGGCTCGACGGCCTTCACGATCAGCTCTGCCTTCGGGAATGTCTTGAACACTTCGGGCAGGTCGCCGCGCATCTGGTCAATCGCTGCGGTTGCTTCGGCCAGGTATTCGGCTTTGCCTTCCTCCGTATTCGGTTTGAAGAATTGCGGATCAATCCGCATGAATTCGAAGAATTCCTTCAGCGTCCCCTCAAAGCCGACCTCGACCATGATGCCGCGCATCTCGTCCTGAATGCGGGCAACTTCCGCGAGACCGAGATTATGGATCTCGTCGGCGCTCATGTCGGTCGTGGTGATATGCTTCAGGCGCATGGCATAATAGGCATCCGCGTCAGGCAGCTTCCAGATACCGTCATCTGTCGTGGCCACCTCAGCTTGCGCCTTCATTTCGGCGATCGCGGCTTCGTAGGCTGGGCCTACTTTCTCAACCAGCGCAGTCTTGGCGTCGTCCATCAGTGTGTCGGCTTCGGCCTGTGGGATCGTGCCGGCCTCAACCAGTGCCTCGACCTTGCCCCTGAAATCTGCCAATAGCGGGCTGTCGGGCGTCCAGTTCGCGGCAAGCGGTGGAAAGGGCTCGCCTTTGATGACACTGCGGGAATCAGCGAGGACATAGTCGTAGACAAAGCGTGGCGGCATGATGCCTTTCGCCGCAGCGGCGCGCGCGTTGGCAACATTCTGGCCGAGATATTCCGGAATGCCATTGAGGCGCGAGATATAGGCCTTGGCATCCGCCAGGCTTGTCACCTTGTGCTGGTTCACGAGGAAGGCGGGAATGCCCGATTGCACGCCGTGCATCTGGTTGAAGATGTATTCGTGGTCGCGGAAGGGGAACTGGGCTTCGGCATCGGCCAGCTCATATTCCGCCAGCCGCCAGGAGAGTTTCGCCTGCGGGTCGAGCTTTTCGTAGTCAAAGGACTCCTTCATTTCCGCAACGGTGGCGCGCTGCAGTTCAAGGTCACCGAGCGCATGTGCCTCTGTAACGTCGTCCCATTGGCCATAGTCGTCCTTGATGCCGAGATAGGTCTGCCTCATCGGGCTGCGCGCGACCATTTCCTGAAATTTGACTTCAAACCAATCGTTTAGCCGGGCGCTTTCGTCCACGGTGACGTCGGCTACGGTCAGCACCTCGGTTTCGGGCACTCCCGATTGGGTCGGGCTGGTGCACGCGGCGAGCAGCAAAACAGCTGCGATGGCAGTGGCAGTACGCATCATGTGAAACTCCGGAATCTGATGAGGTTAATGCAATTTCCACTGTGACTCTTAACGCTTTTTTCGCTTTCGTTAACCTTTGCAGTGTCAAACTATGTGGACTAGGATTCCGCTTCGGCTGAGTCGGCCCCTCGCCGTGGAATCAGTGTAGAGTGATCCGGCATGTGATTTTATGCTGTCGGTGCAGGAGACGTAACACGATGGATTCCCTGGAACTGACGCAGGCGACCAATTCTGGCGATGATGGCGAAACCATCGGCGGCGAAGGTTTCGCCGCTATGGGTGGACGCTTCGACATCATGCAGCTCCTGTTCTGGGGCTGCCTGCTGATTTCGATCGCGGCGGCCAGTGTTGCGCTGGCATGGCCGAAGGCGTCGGGTGCGCCTGGTCCGATCCTGCTGATCTCGATGGCATCCGGCGGTCTTGTCTTCCTCCTGTGGAGCGTTCGCGGGGCAGGGCGTTTCCTCGGCCTCTTTCCGGAACGTGGCTCAGCCGCGCGTACCGTTCAGACCAATATTCCCCGTTTCGGCTGGATCGAGGCGCTCGACGAGTCCGTTCTGATCACTGATCAGGGCGGCGCGCCTGTGGCAGCCAATGAATCCTATACCGAGCTCAGCCAGCTCGCACTGATGGTCGGTCAGCCCGATGGCGGGGCCGTGACCGTCGACCGCCTGTTCGGCGCCAATCCGGGCCTTGCGGCTCCGGTCTACCGCCTCTCCAAGGCCGCCAAGGCCGGTCAGGCCCGCCGCGAAGTCCTGCCGCCGATCACAATTGGTGCAGAGCAGGTTCCCGCCCAGTTCGAGATCGGTGTTTCGCCGCTGCCACGCCAGCGCGTGCTCTGGCGCATCCGCCGCATCGCCGGTCAGCAGGAAGCGACCGGCGCATCGGACCTGAAATCCCTTTACGTCGAAGATGCGCCCATGGGCTTCTTCGCTGCGCGCCCCGATGGCACGATCACCTATGCCAACAGCTGGCTGCGTGAAATGCTGGGCCTGCCGGAATCGGCCAAGAACATTCGCATCGACGACATCATGCGTCCCGAATTCGTGAAAATGCTGGCACGCGACCGCAAGTCCGGTGCGCCGGGCCGCGCCGATATTCAGTTGCGCGCCCGTGACGGCGTCGAAGTGCCGGTGCAGGCGATCACGACCTGGGCAGGCCGTGGCTCTGAAGCGGCTGGCCGCACGATCATCCTTGCCAACCAGCAGGTGCTGAACGGACAGGAAGAGCGCCTGAATTTCGCCTCCTCCTCGCGCCCGCCGCGCCTCGATGGCGACCCGATGTTCGACGATGCACCCTTTGGTGCCGTCCGCCTGCAGGGCGACGGTGTGGACGGGGCCATCATCCTCGATGCCAACCGCGCGCTGATGGAAATGACGGGCGGCGAAGCGACACCCGGTGGCCGCTTCTCGAATCTCTTCGTTGCTGAGGACGGCCAGGAATCGCTCAATGGCTTGCTGATTGATGCCATCGACAAGCCGGTCGGCTTGAAGCTGGCCGGCCGTGAGCCGCGCCACGTCAACGTATTCGTTACGCTCGACAATAATGGCCGTCCGTCGGTTGCCTACGTGATCGACATTACCGAACAGCGCGAACTGGAACTGCGCCTCGCACATGGTGAAAAGATGCAGGCCATCGGCCAGCTCGCTGGCGGCGTGGCGCATGATTTCAACAATGTGCTGCAGGGCATCATCCTCAACAATGAGGACCTGATGACGACCCACCCGGTGGGTGACCCGTCCTATAATAACCTGAAATCCATCCACGAATTCTCGATCCGTGCGAAAGACCTTGTCCGCATGCTGCTCGCCTATGCGCGCCAGCAGACCTTCAAGCGCGAGATTTTCAACGTCACGGATTTCCTGTCGGAATTCTCCATCCTGCTGCGCCAGATTCTCGACGAGCGTGTCGAGATCGACGTGAAGCATGGCCGCGACGTGCCGCACATCAAGGCCGACAAGAACCAGCTCGAAACCGCGATCATCAACCTCGCCACGAATGCGCGCGACGCCATGATCAGCCATAATAATGGTGGCAAGCTGACGATCCGTACCGCCCGCGCCACAGGCAAGGATGCGCAAGCTAAAGGTTTTGGCTATGTCGAAGATGGCGACTACATGTTGATCGAGATGGAGGACACCGGCCACGGCATGCCGCGCGAAGTGATGGACAAGATTTTCCAGCCCTTCTTCACGACGAAGGAAGCTGGCGTCGGCACGGGCCTTGGCCTCGCCACGGTCTACGGCATCATCAAACAGTCGGGCGGCTATATCTGCCCGCTGTCCACAGTCGGTAAGGGTACCACGTTCCAGATTTACCTGCCTGCGCTTAAGGCCGAAGACATCCCGGCCCCGGTCGAGATGACCCAGGCCGAGAAGCAGGCCCACCGTCCGGTCGACATTTCCGGTCGCGGCCGCATCCTGCTGATCGAGGACGAAGACGGCGTGCGTGCCATCACTGCGACACAGCTGCGCAAGCGCGGCTATGAAGTCTCGGAAGCCTGCGATGGTGAAGAGGCGATGGAAGTGCTGGAAGACAATCCGGGCGCCTTTGATCTCGTTATCTCCGACGTTGTCATGCCAGGCATGGACGGCCCGACGCTGATCCGTGAAGCGAAGGAATTGCTCGGCCATGCCCGCGTGATTTTCATCTCCGGCTATGCCGAGCGCGACCTTGCCAAGCAGCTGGACGATGACCGTGCGGTCTCGTTCCTGGCCAAGCCGTTCACGTCCCGCCAGTTGGCCGAGCGCGTGAAGATGGAACTGGGTAATCCGAAAGCCGAAGCTGCCTGATCCTGAGCGGCTCTCGGGCGTCACATCATCCGTTTCGTCGCCCAGAATTCCTTGAGCACGAGGGCAAAGCTGCCAGGGTGCTCAGCGCAGGCCCAGTGGCTCGCATCGGGTTCGACATGTAGCGGTACGCTCCAGTTTTGGGCAAAGCGTTGCGCGACGGAGAGATTCACGAACGGATCGTTCTCGCCCCAGTAAAGCTGGCCCTTTGAGGGCAGGTTGGCGAGATCCTCTTCCCACTGCCCGGAAAAGCGCAGGCCACGGGCTGAACGATAGAGCTTCAAAATCGATTGGCGCATGGTCTTGTCGACCAGCGGTGCTTCATGGGCAGCGATAGGCGCGGGTAGGCCACCATCGACCAGCGCGGCTTCAAGCTTTTCTGTGTCGCGCATGCCCATCATCACCAGTTCCCCGAGCAGGGGCGTTGCCCACAGGCGCGCCATGCGGTGGCCGGAATAATGGCTGTCGATCACGGCATTGGTGACGCACCAGCTTTCGACCAGGTCTGGCCGCAGCGAGCAGGCGCGCAATGTGAGAAGCGCGCCCCAGTCATGGCCGACAATATTGACCGGCTCGCCGACGGCTTCCATCTGCCCGATCAGCCAGTCGGCATAGGCATCCTTTGTGCACTTGAAGCCATCCGGCACGGGGCAGCCAAAGCCTGGAAGGGCCGGCGCGATCCACTGGTCGGGTTTGAGGGCGAGCGCCTTGATCAGGGGCTGCCAGAGAAAGGGCGTGTCAGGCACGCCATGCACGAACAGGATCATGTGTCTTGCTCCCCCGAGCCCGGTTATCTGTTCCTCTCAAGAGTGAGCCACAACCCGCAGCCGGGCGCAAGGATTTCGCGCTCTGGTGGCGTGTGCAGGCGCCGGATGTCGTTTCGGCAAGCACCATTTCGCAAAACTAGGCCAGTTGGTCCCAAAAGGTGCGGCCGAAGGCATCGTAGGCATCCATTTCCGACACCATCTCGCGAAAGAGGGCGGCGTCGCCAATATCTTCCGGCAGGAGCGGGTCGAGGTTGATCGTGCGGATGACGGACTGGCCGATCAACAGCGTCTCGCGGGCGGCGTCATCGGCGGGTAGTTTGGCGGCGGCCTTGCGGCTGCCCTGCATGGCGGCGATGGCCCCTTCATAGGTCGCTTTCAGGTCGTCGGTGGACCAGAGGCCCTGCCAGTCCACGCCTGCGGGCAGGGCTGTGTCGCTGATCGTCAGGAGGAGGGCGTCTTCCTGCAAGCCGATGCCGGTCAGCGCCTCGCGCAACTTATCGAGGGACAGGCGCAGATTGTCGGGCCGCACCCAGAGGCCGGCTTCCGCCTGCGCAAACCCATAAAGACGAAGCGCGCGCATGCGGGCCCGCAGGTCTTTCCGGTCTGTGCGGCCAAGATGGTTTGTCAGGACGCCAATCCACCCGCCACCCCATGGCCGGGTGCGATCGGGCGCATTGCGCCAGCTGCTGATCTCGGCCGTGAAGGCGGCGGCTTTCGGCCCGGTCGCATAGACGCCCCGGTCGACGCTTTCCAGCAGGCCTTCCTTCACAAGCCGCGTCACCGCCATGCGAATCGCGGTCGGCTCCATGCCGAACAGGCCGCCCGCGCGGGAGAGATAGGCCAGAGTCTGCGGACGCCGCCCCGGCACGCTCATCAGCGACAGGACCAGCGTACGCGCGGAGACGTCTTCAGTTTTAGTAGGTTTAAAACGTAACGACATTTGACGTATTGTGCATATTTGTGTTACAAAGACAAAAAGATAAAGAAGTCGAAGGGAAGAGACCCCAACATGACCGAAGCTGTACGCCTGTCAGAGGCCCTGACGAAGGAAGAATTGCGCGAGCTGTCAACACCTTCGGATGTGAAGGCCATCGCTTCGCTCGTGTTCAACTGGGCGCTGATCGTGGCGGCCTTTGCCGTGCCGATCATCTGGACCAATCCGCTGACAATTCTTGCGGCGATCCTCTTCCTCGGCGGGCGCCAGCTTGGCCTCGGCATCCTTAACCATGACTGTGCCCATCATGCCTTTGTCAGCAGCAAGAAAGGCAATGACTTTATCGGCCACTGGCTGTGCGGCGCGCCGATGAATATCTCGGTCTATGCCTATCGCACCTATCATCTTAAGCATCACAAATATGCCGGCACCGACCAGGACCCGGACAAGATTTTCGTGAAGAATTACCCCGTGTCGAAAGACAGCCTGAAACGCAAACTGATGCGCGATGTGACGGGCCGCACCGGCTTTCGCGACACGGTGATGAAGCTGAAGGGCTTCAAGCTGAAGAAGCATTATCCTTGGCTTGCCTTCCATATCGGTCTGCTGGCCGTGCTGACGGCTGTTGGCGCGCCATGGGCCTACCTGATGTGGTGGGCGGCGGAAATTTTCGTCTATCCCGTGCTAACCCGCGTGCGCCAGATCGGCGAGCATGGCGTGGCGCTTAACCGTGACAGCCTTGATCCGCGGGACAATACGAGCACGACCCTCGCCTCATGGTGGGAGCGGCTGCTGATTGCGCCGAACCAAGTGAACTACCACCTTGAGCATCACCATTTTGCCGCCGTGCCGGGCTACAACTTGCCACGTCTGCACAAGCTGCTCTCGTCACGCGGCTATTACCGCGACCATGAGTGTATCTCGCATGGCTATCTCGATGTGCTGCGCCGTGCGGTGCGCCACGATGAGGCGAAAGGGGCTGTCGCGGCCTGACGCCCTGTCCCTTGCGGGCTGGTCGGGCTAGGGTCTGCTGAGAATGCAGGAGACCCCATCATGATTCGCAGAAACACATTTCTCGCGCCGGCATTGGCTGCGGCCTGCCTGCTTGCTGCCTGCAACAAGGCGCCTGCGCCAGAACCCACACCCACGCCCGCACCAGAGCGCGAGGCCGTCGAGCCGATTGAGCCATCTCTCCCAGTTCCCGAGCCAGTCGAGCGCCCAGACCCATCTTTTGCCAATACGCCAGAGGAGAAGCTGGGGCAGGGACGCGAGATTGCCGAAACGGTCTGCGCGACCTGCCATGCCGTGGGCACCGAAGGCGACAGCCCGCATGCCGACGCCATCCCGTTCCGCGACTTGTCGAAACATTATCCGATCGAGGACCTCGCTGAGCCTCTGGCCGAAGGCATCATGGTGGGCCATCCGGACATGCCGATCTTTGAGTTCGAGCCGGAGCATATCGACTCGCTGCTAACCTATATCCAGAGCATTCAGGCGCCACACGACCTCTAGGCCGGCGGCGCGCCTTCCTCAGGAGTAGATGAATTCCGGGGCTTCCAGGTCGATCTTCGGGAAGTCGTCCTTCTCCGACCAATAGTCCTGATTGTGTTGCCACTGGGGCTTCGTGCCGCGTTTCGGCATGAGGTGCATCGACCGCATCAGGTAGTTCGGATTGAAATTGCTGGCGTCGATCCAGGGCTGGCGCTCCATGTCCTCATCTTCCGGCGGCAGGGCCACCTCGACCTGGTGGACATGCTTTTCGTCCATATGCTTCAAAAGGCGCGCGATGAAGTCGCCCATGAGGTCCACGCGAAGGGTCCAGCTGGCACGGAAATAGCCAAACACCCAGGCCATGTTCGGCACGCCGGTGAACATCATGCCGCGATAGGTGACTGTCTCGGCAAAATCGACCGGCTTGTTGTCGACCGTGAACGGAATGCCGCCGAGGACGGAAAGGTTGAAGCCTGTCGCGGTGACGATGATGTCGGCTTCCAGCTCCTCGCCGGATTTCAGCAGGATGCCTTTTTCCGTGAACCGCTCGATATGGTCTGTCACGATGCTGGCCTTGCCGCTGGCGATACCCTGGAAGAGGTCGCCGTCCGGTACGAAGGCGATGCGCTGCTGCCATGGCCGGTAAGCGGGCGTGAAATGCTTTTCCACGTCAAAGTCCGGCCCGAGGAATTCGCGCACACCGGCGAGCAGCTCTTCCTTCACCACATCGGATTCCTCGGTCGCGCGGCGTGTGAACTCATTCTGATCGAAGAGTACCTTGCGGCGCACGATCTCGTGAATCCATGTCTCGTCGATCTGCAGCTTGCGCAGCTCGTCGGCCAGTTCGTTCTCATTGCGGCCGGGAATGAAATAGGTCGGCGAGCGTTGCAGCAGTGTGACATGCTTGCAGTCGCCAGCGATGGCGGGCACGACCGTCGCGGCCGTGGCGCCGGACCCGATTACGATGACGCGCTTGTTCTTGTAGTCGAGGTCTTCCGGCCAGGTCTGCGGGTGAATGATCTGGCCTTTGAAATCGTCCATGCCCTCCCATTCCGGTGTGAAGCCCTTGGAATGGTCGTAATAGCCCTGACACATCCAGAGGAAACTGGCGGTTACACGCACGATCTCGCCTGTGTCGGACCGCTTGGTTTCCACGGTCCATTTCTTGTCCTGCGACGACCAGCTCGCTGACAGGATCTTGTGGCTGTAACGGATGTGCGGCGTGATATCGTTCTCGTCGATGACCTCGCGCATATAGGTCAGGATCTTGTCTGCTGCGGCGATGGGCTGACCGGTCCAGGGCTTGAAGCGATAGCCGAACGTATAAAGGTCGCTGTCAGAACGGATGCCGGGATATTTATGCGTCAGCCATGTGCCGCCAAAGCTTTCCTGCGCTTCGAGGATGACGAAGCTCTTGCCCGGCGTCTGCGTCTTCAGGTGATAGGCCGCGCCGATCCCGGAAATGCCGGCGCCCGCGATCAGGACATCGAAATGCTCGGTGTCTGTGCTGCTTGAGCGGTTTTCGAGTGTCTGTGTGTCTGCCATTGTCTTCGTTTCCGTCCCTGTGGTGCGGTGCCTTGCGTGAGGTCCGCCATCTTCCTGCCATGGAAGCGCAAACGGGCGCGCCTGTACACTCCGGAAAATCCCTTAAGGGCGAAGACGCCGCAGTGCCGCTGCGTCAGGGGCCGGTCATGGCTGGGCAGGTGAAGGCGGCGCCATTGCCTTGCTCCGTCATCGCATCCATCAGGGCGATTGTGACGCCATTGGTCCAGCCGAACCCGTCCTGCAGGGCATATTCGCCGCCGCCGCCCGGCACGGCGTCCATGACATTGTATTTCTCCAACAGGCGCCCCGTATCGTCATAGACGCGCGAGACGGTGGAGACCCAGCGCTTGGCAATTTCGCCGGCAAGCGCACTGTCGCCGTAGCGGCATAGGCCGGTCACCGACACCCATTGCAATGGCGCCCAGCCATTCGGCGCATCCCATTGCTGGCCGGTATTGATCGTGGAGGTGACGATGCCTCCCTGCTCCAGAAGATGCGCACGGGTAGCCGATGCGACCTCAGCTGCCTTTGCCTCTTCCGCAGCGCCCGTGAAGAGGGGGTAGAGCCCGGCGGCTGTGACATGGCCAAGCAGTTTGCCCGTCTTCCAGTCGAGGTCGTCATAGAGGCCTGTGTCCGCATTCCAGAGCAGGGCATTGATCGCGGCGCGGCGCTTGTCGGCCCTGTCCGCATAGGAAATGGCACAGGCCGGATCATCCGCCACGACGCAGCCTGCGGCGATCGCCTTTTCAAGGCCGTAGAGCAGACCGTTCAGGTCTGGTGGCACCACATCGGTCGTATGGATCGTCGTGAGGGATTTGCCGTCTACGAGCCAACGCGAAGAGAAATCCCATCCGCTCTCCGCGGCTGCGCGGAGGTCCCGGTAAACTTCAGGGGCAGGGCGGTCCGTCCCCACCGCAACGGCAAGATCCTCGCCATAGGATTCATCACGCGGCACATCGCGTCCGTCATAATAGCGGTTCAGCACGCTGCCATCAGCCAGCTTCACCACGCGCAGCGATGGCAAACCCGGTGCCGCATCCATCTCGCCCGCCATCCAGAAAGCATGCTCGGCCTTCAGCTCGGGCAGGTACTCGGCCCAAGCCTTTGCCGGATCGTCGGGCGAGAGCAACGAGACCATGAGATAGAAGAAAGGTGGCTGCGAGCGGCTGAGGTAATAGGTGCGGCTGCCATTCGGCACATGGCCATAGGTGCGGATCATGTAGGCGAAATCATCGACCATGCTGCGGCGAAGGCTCGCCTGTTCAGCCCCAAGGCCCAGCATCGTGAAATAGGAATCCCAGTAATAGATCTCGGTGAAGCGGCCGCCCGGCACGACATAAGGCTCCGGCAGAGGCAGGCGCGAGCTGCCGGGCTCGGCTTCGGTCGTCGTGCGTGTCAGCAGGGGCCAGAGCGCGGTGATATGGTCCCGCAGCGACAGGCCTTCAGGCGGCGCCACGGTCTCTACGGGCGGGTCCACGCGGAAATTGGCATCGAAGAAATTGCGCAGCGCCGTCTCTGACATGGGCTTCTGCCTGTCATAGTCCGCCACGATCTCGGCTGGCGCGCGCAGGGGTACGGCATCGGCCAGTGTCTTCGTGTCCGGATGGATACGGGCCTTGGCCGCATCAATATAGAGATCGCCGAACAGGACGGAAGGTGGCGCCGTGTCAGAGGCGGTCTCGGCTGCCTTTGGCGGTGTCACATTGCAGGCAACGCCCAGCAGGGCCAGCGCAAACGCGGAGCGTCGTATCCAGTCATGTCTCATTCCGCGTTAACCCTTTCACTCACAAATTCGTTTGTGCGGCGCAGCAAAGCGTGCAATAGGCTGCTTCAGCAGGGACAGCGCCCCTTAAAGGCGTGCCGCTGCTCTCGCATTGATCGTAAGCCTATCCGGTTTCGCGTCGAGTGCGCAACGAACCGGGATGCCGATCACCAAAGGCTTCCTTTACAATTAGAGCCATCCGCGCGCCGGGGCATTGTGCCCTGTTTTGTGCGCACGAACATGAAAGAGTCATTTTGACCCAATTTACCGAACTCGGCCTCGCCGAGCCCGTCCTCAAAGCCATTACAGCTGAGGGCTACACCATGCCGACCCCAATTCAGGCGCAAGCCATTCCCGTTCTGCTCAAGGGCCAGGATGTTGTCGGCATCGCCCAGACCGGCACCGGCAAGACCGCTGCTTTCGTGCTGCCGCTGCTGAGCCTGCTGGCCACCAAGCCTTCGCGCCCTGCGCCTCGCACGGCCCGCGTCCTCATCCTGGCGCCAACCCGCGAATTGGCCGCCCAGATTGCTGACAGCGTGCGTGCCTATGGCAGCCACATGCGCCCGAGCGTTGCTGTTGTTGTCGGCGGCGTGAAGCCCGGCGCACAGATCAAGGCCATGTCGCGCGGCGTCGATTTCCTGATCGCCACGCCCGGCCGCCTGCTCGACCATATGGACACGAAAGCCATCAGCCTCGCTGACACGACCGCTGTTGTGCTCGACGAAGCCGACCAGATGATGGACCTCGGCTTCATGCCGGCCATCCGTAAGGTCATGGCTGCCGTGCCAATGAAGCGCCAGACGCTGCTCTTCTCGGCGACGATGCCAAAGCCGATACGCGCCCTTGCTGACGATTTCCTCCGCGACCCTGTCGAAATCGCCGTGACGCCGGAATCGAAGCCCGTCGAGCGCATCGAACAGGCCGTCTACATGATCAAGGGTCAGGCCAAGCCGGCCTTCCTGTCGGAGCTGCTCTCGGCTGACGACATGGACCGCGCCATCGTCTTCACCCGCACCAAGCATGGCGCCGACAAGGTCGTGAAAAACCTCGCCAATGACGGCCTTTATGCTGAAGCGATCCATGGCAACAAGAGCCAGAACCAGCGCATCCGCGCGCTCGACGCTTTCAAGAGCGGCAAGGCGCCGATCCTGGTCGCAACCGATATTGCCGCCCGCGGCATTGATGTTGACGGCGTCAGCCATGTCATCAATTTCGACATGCCGAACATTTCGGAATCCTATGTCCACCGCATCGGCCGTACGGCGCGCGCCGGCAAGACCGGTATCGCCATCTCGCTCGTCGGCAATGACGAGCGCGCCTACCTGCGCGATATCGAAAAGCTGACCGGCAAGTCGATCCCGCGCCTTGATCCGCCAGCCGGCACGGCGCTCGACCTGTCCCTTCCGGAAGAAGAGGGCCCGCACAAGCAGCAACGCAATGGCGGCCGTAGCCGTCCAGGCGGCGGTGGCGGCGGTGGCCGTGGCCATGCCCGCAGTGGTGGTGGTGGTGGCGGCAAGCCACGCGCCCACGGCCAAGGCGGCAAGCCGAACTCCGGCGGTGGCAATGGTGGCCGCAAGCAGGGTGGCAAGCCCGGTGGTCAGCGTTCCGGCAATGGCGGTGGCGCAACACCCGCAGCGGCCCGGAGCCGTGGTTCCTGGTCGCCCGCGTCCAGCTAGGGAAGAGGTGAGGGGCTGCCGCCCTTTACCCATCGTAAGCCTTGCGACTTGCGCCGTCCTTGTTCAAGGATGGCGCAAAATCGTATTTGGAGGCGACCCATGAAAACCCGTATCACCGAAATGTTCGGCATCGAGCACCCGATCATCCAGGGCGGCATGCACTTTGTCGGATTTGCTGAAATGGCTGCCGCTGTATCAAATGCTGGCGGTCTTGGCATCATCACGGCGCTCACACAGCGTACCCCGGCCGATCTCGCCAACGAGATCGCCCGCTGCCGCGACATGACCGACAAGCCAATCGGCGTGAACCTCACCTTCCTGCCGGTCGTCAACGCACCAGACTATCCGGGCTATGTCAAAGCCATCATCGATGGCGGCGTGAAGGCCGTCGAGACCGCCGGGAACAACCCCGTTCAGGTCCTGCCGATCCTCAAGGAACACGGCATCAAGGTCATCCACAAATGTACCGCCGTGCGCCACGCGCTGAAAGCCCAGTCGATCGGCTGTGACGCGGTCAGCGTCGACGGTTTCGAGTGCGGTGGCCACCCCGGCGAAGACGACATCCCGAACATGATCCTTCTGCCACGCGCGGCTGACGAGTTGGATATCCCGTTCGTCGCCTCGGGCGGTCAGGCTGACGGACGCAGCCTTGTGGCCTCGCTCGCCATGGGCGCTGAAGGTATGAACATGGGCACGCGCTTCATCGCGACGAAAGAAGCCCCCGTGCACCAGAACGTGAAGGACGCGATCGTCGCGGCCAGCGAACTCGACACGCGCCTCGTCATGCGGCCGCTGCGCAATACCGAGCGCGTTCTGACCAATGTGGCCGTCGAACGTCTTCTCAAGAAGGAAAAGGAACTCGGCTCGAAGCTGGAGTTCAAGGACATTGCCGAAGAAGTGGCAGGCGTCTATCCGCGCATCATGATGGATGGCGAAATGGATGCCGGCGCATGGAGCTGCGGTATGGTCGCCGGCCTCATCCACGATATCCCGACCTGTAAGGAACTGATCGACCGGATCATGGCCGAGGCCGAAGAGATCATCAACAAGCGCCTCGGCGGCTTCCTGAAAAACTAGGCTTTATCGCTTGGCTGCCTCTCCCCGACGGGGGAGGCGGCCGGGCTACTCGCCGTCCTTGAGCGGTATCCCGTAAAGTTCCAGCCGGTGATCGACCAGCTTGTAGCCGAGCTTGCGCGCGATCTCGACCTGCAGGGCTTCGATCTCTTCCGAATGAAATTCGACGACGCCGCCGGTCTTGATGTCGATCAGGTGGTCATGGTGCTCGTCGGGCACTTCCTCGTAGCGGGCGCGACCGTCACGGAAGTCATGGCGTTCGATGATGCCGGCATCCTCGAACAGTTTCACGGTCCGGTAGACGGTTGCCAGTGAAATCGATGAGTCCATCGTATTGGCGCGGCGATGCAGCTCTTCGGCATCGGGGTGGTCGTCCGACATCGACAGGATGCGCGCGATCACGCGCCGCGGCTCCGTCATGCGGAGGCCTTTTTCAGCGCAGAGTTTTTCTAGTCTGTCCATTTCACTTATCTGCCCCCAGTGGCGCGGGAAGTCCAGATGGTAGCGCTCATAACGCGAGCGACCGCGACATAAGCACGGCGGCGACCGGGATATCCCGTCCGGTCGTGTAATAACCGGGGCGGCGGCCATCCTCACTGAAGCCGAGCCCGTCATAGAGGCTCCGTGCAGGAAGGTTGTCCTCCGCCACGTCCAGCATGATGCGGGAAATGCCGCGTTCGCCCAGTCGGGTGATCATGCTTTTCAGCAAGTGTGCTGCGATGCCCATTCGCTTGAAATCAGGTGCGGTAGCAATCGTCAGGATGTCCGCTTCGCCGACCACGGTCTGGACCAGAATGAAACCGGCAAGTGTACCCGATCGCTCTGCGCCAAGGCCGAACGTCGTACTCTCAGACAGGAGGTCGCGAAAGGCTGCCGGGCTCCACGGATCGGCAAAACCGGTCGCATGCAGCATCGCTACGCGTCCGGCATCGTCGGGCCGGAGGACAATGACGGGCTGCGTCATGGTTTTTGTCCGGGCAGGGTTGCGTCGGGCTCGCGGGCATAAACGGGGGCAGGGGAGTGGTTGCTTGCTTCAAAGCTTTGCGCCTTGAGCGCGGCCGTAATCGCCGAGGGCCGCATCGGGCGTATGTCGAGCGCTTCTGCCAGTGAACCAAGCGCCTCGGCGCCATCCATGAAGATGGGCACCTTGAAGCCTTCCAGCATGGCTTTCAGCGCGTCGAGACCGACTTCCACAGGCGCTGAAATGCCTTCATCGCCCTCGAGGCCCTGCACCCACCAGGTCTGGTCCGGCGGGCGTTTCTGAGCCTGCAGCGCGCCGAGCGTGTTGCCCTCCATGCCGGCGGGAATGGCCGCTTCGAGGCTGGTCACGCCAATGCAGGGCGCGCCTGTTACTAGCGCAAGGCCGCGCGCATAGGCGACACCTATACGGATGCCTGTGAAGCTGCCCGGCCCGGTCACGACCGCGATACGGTCAACTTGCTGCAGAGTGACACCGGCGTCCGCCAGCAGGCGCTCCACGAAGCCCGGCAGTTGCTTGTCCTGGCCACGCGCCATGTCCTCGCGCGCGTCGGCGAGATTATCACCGTCGCGCACCAGTGCCGCTTCGAGAGCGGCAGAGGCGGTATTGAGAGCGAGAACCAGCATTTTTTGTGCGGGATCAGAGAACCCGGCAGGCTTCTTCAAAGTCGAGACGCGGGCTGCGGTCGAACAGCTTGGATTTGTCCCCATGCCCGATATTGCAGATGAAATTGGCGCGCCAATGCTGCATCTCGCCATCCTGGCTCTCGAAGAATTCCTTGTTCACGCCATCAGCGTCAAAGCCGGACATTGGACCGCAATCAAGGCCGAGCGCGCGGGCCGCGATCATCAGATAGGCGCCCTGTAGCGTGCCATTGCGAAAGGCGGTCTCATCGCGATTGGAATTGAACCAGTCTTTCGCTTCCGGCGCGTGCGGGAACAGTTTCGGAATTTTTTCCTGGAATTTCAGGTCGTAGGCGATGATGCAGACATAGGGCGCGCCCATTGTCTTGTCGGTATTGTTGCCGCCCATATGGGGCTTCAGGCGCGCTTTGGCCTCGTCGCTGGTGATCCAGACGAAGCGGGCCGGGCAGCAATTCGCGCTCGTCGGGCCCATCTTCGCGAGGTCATAAACGGCGCGAACCAGTACTTCGGGCACCGATTTGTCGAGAAAGCCGTTCTGGCTGCGCGCATCGCGGAAGATGACGTCAAGGGCGTGGTCGTTGACCGGGTGAGCCATGGCGGGATGTCCTTCTATCTTTTGTAAGTGTCCTAAAGGACGGCTTCGACGGCCGTGACTTCTGGCACATAGGTCTTGAGCATATTTTCGATGCCCTGCTTCAGGGTCATTGTCGAGGAGGGGCAACCCGCACAGGCGCCCCGCATCGACAGGTGCACAATGCCTGTATCCGGTTCGAAGCGATGGAAGATGATATCGCCGCCATCCTGGGCAACGGCCGGGCGCACGCGCGTCTCGATCAGTTCCTTGATCTCTTCGACGATTTCGGCTGCATCTCCTTCATAGACTGTGTCATCGCCGCTTTCGTTGCTCGCGGCGACGGCGCCATCTTCGACAACTGGCAGGCCAGCCATGAAATGGTCCATGATGGCGGCCAGCACCATCGGCTTCACATGTTTCCAGTCGCGCGCCGGGTCCTTGTTGATCGACACGAAATCGCTGCCGAGGAACACACGGTCCACACCGTCTACCTGGAACAGCGCGCGCGCCAGCAGGCTCATACGGGCGCTGCCGATATCAGGGAAGTCGAACGGGCCGAGATCGCCCGCAACGGGCAATCCGGGCAGGAATTTCACGGTATCCGGGTTCGGGGTCGGTTCGGTCTGGATGAACATGGGCGTCAGGCCCCTCTCACATGGCTATCTAAGGGGTCAGATGGCCCGAAGATGCTATGTGTTCAAGGGCAAAGCCGCCTTCAGGGCGCCGCAACGCCAAGGGCAGGGTCCAGCTGCGCGACAGATTCGACGTCTTCTGCGGGCAGGGCGTCGATCGCATCTGCCAGTTCCAGGGTCGCAGCCTTGGCTTCGGACAGGTAGAATCCCATGCTGGCCAGATGATTGGCCATCAGCATGCCGTCGCCGGGCTGGTTCGACACGATCAGCGGTTTCATATGCGCTGCATGGCCCCAGGCCTCCTTGGCCTTGGTCATGGTAGCCTGCACGTCTGGCATGCGGCTGAAGCGCGGATCGGCACGTTCAGAGGCCAGCAACATCTCGCGGGCGACATGGGCACGGGCCTTGGCGCCATAGAAGGCAATGATGTCCTGACGGCTGGCGGGCCATTCGACCGTTTCAGCATTGATCTGGGCGGAAAGGTCGGCGAGGTCGGTTTCGGCCCAGCCCGCGAACAGGCGGGATTCAGCCTTTAACAGCTCCATTCGGTCGGGCTGGGTCGCCAGGCCGCGGGCAGAGCGTGTGTCAAAACGGTTGAGCGCCTCTGCAGCTGACGTCAGGCGCGGGCGCATGTCATCGCCCGGCATGCCGTGGAGCAGGCGCGCAGCTGCCGTAAGATCGGCGTCGGGCTCACCATTGACCGGGCTCATCACGGCCAGAAGGCGGGCATGCTCGGCTAGGGCGTCGGCGGTCGCTTTCTGCCAGGCGGGCATCGCGGTGAGGCGGGCTTGCGGGTGCCAGCTGGCACGGTCGCCGGCCCAGCCGGTACCTTCCAGCTCGCGGGCAATCTTGTTGATGGCAACGCCGGCTTCCGGCGAGGCCCAGGCCTGGTTCGAGGAGAGCACGACGTCGCTGTCGTCAATCTTGTGCGACATCACGGTCATGACCGGATACGCGAGCACGGCGCCAACAACCGTGCCGACCTTCAGCATCAGGATGGAGCGGCGCCACCAGCGCTGGAAGAACAACATGATCGGACTGGGTTCGGCATAGTCGAAAGTCACGAGATGATCGGTACCAATCCGGGTCACGACGGGCCCTTCCTCCTGGTAGGCCGCTGGCAGGCGACTATCAAATGCCATACTCTACATCCACACGCTGAAACTGTTGCCCCCACGACACTATGCGGGCAATTCAAGCCTATTAACAGTCCCTTAACAGTTAAATCTAGGCAACCCGCAATCTTCATTGCAAGTCAGTTGCCAAAACCCTTGGCGTGCTTTGGTTTTTTTGTCCGGCGCGTGCTCAAAAAAATGGCAGTTAGTCTGCCTGGCCAATGATTTCGGCTTTTGTCACCATCATTTGTTCTTTGCCCTGACCATCGCTGAAGGTCAGGACGAGATCGGCCGAATCGCCCACGGCGAGGCTTTTGTCAAAGCCGAACAGCATGAGGTGGTTGCCACCGCGCTCCAGCACCAGGGGCGCTTTCTCGGTCACGGGAAACGATTCCACCTGGCGCATCCGCATTACGCCATTGTCCATCGCCATCGTGTGCAGCTCGACACTGTCTGCCGCGTCCGTGGTCACACCGGTCAGCATCTCGTCGGTGCCGCGCACCTTCACCACCAGACCACCGCTGGCAATGCCCTGGCCACCGGCCGGCATCACGATATAGGCACCGGAAATGTCGAGGGCGCTTTCGCCTTCAGGAACAGGATTCGAGCAGGCAGCCACCAGGCCAAGGCCAATCAGTGCAACGGCAGGTAAGAGGCGTTTCATGGGGTATCCTTCCGGGGGAATAATTCTGCGCTCACGCTAAGCCTGAAGTCCGGGAGGGGAAAGGGTGCATGCCGCCGCAGGGGCGTATCAGCCGCGCCAGAAACCGATAATGTCCCGCACTTCGTCCATGATAGGCGCAGCAATCGCGCGGGCCTTTTCGGCGCCCTTGGCCAGCGCGTGGTCGATGCTCGCCGTATCGGCAAGAATTTCGCGATAGCGCGCAGTGATGGGCGCGAGGTGGGCCACGGTCACATCCGCCAGCGCTGGCTTGAACGTGCCAAAGCCTTGTCCGCCGAACTGGCGCAGCACGGCCTCGACGCTTTCGCCCGACAGCGCGCTGTAGATGCCGACAAGGTTTTCGACTTCCGGACGCCCCTTCAGACCGTCGACCTCGCTCGGCATGTCGCCTTCAAGGTCGGTCTTGGCCTTCTTGATCTTCTTCGAGATCTCGTCGGACGTATCCACCAGGTTGATGCGCGACAGGTCCGACGGGTCGGACTTCGACATCTTCTTCGTGCCGTCCTTCAGGCTCATGATTCGGGCGCCAGGGCCCTTGATCATGGGCTCGGGCAGCGGGAAGAAGCCCGGCGCGTCATATTCGCGGTTGAAACGGTCAGCGATGTCACGGCTGAGTTCAAGGTGCTGCTTCTGGTCTTCGCCGACGGGCACATGCGTGGCCTTGTAGGCGAGGATGTCCGCAGCCTGCAGCACGGGATAGGTGAACAGGCCCACAGAGGCCCGCTCGGAATCCTTGCCGGCCTTGTCCTTGAATTGCGTCATCCGTTCGACCCAGCCCATCCGGGCAACACAGTTGAACACCCAGGCCAGTTCCGCATGCGCAGGCACGGCTGATTGCGCGAAGACGATCGATTTGTCGGGGTCGATGCCGCACGCAAGGAAGGCTGCTGCAATCTGGCGCGTCTGGTCCAGCAGCGCCTCACGGGCCACAGGCAGGGTGATCGCATGCATGTTCACGACCGAAAAGATGCAGTCGTGGCCTGCTTCCTGAAGGTCGACGAACTTTTTCAGTGCGCCGAGATAGTTGCCAAGGTGCAGGTTTCCCGTTGGCTGGATGCCGGAGAAAACGCGCTCGGGGCCGGTATAGGCAGGGGTCGTATCAGTCATGCGCAGGGCCAATAGCGCGTTTGATCAGCGTCGCATAGTGCGTCGGATGTCGCTGATCCGCACAGCGCCCGTTATCAGGGCCGCCACGGCATAGGTCACGCCGCCTGCCAGCACGATCGCACCGGCCGAAAGCGCCTTGCTGCCATAGAGATAGGCTTCCACCGTCGGCAGGATGTGCAGCAGATAGAGGACGACCGCAGACATGGCCGCCGTAGCAAGCAGCGCCCGGATCACGCCGGAAGCCAGTTTCGGCCCGGGCCTGTACCAGTCACGCCGGACAAGCGTGGTCCACAGGAGGACAACATTCACCCAGGCGGCCACACTGGTCGCAATCGCGAGGCCGACAAAGCCCTGCTGGCCGTTGGCCTTCATCCAGAAGAACAGACCCGCGCCCAGCACCGTATTGATGAACACCGAGGCAAGCGCATAGCGCATCGGCGTCTTCGTGTCCTCGCGTGCAAAGAAGGCCGGTGCCAATACCTTGATCAGCACGAAGGCCGGAACGCCCCACGCGAAATGGAAGAGGGCATTGCCCGATTGCAGCGCATCGAACGTGGTAAACTCGCCCCGTGCAAAGAAGGCATCAATCAGGAAGACCGGCGCAATCAGCAGGGATGCCGCCGCCGGCAGGGTCAGCGCCATGGCAAGGCCGATGCCCTCATCCATCGTCGCCCGGCTGGAATCATCATCCAGCGCGCGCGCCGCCCGCGACAGGCGCGGCAGGATCGCAACGCCCACTGCCACGCCGACAAGGCCCAGCGGCAGCTGGTACAATCGGTCCGCCGCATAGAGCCAGCTTTTGGCGCCTACTTCGAAACTCGCGAGCGACTGACTGACAATGATGTTGATCTGCGTGCCGCTGGCCGCAAACGTGCCGGGCAGGGCGAGCATCATCACCTTCTTCACCGCCGGTGTCAGGCGCGGCAGGCCGAGCAGGCTGAGATGCACTTTCTGGCGGCTTACGCCCCACCAGAGCGCCCCGGCCTGCAGGACGCCCGCGATGAAATACGCAATCGAGGCGGCCTTGGCCGTGGTTACCGGGTCGTCGCTTATCAGCGCAGCGGGGATCAGGCAGAGGTTCAGAAGTGTCGGCACGCCCGCCGAGAGAATGAACCGCTCAGACGAGTTCAGCACGCCTGACAAGAGCGCCGCCAGCGCCATGAAGGTCAGGTAGGGCATCGTTACGCGCGTCAGCAGCACGGCCAGATTATAGTGTTCCGGGTCGTCGGCCTGTCCGCCGTGGATCAGCAGCAGCACCCAGGGCATGAAAATCTGGGCCAGTATTGTCAGCGCTGCCGTCGCCGCAAACAGAACGCGCATCGCCTCCTGCGCCACCGCGCGGGCCGCTTCCGGTCCCTCGGCCTCGAGTGTGCGCGCATAGGTCGGCACGAAAGCGGACGCAAAAGCCCCCTCGGCAAAGATGCGGCGGAAGAGGTTCGGGAATTGCTGCGCCGTCGCCCAGGCATCACCGACAGGCCCGGCGCCGATCGTGGCCACCAGCAGGATATCGCGCACCATGCCCAGCACGCGGCTGGCCAGCGTCAGGGATGATTGCACGAGAGTGTTGCGCGCGACGCTCATGCAATTTCCCTTGGGTGAATTCTCAGAAGCTGTCCACGGCGCGGGAGCGTTTCAGTTTCCGGGCCGGGGTTTGCGGTGCATCCGGTTCTTCGCGCCCCAATACGGCGAGAAGACGTTCCTTGAGTGTGTCTTTGCGGGCTTTCGTGCCCATTTTCTGGCCGCGGGCATTCTGTACATAGAACGCGTCGAACACGCGCTCGCCGTAAGAGCCCACATGCGCCGAGTGGATCGACAGTTTCATGTCGGCCAGAACGTCGGCCACTTCATGCAAGAGGCCCGGCCGGTTGCGCCCGGCAATGTCGATCACCGTATAGTCGGCAGACAGGTCGTCGCGGATCTGAACTGAAGGCTGAACCAGGAAGGCCGCCTCGCGTCGTCCGGCCCGTGCATTAACCTCGCCCTTGATCGCGTTGTCGGCAAGGGCGTCCCGCATGGCTTTTTCCAGCCGTTCCATGCGCGGCGCATCTCCGGCGGCAAAGGCGCCCTTGCTTGCGTCCTGCAGCATGAAGATGTCGACGATACGGCCCCGGTTGCTGGTGAACACCTGCGCCGAGACGACGTTGGCGCCGAGCCGCGCGAGCGTTCCGGCGAGGTCTGCGAAGAGGCCCGTCCGGTCAGCGCCCGACACAATCATCGCCACCGCGCCGCCATCGGCGAGATAGCGGTGCGCCACCACTTCCTGTTCGTCATTCAGCACGCGAGCCTGCCAGGCGAGGTCATCGAGATCAAAGCCCGTCCAGTAGGCCGTTTCCATTTCCAGCATCAGCGCCGGCACTTTGCCAACCCGGTCGATCAGGGCTTCGCGGCGACGCTCGGCGCGCGCTTCCAGTTCGGCCAGCACACCGGCCTCATCGGTGCGACCGCCGCGCAGGGCAGCAGCGGTATTATTGTAAAGGTCAGCCAGCAACTGGCCCTTCCACGCATTCCACACAGCCGGGCCGACGGCTTTGATGTCGGCAACGGTAAGAATGTAGAGCAGGCGCAGCCGCTCCAGCGAACCCACAAGGTCAGCGAATTTCGCCACAGTTCGCGGATCGGAAATATCACGCTTCTGCGCCGTCTCGCTCATTTCGAGGTGATGCCCTACCAGCCAGGCCACAAGTTCGCTCTCCGCCTCCGGCAGGCCAAGGCGCTGGCAGGCGCGCAGCGATGTCTTCATGCCCTCGATCTGCTGGTCGCCCTTGCCCTTGCCGGTATCGTGCAACAGCATCGCCATGTAGAGCGCCCGACGGTTCTCCAGCAGCGGGAACAGCTCGCTGACCAGCTTGATCGTCTCGCCGCGCCCGTGCTCCATGTCGGAGATATATTCCACCGCGCGGATCGTGTGCTCGTCCACCGTATAGTGATGGTACATGTTGAACTGGGTCTGCGCGACGATGCCGCCAAATTCCGGCATCACGCGGCCCAGAAGGCCGGACTCGTTCATCCAGCGCAGCACCTGACCCGGGCGATCGCCGCCCATGATGGATTCCAGCACCAACTGGCGCGCTTCCGGCATCTCACGCACGCTGTCATTCATGGCGCGCAGGTTGCGGGTCAGCGCCGTAAGGGCATCGGGGTGGATGTCCTTGCCTTCGCGCCGGGCAATCGTGAACAGCCGCAGCATGTTCAGCGGATCTGACGCCATCACGTCTTCGTCCACCGTATTGATACGGCCATTGTCGATAATGAAACCGTTTTCCTTCAGCGCCTGCGGCGCGCGGATCGGCAGGAAGCGGCGCAGGCCCTCGGGCTTCTTCTTGTGGTCGGCTTCCAGTTTCGCCGCAAGGATACGCGTCAGGCTGCCGACATCCTTGGCGATCAGGAAATAGCGCTTCATGAAACGCTCGACGCCCTGCTGCTCGCCCCGGTCGCGATAGCCCATGCGCGAGGCGATCTCCGGCTGCAGGTCAAAGCCGAGCCGTTCTTCCGGGCGTCCTGTCACGAAGTGAAGATGGCAGCGCACGGTCCAGAGGAATTTCGCGGCGCGGATGAAGATATTGTACTCATGCGGCGTGAAGGGGCCATTCTGCATCACGTCTTCCAGCGTGCGCCCGCCATACATGTGCTTGGTAATCCAGTAGAGCGTCTGCAGGTCGCGCAGGCCGCCCTTACCCTCCTTGAGGTTCGGCTCGACCACATAGCGCGCGTCGCCGTGGCGGGCATGGCGCGCATCGCGCTCGGCCAGCTTGTCGGCAATGAACTGCGCGTCCTTGCCTCTTACCGCTTCGCGCTGGAACAGCTCGAACATGTCCGTCGCCAGCGTCTGGTCGCCGCAGATGAACCGCGCGTCCAGCATCGAGGTCTTGATCGTCACGTCCTCGGCGGCCAGCTTCACGCAATCCTGCGGCGTGCGGAAGGCATGACCCACTTTCAGGCCCATGTCCCACATCGCATAGAGCATGTACTCGATCACGCTCTCGGTATGCGGGCTCACCTTGTAGGCGCGCAGGAACAGGAGATCCGTGTCGGAGGAGGGCGCCATCACGCCGCGTCCATAGCCACCTGTGGCGACGACCGCGATACGCTCGGCCTCTGTGGGGTTGCGCGCGCGGATCACATGCGTCGTCGTGTAATCATAAAGCGCGCTGATGACTTCATCCTGTACGGCGCAGAGCAGGCGAGCCGTGTCCAGCCCGTCGGCGCCCTGTTGCAGGCGCTCCTGCGCGATCAGGCGGCCCCGGAAAAGGGCGGCGTGCAAATGGTCGATCACGATCTTGCGCGCCGCTTGCGGATCGCCCTGGTGCTGCTGGGCGGCGGACGTCAGCTTGATGCGCAGGGCGCGCCCGTCAATGATGTTCGAAATCCGCCAGCGGCCTGGCCGGCGCAGTGGCGAATTACGGGTATCGACAAGGCTGGGGCCGGTGCTTGCAGGGTTCGACGTCATACTCATGCGCTATCCTATAGCAGCTCCGGCGCTGCCGACCATGGCCACATTTCCGCGATCAGGGTCGTGCACGCCCCTGCCAGACATGGCTCTAATCCAAACGGGTTTCAAATATGGTAACTCAGCGCGGGCTACGTTTCAGCCCACGATCACATGCTCGTCGCCGAACCAGAGTGGCGAGTTGGCGAGGTCGATGAACTTCTTCTCGTCGTCCAGCAATTCGCGCCCGGCGGCCGCTGCGGCCTCGCTCGTATTGGCGGCCATGGCGTCTTCGCTCTCGAACCACAGCTCAGCCACACCGTCATATTCCTCCGGTGCGCCGCGTGAGCCTGCAATGCCGGTGTTCAGCGCGTCATGCCCCGTGTGCAGCTGGACATAGCGCACCACGCCCAGTGTCTTCGCATGCTTCGCCACAAGCGGCGCGTGGCTCTCGCGCCAATAGGTCTGGAATTGCTCGCGGCTGAGATGCGGCAGGCGGCGAAGGCAGAAGGTCAGCTTGATCATGGGAGGAACCTAGTCGTGGCGTTCAGGGCTGTCGATCAGAACCTTTCGTCTCAAGCCTGCGGATCGATCAGGATCTTAATCTCGCTCGGATTCTTCGCGAGGCTGTCAAAGGCCGCTTCCGTTCGCTCCAGCGGCTGGCGGCTGGTAATCAGGCGCGCCGCCTCATCCGGATGCGCGCGGATCATCTCCAGCGCTGCCGCAAACTCCTCCGGTCGGTACGCAAAGCTGAATTCCAGCGTCAACTCCCGCACGATGGCTTCCAGCGGCGTCAGCTTCTCCACATGCGGGCAGACACCCACCACGATGATATGGCTATGCGCCGGGGCTGCCTTGACGATCTGGTCGATCACGCCGGGCGCGCCGGTGCATTCGAACACATTGATGCCCGGCGGCAGACCGCTGAACTCGCGCTCCAGCAGAGGCGACATAGGATGCGGTGTAAAGGCAAAATCGGTCCAGCGACTGAAGGGCGAATCCACGGCCGGGTCCAGCACGATATCGGCGCCGAGCGAAGCCGCCACGGCCCGCCGCTCCGGCGAGAAGTCTGCGGCGAGGATCGGCCCGCGCCCCTGCAGGCGCAGCGCGAGGATCACTGACAGGCCCACAGGTCCACAGCCAATCACCATATTCGGCCCCGCATTGCGGCTCGCTAAATTGGCCGCGTGCAGGCCCACCGAGACCGGCTCTGTCAGCGCGCCAAGGTCCGCCGGCACATCGCCGGGAATGGCAAAGGCCCGCACCGCATCCACGCAGCTCAGCGTGGCCAGCCCGCCGCCATGGTCCGGCGACAGGCCGATGGCCTGCGGTGCGTCATGGCCATGCGTGAAGGGCAGGGCGGTAACGATCTGGCCAATCTTCAGCGCGGTGTCCGTCCCGGGCGCCATGCCGACCAGTTCGGCCGAGAATTCATGGCCGGGAATGATCACTGGCAACTGGCCCTGTGCTTCGGGCGGCGTTGCATCGGCGGCGGCCGCCATCTGCTTGCGCAGGCTCAGGTCGCTGCCGCAGATACCTGTAAAAAGTGGCCGCACGAGCAGCTGGCCTTTCGCAGGTGTGGGATCGGCCAATTCGCGAATGGCAAAATGGTGCCCCTGGAGGGTTGCTGCGCGCATGGCTTAGCCCACCGGCAGTTCGGCAAAGCGGGCGATCTCGGGCTGGCCCGTATGCGCCGTTGCCCCGCCATCCGCCACGATGATCGAGCCGGTCACATAAGACGCCGCATCCGAGGCGAGGAAGGCAACCACATTCGCCATCTCTTCCGGCTCCGCGGCGCGCTGCATCGGAATGCGCTGGGTCCAGTCTTCCTTCAGGCCCGGTATCTGGTGAACGCCCGCCGTGATCGGTGTGTCGACGAGGCCGGGACAGAGCGCGTTCACGCGAATGCCATCCCGCGCATGGTCCACGGCCAGTGCCCGCGTATAGTTCACCACAGCGCCCTTGGCCGCATTATAGGCGGCAAAGCGATAATCCCCGCCAAGGCCCGAGATCGACGCCGTGTTCACGATGGCGCTACCCTGCGGCATATGCGGGATGGCCGCGTGACACGCATAGAACACCGAGTGCAGGTCTACCGCGATCACGTTCTCCCATGTCGCGGCATCCATCTCCACGCTGGTGCCATAGCTGCCAATGCCTGCATTGTTGAAAAGGATGTCGATCCGGCCATGGCTCTCTACTGCCGCGCGGATCAGCGCGTCCACATCGGCCTGTTTCGACACATCGCATTTCACTGCCAGCGCTGTCGGCCCCAGGTCGCGCGCCAGCGAGCGTCCGCCCTCGTCGCCAATATCTGCCAGCACGACATGCGCGCCCTCGCGTGCCATCAGGCGGGCCGTTGCTGCGCCAATGCCGGAGGCTGCGCCAGTGATGACGGCAACCTTGTTCTCGAATCTTTTCATGGTCATTTGTCCCGCTGCCCCGCTCAGGCCTTGGCGGCGCTGGGAGGAGACTCGTTGGCCCAATCGGGGCAGCGGTCGGCCACGGCGCCGGCAATCTTTTGCCAGGCAGGCACGGTTTTCGCGAGAAACCTGATGTCGAAATTTTCCTGTCCGCGAAACTCCAGAACTTCGGCGCCTTGCGGGCCGGGCGTGTAACGATAAGCCTTGTTCGCGCCGACGAAAAAGCCGTCGCCCGCGTTCAGCGTTTCCGTGCCGAGCTGCAGGCTCCCGGCGACAACATAATAGAGGCAATCCACATCATGCGTGTGCAGAGGAAGCGGGAAGCCGCTCTTGAACCAGGCATAGGTCAGGCTGAAGCCCGGTTGCGAGAACAGCGTCTTGACCACATTGCCCTCGGCAAAGCCCGCTTCCAGCGCCACGCCAATGCCGGCTTCCAGTTCAGGTGTCATGTCGGCCACATCCATGTGCGCCGTCTCGTCGAGTGACGGTGCATCGGCCGTGCGGAATATCTGGAATCCGCCGCGGTTCACGGTGTCGGACTGTTCCTGGGTGGCTGTGTGGGGCAAAGCTGTTTCCTCCGTATCGGCCGTTTTCCGGCGCTTGTGTTGGGCTTGCCCGACTTGGGTCGGGTGCCGTCTTTCCGAAACGCTACCCCAAACGCTATAATAGTCAACACTGACCAATATGAATTGTCTTCAAGGTTGACGGCCCCTGTGCTCACCCGGTTAAGGTGTGTCATGGACACGCAGACAAAGACGCTTGAACCGGCCCATCCCGAACGCCGCCGCCGCACACGCCGGGGCGAGGAAACCCGCCGCGCGCTGATCACCGCAGCTGTCGATTGCCTCAGCCGGACGGGCTATGCCGCCACATCGGTGGAAACTGTCATGGCCGCTGCAGGTGTCAGCCGCGGCTCCGTGCTGAACCTTTTTCCCACACGCCTTGCGCTCATGTCTGCTGCTGCCGATGCCGCCATGCGCGCCATGGTGGCCGACACGCAGGCGCGCTACGAATCGATCAGCGACGCGGCCGTCAAATACCGCGCCATGTGCGATCTCTTCTGGGACACGCAGAACATTCCGGAATCGGCGGCCATCACGGAAATCCTGCTCGCCGCGCGCTGGGATGCCGCCCTCGCCGCCGAACTCAGGCCCATCGCCCAGCGCATTGAAATCGAGATCGACCGCGACATCGCTGACATCGCTGCTGCTGCCGGCGCAAAGGACGTGACTGCCTGCATCGTCCATGCCCGCATCCTGATCCTCAGCCTGCGCGGCATCACGATCGAGCTGATGTACGACCCGTCACGCGACATCATCCACCGCGCGCTCGACCGTATCCGCGCCGAGCATCAGGCCCATTGCGACGCGATGGGCATTCCCGCCTGCTGACGCCACGGCATTGCGCCGGAGGCTTTGACAAGCGCGCCGCTCCACCAGCATAGTTTACCGCACGCCAAGCAGGGGAGGGCATGACTTATGGCCAAGGCATTGAAACAGCACAAACCGGTCGCCGAGCATTATCTCGAAGGCGCCAAGGGCACCATCGCGCACAAGTTCCCGTTCCCGGCCAGCGCCGTCTGGGCCGCCCTGCTTGATGCCGAAGCGTGGACCGAATGGCTGCCCATTACAAAGGTCACCTGGACCAGCCCCAAGCCCTTCCGGGACGGCACAACCCGCACAGTCGAAGTCGGCGACATGGTCATCGAGGAATATTTCTTCCTCTGGGAAGAAGGCCGCCGTATGGCCTTCCGCTTCGACAAGTCCAGCCTGCCCATCTCCGCCGGTGTCGAAGACTATGAGATCGTCGACGTACTCGGCGGCTGCGAGCTGCGCTGGACAGGCCGCGCCAGCGCCATCTTCCCGCTCGGTTGGCTCGTCACCAAGCAGCTCGCCGGCGGCCTCAAGTCCGGCATGCCAAAGCTCGAAGCCCTGATCGCCGGCGACAAGGCCCGCTTCGGCCTCTAGGCCCGCGCGGTGATCGTCCAGCAGGCGGCGTCAAAGCGCACCGTGTCTCCGTCAACATAACGGTTGAACGCGGCGCGCACCGCCGTGCTCAGCCGGTCGCGCGTCTCGGCATCGGCCCTGTTCAGCACCACACCGAGCGGCCCCATCTGCATCAGGTAATTGCGCAAGGCCGGCTCCGGCATCTCACACGCCACATCCACCGGCATCAGGCTCACATCGCGCCAGCCGGCCGCTTCCAGAATGCCGCGCACATGGGTCGCGTCGGC
Source organism: Hyphomonas oceanitis SCH89 (assembly GCF_000685295.1). GTDB lineage: Bacteria > Pseudomonadota > Alphaproteobacteria > Caulobacterales > Hyphomonadaceae > Hyphomonas > Hyphomonas oceanitis. The sequence goes on from NZ_ARYL01000002.1 coordinate 91,071, forward strand.
AAAGGCGAACTGGCCTGGCCCCTCGGCCTTGCGCACCGGGAAGTCCGGGATCAGTTTTACCGCCGCGCGCTCGGCCGTCGTCATGAACGGGTTCTCGTCTGCGCTGCGCCACGCAATCACATGCAGCCGACCGCCCGCCATTGCGGCCCGGCGCAGGTTTGCAAACGCCGCCACCGGGTCGCGAAAGAACATCACGCCAAAGCGCGACACGATCATCTCGATGCTCGCATCGGCAAAGCCATGATCCTGCGCGTCGGCACAGAAGAACTGCGCGCTGGATCCGGCCGCTTTCGCCTTCGCCACGGCGGCGGCAATCATCGGCTCGGATATATCAACGCCCGCGCACTCGGCCTCCGGCGCGGCCTCCGCCACGGCCAGCGTCGTCGCGCCGGTGCCACAGCCGACGTCCAGCACACGCCCCCGGCACCTAGCCGCCGCTTCGGCCAGCATCGCCTCGAACGGGCGGAGCATCGCGTCCAGCACGTCCTGACCGCGCACCCACGCTTCGCCCGCCGCGCCGTTCCATAAGGTCTTCTGGTCCACGGCTGCAGGGCCTGCGTCGCTCATTGGTCTCTCCTCGGCTTGCCCGCTTAACGCACCAACAGGGCCACCAGTTCAAGCGCTCCCTCGCGTCAGCTGACGGCGTCTGCCGCCAGCGTCACTTCAAGACCGTCATACGCGCTTGTATCGTCGCCATCCTTGGCCACATAATTCGGCCACGCGCGCATATAGTCCACGAACGCTGTGCTCAGGCCCTGTGCGTTCAGCCAGGCTTCCGGCACCGGCAAAGGCGGCGACGCATAGGCCGCGTCCCGGCGCACGCGCTCGGGGAAGTCATGCCGCAGGATCGCCCCGCGCCCGATCACCACGAAATCGCATCCCGCGTCCAGCACGCTCACCGCCGTTGCCGCATCCATGATCTTGCCTGCCGCGCCAAGGCGGATCTTGCCCCGGTCCAGCGCTGTGAACAGCGACACCAGCGTCTGGCCCTTGAAGGCCTCGTCGGCGGGCTCCTTGTTCACGTCCCAGGCCGACAGGTCGAAGAAGTCGATCACCTGCTCGGCAAACACGCGCTTGGTCACGGTCAGCATCTCGCCCAGATCAAGGCCAAAGCGTTCTGGCGACAGGCGCAGGCCAAGCTGGAAGTCCGGCCCCGTTGCGGCGCGAATGCCATTCACAATCTCGAACAACAGGCGCGCCCGGTTCTCCAGGCTGCCGCCATAGGCATCCTCGCGCTTGTTGATCTCCGCCGACAGGAATTGCGCGATGATATAGCCATGCGCGCCATGCACTTCCACGCCGTCAAACCCGGCCTTTTTCGCGCGCACTGCCGCCGCAATGAAATCATCGCGCAGCTGCTCCACTTCCGCCAGCGTCAGGCCGCGCACGCCCTTGTCCGCCTCGTCCGACGGGCCCACCGGCACGCCGACAAGATCGGCCGGCGAACGGTCGCCTGCATGGTGCAGCTGCAGCGACGAGACCGCGCCCCTGGCCTTCAGCCCGGCGGCCAGCCGCGTCAGGCCCTCGATATGTTCATCCCCGAATGCGCCGATCTGGCCCGGAAAGCCCTGACCCACGGCCTGTACATGCGCCGCCGCCGTCATCACCAGGCCAAAGCCGCCTGTCGCCCGTAGGGTCAGCCAGTGATATTCCTCATCCGACAGGGTTCCGTCGGGATGGCTCTGCGTATTGGTCAGCGGCGCCAGCATGAACCGGTTCTTCCACGCGGGCCCATGGGCCAGTGTCAGTGTTTCAAACAGGGGAGCGGTTGTCATCATGGGCCTCGTGCAGGGTCTGATCGGTTGCGAACGCCGCACGCGACAGCGCCGACCCAAGCAAGATGGGCCCGCCCCCGCCAATGGCAACATATCGTGTTGGTTTAGCGGGGCTAAACTTGAATAACCTTGCGGTAGGGGCCTGCGTCGCATCGTGCCCCAAATTGTAAGAAATCCCCCCACTTTTCCCACCCCCTCCCACCGCGCGTATACTGCGCGCCATGCACCCGGCTCACGCTCATCTTTATGCGCACGTCCATGTCGTCTTCTGCGGACTTATGTAGCAGACGCGCCAAGGGGCAGCGGACATGATTAAGCTGCTAGCATCAATCTTGGTCTGGATCGTATCTAGCCATCCGAGTGCTGAATGGAGAGACATCAGTGGCGCGGGCGTCATACCGGGGCTCGACAGAGCGGTAATGCGCAGTAACGGTTTCAACTTTCTTGAAGACCGTTCGGTACGTGACAATGGCCTCGACAGAGATGGAAATAGTTCCGTCTTTCATCGCCTCCTCATAGTCGGCAAGACGGCTGTCCTTAAGCTCGCTGTGCAAAGTCGCTAAGTTGTGCGGATCGATTGTTTTGAGCCCCTCTTCCACATTCGTGGGCAGCGGTTCATTCAATTTTACCTCATCTCCAACCTTGATCTTAAGACGGTGGGTGGCGCCAAAATCGAGTGTTGGAGTATTCCCGGCATTCGTCCAATGGGAAATAATAAGGACGCCGCAATGTTTGCCGTTTTCCCTGAACAGCTCAATAGTCATGCGGTTACTTACCGGGTACGCGACAGTTTGAGCCTCGCCAATTTGGCGGGTTACGCGAACGGCGTCCTGGGCGGCGAGAGTTGCTGAGGCAGCTTCTTTGAGAGTGATGGCGATATAGACAACACCGACAGCGGTCACGACCAGCATGAGCAAAGCCCACTTTGCCATATCTTGCTGGGCTTTCAGGTCATAGTAATCGGTGGATTGTTCATATGGGGGTGTGAACGCCTTCGTAAGGCACGTCGGAGCATCAATCAGCGCGCTCGTAGATACGCATTCGATAAAGCCTTTATTCTCATACTCGGAAGCGGCATTGTTGCGCTCTGTGCGATGTATGTGGCTATAAACGAGCCATACTGCTAAGCAGATAACGCCAGCAAGAAAGATTGAGACGATTAGTCCTCGATGCTTAGGCTGCTCACTCCCGTTGCGCTCAGACATTGTAGTATGAAAGCCCCAGTGAACTTCCCCCTACAGATCTTGTTGCGACTGTCGGCACCGTTCCCATAAAACCAAGTCTCCTCAAGCTCTTCGGCTCGGTAACTATACCCGATTCCCCACAACTTGAGTTGCGCATTTCTGTGGGAAATCCCCCCATTTTTCCTCACCCCCTCCCACTGGGCGTATAATCCGCGCCATGCACCCGGCTCACGCTCATCTTTATGCGCACGTCCATGTCGTCTTCTGGCCATGGCTGTGGCTGCAATTGTGGAACCTGAACCGCTGGATGAAGGAGAGCGGGCAGGGCCTGCTCATCTCCGTCGACCGCTGCGGCACGATCTATGTGGACGCCATATCCGACGCGCCGGAACAGGGGCCGCGCAGCATCAGCGCGCCCGTCTCGCCGCGCCTCGCGGCAGCGCTAGCGCCTGAAATTGAAACATCTCCGTATCCCCGGCGAAAGCCGGGGTCTCATGCAATCCTGTCCCTGCTCGCCTCCGCGAGAGATCCCGGCCTCCGCCGGGAATACGGCCACTTGGGCCCCATACCGGACACCTGACCCGCAATCCAATCCCCGAAAACCCGAGACCACCCTCCAGGCGCCCTCACAGGCGCCGCATGTGCAGCGTTTTATGTTACGCCGCAGACCCCTGCGCAGGCGGGGGTCCATGGACCAATTGCTCCCCAAGAGGCGTGTTGCCTGTTCCGGTCCATGGATGCCTGCCTGCGCAGGCAACTTCGGACGGGGGGCTCACTCAGTCGTAATCCACTTTCTCAAGGAACAGCCCGTCCGGCGGTGAGACCGGCCCGCAGGCCTTGCGGTCTGCCGCGTCCAGTATCTGCGTCATCCAGCGCGCATCGCGCTTGCCGCGCCCCACTTCCACCAGCGAGCCGACCATCGAGCGCACCTGCCGGTGCAGGAAGCTCTGCGCCGACAGCGTACATTCGATGCGGTCGCCATAGCGGGCGACATCAAACTTATCGAGCGTCTTGACCGGGCTCTTCGCCTGGCATTCCACATCGCGGAACGTGGTGAAATCATGCGTGCCGAGCAGAACCTGCGCCGCCTCATGCATCCGGTTTGCGTCCAGCTTCGGCGAGATGCGCCACGCGAGGCCGTTCTCCACCGTCAGGTTGGCGCGCCGGTTGATGATGACAAAGCGATAGTGGCGCGCCCTGGCGCTGAACCGCGCGTGGAAATCCTCGTCCACCTTTTCCGCCTTCAGCACGGCAATCGGGTGGGGCCGCAAATGCGCGTTGAGCGCGTCGGCCACCTTGCCGGGGCGGTCAATCGCAAAGTCGCAATGCGCCACCTGTCCCATCGCGTGCACGCCGCTATCGGTGCGCCCCGCGCCATATATCTCGACAGGCCCGCCATCCAGCGCCGCAGCGGCCTCTTCCAGCGCGCCCTGAACCGTCGGCTTGCCCGGCAGCCGCATCCAGCCCTGATAAGGCCCGCCATGATATTCGATGAGAAGTTTGTAACGCGCCATGCTCAACCTGCCTCGAACGCTGCGGGATAGGTCAGCGTGCCCGATCCCGGCGCCGCATCGGTCAGCGCCCGCGTCATGAAGGCCGGCCCGTTCCATGGCGCTGTAAAATTGCAGGCCATCTCGGCTGAAAAACCGAAGCGCGGATAATAGTCCGGGTGCCCCAGAACGAACACGCGTGTCTCGCCTGCGCCCTCCAGCGCCAGCAGTCCCGTGCGCACCAGCCCGCTGCCCACGCCCTGCCGCTGCCGCGCGGGCAGTACAGACATCGGCCCAAGGCCCACGGCCAGCGGCGCGCCGTCAATCTGGATGCGGAAGAACTGTACATGCCCCACGATCTGGCTGTCATCATGCGCAATCAGGGACAGTACGCTGTCGCCATCCCGCTTCAGCTTGCGCACGATCTTGCCCTCGGCCGATTGGCCGAACGCCGCCGTGTTCAGCGCCGCGAGCGCGTCAATCTCGTCATCATGCGCCGGGCGAATCCACACGCTCATCAGCTCAGCACCGTGCCGGGCACAATCGGCGTGCCGTTCAGGAACACCGCCGCCGTCATCGGCCCTTTGCCGGGGCGCTGCAGCTGGCTAATGCGTACCGCGCCGCCATCGCCGCACGACACCAGCAGCCGGTCGTCCAGCACCGTGCCCGGCGCCGCCCCACCGCTCGCCCCGGTCGCTTCGCTCATCAGCAGCTTCAGCCGCACAGGCTCTGCCTCGCCTTCCGGCGTCCAGTGGCAGATGGCACCGGGGAAGAGGGAGAGGCCCCGTATCTGGCAGTCCACCTCGGCAGCAGGCTTTGACCAGTCAATCGGCTGGTCCGCCGCCGTCAGCTTGCTGGCATACGTGTCGCCGCCCTCCGGCTGCGCCACAGGCTTGAGCGACCCGTCCGCCAGCCCGGCCAGCGCACGCGGCGCCAGCTCCGCAGCCAGCTCCGCCAGCCGGTCGTGCAGATTGCCCGCTGTCGTTGCCGGCGTGATAGGTGTGCGCGCAGAGGCCAGCACAGGCCCGGTATCGAGCCCGGCATCCATCAGCATCGCGTCCACGCCGGTCTCACTGTCGCCCGCCATGATCGCCCGCTGGATCGGCGCAGCGCCCCGCCAGCGCGGCAGGATCGAGGCATGCATGTTGAGGCAGCCAAGGCGCGGCGCATCCAGAATGGCCTGCGGTAGGATCAGCCCGTAGGCGACCACCACAGCGGCATCGAGGCCGAGCGCCGCAAAGGCCTCCTGCTCCGGCGCCTTCTTCAGGCTCTTCGGCGTGCGCACGTCCAGCCCGTGTTCTTCCGCCCAGGCCTGAACCGGTGTCGGCGTCAGCTTCTTGCCCCGGCCGGAAGGGCGCGGCGGCTGGGAATAGACGCAGGCGATCTCATGGCCCGCAGCGACCAGCGCGGCGAGCACATCAACGGCAATCTGGGGGCTGCCCATGAAGGCAAGGCGAAGCGGTCTGGTCATGGTGCGGGGGTCTAGCGCGCCCGGCGCAGGCAATAAAGGAAAGATTGGACCCGAAGGCTCAGGCGGCGTCTTCGCGCAGGCTGCGGAGCTTCGCCTTCTTCACCTTGTCGACGGCCCGCTGGCGCTTGAGGCGCGACAGATAATCGATGAACAGCGTGCCCTCGAGATGGTCCATCTCGTGCTGGATGCAGACCGCATAGAGGTCTTCGGCCCATTCCTCGATCTCGTTGCCATTATAATCCATGTAGCGGATGCGGCAGCGCTGGGGGCGTTCCACCTCGTCGAAAATGTCCGGCACGGAGAGACAGCCCTCTTCATAGGGCTGTGTCTCTTCAACCGTTTCGAGGATTTCCGGGTTCACGAAATAGCGCGGCTTCGGCTCTTCGTCCTCACGGGCAAGGTCCATGACGATCACGCGCAGCGGCACGCCAATCTGGATTGCGGCCAGACCAATGCCCGGCGCGTCATACATGGTTTCCAGCATGTCATCCATCAACGCGCGAACGTCGTCGGTGACACCGCCTTCAACGGGTTTTGACACCTCCTTGAGGCGCGGGTCGGGTACGGTGAGGATCTCGCGAATGGCCATGACAGTCAGATATGTAGGGTAGGGCGTTTGGTCAACTGGTGCGGTTCATTCCGCCGGCAGGGCTTTTTTCTTTGTGCCGAAGTCCAGCTCACCCACCGGTTCGGGCGTATTGGCCCGGTTTTCGATCTGTTTCGGCTCGGCCAGCGGCTTGTTCGGCGGGGCGATTTCCATGTCTTCGAACTTGCGCAGCGTCGGCAGCACGCGCTTGTCGAACGATCCCATGGCCGAGTTGAAATGGTCGACCGAGCCGTTCAGCGTCTTGCCCAGCTTCTCGATATGGCCAAGCATCACGCCCATCCGGCCATGCAGTTCGGCGCCAAGCTCGGCGGCCGCCATGGCATTCTCGTTCTGGTGATGCTGGCGCCAGAGATGGGCCACGGTCCGCGCCAGCGCGATCAGCGTGGTCGGCGTCGTCACGATCACCTGGCGGCTCATGGCCTTCTCGATCAGGTCCGGCGAATGCTCCAGCGCTGCGGCGAAGAAGTTCTCTCCCGGAATGAACATGGCGATGTAATCAAACCGGTTGCCGAGGTTTGACTGATAGTCCTTCGAGGCCAGCGTGTTGACGTGGCGCTGAACGCTGGTCGCATGGGCCTTCAGGTGGACGATCTTCTGCGCCGGGTCTTCGGCTTCCACAGCCGCCATGTAGGAGGCGAGCGACACCTTGGAATCGATCACGATCTGGCGGTCGCCCGGCAGGCGGATGATCGCATCCGGCCGCTGGCGGCCTTCCTCGGTCGCGTCATGGACCTGCTCACTGAAGTCGCAATGGGCCGAGAGGCCGGCCTGCTCCATCACATTGCGCAAGGTCATCTCGCCCCAGCGCCCGCCACCTTTCGGCGCGGTCAGCGCGTTGACCAGCTTGCCGGTCTCGGCAGTGTTTCGGATCAGGCTTTCGCCGATGGATTTGACCTGCTCCGACAGGAGCGACTTGTCCTCGGTGCGAACCTTTTCAAGGTCGTCGACCCGTTTCTTGAAGGCGTCAAAATTCTCGCCGATCGGCTTCATCAGCTCTTTCAGCTCGCCCTGCGCGCCTTCCCGGTGGCGCTTGAATGTCTCGTCCGCGCGTTCCAGGAATGCGGTGTTCGCGCGCTGCAGCACGCCTTGGGCCAGATGCGCAAATTTGGTTTCTTCCTCTGCGCTGCGGGCGCGTGCCTCGGCGAGGGCAATCTCGGCCTGACGGGCCACTTCCTGCTGGGTGCGCAGCGCTTGTTTCGTATCGGCCAGGTCTTCTTCAGCCCGCTTCAGGTCACGACGGATGAGGGCGGTACTGCCTCGCAGCGTCCACGCGAAAACGCCCATGCCAATCGCGGCCAGCAGGAGGAATACATGAACGGCATCAAGGCCGATCGAGCCGATAGTGATAAAAGGTGTCATTCAGATATCCTGCCACGATTCTCATGGAACATATCTAGAACGAATACGGCTGTCACGCCTCATCCGCAACCAATTCGGCTCAGCCGTTGGCGGCTTCGCCAGCGCGGGCATTGAGGCTGTCGATCAGGTCGCCGGTAATCGTGCCAGTCACTGGAAGGCCATTCGCCGCTTCATAGGCCCGGATTGCCTGCGCAGTGGACCCGCCGACGACGCCGTCCGGCGTCCCAATCTGGTAGCCGAGCGCGGAGAGCGCCACCTGCACGCCCTGAACCTGGAGCGGGTTGCCCGTGTTCCATGGCTGGGCGCCGAAGCGGCCATTGCTGATCGCATTGTCGCGCGAGGCTTCCCATGCAACGGCGCGGTTATGGGCCTGCTCGGCGGCTTCCGGAGAGACGCGAGCCTTCAGCTCCTTGACCTTTGCCGGTGCGCCCGGATCACCACTCTTCGAGGCCACTTCAAACCAGAAGAGGGCTTCAGTCAGGTTCGGGCTGATGCCGAGACCCTGCTCATAAAGAATGCCGAGATTGTACTGGCTGTCGACAATGCCGAACTCTGCGGCCTTGCGGAACCACTCGACGGCGCCAGCATAGCTCTGCGTACCGCCTTCGCCTTCGGCAAAATAGACGGCCAGGTCGTGCATCGCTTTGACGTTGCCGCCCTCGGCGGCCTTCTGGGTCCAGTCGCGGGCGAGGAACAGGTCTTTCGGAACGCCCATGCCCTTTTCGTGCAGTTTGGCGAGGCCATACTGGGCAATCGGAAGCCCCTTGGTGGCCGACTTGCGCATCATCGAGGCGCCAGCGGCGTAATCGCCGGCAGCGATACGGTCCTGCGCCAACTGGTACTGGGCGATATGATTGCCCGAGGCCGCTGCGCTCTCGACGGAGACAAATGGCGAGATGGCCGGGAAGCTGGCGGTTGCCGCCATCACCTTGGCGGCCGGTTCGGGCTCAGGGGCAGGCGTCGGCGCAGCCTTGCTCTCGACCGCTGCCGCCGCTGCAGGCTTGGGGGCAGGGGGAGGGGCGGGGGCGGCAAGTTCAGCCGCGACGTCTTCAGCATCGAACAGATCGGCATCGGTTGCGCCTGCTGGCAGGGCTTCCGGCACAGGTGCGCCGTCCAGTGGCGCCTCGGCCAGCGCAGCCGCTTCAGAGGCGGCCTCGACAGCCGACACAGGTGCCTCAACGATTTCGGGTGCACCCGGATCAACATAGGTGTCGACCGATGCGGCAACGACAGGCGCAGCCTGCTTGCCGCGAATGTATAGATAGCCTCCTACGGCAGCGCCGGTGATTACGACGGCCGATGCAGCCGCATAGAGTGGCAGCTTGCTGGAGCCTTGCGTGCGGTAGCCGGGCATGTCCGTACTGCGCCGGTCGCGGCGATGCGCGGCGGTTGCAGGGCTCCCGGCCGCGCTGATTGCGGCGCGGCGGGCGCGGGCGATATAGTCGCTTGTATCGTCTTCGCGGATTGCGAGCGGTGCCTCTTCGTCTGCCAGCATTTCGTCCTGCGCAGGGGCAGGCGCGGCGGCGGGCAGGAGGGCTTCGAGGAAGTCGTCATCCTCGTCATCATCTGTATCGAAGATGTCTGAGGCGCGAGCCTCGGTGTGGCTGTCATGCACGCCATCAATGCCGTCCAGCTCGGACAGCGGATCGAAATAGGCTTCCGGCCCGATCTCGGCTTTTGTGAGGGGGGCGGCATCATGCGGCGCGTCTGCGCTGGCCGCGTCCGACTTGCGGGCGGTTTCCAGCGCCGCATTCCATCCCTGGATACCGGCTTCGAAAAACTCGTCGTCATCGTCGTCTTCAGCATAGGCGTCAGGCGCATCGCCAAAGACGTCCGAAGTGTCGGCCTTCAGGGCATCGTCTTCGCCAGCGAAGAAGTCCTCGTCGCCGATATCATCGTCCGCATCCGGCAGGCCGGGCATGAAGGCGGCGGCTGCCTGGGCTTGCGGCGGAACATGCACAGCGACGGGCGGCGTGGAGAAGTCAGGGGCATCGGGCAGCGTGTCAGCGCCGCCGGGATCGGCATAAGGCGGCGAGGTAAATTCCTCGAGGCTTTCAAGCCGTGTCGCCAGCGACGCAATCGCGCGCTGCACAGGCGACAGGGCAGAGGTCGACTGGCTCTGCATCTGCTCGAGGCGCTCGGACACATTGGACAGGGCATCCGACAGGCGCGCATCGGTGCGCTTGCGGTTCTCTTCCATATGCGTCGCGATCGCCTTGACCGCATCGTCCTGGCGCTTCTGCAGGCGGGAGGCGACAGTGGCGACCTGTTCGCCGATCTGCTCGATGGCGTCTGCGCTACGGGTTTCGCTTTCAGTCACGCGCTCGTCGACGCGTTCGGCCAGCGTATCGATCCGGGCGCTGACCGTCTCGCCGAGGCGTTCGAACTGGGCGCGCATGGCTTCAGTGGCGGCCGTGTCGTCGCGGGCTTCGACTTCGCGGATACGTTCGTCGAAGCTGGACGACATGCGGTTGACCTGGCTCGACACGGTTTCCATCGCGCGTGTCTGGCGCTCTTCCGTGGCGGCGAGGCGCTTCTGCACATCGGTCAGCTCGGATTTGATCGTGGTCACGGCCGTGCCGTCATAACCCTCGGCGGCGCGGGAAATTTCATCGGCCAGCTCAAGACGGGCCTGATCCACCGTTTCCCGGACCGATTTCGTCAGGTCTTCGAACTTGGCTTCGAATTCGGCCCGCAGGCGGTCAGCCAGTTCCGGGTCGGAGGCCTGTGCGACGGCCTCTATGCGGCTGTCGAGGCTTGTGAACGTGGATTCCAGGCTCTTCAGCGCCGCGTCCGTCGTCGTCTCGGCGCGATTCAGCCGGTCCTGGATGCGCAGCAGCGTGCCTTCCATGGATTCCAGCGCGCCGGAGACATCAGCCTCCACGGCGGACAGGCGTTCGGCCACTTCCTTGGCGGCGCCCTTGGACTGTTTCTCGGCGTCCTCAACGGCCTTCTCGACGCGGGCAGCCGCCTCGGAAAGGGTCGACTGGACTTTGGTCTCCATGCCTTCGACACGGTCATTGAGGTCAGCGAAGCCTGATTCGACACGGCCCTTGATGGCCTGCGTGTCATTCTGCGTCATTTCGCTTTCTTCATAGACATGCGTGGCCAGCTTGCCGAGCGCGTCTTCCAGCGATTTCAGGGCGTCCAGATTCTGCTGGGCGGAGTCATCTTCTTCCAGCCGGCGTACTTTGGATTGCAGCGCTTCGTGCGTGCCGCGAATTTCGTCGATCAGGTTTTCGACATGGCCGATAACCGCGTTGCTGTTGCCTTCGGCCTGTTCCAGCTTGGCGACAAGGCCCAGCACGGTGTGGTCCATGCCCGTGATGGCGAGGGTCGAGCGCGCTTCGGCGGCTTCGATACGCCGGGTCAGGCGGTCCAGTGTTGACGAGGCAGTCGATGGCTGTGGCGGAGGCGCCATCTCGGAATGATTGCGGCCTTGTGGACGATATAGGGAGGAAATCTCGTTCGGCAGGTCGTAATCGTCAGACATCAAAAGGCGGTTGAGGTATTCACCAAGGGTGAGGCCTTCCGCACTGGCGGCTTCGCGCGCCGCATCGCGTGCGCGTTGGTCAATGCCTTTGACACTCCAGGGGCCTGTCTGGTTCATCCCCGATACTCCCTCACCCGGCCTTGGAAGTTAACTTTAGAGGCCGATTCGTTCACACTCGTTTACCGTGATGACAGGCTTGGTCTTAAAGCGAGGTTAAAGGTAAATATTTACCTGCGATTTGGTAATGGATGGCCGTTTCCGTTTACCAAGGGGCAAGTTTCCCCGTACGTTCGCGTAAAGTTGACGTTGACGTTCGCGTAACCCGTGGTCTAAGCTGACCAAATGCATCACAAGACATCACACATTTCCGCCGCCGATAGCCGCACCTTCACGATTTCCGAGCTTGCCCGGGAATATGGTGTGACGCCACGTGCCCTTCGCTTCTATGAAGACAAGGACATGTTGCATCCGGCGCGCGATGGCATGACCCGTGTCTATTCGAACCGGGACCGTGCTCGCCTTACGATTATCGTGCGCCTCAAGCGTCTCGGCCTGCCATTGGCCGATATTCGTGAAATCCTTGATCTTTACGTGCTGGACGACGGCGAACGGGCTCAGAAGTACATGATGCTCGACAAGTTCCGGAAGCAGGTCAAAGAGCTGGAAGTCCAGCGCGAAGACATCGACACGGCGCTGACCGAACTGCGCAAGGGCATCCTCTGGCTTGAGGATCTCATCCAGAAGGTCGGCCCGAACGAAGAAGGCAAGCGCCAGGTCGCGGCCTATGAAGCGGTCGCACGTCGCCAGCTCGACGAAGTCTGATCCACCTCCTTATCCGAGGTCCTGGCAACTGGAACGACCTTTCTAGACGATTGCTCTAGACTGATCGCCAGTTGCCATTTTTGTTTACAAGGAAGCTCACATGCCCCGTTACGACGCACCTGTCCGCGACATGCAATTCATTCTTCATGAAGTGCTCCAGCTTCAGAATTACTCCAATCTCCCCGGCTTCGAGGATGCGACGCCTGACCTGATCGACGCGATCCTGGAAGAGGGTGGCAAGTTCGCCAAGGAAGTCCTTTTTCCGCTGAATCATGTCGGCGACGTGCAGGGCTGCAAGCGCAATGATGACGCCAGCGTCAAAACACCGGACGGTTTTCCCGAAGCGTTTAAAATGTTGGTCGAGAATGGCTGGCCGCTGCTGACCAAGGACACCGCCATGGGTGGCCAGGGCCTGCCGCAGGTCGTCGGTCTGGCCTGGGGAGAGATGATTTCCTCCGCCAACATGGCGTTCGGCATGTATCCCGGCCTCACCGGCGGCGCCTATGAGGCGCTGATGGCGGGCGGTTCGGAAGAGCAGAAGCAGAAGTACGGGCCGAAAATGGCCTCTGCCGAATGGGCAGGCACGATGAACCTGACCGAGCCGCAGTGCGGCACAGATCTCGGCCTGATCAAGACCAAAGCCGTGCCGCAGCCTGATGGCAGCTACAAGATTACCGGCCAGAAGATCTGGATTTCCGGCGGCGAGCAGGACCTCACCGAAAACATCATTCACCTTGTGCTTGCCCGGATCGAGGGCGCTCCGGAAGGTATCAAGGGCATCTCGCTGTTCGTGGTGCCCAAATATATCGTCAAGGAAGACGGCTCGCTGGGCGAGCGCAATGCCTGCTCCTGCGGCGGCCTTGAAGAGAAGATGGGCATCCACGGCAACGCGACCTGCGTCATGAACTATGACGGCGCGACCGGCTGGCTCGTCGGCGAGGAACACAAGGGCATGCGCACCATGTTCGTCATGATGAACGAAGCCCGCCTCGGCGTTGGCCTGCAGGGCCTGTCGCAAGCCGAGATTGCCTACCAGAATGCCGTCGATTTCGCGAAGGACCGCGTTCAGGGCCGGTCGCTCAATGGCGCCAAGGCCCCTGAGAAAGTGGCCGATCCGATCATCGTACACCCGGATGTGCGCCGCATGCTGCTCGACCAGAAAGCCTTCATCGAGGGCGCCCGTGCCTTCGCCTACTGGACTGCTTTCCAGGGCGACCTGCAGCACAAGTCAAATGACGAAAAAGTCCGCGAGCGGGCAGGGGACTATATGGCCCTGCTGACGCCCGTCGTGAAAGCCTACCTGACCCACAAAGGGTTCGAGAGCGCCAATGTCGGCCTGCAGGTGCATGGCGGTTCGGGCTTCACCCGCGAGTGGGGCCTTGAGCAATATGTCCGCGATTGCCGCATCACCATGATCTATGAAGGCACGAACGGCATTCAGGCGCTCGACCTTGTTGGTCGCAAACTCGCCAGCAATGGCGGGCGCGCCGTGTTCAGCTTCTTTGCCGAGCTTGACGATTTCATCGGCACGGCGGGCGACGATGCCGAACTGAAGCCCTTCATCGAAGGCCTTTCGACCGTGCGGGCCCAGCTGCAGGAAGGCACGAACTGGCTGATGCAGAACGGCATGTCGGATTTCAACAATGCTGGCGCCTCCAGCCACGACTATCTGCACCTCTTCGGCCTCACTGCGCTTGCCTATATGTGGGCGCGAATGGCCAAGGTGGCGATCGACAAGAAGGCCGACGGCGAGCCTTTCTATGCCGAGAAGCTGCTGACCGGCCAATACTTCCTTGACCGCATGCTGCCCGATGCCGCCTCGCATCTGGCCAAGGTCAAGACCGGCGCCAAGTCGATGATGGCGCTGTCGGTCGATCAGTTCTGACGCCGCTGGGGGTGTGCGCATTCGCGCGCACATCCCTGACGCAGCGTGACCACTGTGCAAGCGGCGGTCTGTTTCTTACATGTTTACGTGAACGTAAGCGGCAAGTGCCGCGTCAAAAATCAAAGGGAAGACTGAGTAATGCGCGAGAGTCCATTGAATGTGCCGAAGTCGAATTGGCGCAATGACGAGGAAATGGACATTTTCTCCGATGCCGTCGCCCAGTTCTTCGAAAAGGAATGCGCGCCGCACGTTCCGGCGTGGCGCAAGGCTGGCATCGTGCCGCGCGAGATCTGGACCAAGGCAGGCGAAATGGGCCTGCTCGGCGCATCGGTGCCGGAAGAGTATGGCGGCGCGGGCGGTGATTTCCGCCACGAGGCCATCATCATCGAACAGCAGCAGTGGAAGGGCGTCGACGGCTTCGGTATCACGCTGCACAACGCCATTATCGCCCCTTACATCACCGCTTATGGCACCGAAGACCAGAAGCAGCGCTGGCTCCCGAAAATCTGCACCGGCGAACTCGTCACCGCCATCGCCATGACCGAGCCGGGCGCAGGCTCTGACCTTCAGGGCATGAAGACCACCGCGAAGAAAGACGGCGACAGCTACATCATCAATGGCTCGAAGACCTTCATCTCGAACGGCCAGACCGCCAACCTGATCCTCGTCTGCTGCAAGACCGACCCGACCCAGGGCGCGAAGGGCATCTCGATCCTGTGCGTCGAGACCGATGGCCTTGAAGGCTTCGAGCGCGGCCGCAACCTCGAGAAAGTCGGCCAGCATGCGGCCGATACGTCCGAGCTGTTCTTCAACGACGTGCGCGTGCCGGCGTCGGCACTGCTCAGCGAGGAAGAGGGCAAGGGCTTCATCCAGCTGATGCAGAAACTGCCGCAGGAGCGCCACATCATCGGCCTTCAGGGCATCGGCATGATCGAACGCGCAATCCACGAGACCGTCGAATATGTCAAAGGCCGCAAGGCGTTCGGCAAGACGATCTTCGATTTCCAGAACACGCAGTTCAAGCTCGCCGAAGCCAAGACCGAAGCGACTGTCGCAAAAGTGTTTGCAGACCATTGTACAGAATTGCTGCTGAAGGGCGAACTCGATGCCGCAACAGCCTCCATGTCGAAATACTGGATCTCCGATCTCCAGTGCAAGATCATCGACGAGTGCCTCCAGCTACACGGAGGCTTCGGCTATATGGACGAATACCCCATCGCCCAGATGTATGCCGACGCCCGCGTCCAGCGCATCTATGGCGGCGCCAACGAAGTCATGAAAATGCTCATCGCGAGGACACTCTAGACACATATGCCTGACAGCAAACGCATCACGGAAGTCTTCCCACAGCCGAGCCCGTCCTCGACGTCGCTCGGCTTCAAGCTCCTGTCGCTCGACATGAAGAAGTGGGAGACGCGTGTGCGCTTTGAGGGCCGCCAGGAATTCACCAATCCCGCAGGTGTGATCCAGGGCGGGTATCTCGTCGCCATGATGGATGATACGATTGGCATGTTGACCGGCATGAAGGCGGGCAAGCGCGCCCTGCCTTCGACCGTCGATCTCCACACGCACTTCCTGCGACCCGTGCGTGTCGGCGTTATCGAAGTGGTCGCACGCCTGCGCAATATCGGCCGCGCGATGGTTTTCGCCGAGGCCGAACTTTTCGATTCCCGCGGCAAGGAAGCAGCCCGCTGCGCCGCGAGCCTCACGCTCAACCCGGTGGTTCAGAAACACGATACGCATGATGAGTGATGCTTTCCCCCTCCGTCTCGCGCCTGTGGCGCGATCCACCTCCCCCGCGATGCGGTGGAGGAAAGGGTCCGTACGGTGCATCGAGGGGTTTCCTCCACCGCATAGCGGCGGAGGTGGCAGCTGGCGCAGCCAGATGACGGAGGGGGCCCCTCATGAAGGCTGATCCCGACATTCGCCAATTTGCCAAGTCGCTGCGCCGGAAGATGACGGATGCGGAAACAATCCTCTGGTCGCGTCTGAAGGGCCGGCAGCGGGACGGATGGCAATTCCGTCGCCAGCATCCGGTGGGTCGCTACATTACCGATTTTGCCTGTACGCGGGCGAGGCTGGTTCTGGAAGTGGATGGCGCCACGCACGCGGAGGATCATGAAATCGCCCGTGACCGCCAGCGCGACACGACACTGGCGCAGCTTGGCTGGACCAGTCTGCGTGTGACCAATCTCGATATCTATGAAAACCTGGAAGGCGTTCTTGATACAATCGACCATGCCTTGCGCAATGCCCGGCAAGACGGGCAGCTAAACTCTCATCTCCAAAGGAGCCTCTCCCATGAATGAAGCCTATGTCTATGACGCCGTCCGCACCCCGCGCGGCAAAGGGAAGTCCTCCGGCTCCCTCCACGAAATCACCGCGCTCAGCCTCGGCACACAAGTCCTGCAAGCCATCCGTGACCGGAACGAACTCGACACCGCCATGGTCGACGATGTCGTCTTCGGCTGCGTCTCGCCGGTTGGCGAGCAGGGCGGCGACATTGCCCGCATCGCGGTGCTGAATGCTGACTATGCCGACACGACCGCCGGCGTGCAGGTTGACCGTTTCTGCGCCTCCGGCCTCGAAGCCTGCAACATGGCTGCCTCGAAAGTCATGACCGGCGAAGCCGACATGGCCATCGGCGGCGGCGTTGAAAGCATGAGCCGCGTGCCGATGGGCGCTGCTGGCGGTGCCTGGTCGTCCGACCCGCAAATCGCCATCAAGTCCTATTTCTCGCCCCAGGGCGTCGGGGCCGACACAATCGCCACCAAATGGGGCTTCTCGCGCGATGACGTTGATGCCTTCGCCGTCGAAAGCCAGAAGCGTGCCGCCCGCGCGTGGAAAGAGGGCCGCTTCGCCAAGTCCATCGTTCCTGTGAAGGACCAGATGGGCGGCATCCGCCTCGACCATGACGAGCACATGCGCCCCGAAGCCGACATGCAGTCGCTCGCCGCGCTGCAGCCATCCTTCCTCGGCATGGGCGCCATGGGCTTTGATGAAGTCATCAAGCAGCGCTACCCGGAACTGGAAAAGATCAACCACGTTCACCACGCTGGCAACTCGTCGGGCATCGTGGACGGCGCTTCGGCCGTCCTGTTCGGATCGAAGGAAATGGGTGAGCGTTTCGGCATGAAGCCGCGTGCCCGTATCCGCGCCATGGCTTCCATCGGTTCCGAGCCCGGCATCATGCTGACCGGCCCGACGGACGTGTCCCTCAAGGCGCTGAAAAAAGCCGGCATGAACCCGGAAGACATCGATCTCTATGAACTGAACGAAGCCTTTGCTTCGGTTGTCCTCCTGATGATGCACAAGCTGAACATCCCGCACGACAAGATGAACGTGAATGGCGGCGCCATCGCCATGGGCCACCCGCTCGGCGCGACCGGCGGCATGCTGATGGGCACCATGGTCGACGAGCTTGAGCGGAGCGGCAAGGAAACCGCCCTCATCACGCTCTGCGTCGGCGCCGGCATGGGCACCGCGACCATCATCGAGCGCGTTTAATCCTTACCCGAATTACTGGAAGACAGACATGAAACTCGAAACATTCTCATTCGACATCGACGCGGACGGCATTGCCCATGCCGTGTTCGATGTCCCCGGCCGCAGCATGAACACACTGACCGGCAAGGCCGTCGCCGACATCATCGCCTTCACGCAGGAAGTCGCGACCAATGACGCGATCAAGGGCCTCGTCATTTCCTCTGGCAAGGCCAGCGGCTTCTGCGCCGGGGCTGACCTCGGCGAAATGGGCGACCGCGCCGGCAGCGGCGGATCGTCCGAGCCCAAGAGCGAGGCCGAAATCAAGAAGGCCCAGTTCGATGCGGGCTTCTCGCTGAACAAGACGCTTCGCCAGCTCGAAACCTGTGGCAAGCCTGTCGCGGTTGCGCTGAACGGCCTCGCCCTTGGCGGCGGTCTCGAAGTGGCGCTCGCGGGTCATTACCGTGTTGCAGCCAATGACAATCCGAAGCTGCAATTCGGCCTGCCGGAAGCCAAGATCGGCCTCCTGCCGGGCGCGGGCGGCACGCAGCGCCTGCCACGCCTCGTCGGTGTGCAGACGGCCCTGCCGCTGATCCTTCAGGGGGAAAGCTTCAATGCCGAGAAGGCGCTCGCCATGGGCGTCGTCAATGAACTGGCGCCATCGTCGGAAACCGTTGCCAGGGCCAAGGCCTGGGTGAAGGCCAATCCGAAAGCGAAAGCGCCTTGGGACGAGAAGGGCTTCAAAGTGCCCGGCGGCGTTCCACACCGCAGCCCCGGCGCCGGTCAAGTGATGACCATGGCCAACGCCATGCTCCACGCCAAGACCTATGGCAATTATCCGGCCCAGCTGAACATCCTGTCCTGCGTCTATGAAGGTATCATGGTGCCAATCGACGCCGGCCTGCGCATCGAGACGCGCTACTTCATCAACACGCAGCAGCGGCCTGAGGCGAAAGCCATGATCCGCTCGCTCTTCCTGTCGACGCAGGCGCTCTCCAAGGGCGGCAACCGTCCGGCGGGTTACCCGAAATACGAGCTGAAGAAGGTCGCCGTCATCGGCGCCGGTCTGATGGGTGCAGGCATCGCCTATGTCCAGGCCAAGGCTGGCATCCCGACCGTGCTTGTCGACGTCACCATGGAGAATGCCGAGAAGGGCAAGGACTATTCCCGCAAGCTCGTCGAGAAGGATGTCTCGCGCGGCAAGCTTACGCAGGAGAAGGGCGATGCCCTGCTCGCGCTTATCACGCCGACCACATCCTATGATGATGTCAAAGGCGCCGACCTTGTCGTCGAAGCCGTGTTCGAGAATGAAGAGCTGAAAGCCAAGATCACGAAGATGGCCGAGGAGCAGCTCGCTGATACGGCTGTCATGGGCTCGAACACCTCGACCCTGCCGATCACAGGCCTCGCAAAGGCGTCCAGTCGCCCTGCCAACTTCATCGGCATTCACTTCTTCTCGCCGGTCGAGCGCATGGGCCTTGTCGAGATCATCTCGGGCGAGGAAACCAGCGAAGAGACACTGGCCAAGACGATCGATTACGTGCTGGCCATCCGCAAGACGCCAATCGTCGTCAATGACAGCCGCGGCTTCTACACCTCGCGTTGCTTCGGCACATATACGCGCGAAGGCATGGAAATGCTGGCCGAAGGCATCAAGCCTGCGATCATCGAAAATGTCGGTCGCCAGTGCGGCATGCCGATGGGCGCCCTCGAAGTGACCGACTCTGTTGGCATCGACACGGCGCTCAAGGTCACGCGCGCCACGGCGGAAGCCATGGGCGCTGACGTCCAGGGCGACGAGCGTACGCAATTCCTCGCCTGGCTGGTCGAAGACCAGGGCCGTGTTGGCCGCAAGGCCGGCAAGGGCTTCTACGACTATAACGAGAAGGGCAAGCCGGAACGCCTCTGGCCCGACATCAACAAGATGATCGAGGTCAAGGTCGACGAGTGCCCGCCTGCGCTGAAGACGGAACTGACCCATCGCTTCCTCGTGCGTCAGGCCATCGAAGTGGCCCGCTGCTTTGAAGAAGGTGTCATCACGGATGCGCGCGACGCCGACATCGGCTCGATCCTCGCCTGGGGCTTTGCGCCGTACACGGGCGGCTGCGCCAGCTACATGGACCTGATCTGGGGCATCAAGCCATTCGTCGAAGAGGCTGACCGCCTTGCCGACAAGTATGGCGAACGCTTCCGTCCGAACGACCTGCTGCGCGACATGGCTGCCAAGGGCGAAGGCTTCTACGATCGCTTCCCACCCGGCGGCGAGAAAGCCAAAGCCGCCGCCTAAAGCGTCAGCGCGTTACGTAAAAGAAAAGGCCGGAGCATCGATGCTCCGGCCTTTTTCTTTGTCAGGGCTGTAATGCAGATTTATCCGTTTGCGGAAGTGTGCCTATCAGGTCGCTGACGCGCAACATGACCGGTGGCACGGCATTCTGGCCTTCCTGCAGCTCTGCAAGTTGCTCCGCCAGCTCACCGCTCACAGTGCGGCCGTCTTCGCGCGGGATGCGCCAATCGGCGCCGCTCTGGATCAGCAATTCGACCAGATCCCAGCGCCTGTTGATCGCGAGCACCAGCGCCAGCGGCGCGCCATACTCCGTCGCTTCGAGGTCGAGTCCATGTGCAATCAGCATCCGTGCATGGGTCAATGGCAGGCTGGCGCACCAGCGAAAGACCAGCGGGTTGCCAAAACTGTCAACCTGGTTGGGATTGGCGCCAGCCTTCAGCAAGGCATCAAGAATTTTGGGGCTCGTCGCGGCAAGCGCCCTGTCGAGACCGCTGTCGGGCGCCGCCCCAAGTGCCAGCAGCGTCATCACTACGTCGAGGCGCGATCCGCGCTCGCAGGCGGGGCCGTCGCTGGCGCGTTCCACGGCAAGGCGAACAAGCGTCATATCTTCCTTGCCCGTCGCATCAAGGTCCATGCCCGGTGCGAGGCTTTGCATGGCTGCGGTATCGCACGCCACGATCGCCGCCCCCATGTCGTTCATTGCCCGTACCGTAAAATACCCGCGCCCAAGCTGCATTTGCTCAATCCGGTGCGTCATCGTGGCCGAACGCACCCTGTTGCTGAGCAGGAGCAGGCCGGGGCCGATAACCGCGAGGAGCGCCAGCATGCGCCAGACTGGCGAGCGGCTGAATGCAAAGAGCAGCATGCATAGCAGCAGGACGATGCCCGGCGTGAGGATGAAGAACACGAGGGCCATCTCGCGTCCGCCATCATTCCCGCCATATTGCGGCTGGCCCAAGGTGCTCAGGAACAGGAAGAGCAGGGCCGCAGCTTCAGCGACAGCAATGGTCCAGAACGTCAGGCTGAACCCGAAGCTGGAGGTCAGGTTTCCAAATGACATAAGGTTCCACCGCGTTCTACCAGCCAGTTGAACCCGGGACCAAAAATCTGCAAGCGGTCAAATTGAAAAGGCCGGAGCAGTGATGCTCCGGCCTTTTTGTTTCTGCTTGTTGGTGGGGCCTTATTCGCCGCGGGCGCGGGCCCACCAGCCCTTACGCTTGGTGCCGGTATCCTTGGCCTCTGCCTTCGCCGGTTCCGGCTTGGGCTCAGGCTTTGGTTCAGGCGCCGGGGCAGCTTCAGCCGCAACGGTTTCCTTGACCGCTTCGACCACAGGCGCGGGCGTCACGTCCGGCGCAGGCTTTGGCTCGGCCTTTGGTTCAGGCGCGGCCTTGGTCTCGACAGGCGCAGGGGCGGCCTCAGCAGCAGGCGCCTCGGCCTCTGGTTTCGGCTTGGCGCGCGAACGACGGGCGCGTTTCGGCTTCTCGGCCTTCACGGGTTCGTCGGTGTCGGTGTCCGCTTCAACTTCGGCAGCTTTCGCAGGCGCTGGTTCGCTGGCCTCAGTCGCTGGGGCAGGGGCCTCTTCAGGCTTGGCGTCGCTTGGCGCTTCGGCGTCCAGCATCTCCGGTGCGCTGGCCGACAGGCCGTCGAGATAGGCGCCGCCATCCGTTGGCGCGCCTTCCTGGGCGCCTTCGGCACGGTCCTCGCCACCCGAACGGCGACGGCGACGTCCACCCCGGCGACCGCGACGACGACGCTTGCGGCCGGCTTCCTCGCTATCGTCCGAGCGGGCTTCAGGCGCATTGCCGCCCTCGCCCTCGTCATCGGCATCATCGTCGCTGTCATCATCCGAAGATGCGGCAGCAGGTGCAGTCTCGCCATCAATCACTTCGAGGCCCGTATCACGGGCATCGCGGTTGCGGCCGCGGCCACCCCGACGACGGCGACGCTTGCGCGGCTTGCCTTGCGTGTCTTCGGCCTTGTCCTCGGCTTCGTCATCCGTTTCGGCGACGGCCTCGTCATCCTCGTCCTCGATATCCTCGTCATCATCCTCATCGGAGACAGCGGGCTTGGTGGATTTGGACAGCGAACGTGGCGGTGATTTCTTCTTCGGTTTCGAGTTCGGGTCGCGCTCGGCATCGATCATGAAGTCGCCGGGCAGCAGGTCTTCGGACGAGTGGATCGACACGGCAAAGCCGGCCATCCGTTCGATCTCGATCAGCGCTTCCCGTTTCTGGTTGAGGATGTAGAGCGCAACATCTGTTGGCGCCTTCACCGAGATGCTTTTCAGTCCGCCGGTCGAGGCGCGGGCCTCGATGGCGCGGATCAGCTGCAGAGCCGCCGACGGGATAGAGCGGCGACGCCCCGTGCCGTTGCACGCTTCGCACGGGTCGGATGTCGCCTGCAGCACGCCCTGACGGCGACGCTGGCGCGAGATTTCCATCAGGCCGAACTGCGAGATGCGACCATGCTGGACGCGGGCACGGTCAACCTTGAGGCATTCCTTCAGCTTCTTCTCGACGGCGCGATTGTTCTTGTTCTCGTCCATGTCGATGAAGTCGATCACGACGAGGCCGGCCAGGTCGCGCAGGCGCATCTGGCGGCAGGCTTCTTCCGCTGCTTCCAGGTTTGTGCGTACGGCGGTCTGCTCGATATTGCGTTCCTTGGTGGACTTGCCGGAGTTCACGTCGATCGCGACGAGCGCTTCGGTCTGGTTGATCACCAGATAGCCACCGGATTTCAGCTGAACGGTCGGGGAATAGATGGAATCCAGCTGGTCTTCGACCGCTTCGGAGACGAACAGCGGATCGCCTTCCTTCCATTGCTGAACCTTCTTGGCCTGGCTCGGCATGATCAGCTTGGCGAGATCTTTCGCTTCGCGATAGGCCTCGTCGCCCTGAACCCAGACTTCCTCGATCTCCTTGTCGAACATGTCGCGCATCGCGCGGTGTACAAGCCCGCCTTCGGCATTGATCAGCATCGGCGCTTCGGAGGTCAGCGTCTTCTCGACAATGGTTTCCCATAGTTTCGAGAGGTACTCATAGTCGCGCTTGATTTCGGCCTTGGTGCGCTTGGCACCGGCCGTGCGCACGATCAGGCCCATGCCATCGGGCACATCCAGCTCGGCAACGATGGACTTCAGGCGCTTGCGGTCGGCGCCATTGACGATCTTGCGGGAGATGCCGCCGCCGCGTGGCGTATTGGGCATCAGCACCGAATAACGGCCTGCCAGCGACAGGAACGTGGTCAGGGCAGCGCCCTTGTTGCCGCGTTCTTCCTTGACGACCTGCACCAGCATCACCTGCCGGCGCCGGATCACTTCCTGAATCTTGTAGCGCTTGGAGATGGATGAGCGCGGCGATTCCTTGCGGGCCGGGCGACGGCCACGAGCGGGCTTGGCCGAGGCCTTGGACTCGCCGTCTTCGCTCTCGTCGTCGCCATCATCCTCGTCATCGTCGGAGGCGTCGTCATCGCTGTCGTCGCTGTCATCAGCGTCGGCATGGGCGTCTTCGTCGCCCTCGATATCGTCGTCGTCTTCATCCTCGATCTGGGCAGCGGCCTCTTCGGCGGCTTCCTTCAGGAGGGCTTCGCGGTCTTCAGCCGGAAGCTGGTAATAGTCGGGGTGGATCTCGCTGAAGGCGAGGAAACCGTGGCGATTGCCGCCATATTCAACGAAAGCGGCCTGCAGCGATGGCTCTACGCGGGTTACCTTTGCGAGGTAGATATTGCCGCGAAGCTGTTCGTTACCGGTTGTTTCGAAGTCGAAATCATCGACTTGGCCGCCATTGACGATGGCCACACGGGTCTCTTCCGGGTGGGCGGCGTCGATTAGCATGAGTTTGCTCATGGAACATAACCTTATGATCCGGCGACGCCGCCATGGGCGCAAGGCGCCTCGTGCGAGCGGTCAGGCCGGTCTGTGTTTGTTGGGAAAGGGTGCAGCCATGCCTGTCCCATGCACCCAAAGGCGGCATGGTAGAATTGACGATGGCCACGGCACCCGTGCACATATTGCTCTGCTTTCCGGAGCGCGGCGCCCGCTTGCCTTTTCGGTGAAGCGCGATCGCTGACGCGTCATTGGGAAACTTGTTGAATAGCCTGATATGCGGCTACTTTCAGGATACTGCCCAATTTCAGGGGGAATTGAAAGGGCGAATATCCGCCAGCACCATTAACATGACGCATGTGCAGTCAATGCTGGGTTAATCTTCGGTCTGCTAGGGAGAATGGAAACCATTTCCCTTTACCAACGGCTTGTCCGGCCAGACAGACCAAATGATCCTTTTTCGCCCTCTTATCCTGCTATGCGCCTGTATTGTCTTCGGTTTTTATGCCGGGGCCGATATCAGTGACGTCCGCGTGGTCGGAGACGGCGCGCCGACGCGAATTACGGTCTGGAGCGATATTTCGCAGGATGCGCAGGCTTTTCTGGCCGAATCGGGGGGACAACGCAGCCTGGTCCTGCCGCTTCAGGGTGAAACGCAGTCCCGCGCCGGCAATGGCATGGGCGGGGTGGCCAACTGGGCCCTATCCGGCGGGCGTCTCAGCTTCCTGCTCGACCGCCCGCTGGTGGTTTCCCGGGTCCTGTCCCTGCCGCCAACCGGCAAGGAAAAGGCCTGGCGCATCATTATCGACCTTGAAACCGTCTCCACGGCCCGCTTTGCCAGTATCGCCAAACGCGACATGCAGCGGCTCGCACGCGCAGAATCCGATGCCCGCAAGGCCAGTATCACGCTGGCATCTGCTGAAATTGCCCCGGCAGGGCCGCTCAGCCCGCGCAATCGCAAGGGCCACGGCCAATATGTCATCGTTGTCGATGCGGGCCATGGCGGCAAGGATCCCGGCACCCAGTCCTCCAAGGGCCTGCTCGAGCGGGACGTGACCCTCAAAGCGGCGCTCTACCTGAAGGAATTGCTGGACAAGGACCCGCGCTATACGGTTCGCCTGACGCGCGAAGATGACCATTTCATCGAACTGGAAGACCGCGTCACGCTTGCCCGCAAATGGGGCGCAGACCTTTTCATCTCGCTGCATGCCGACGCGGCGGGCTCGCCAGACGTCTCCGGCGCCTCCGTCTACACGATCTCGGAGCGCGGCGAGCGTCGGATCGACAAGGAAGCCGACAAGAATGACTGGAAAATCCCGATCGAGACCAGCGGGTCCAAGGTCGTCGGGAGCATCCTGGAAGATCTCGTCAAGCGTGAGACCAAGAGCCATTCGGCCGCTTTTGCCGAGGATTTGCTGCCCGAACTGAAGGCCGCTGGTCCTGTCCTGCGCAGTACGCACCGCAATGCAGGCTTCTATGTCCTGCTGGCGCCGGATGTCCCGGCCGTCCTGCTCGAGATGGGCTTCCTCACCAATGCGGACGACGCCAGGCGGCTGCAATCGTCATCCGGACGCGAAAAATCCATGCAGGCCGTCAAACGCGGTATCGACAAGTTCTTCGACAGGCAGGAAGTCCTTGTCGCATCTGACTAAATAGCGGGCTCTCCTGCGGCCTTTGACCCTTGCCGCGAGGCGCAGTTGCTGAAAGATTGTTCATATGAGACTTTTCCGGCCCCTGTCAGCCCTCTCCGCCATCCTGCTGGCCGGGTCGTGCGTCAGTGCGCCATCGAATGACGATCTGCGTAATGCGCTCTTCTCCAATGGCCGTCCGGCCGAAGCGCAGGCCTATGGCGACTTCCTCGTCGCCCGCTTTGCGGCGATGACCAATGATCCCGAAACGGCAGCTGAATATTATGCCGCCGCGATCGACACGGCCCCTGAAAAGTCCGGCATTGCAGAGCGGGCGGTGTTTTCGGCCCTGCTCGCTGGCGACTATGAAACCGCCGTGGGCCTTGCCAAGCGCGCCAGCCAGGTTGGCAGCGAGGCGACATTGGTGCGCCTCACGCTCGGCGTCGATGCCATGGTGCGCGGCAAGGAAGACGAAGCCACACCCTATCTGGATGAAACCAAGTACGGCCCGTTCAATGAAGTGATCGCGCGCGGCCTCTCGGCCTGGCGTATCGCTGACAAGGACGGCGCCGATGCCGCCGAGGCCTACCTTCGCAGCGGCCTGTCCGGCGATGCGAACCTCGACAGCGCCACGCTCTACATGATGGGCCTGTTGCAAATGGCCGAGAAGGATGACGCGGCGGCGCTCGCCACGTTTGAAACGCTCTGGGACTCCGGCGCACGGCTGGCCGTGGGCGTGCATGCCCATGCGCAGCTTCTGGTCGCCGGTGGCCAGCGCGACCGTGCGCTTGAAATCCTCCAGACGTTTCGCGACGACATCGGCCAGAATGCGGGCCTTGATGCCCTCCGCGCCGATGTCCTTGCCGGTCGCAAGATCAAGCCGACACGGTTGACCACGCGCGAAGGCGCGGCGCTCGCCGTCTATGTGCCGGCGGCAGCGCTGATGATGCAAACCGATGACGATCTCTCCGGCGTCTATTTCGTGCTCGCCCTCGCGCTCGACCCGAACCTGCAGGTCGCCCGTTCGCTCTGGGGCCAGTCGCTGGACAATGCCGGCCGCCGCGAAGAGGCCGTTGCCGTCCTCTCGCGCATCCCTGACAAGTCCGAATTCTACGCCACCGCGCGCGGCCAGATGGCCTGGGCCCTGCGCCGGGAAGGGCGCAATCAGGAAGCTATCGCTGTTGCGGGCGAGGCGCTCCAACATTCCCCCGACCGGGGCCTCAAGATCCAGCTGGCCGATCTCTTCCGATCGTTGGACCGGGATGACGAAGCCGAACACCTGCTCAGCGAGGTCATCGCCGAAGATGCCAGCGCTGGCCGTCAGGACTGGCGCGTCATCTATGCGCGCGGCACGACGCTGGAACAGACGGATCGCTGGCCTCAGGCGGAAGCCGATCTCAAGACCGCGCTTGCCCTCCAGCCCGAGAATGCGTCGATCCTGAACTATCTCGGCTATGCCTATATCGACCGGGGCCTCAATTACGATGCCGCGCTGAACATGATCAGCCGCGCCGTCGAGCTGGAGCCCCAGTCCGGTTATATCGTCGACAGCCTCGGCTGGGCGCACTACCGGATGGGCCGCTACGAGCTGGCCACCCGATTCCTCGAACGGGCCGTTGAGCTATCGCCCAGCGTTTCGCTCCTTAACGATCATCTCGGCGATGCCTATTGGCAGATGGGCCGCAAGACAGAAGCCCGCTTCCAGTGGCAACGCGCCCTGAAGCTTGACCCGAGCCCCGAAGACAAGGCCCGTATCGAGGCCAAGATGACCTCCGGCCCCGAAGCGGTTCTGCTGAAGAAGGCTGAGTCTGATACATCTACAGCGCTGGCCGTCGCCCGCCGGAACTGATCCCAGCCAATGCCGACCTCATTCAGCACATTCGCGCCGGCCAAGGTGAACCTCTTCCTGCATGTCGGCCCGGCCAAAGCCAATGGGCGCCATGACCTCGACTCGCTGGTTGTCTTCGCCGGGCCGGAAGCCGCCGACCGACTGACAGTCGAGCCCTCGGACATCCTGACGCTCTCCGTCACCGGCCCCGGCGCAGAGAAGGCTGGCACCGGCGGTGATAATCTCGTCCTCAAGGCCGCGCGTGCGCTGCAGGCCGAAGCAGGCATCAAGCACGGCGCGGCGCTGCATCTGGAAAAGTCGCTGCCGGTCGCAGCCGGCATTGGCGGCGGATCGGCGGACGCCGCCGCTGCCCTTCGCCTGCTCACCCGCCTCTGGGACATTAACCCTCGGCATGCCCGCGCCGTCGCGCCGCAGCTCGGCGGTGACGTGCCGGTGGCTCTACTCGGCCAGCCCGCTTTCATGCGCGGGGAAGGGGAGCGGGTCGAACCTGTCCGCCTGCCCGCGCCGATCCCGGCGGTTCTCTTCAATCCGGGCATGGCCTGTCCGACGGGGCCGGTCTTTGCTGCCTTCGATGCCGCCGATGGCGGCGCCGGATTTGCCGAATGCGGGCCCTTGCCGGAGTTTGCCGATATGGGCGAATTGATCGACTGGCTGGCTGGCCAGCGAAACGACCTTGAGGCCCCCGCACTGACCCTTCATGCCGCCCTGAAGTCCCCGGAATGGTCCTTGAATGGTCCGAAAAGTCCCCTGATGACCCGCATGAGTGGCTCGGGGGCGACCTTTGTATGCCTGTACGCGACCCTTGATGCGGCGAGGGAATCTGCAGAATCCCTAAGGGCTCAGCAGCCCGAAGCATGGGTGCGCGCGACGCTGCTGGGAGGCGCGGACCTGTCATGACTCTGGTGCTTCTGGGCATGCCGATCATCTCGGCCCTGTTTTGCTGGCTGGTGATCCGGCTCGGCGTGACGGATGCGCCGGACGGCGGACGCAAGACACAGAAAGCCCCCGTGCCGACCTCCGGTGGCATCGCCATTTTCGCCACCGTCGCCTTCGGCCTCGGCCTGACCGGCGACCTGGTTGCTATCTACAGCACAGAGCTGGCTGCGCTCCTGATGTTCATCCTGATGGCTGTAATCATTGGAGTTTATGACGACATCCGGGGTCTGGATTCGAAGCGGAAGCTCGTGCTGCTGGGGGCCATTTCGCTTCTGGCGGCCGCCTTCGGTCCGCGGCTTGGCCATTTCCACATGCCGTTCGGGCCGGATGCGGGTTATGCGCTGCCCGTCTGGTTTTCAGTGCTCGGTGTCGGGCTCTGGCTGTTCGTGCTGATGAACGCGACGAACTTCATGGACGGCGCCAATGGCCTCGCCATGGGCAGCGCCGCCATCATGCTCATCGCCTTCGCCATCCTGCTGAAATTGCTCGATATTACCGACCCCGATACCGATGACGAAGCGATCATGAGTCATCTTGCGGCGCTCGCCGCTGCGGCCATCCTCGGCTTCCTCGTCTGGAACATGGCGGGCAAGCTGTTTGCCGGCGATACAGGCGCCCTCGGTATGGGCGCCTTGCTGGGCGCGGCCGGACTCATGGTGGCCTGCCGCATGACGGTGTGGGAGCCCGCGACCCTGATACTGCCCTTCCTGGTGGACGTTTTCCTGACGCTGATCTGGCGGGCCCGCGCCGGCAAGCACCTGTTCGAGGCGCACCGGGATCATGCCTATCAGCTATTGTTGCGGGACGGTTGGCCACACTGGAAGGTCTCGGCCCTATGGGCGGCGATGAGCTTCGCGTGCGGTGCAGGCCTTCTGGGCCTCGGGCCGATTATCGGCGCGCGCATCATCATTATCCTCGGCGCCGCAGGCATCGGCCTGTGGGTCTGGCAGAGGCGGACGCTAGGCCGGAAGCTGGCCGAGGAAGGACGCTAGTAGGCGCGTTCCACGCAGAAATCGGCCAGGTCTTCGAGGGCGTCACGATAGACGCTCTGGGGCAGGCTGCGCAGCGCGCCCTTGGCGAGCGCCGCATAGGCTTCCGCTTCCTGCACCGTGGCCTCAGCCGCGCCGGTCGCGCGGATCAGGTGGACGGCGTGGGCCAGATCCTGCTCCGCCTGTGTATCCGGATTCAGCGCGCGTTCCCAGAATGTGCGGTCCTCGTCTGAACCGCGACGGCGGGCAATGATGACCGGCAGGGTGATCTTGCACTCCCGGAAATCGTCGCCGACAGACTTGCCGATAACCGTTGTTGTGCCGCCATAATCGAGCACGTCATCAATGATCTGGAAGGCGAGGCCCAGATTCTTGCCATAGGTGGCGAGCGCTGCTGCGTGTTCATGGCTACCCGTCGACATGGCGCCAGTCTCGGCGGCCGCTTCGAACAGGGCGCCAGTCTTGGCCTCGACAATGGCGAGATAGTCTTCGGTGGGCAGGTCGCGCGCCTTCATGGCCGCGAGCTGGCGCACTTCGCCTTCTGCAATTGTGGTTGAGGCTGTCGCGAGCCGGTTCAGGATGTCGAGACTGTTGGTTTCAACAAGCAGGTTGAAGGCGCGGGCAAACAGGAAGTCGCCCACGAGGATGGACGCCTTGTTGCCCCATATCGCCTTGGCAGCGGGCTTGCCGCGGCGCAGATCGCTCTCGTCGACGACATCATCGTGCAGGAGCGTGGCGGTATGGATGAATTCGACCGCAGCTGCGAGCGCATGGGTGGCGCGGCTGGTCTTGCCGACCGCCTGCGCTGAAATCAGCGTGATCATCGGGCGAAGCCGTTTGCCGCCAGCCGACACGATATAGCCGGAAAGATCAGGGATGACGGCAACAGGACTGGCGGCGCGTTCGGCCAGCAGCATTTCCACGGCGGCGAGGTCGTCTGCGACAAGCGCCTGCATGCGTTCGACGATCGAGCCGATGGCCGCCTTGGATCTGGGTCTCGGCGCGAGGGTCAAGAAGTAACTCCTGTTGGATCAGCCTAAGCTGCTATCTAGGCTTATGCGATACAAGCGCCAAGGACGACGCGGCACCGGGCCGCAGCTATATGGCGCAGGTTTGCGCATGTCGCCATAGGCGCTGTGTGCGTGGGGCTGGAACAGATGCCGGTTCTGGGCTTTATATCCCTTATGAAAACCCTCATCGCCGTCTCCGCTTTCGCCCTGCTCGCCGCCTGTGCGAGTCATACGCCTTATGGACCTGCACGTTCCGATGGTGCGGCAGGCTATGCATCCCAGAAAATCGAACAGGGGCGCTATCGCGTCTCCTACACGGATTCCGATGCAGGCCGGTCGCATGACATGGCCTTGCTCCGCGCAGCCGAAATCACCCTTCAGGAAGGTGGTGACTGGTTCGAGGTCACCGGCGGTTACACTGATCAAGAAACTGGCCGCTCCGGCAGTCGCTCGTCTGTCAGCGTTGGCGGGTCAAGCGGCTCCTATGGCAGCGGCGTGGGCATGGGCGTCGGTATCGGCCTCCCGCTTGGTTCAAGCGGTCCGAATATCACCACAGTGATCGATATCATTACCGGCAAGGGCGAAAAGCCTGATCGTTCATCCGTCTATGACGCGCGTTCGGTCGACATCAACCTCCGTGGCACTGCGCCCTGATGGAAGAAGTCTTCCGCACCAATGACCTGGTGAAACTCTCGTATATTGAACATTTGCTGCAGGAAGCGGGCATCGAATATTTCGTTGCCGACCAGCATATGTCAGCCATTGAAGGCAATATCGGTGCCTTTCCGCGCCGCGTCATGGTGCGCGAAGACCTGATGACGGCTGCGGAAAAGGCCCTTTCCGGAGTCGACCGCGGGTGACCGCGACGACGCAGGACACGGTCTACCAAGGCCGCGTGAAACTCATTCAGCCATTAAAGGGATTCCGGGCCGGCAGCGACTCGCTGCTACTGGCGGCGGCATTGCAGGACAGGGATAGCGGAGAAGCGCTGGAGCTGGGATGTGGCTGTGGCGGGGCTATGTTGCCGGCGGCGTTTCGGTTGCCCGGTGTGCGCTTCACCGGCGTCGAAATCGACGCGCAGATGGCGGAGCTGGCGCAGGCCGGTGTCGCGGCCAATGGTTTTGAAGATCGCGTTTCTGTAGAGGCTGCTGAAGCTTCCGACTGGGTGAAGCGCCATGAGAACCGGTTCGATCTCGTCTTTGCCAATCCGCCGTATTTCGAGCCAGGCCGCATTTCGCCGCCGGGCGAGGGCAAGGCGGGTGCGTATATTGAATCCCTTGATGTCGCTGGCTGGGTGAAAGCCATGGTGTTTGCGGCAAAGCCGCGGGCGCCTGTCGTGCTGGTTCACCGGGCGGCCGAACTGGCACGGCTGCTGGCGGCTTTGGACAGGCAGACGGGCGATATCACGGTTTTGCCGGTCGCTTCGAGGCCCGGCGAGGAGGCGCGGCGCGTTCTGGTGCGTGGGCGCAAGGGCCTGAAGCGCGGGCCTGTCCGGCTGTTGGCGCCGCTGTATACGCGTGACGCCTCGGGTGGGCCTTCCGAGGCCGGTCTCCGGGTAACGGAAGGGCATTCGATCACCTGGTAGCATGTATTCAAGGGGTATTCGGAGTCCATTCCCGGACCCATCATCCGAATTCAACTTGCAAACGCTTGCCACTTGCCCACCTCAGGTAGAGGATGAGGGCAAGGAAAGGCTCGTTGCATCATGTTCGGCGTTCTCCTCTTCGGATCAGTGTTTTTCGGGCTCGGTATCGCCATGCTCGGGCATCCGGCATTTTACCGCGCACTGACCGGGCGCAAGAGCGGCTCGGCCGACCACGCGGACTCCAAAGGCCTCTGACGCTTGCGTGCTGCCGCGCTGCCTTGTAGGTCCGGGCGACACACAATTTCCGGACAGTTTCCATGCCAGCGCCCAAAGCCCAGCCGAAACCGAAATCCTTCCAGGACCTGATCCTGACCCTGCAGGCCTATTGGGCCGAGCAGGGCTGCGCGATCCTGCAGCCCTATGACATGGAAGTCGGCGCGGGCACGCTGCATCCGGGCACGGTGCTGCGGGCGCTCGGGCCGAAGAACTGGCGGGCGGCCTATGTGCAGCCGTCGCGGCGGCCGAAGGATGCGCGCTATGGCGAGAACCCGAACCGGCTTGGCCATTATTACCAGTTCCAGGTCATTCTGAAGCCGAACCCGGCGAACCTGCAGGACCTCTACCTGACCAGCCTCTACAAGATCGGCATCGACCCGATGGTGCACGATATCCGCTTCGTGGAAGACGATTGGGAGAACCCGACCGTCGGCGCGTGGGGCCTCGGCTGGGAAGTCTGGTGCGACGGGATGGAAGTCAGCCAGTACACCTATTTCCAGCAGGTCGGCGGGCTTGATGTCTTCCCGGTCTCCGGCGAGCTGACCTATGGGCTTGAGCGCCTCGCGATGTATGTGTTCGGCGTCGACAATGTGTACGACCTGCCGTTCAACGACCCTGACAGCGCCGTGCCGCTGACCTATGGCGACGTGTTCCTCGAGAACGAGCGCCAGCAGAGCGCCTTCAATTTCGAACATTCCGATGTCGAGATGCTGAAGCGCTGGTTTGCCGATTGCGAGAGCCAGTCGAACGCCCTGCGTGACGCAGGCAAGCCGCTGCCCGCCTATGACTATGCGCTGAAGGCCAGCCACACGTTCAACCTGATCGATGCGCGCGGCGCGATCAGCCCGACCGAGCGTCAGGCCTATATCGCCCGCGTGCGCGATCTGGCCCGCGGCGCGGCTGCGCAATGGGCAGAGCAGGAAGAGGCGCGCGCTTCCTGATTGAAACGGATTGGGCATCTAAGCGTAGGTGTGGGCAGAGGAGACCTGCCCATGAAATTCACATCTGCCCTATCCGCCCTTGCGCTCGCTGCCGGACTTGCTGCGTGCGGCCCGCAAACAGAGGCGCCTTCGCCTGATGCTACCGTGACCGAAACGGAGGCTGCTGAAATGCCGACGGTGACGCAGGAGCCCGTGCCGATCGAGAAGGCCGACGAAGCTTCGGCCTGGGAGCTGACGGACTTCACGCCCGCGACCAATGAAATCTATTGCAGCTTCCATGCTGTGAACGCCGAGAGCGAACCGGGACCTCTGCTGTTCATGACCGAGATTGCAGGCGTGCCGGCCCCCGGCGCCATTGGCCTTGAGGGCGAGCCCGTGCCGCTGAAGGAAGTGTCCAAGACGGACACTGAAGGCACCAGCACATGGCTTTATGCCAATGAGGCGCGGGGCCTGATGGTCCAGCTGGAGGTAACCGAGGTCGGCGACGGGTTCGAGTACAAGAGCTATGAGGGCACGATCCAGGTGACCCAGCCGGAAAGCGGGAGGGCCGTTCCCTTTACCGGAACTTGCGGGGTTTAGACCGGGCAAGGCCATGTGATCTGGCGCGCAAGTCTTGACCCCGGCGCAGGCGCGTCTATGCCGTGCAGTCTTACTTTCCAACGGCTGGACTCCCTATGGCTGACCTTCTGCTCGAGATCTTTTGCGAGGAAATCCCTGCGCGTATGCAGGCCAAGGCCGAGGCTGACCTTGGCAAGGCGCTGGGCGATGCGCTGAAGGGGGCGGGCCTCGGCTTTGACGCGCTGGAGACGGCCAGCGGGCCGCGCCGGTTGAGCGTGCATGTGACCGGCCTGCCGGTGAAGTCTGCGGATGTGGCCGAAGAGCGCAAGGGGCCGAAGGTCGGCTCGCCGGAGCAGGCGATTGCGGGCTTCCTGAAGGGCGCGGGGCTGACCTCGATTGACCAGGCTGAAGTGCGCAGCGATCCCAAGAAGGGCGACTTCTATGTTGCCATGCTG
Organism: Hyphomonas oceanitis SCH89; assembly: GCF_000685295.1. Taxonomy (GTDB): domain Bacteria; phylum Pseudomonadota; class Alphaproteobacteria; order Caulobacterales; family Hyphomonadaceae; genus Hyphomonas; species Hyphomonas oceanitis. The sequence continues at coordinate 124,974 of NZ_ARYL01000002.1, forward strand.
GACAGACCGGGCCGCCTGACGGCGGACGTTGTGGCCGAGGCTGTGCCTGCGATCATTCGCGGCTTCCATTGGCCGAAGTCGATGCGCTGGGGCCCAAATTCAACAAGTGAGGGCGAGCTGCGCTGGGTGCGCCCGCTGCAGCGGATTCTCTGCGTTCTGGATGGGGCGATTGTGCCGTTTGATGTGGACGGGCTGGCGAGCGGCAACGAGACCGAGGGCCACCGCGTGCATGGGCGCGGGCCGTTCACGGTGACGGGCTGGGCGGATTATTCAAAACAGCTGGAAGGCGAAGGCCATGTGCGGCTGACGCGCGATGCGCGGCGCGATGTGATCGCCAAGGGCATTGCGGATGTGTGCGCCAAGGCGGGGCTGACCTGGGTGGAAGACGCCGGGCTTCTGGAAGAAGTGACGGGCCTTGCCGAATGGCCGGTCGTGGTGCTGGGCGACATGGACCCGGACTTCCTGGACCTGCCGCCGGAAGTGATCACGCTGTCGATGCGCACGCACCAGAAATACTTTGCGGTGAATGATGCCAGGAGTGGCAAGCTGGCGCCGCATTTCATTGTGGTCGCCAATATCGACGCGGCCGATGGCGGCGTGAAGATTGCCGAGGGCAATGCGCGGGTTCTCTCGGCGCGTCTCTCCGATGCGCGTTTCTTCTGGGAGAAGGACAAGGCGACGCCGCTGGACGAGATGGCGAAGAAGCTGTCGACGATTGCGTTCAAGGAAGAGCTGGGTAGCCTCGGCGACAAGGTGGAGCGTGTGGCCGAAATGGCCGAATGGCTTGCCGAAAAGATCGATGCACAAGCGAAACTGGCGCGACGCGCGTCCGAATTGAGCAAAGCGGATCTTGTGTCGGAGATGGTCGGTGAGTTCCCGGAGCTGCAGGGCGTGATGGGGCGGTATTATGCGTTGGAAGCGGGGGAGCCTGAATCTGTCGCCGATGCGATCCGCGACCATTACAAGCCTCAGGGGCCGTCTGACGCCGTGCCGACTGATCCGGTCAGCGTGGCCGTGGCGCTGGCCGACAAGTTGGACACGCTGGTAGGGTTCTGGGCGATTGACGAGAAGCCGACGGGGTCGAAGGATCCGTTTGCTCTGCGCCGCGCGGCGTTGGGTGTGGTGCGGCTCGCGCTGGAAAGCGGCATTAGGCAGTCATTGGGCCAGGTAATCAGAGGCGCGTACCTTAGTCTCTACAAAAATAGTGATATATTCGAGGTGGGGTTGAATTTGGAGCCATTTTACGATGAGCCACATATGGACGGGCGAGTGTTTGATGAATGGCTTCATGCAGGTGTGTGGGCAATCTTCTTTAAATATAGCCCCGAATACGCCGCAGTGCGGGAGGAATTTCTTTCTATTCGAGAAGGCGTATCCTGTTCGGAAGAACAAATAAATGCTGTAGAAATTGTTGAAGGTATTGGTCGAATAGTTTCACGGCTAGACTTGGCGCTGATGGATATGTCTGACGAGGCGCGAAAGCAGTTCGACCCGGTCCAGCTTAATAAAATTCAAACAGAACAGCTGCGCGCGGTTTTAGTTGAAGCTGATTATGCAATCGTGACACTTGTAAATGACCTACTCTCCTTCTTCGCAGACCGCCTGAAGCAAGTCCTGCGCGACCAGGGCCAGCGGCATGACCTGATCGACGCCGTCTTTGCGCTCGGTGAGGATGATCTCGTGCTTATCACGCGGCGCGTTGAGGCGCTTGGGGCGTTCCTCGATACGGAAGACGGGAAAGACCTGCTGGCCTTGTACAAGCGGGCCTCCAATATTCTTGCGAAATCTGTGCCCCTGCCTTCGCAGGGGACACGGCCTCAGAAGGATTCCGGGTCCCCTGCGAAGGCAGGGGCCGGAGCCGGGCTTGTTGTGGATGCCGACCTCATCAAGAAGGGCCCCAAGGAAGAGCAGGCGCTTTATGCGGCGCTGTCCAATGTGGGCGAGGCGATTGTTGCGCCGCTGAAGGCCGAGGATTTTGCCGGGGCGATGGCCGAGCTGGCCAGGCTGCGGGCGCCGGTCGATGCCTTCTTCGAGGGCGTCATGGTGAATGATGACGACCCGGCCGTGCGGGCAAACCGCCTGGCGCTTCTCAGCGATGTTCGCGCTAACCTTCACAAGGTTGCCGATTTTTCGCTGATTGAGGGCTGACTGCCCCAATTCTGAACGATTGCGGATGCAAGGCGTTTACCAATGCGTGGCATATGGGCCACGCATGTTTGACTCCGGGTGGGGTCGTACAGAAAACTAGCGCGATGGGCGATTTCACGCACGTCAGGGTCTGGCAATCCGGGTTGCAATGCAGCATAGGAATTGCAGGTTTTGTGGCAGGAATCTGATCCACACGGTCGATAAAAGGGTGAAGTACATGGGTGAACCGGCTTTGAAACACGCAGAACAGACCTGGGTTTACGGGTTCGGCGGCGGGACGGCCGACGGCGATGCGTCGATGAAGAACCTGCTCGGTGGCAAGGGCGCTAACCTTGCTGAAATGGCCAAGCTCGGCCTGCCGGTGCCCCCCGGCTTCACCATCTCGACCGCTGTTTGCACCGCTTATTACGAGCTGGGCCGCGATTATCCTTCCACGCTCGCGCCGCAGGTGGACGCTGCGCTGATCGCGCTGGAAAAGGAATCCGGCAAGGGCTTTGGCGATCCGGAAAACCCGCTGCTTGTCTCCGTGCGTTCGGGCGCGCGCGCCTCGATGCCGGGCATGATGGACACGGTGCTGAACCTTGGCCTGAACGAAGCCTCCGTGAAGGGGCTTGCGACGCTGGCCGGCGACCGTTTCGCCTATGATAGCTATCGCCGTTTCATCCAGATGTATTCCAACGTGGTGCTTGGCCTGCGCCATGACACGTTCGAGCACATTCTTGACGACTATAAAGAGCGTCAGGGCTTTGAGCTCGATACCGAGATGCAGGCTGAAGACTGGAAGGCCGTGATCGTTTCCTACAAGGAAGCCGTCGAAAAAGCGCTCGGCAAGCCTTTCCCGGATGATCCGAAGGAACAGCTCTGGGGCGCCATCTCGGCCGTGTTCGGCTCGTGGATGAATGACCGCGCGATCACCTATCGCAAGCTGAACGACATTCCCGCCGAATGGGGCACCGCTGTCACCGTGCAGTCCATGGTGTTCGGTAACCTCGGCGAAACCTCCGCCACGGGCGTTGCCTTCACGCGCGACCCGTCGAATGGCGAAGCCATCTTCTATGGCGAATACCTGATCAATGCGCAGGGCGAAGACGTGGTGGCGGGCATCCGTACACCGGCGCCCATCTCGCGCGAACGCGCCGATACGCTCGGTTCGAGCGATGCGCCGCTCGAAGAAGCCATGCCGGCCGTCTATGCCCAGCTGCGCGATGTCGCGAACACGCTGGAGCGCCATTATAAAGACATGCAGGACCTTGAGTTCACGGTCGAGAATGACCGCCTCTACATGCTGCAGACCCGTAACGGGAAACGCACCGCCGCTGCCGCGCTGAAAATCGCGGTCGATATGGCGCGCGAGGGGCTGATCACCGAGAACGAGGCTGTGCTGCGCCTTGAGCCATCACAGCTCGACCAGCTGCTGCACCCGACCATTGCCGACAATGCCAAGCGCGACGTGATCGTGACCGGCCTGCCAGCCAGCCCCGGCGCGGCCGTGGGCAAGGTCGTATTCGACAGCGAGGAAGCCTTTGCGCTGGCCGAGAAGGGCGAGGACGTTATCCTCGTTCGCATCGAGACCAGCCCGGAAGACATCAAGGGCATGCACGCGGCCCGCGCCATCGTGACGGCGCGCGGCGGCATGACCAGCCACGCGGCCGTTGTGGCGCGCGGCATGGGTCGTCCTTGCGTCTGCGGCGCCGGTGGCCTGCAGATCGATACGGCCAAGGGCGTGTTCCGCGTCATGGGCCGCGAAGTGAAAAAGGGCGACGTCATCACCGTGGACGGTGCTGCCGGTCAGGTGATGCTGGGCGCTGTCGAGATGATGCAGCCTGACCTGTCGGGCGATTTCGGCACGCTGATGGAGTGGGCCGACAAAGCCCGCCGCCTGAAAGTGCGCGCGAACGCTGAAACGGCGCTGGATGCCCGCACGGCGGTTGATTTCGGCGCCGAGGGCATTGGCCTTTGCCGCACGGAGCACATGTTCTTTGACGCCGAGCGCATTCCTGAAGTGCGCGCGATGATCCTCTCGAATGACGAGAAGGGCCGCCGCGAGTCGCTCGCCAAGCTGCTGCCGATGCAGCGCAGCGATTTCGAGGAACTGTTCCGCATTCTTGGCGAAATGCCGGTGACGATCCGTCTGCTTGACCCGCCCCTGCACGAGTTCCTGCCGCATTCCGATGCGGACATGGACGAAGTGGCCAAGGCATCCGGCGTATCGGTGGATGAGCTGAAGCGCCGCGCCGCTGACCTGCATGAGAGCAATCCCATGCTGGGACACCGCGGTTGCCGCCTCGGCATTACGTATCCTGAGATCTACGAGATGCAGGCGCGGGCCATCTTCGAGGCCGCGGTGAATGTGTCGAAAGAGACGGGCCGCCAGCCGATTCCGGAAGTGATGATCCCGCTTGTGGCCACCCACAAGGAGCTTCAGATCCTCAAGAAAGTGGTCGATGAAGCCGCCAAGGCCGTGTTTGCCGAAACCGGCACGACGCTGGAATACATGGTTGGCACGATGATCGAGCTGCCGCGCGCTGCGCTGCAGGCCGGCGATATTGCCAATTCCGCCGAATTCTTCTCGTTCGGTACCAATGACCTGACGCAGACAACACTGGGCATATCGCGTGATGATGCAGGCCGGTTCCTCAAGATCTATGAGGACAAGGGCATTTACGAGAAAGACCCCTTTGTGACGCTGGACCAGGTTGGCGTCGGCGAATTGGTGAAAATCGCTGCTGAACGGGGCCGCAAGACCCGCCCGAACATTAAACTTGGGATATGTGGCGAGCATGGTGGTGACCCGGCTTCCGTGGCCTTCTGCCATCGCTCGGGTCTCGATTATGTGTCCTGCTCACCCTACCGGGTGCCAATTGCGCGTCTCGCGGCAGCGCACGCAGCCCTCAAAGAATCGCTTAAATAGAGAGCAAGCCGCTCGTTTCGATGGCAAAACGGTGTTGTAGTTTTGTCACACGTGCTTTGAGTGCCAATGACCTGTCCCGGGGGGGCAGGTCTTAAATTCTTATGAAATTCAACAGAGTGCAGGAGACATTTCGTATATTACGCGAATGTCATACGCACATGCCGGATTCACCTTTCGGAAATGTCACTGACGGAACTGGCTGAGTTCTTGCTAGGAAGGGGGCTGGCCGCCTACTTCCCGCCTAGAAGCGGGGCCGAAACGGTCTCTAAATTTTAGTCAAACCAAATACGCCCGGGTCAAAATGACGAAGTCATATCGTCTGCCGGGGATTGGGGAGCGGTGATGTTGTTAAGGGTTCTTAAACCACGACGGGCGACTCTGACGCCAATGAGTGGGCTCCGAGAGAAGCTCAAGCGTTGGTGGATGACGATGACAGACGACGAACAGCGAGATATTTTTGTCCGCGGTGCAACGATTGCCGTTTGCGCCGTAGCTGCGACTGTCACTTTGCCCATGGTCGGCCAGATTCAGGCCGAAAAGCGGGCTGACGCCGATTTCCGCGAGCAGGCCGTGCGCCTTGCCAGCATGGAAGACGCCGGTGTGAGCGTACGTACGGCAGCTTATGCGCCTGCTCTGCTCGATACGCCGTGGATGCGTACCGTTGAATATACGCTGGAGCGCGACACCGGTTCCTCGATGAGCCGTTTTGCGATGCGCGACCGTGATGGTGCCGCGCTGAACTCGCTGGTCAGCTTCCGCCCCGAACATATCAAGCGCGCCGAGGCGATCAGCGCGGAACAGAAGTGCATGGCGCAGGCCGTGTATTATGAATCGGCCCATGAGCCGCTCGATGGCCAGATGGCCGTTGCCGAAGTCATCGCCAACCGCATGCGCGACCATCGCTATCCTGACACCGCCTGTGGCGTCGTGTTCCAGGGCGCGACCCGCACGACGGGTTGCCAGTTCACGTTCACCTGTGACGGGGCGCTCAGCACGCCTCCGATGGGCCGTAACTGGGAGCGCGCCAAGACGATCGCAGCGCACGTCATGATGAATCTCAGCGTCGACAATACGGGCGGCGCAACGCACTACCACGCCACTTATGTCGATCCGATCTGGAGCGCAGGCCTCGTGAAGACCGACAAGATCGGCATGCACGTGTTCTACCGTTTCCCACGCGGCTCGGAATGGGCCAGCGTTCGCAAGGGCTATGAAGCCAAGCGTGCTGAAGTGCGTATGGCTTCGCTCAGCGCGGATGAAGTGATCACGCCGGTTGATGGCGCGGCCACGTCCCATATCCAGACCGTTGAAGCTCCGACGATCGCCCCGGCGACTGTCACGACCTCCGACCGCACGATCACAAACGGCGCACCACGCCTGACCACGATCAAGTCGGTCGACTATGTCGAGCCTGAACTGAACACGCCAAGCAATGCTGACAAGATTGCCGCCTATATGGCCAAGCAGACCGGCATTACGGTTGCCAGCAATGATGTGAACGGCTCGGCACTACAGTAGGCGGGCCTTATGCAGGACAAGATCTTTGAGACCGTCGATACTTATATCGACGGTCTTTTTGCATCTGAGGATGTGATTCTTGAGTCTATACGCGATCGGGCGCGCGCCGCAGGCCTGCCTGAGATCGAAGTTTCGGCCGGGCAGGGCAAGTTCCTCTATTTGATGGCCAAGCTGACAGGCGCGACCCGAATGCTGGAGGTTGGCACACTGGGCGGCTATTCGACCGTCTGGATGGCGCGGGCGCTGCCGGAGGGTGGCCAGATGACAACGCTCGAACTGGACGCAGCACATGCCGCCTTTGCACGCGAGACATTCAGGCTGGCTGCTCTGGAAGGCGTTTGTCATATGATCGAAGGGCCCGCACTGCAAAGCCTGCAGGTGCTGGAAGGCCCCTTTGATCTGGTATTCCTTGATGCCAACAAGGACCAATATCCGGATTACCTGGAAGAGGCGGCCCGTTTGCTGGCCCCCGGTGGCCTGTTTATGGCCGATAATGTCATCCGCAAAGGGGCCGTTATCGACCCGCCCGTGGACGATGTGATGGCGCGCGGGGCGGCCGAGTTCAATCGGCGCCTGTCATCGTATCCGCAATTTGAGTCGATTGTGCTGCAGCAGGTGGGCCGCAAGGGGCATGACGGTCTGGCGGTTGCCCGCAAGCGCGCCTAATCGCGTGGGGGAACGCTGGCTTTCACACGCTTGCGGATGGCGCCGGGCAGCCAGCGCGTCATGAAGCGCGCCTGTTCGGCATCCTTGCCGACCATATAGTGGATGTCCTTGCCATGGGCTGCGTCCCAGGCACGTTCGGCGGCCATGGAGACCGGATAGACCGTCATGCCATTCTCGCGCATCTGGTCGGACATTTTAACGTTCGAACCCTCAGAGGCGCCCATGTCGAGAATTGGCGTGTCGACGAACCAGGGCATCAGGCTGGTCACGCGGATGTCGAGATCACGGAACTCAGCGTCGAGGGCCTCTGTCAGGCCGCGAACGGCAAACTTGGTGGCAGAATAGACGGCGAGCTGGGGGGCGCCGACAATGCCAGCCGTCGATGCGGTGTTGACGATGCGCGAGGCGGGCGTCGCCTTCAGCAGGGGTAGGCAGGCATGGACGCCATTGATCACGCCTTTGACGTTCACATCGATGAGCGCGTCATTGTCGTCGCCCGAGATATCCTCGAACCAGCCATGACGGCCGATGCCGGCATTGTTGAAGAGCACGTTCATGGCGCCTTCGGTGGCCTCGCCGAAGCCGTTCACAGCGGCGGCCCAGTCGGCGCGCTTGCGCACGTCTAGCGTCGCGACATGGCAGTTCTTCATGCCGATTTCGTCGGCGACCTGAGCCAGGCTGGCGGAGTTCACATCATACAGGCCGCAATACCAGCCGCGCTTGGAGAAGTAGCGGGCCGTTTCGGCGCCGATGCCGGAGGCCGCGCCGGTGATGAATATGCTCTTGCGTCCGCCCGATCGGGTCATGCCCTGTCCTTCATGCGAGAAGTTGTGTCATCAACTCAGAGTGTCAGACGACATCGAGCCCCACGTCAAGGTTTGGCGCGGAATGGGTGAGGGCGCCGACAGAGATGAAGTCGACGCCGGTTTCGGCAATTGCGGCCACGGTGGAGAGGTTTACCCCGCCTGAGGCTTCAGCGACGACACGGCCGTCGATCATGGCAACGGCGCGGCGCAACATGTCCGTATCCATATTGTCGAGCAATACGGCATGGGGGGTGAACTTCAGCGCTTCTTCCAGCTGGTCGAGCGTGTCGACCTCGATCTCGATCATGCGCAAGTGGCCCGCATAGGCCTTGGCGCGTGTCATCGCTTCGGCAATCGAACCGCAGGCGGCGATGTGATTGTCCTTGATGAGGATGGCGTCATCGAGGCCGTAGCGGTGGGCTGTTCCGCCGCCGCAACGCACGGCGCGCTTTTCGAGGGCGCGATGGCCGGGCGTGGTCTTGCGTGTGCAGACGATCCGCGCATCCGTGTGGGCAATTGTCTCCACGAACTTGCGGGTCAGCGTGGCCACACCAGAGAGGCGGCCAATGAAGTTCAGCATCGTGCGTTCGGCCGTCAGGATTGAGCGGGCTGTGCCGTCGAGGCGGCCGACCACGTCGCCGGGCACGATGGCGCTGCCATCCGGTTTCTCAATTGAGAGCTGCATCGCGGGATCGACCAGGTGAAGCGCATGCGTGGCGGCATCAAGGCCTGCGATGACGCCCGGTTGGCGCGCAGCGATAACCACGCTCATTTTTGTCTCGGGCGAAATCGTCGCGTCGGTGGTCAGATCGCCTGCGCGTCCAAGATCCTCTGCGAGCGCAAGGCGCACGATAGGATCAAGGATGATGGCGGGCAGGGGCGGGGGCACGGGGCTCATGTATCAGGCAATCTCTTCAGCTGTGTCTTTGAAATCGCGAAGCAGGAACTGGCGTTCAGGCTCGCCGGTTTCCGGGAAGTCGCTGCGATAATGCCCGCCGCGGCTTTCTTCGCGCGCAAGGGCGGCGCGCGCCATCAGGCCCGCGGTGACCAGTGGCCGCGCCGGGCCGTGTTGATCGCGAAGCGTTTCGACGGTCCCGATAAGATCAGTCAGGCCTGATGCGTCACGCACGACGCCGCACTTGGCAGACATTTCGCCGCGCAGGGTCTGGAGGGCGTCATGTGGCAAGGAGGCCGGAATGGTGGCCGTTGAAGCACCGGGCTCATCAAGGTCTGCCTCGCGCAGGTGCGCGGCGATGCGATGGGAAAAGACCACCGCTTCGAGTAGGGAATTGGAGGCGAGGCGGTTGGCCCCATGGGCGCCGGTCGAGGTGCATTCGCCGCAGACGGATAATCCGTTCAGGGTGGATCGGCCCCAGAAATCTGCGACGATGCCGCCCATGTGATAGTGCGCTGCCGGCGCAATCGGTATCATGTCGAAGCGTGGGTCGATGCCTGCGCTCTTGCAGGCACCAAAGACCGTGGGGAAGTGTTCGGGGAAATGCGTGCCGACGGCTGTGCGGCAGTCGAGGAAGGCGCCCCGGCCTGCGGCGCGTTCGGAATGGATGGCGCGAGCGACTTCGTCGCGCGGGGCGAGTTCTTCCAGCGTGTGATAATTGGCCATGAAGCGCTTGCCGTCGCGGTTGCGCAGCGTGGCGCCTTCACCGCGCAGGGCTTCAGTGGCGAGCGGTGCAGGGTCGCGGCCGATATCGATGGCTGTCGGGTGGAACTGGACGAACTCGACGTCTGCGATGAGCGCGCCGGCTTCATAGGCCATGGCGATCGCGTCGCCGCGGGCTTCGCGCGGATTGGTGGTGACCTGGAAAAGGCCGCCTGTGCCGCCTGTGCAAAGCACGGTCTGGCAGGCTGTCTGGGTGGTGATGTTGCCCGCAGCATCGCGCAACACGACGCCCGCAACGCGGTTCGTCTCGTCTTGAAGCAGGCCGACAGCGCGTACGCCTTCGATGACGGTAATGTGGGTCGAGGCGGCAACTGCTGCGACGAGCGCGTCCATGATCGCCTTGCCGGCAAGATCGCCTGCCACACGCGCCACGCGGGGGCGGCTGTGGGCGGCTTCAAGCGACAAAGCGAGCGCGCCGTCGGGCGTGCGGTCAAACGGGACACCGAGGGCGATCAGATCGCGAACGCGTGCGGGGCCTTCCTCGGCGATGAGGCGGGCAATGATGGGGTCGACGAGACCCGCGCCGGCATTGATCGTGTCGCGGGCGTGCTGCTCGGCGCTGTCGAGCGGGTCGAGCGCAGCGGCGAGGCCGCCTTGTGCCCAGGCGGACGAAGCGGCCTGGCCGAGCGGGGCAGGCGAGATAACAAGGCAGCGGCGCGGCGCAAGTTCAAGCGCAAGGAAGAGGCCGGCAAGGCCTGCGCCAACGATAAGTACGTCGCTCGCGGCCGCAGCGGGCGCGGTAATGGTTTGTATGTTCCCCCCGGTCACTGGATCAGGATATCCCGTCATTGGCTCGGCGGAATTCGGCCGGTGCCGTGACCGCAGAGACGAGTGCGCCGAACATGCGGTCGGCGGATTCGATTGTCAGCGTGAAATTGTCGGGCATGTAGATCAGGCCCTCGACCTTTGACTCCAGCATTTCCTCGATCTGGGAACGGATGGAGACCTGGTCGCCATAGCGGCTGGCCTGGCAGGACTGGCGCACGACTGAGCGGCCCCATAATGTGCACATCTCCACGGCCGTCAGCTCGCACGTATACTTACCCTTGTCCGGATGGGGGGAGAGGTTCATCGTGCCGGTCATGACGCATTCGCCATTGCGATAGGGCCGCGTCTGGAAGCTCCAGGTGCCGAGGACATCCGTCTTGTCGGTGTCCTTGTCGTTCCCCGCGGAAGCAGGGAAGCAGGCGAGCAGGGACAGCGCAGCTGCCGCCGCGATACGGAACCTGACCGGAAACATGCGGAACTCCTCTGTGCCTTTGCCAAAACGCCCGTCACAACCATAATCCCACCCCGCGCCAGCGCACAACTGCGCGGCTGCCTTACATGACCATTTCGACTTCCAGCGGCTTCAGGCCGGTTTCGAACGCCAGGGGACGTTCCATCTTCGGCAGGGCCATCATGGCATCAAGTGCCTGCTTGGCCCGGACGCGGACATCCTCGGGGATTTTTACCTCATACTTGCCCGTCACCAGGCAGTCATAGATGTTTTCCAGCGTGATCCGCTTCATATGCGGGCAAAGATTGCACGGCCTGATGAAGTTCACGTTGGGGTTCACGGCGGCGACATTGTCGCTCATCGAACATTCCGTCAGCAGCACCACTTTGCTCGGGCTGTTTTCCGAGACATAATTGGCCAATGCCGAGGTGGATCCGGCGAAATCAGCCGCTTCCAGCACGTCTGGCGGACATTCCGGGTGGGCCAGGATCACGACGCCCGGATGGGCCTCGCGGAGCTGGTTCACGTCGTCGGCGGAGAACAGCTCGTGCACTTCGCAGGCGCCGGGCCATGTCAGGATACGGATATCGGTCTGGGCGGCCACGTTCTTTGCCAGATACTGGTCTGGCACCATTATGACCGTGTCAGAGTTCCATTCTTTCGCGACGGCCTCGACAACCTGCGCCGCGTTCGAACTCGTGCAGGTGATGTGGCACTCGGCCTTCACTTCGGCGGTGCAGTTCACATAGGTGACGATCGGATAGTCCGGATATTTCTGCTTGATCAGGCGCACATCGGCGCCCGTGATGGAGGCCGCGAGAGAGCAGCCTGCGCGCATGTCCGGGATCAGAACGGTCTTGTTCGGCGCGAGGATTTTCGAGGTTTCGGCCATGAAGTGCACGCCGGCCTGTACGATTATGTCCGCTTCTGTAGCGGAGGCTTCCCGGGCGAGCTGGAGGCTGTCACCGCGAAAGTCGCCGACGAGGCTGAAAATGTCGGGCGTCATGTAATTGTGCGCCAGGATGACAGCGTTCTTCTCTTTCTTGAGGCGATTGATGGCGGCCACGAGGGGCGCCACGGCGGGCCATTCCATCGGCGTCACGAAATCGGCGACCAGCGGATAGAGATGGTCGGTTTCTGCCTTGACGGCGGCGTCATAGGACAAGCCGCGCGCTTCGGCGGCAGAGGCGCCACGAAGCGGCGTCGGGGTGGGGCATCCGGGAGCTGAATCGATCAGACGGGCCATGTGTTCCTCCTTGCACCGGGCGACTTATGCTCGATGTGAGTATAATATGGACCTGAAAGCTGCCGTTTCAAGGGTATCCTTCAAACGGCCGGGATCAGGGCTCAAGTACAAAGCTTATGCGATAGTTATACGCACTATGAGCAAAAGGGTTTCTATAGGTGAGGTGGGAGGATGGCAAGTAGGGGCCCGTTAACGCCAGATCAGCTGCGCTAAACGCCGAACTGCTCGCCCTTGCCACCTTCATTGCGGACATAGGTGATCACGGCGTCTATGAAAGCCAGTGTGGCACTACCAGTACCGTTCCGGCGGTCCTCGATGTTCATGCGGATCTTGAACAATTGCTCTGCGGCCAGCACGCGTTCTGACTGCCGCCGCTGCCGCCGGAAATGCCAGTCAGGCGCCGTGGTCGGGCTGATCTCGGGCAGGCTCGTGGCGTGTTCGGGGCGCACGAGCCGGGCCGCAAGCGCCTTGGCGGCGTGCAGGGAATCCTGCTTGCCGAGCAGGGCAAAGGCGCGGGCGCGGACATGATCGAACTCGCGATCCTCAGAGATGAGGCTTAACAGGCGCGACAGGCGCTTTGACTCTTCCTGCTGCCAGTAGGCGCGCGATGATCTGGCATCGGCGATGACATCGTCGACATAGCGATAGAATTTCCGCGCCCAGTCGCCTTCTTCGCGTTTATCCTGGGGCGTATTGCTGAACATGGTGGCCAGCTTGGCCATTCGCTCGGTGACGGAGCCGACGACGAGATCACGGGCGAGCCATTGCGCCACGGTGCGCACGCGCTCGTCCTTGTCCTGATAGAGCTCGTTCAGGCGACGGGTATTGTAGTAATAGTCGCCCCGGTCGAGTTCCTGGCTCTTGTCGAGGTGCGCCTTGAAGAAATCGAGGGCGCGCGCTTTCAGCGGAATGCCGTCAGTGCCGGGCTTGCGATAGGATTCGCGCAGGATGCGGCGTTCCATGAAAGGATCGAAAAAGTCGATCTGCCCCGCTTCGAAGAGGCGTTTCTGTGCCTTGTTGCGTTGCATGATGCCGAAGGCCTGCAGCAGGGCGGCGATCAGGACGACGTCGACGAGCAGGCGCGAGATGAAGACGATATGCCGGGCGGCGGCGCCTTTCGGAATGAAAGGCTCTTCCTGCGTGACGTCGTAAATATCCACCCAGTCGACAATGGGCACACCCTTGGCGAGTTCGGTGCCGAAGAATTTCAGCCATTCAATGAGGCCGGTAGACTGGGCGGCGCCGGCAAGGATCATCGGGTCGACCGGTTCGAAAAGGTCGAAATGCATCTGGATCTGACGCAGGGCCAGCGGCACCAGCACGAACAGCCAAGCATAGCCCATCAGGGCTTCGTCGCGCAGGTCATTGGCAAAGCCGATGCGGAACTGGTCTGACCGCGTGGTCTGGATGCGCAGCGCCTTCTCGCGGTCGTCCTCGACCCAGGCCCAGCGGCGCCCGAGGCCGAAGATGATCAGGCTGGCAATGGCTATTGGTGCGAGGCCCCACGGGTGGGGCAGGGCATAGCCCATGGCCGACAAAGGCAGCATGATGAGTAGGAGGATCAGCTGGGGCACCATCAACCCGCCCTGCGTTGCGCCCGAAAGCGGCGCGAGCAGGCGCACCATTGCCGCGTCGAGACCGCTGACGAGATAGCCGGGATGCATGGCAAAGCCAGCTTTTGCGACATCGGGTTTGTCAGTGTCTTCGCGCTCTCCGATCAGGCTGGAAAGGTGGGGCAGGAAGATGAAGGCGAGAAAGCCCATCACGACCAGCGCCATGATGACGAGGCCGAAATTCTGCTCCATCGAAAAGACCTGTTCGCCGGCCGCCCATGCACCCGTGCCAATGGCGCCGATCAGGGCGACGCCGCCCAGCAGCGTGGCCATGCTGACCGGGCCTTCGGGGTGTTTGAAATAGTTGCGGTGGCCTTTGCCGCCGGCTTCTGAGGCGACAAGGTGAAAGCCGTATAGGAGTGGCAGGAAACCTGCGCCGATGGCGCCGAGATAGATGCTGCGCTGGACCGGATGTGTCAGGTCAACCGGCCACGGCCACGCGCCGAAGGGCACATTCGGGCCGAAGGCGATCCAAGCCAGGACCGAGAGAAGCAGGAACAGGAAGAGGAAGGCCGTGTGGAAAGCGGGCTGTTCTTCGGTGCCGGGTGCGTCGTCCTTGTGGGTGGCATCCCAGCGATTGCGGATGATGAACAGGCTGAGCGCAACATAAGCGGCCAGTGGCAGGGCGATGATGAGGCTCCAGGCGAGCCAGCCGGAGACAGCCTCCGTGTTCTCCAGATCTGTGATTGCGACGGCGAGAGCGCCCAGTGCCGCCACGCAAAGGATGAAGACCCCCAACCAGAGGTCTTCCTTGTCAAACCCGCTCCATCGCGGCCAGCCCGGCCGCCATTCCACGTTCAACATAGCCAGCATTGGCGTCCCCACTCCACACGTGGGAAACCTTAACCATTTGTTAACTTCATTGGGAAGTTGAAAGTTTGGCCCTTGCGGGCAGCGCTAGTCCTTGAAGAGCTCAATGGCCGCCGCCGACATGGCTTCAACGCCCGTCGCAATTGTCGGGTCATAATCTGGCGCAAAGCCCGAGGAGTGGAGCGATGGAAGAGACGCGCCGCCATTCTTGGACTCGGTATATTTGCCCGGGTTCACTGCGCCGAGCCAGAAGATGACGCTCGGGATTTTCTCTGCGGTGCGGCCATACTGGCTGAAATCCTCGCCGCCCATGACGGGTTTGACCTCTTTAACGTTCGTTGCGCCGATGGCCTTGCCGACAGCCTTCATCGTGCGGGCCGTTGTGTCGGGATCATTATAGGTCGCGGGGGTGTAGTCGCTTTCGACCGTGACTTCGGGCTCCGGCGCGCCGAAGGCTTCGGCTTCGCCCTTGGCGATGCGCTTGATGCCGTCGAGCAGCATCTGGCGGGTCTTGTCGTCATAGGAGCGCACGGTGATCAGCAGGGTGGCCTCATCGGGGATGATGTTGTGCTTGGCGCCGGCCTTGAACGAGCCGACCGTGACGACGGCGCTGTCCTGCGGATCGGTATTGCGCGAGACGAGGCTCTGCAGCGCGACAACGATATTCGAGGCAACGAGGATCGGATCTTTCGTCGTGTGCGGGTAGGCGCCATGGCCGCCGACGCCTTTGACGACCACGTCGACGCTGTCGACATTGGCGAGGGCGAAGCCGGTGGAATATTCGACCGTTCCGGCCGGGGCGCCGGCGGAGACGTGCAGGGCGATATTGTAGTCAGGCTTGGGGAAGCGCGTGAAGAGGCCGTCGGCCAGCATGGCTTCAGCGCCAAGGCCGATCTCCTCGGCGGGCTGGGCGATCATGACCAGCGTGCCCTTCCATTTCTTTTTGTTGGCGATCAGGTCGCGCGCAGTGCCGACCCATGTCGTCATGTGCACATCATGGCCGCAGGCGTGCATGACATTGCTTTCCACGCCGGTCCATGTGGTCGCTTCGACCTTGGAGGCAAAGGGAAAATCGGTCTGTTCCGGCACGGGCAGCGCGTCCATGTCGGTGCGGATGAGAACCGTCGGGCCATTGCCATTGCGGAACACGCCAACAACGCCATAGCCGCCGACGCCGTCGACGACGCGGCCATTGTCTTTCATGGACTTGTCGACCACCCAGTCCTGGCCGAGGCCGGTTGTGACTTCAAAGCCGAGGCCCTGCAGTTCGGTCGCGAGGATCGCTGACGTGTTGGCTTCCTCGAAGGAGAGTTCCGGGGCCGCATGGAGGCGCTTGTAGAGCTCAACAAGGGACGGGTCGGCGGTAGGCAGGGGCGTTGCCGGGGCACTCGCGGGGACAACGGAGTCCGTTCCTTGACCATTCCGGGTCGTCAGAACGGTCGGTCCCTGACCGTCGGCTGTCGCTTCGGTGCCCTTGTCCTTGCCGGGGCCTCCGCAGGCAACCAGAACGAGGGCGAGGGCAGTCAAGGCGGCTGGACGGAACATAGGCGGGTACTCCTGAAACGGTTCAGGCGGACCCTAACGGAGTTTGACGCCCTGCCAAGTGGCGGGCGGGCCACAGCAGCCTAGTTCTTGCCGCGTTCCAGATCTTCGGAAAGCTCGATATCCACAGGCGTTCCGGCGAGGCGCTGGCGGTAGACCTGTGTGTTCTCGAGCACGCGCTGGACATAGTTGCGCGTCTCACCGAACGGGATGAACTCCACCCAGTCGACCGGGTCGACCTGGCCGGTACGCGGGTCGCCATAATCCTCGATCCACTGTTTCGGCCGGCTCGGGCCCGCATTATAGGCGGCGGCGGTCATGATGTAGCTGCCCTTGAACTGGGAGAGCAGTGTGTCGAGGTGCTGACCGCCAAGGGTCATGTTGTAGCCCGGATCATCGGTCAGCCATGATGTGCGGAAGGGCAGGCCCTGCATGCGCGCTTCGCGCTGGGCGGTGGCGGGCATGAACTGCATCAGGCCGCGCGCGCCGGCATGGCTGACGGCGTTCGGGTTCATTTCGCTTTCCTGGCGCGAGAGGGCGAGCATCAGTGGGCGCTCGACCTGTGGTTCACGCAGCATCGGATAGCTCACAACCGGATAGGCGGCATCCGTCGCGACGATACCCTTGGCGAGACCGGCCTTGGCGCCGCGCACGCCGATATCGGGCACGTGATACTCATTGGCGAGCTGCGCGAGGAGGATGAACTCGGCCTCGTTATCGAGCTGATCATCCAGATGGTAGGCGAATTCGCGGAACATGCGGTCTTCACCTGCTTCGCCAAGCAGGCGGAGGGCCTTGACCAGCGGGCGGGCATTGAAGGCGGTGATCTGTTCGGGCGTTGGATCGGTCGAAGCAGCAAGGGAGAGCTTCTTCTGGCCAAGGCGCTCGGCGGCGAGCTGGCCATAATAGGTGAAATTGTATTTCGCGGCGCCAGCATAGGATTGCACGGCAGCATCTGTCTGGCCGAGCGCATCTTCGGCGCGGCCTGTCCAGTATTCGCCGCGGGCAAGGCTGATCGGCGTGCCGACGCTGGCCGTCATGTCCTGGAAGTGTTTCAGGCTACGGTCGGGATTGTTGTTCAGGCGCAGCGCGATCCAGCCGGCGGCCCATTCGGCGTCGGCAAAGTCGGATCCCTCGGTCATGGCGTGCGGGGCGACGAGCTGGTAGGCGCGCGACCATTTGCGGTTCTTGAGATCGTCGCGCATGGCGATATTGCGCTCGTCCCAGAGTTTGGAACGCCCGGCTTCAGGCACGTCATTGGCATTGATGCTGACGAGGAGCGGCGTTGCGCCTTCCTGATTGCCGCGTGTGCGGCGCCAGCGGGCGCGGTCATAGAGCAGACCCGGATTGTCCTGAAGAGAGGAGGGGACAGCTTCGACCAGCCTGTCGACATTGCGGCCACGGCCAGCCAGACCGATCCGCGCGTCGACCAGTTTGCGATAGTCGGAACTGACGAGCGGCTTCAGGTTTGAAGCGGCGGTGCGTTGGTTGGTCCAGAGCAGGAATTCGATACGGGCGCGGTGGTCGGCCTCGGTCAGCAGGCCGCCATAGGTGGCCAGAACGATGCGTTCGAGATCGCGCTCCATGGAATTATTGTGCCAGGCATCGCGGACGAGGGCCTCGGCCTTGGCGGGTTGGCCAACGGCCTTGTAGCTGCGGGCGAGGGCGATCTTGCCGGCGCCCGTGCGCGGACCGGATTGCGTGAGCCAGAGAATGCGGTCGCCATGGCCAAGCGAGGACAGATCAATGATCTCCTCGGCGCGCTTGCGCATGGCGCCCTGCTTCGGCCAGGTCGGCAGCGTATCCATGGCATTCTTGACTTCATCGAAGCTCATGCCCGGCACGCCGGCGCTGGCGCGCATCCACAGGATCAGGTTGCGTACAGCCGGGTCGCTGGCCCGTGCCTGAAGGTCAGCCACTTCGTTCCAGTCATAGCGGCCTGCGGCGTCGAGCGCCTTGTGCAGGATTTCCGCATTCTTTGCGTCAGTCGTCTGAGAGGCATAGACGCGCTGCGGTTTCAGGCTCGGCGCATCAGGCAGGCCTGACGCCGAAGCGCTGAGGGCGGCGAGGCCCAATAAAATCGAAACGGCGAAAGGGCGGTGTAATGGAGCTGTCATGGAGTTTATTTCTACGCCAAAGCATGAGAAGGCATTGTTAAATATTACGCTACAATTCCCACCAACTCCCTAATCGCGGCAACAATACGATGTTTCATGGTTCAATCCCAGCACTGGTCACACCCTTCAGGAACGGGGCTGTCGATCGCAAGGCCTTTGCCGCGCTTGTCGAGCGCCAGATCGCCGGCGGTTCCAGTGCCGTCGTGCCTGTCGGCACAACCGGTGAAACATCGACTCTAACCACCGAAGAACACAAGGACGTCGTGACGCTTTGTGTAGAAGTGGTTGCAGGACGCGTGCCCGTGATTGCCGGCGCGGGGTCCAATGCAACCGATGAGGCGATTGACCTTGTCGAACACGCAAAGGCGGTCGGCGCAGACGCGGCGCTTGTGGTTTGCCCCTATTACAACAAGCCGAACCAGGACGGGCTTGAGGCCCATTTCAGGGCGATCAATGACGCTGTTGCCCTGCCTGTGTTGCTTTACAATGTGCCGAGCCGAACCGTTGTGGATCTTCTGCCTGAAACCGTGGCGCGGCTTGCGCAACTGCCGAACATTGTCGGCATCAAGGATGCTTCGGGCGACGTGGCGCGCGTCAGCCAGCACGCGGCGCTGATCGGGTCTGCGCAGTTCGTGCAATTGTCGGGCGAAGACCCGAATGCACTTGGCTATCTCGCGATGGGCGGCAAGGGCTGCATTTCGGTGACGGCGAATGTGGCGCCGGACATGTGCGCCGCCATGCATGCCGCTTTCCATGCGGACGACCTCGCCGGAGCGCAGGCCATTGAACGCAAGCTGATCGCGCTGCACAAGGCGCTGTTCTGTGCGCCGTCGCCGGGACCAGCCAAATATGCGCTGTCGCGTCTTGGCCTCTGCGAGCCGGATGTGCGCCTGCCGATCACGCAGCCAGATGCCGCCGCGCGCGAGACGATAGACGCCGCTCTGGCACTTGCCGGCATCCATGCCTAAATAGACGCCATGTCAAAGACACAGCAGACCAAGGGCAGGGGCGATGGCCTCGTTGCAGAGAACCGGCGTTCCCGGCGTGAATACGCTGTGGAAGACACGCTGGAGGCGGGCATCATGCTGGTCGGCTCAGAAGTGAAATCCCTGCGGCAGGGCAAGGCGAACATCGCCGAGAGCTATGCCAGCGTCGAGGATGGCGGCCTCTACCTGATCAATTGCGACATCCCGATCTATAATGCCGCCAACCGGTTCAACCACGAACCGAAGCGCAAGCGGAAGCTGCTGGTCTCCAAGCGGGAGCTGGCAAAGCTGTCGCAGGAAGTCGAGCGGGCAGGCCGCACGATCGTGCCGCTGAAACTCTATTTCAACGACCGGGGCATCGCGAAACTGCTGATCGGCACGGCAACGGGCCGCAAGGCGCACGACAAGCGCGAGGTCGAAGCCAAGCGCGACTGGCAGCGGCAAAAGGCGCGGATCCTGAAAGAGGGGTGAGGGGCTGCGCCCTTAGCCTGCCTGCACGTTCAGAGGCATGTGACGCATCTGGGACATGAGGTGGTTGTCGATCCAGGGATAGTTGTCATCTGCCAGCGTGAGGCGGATATCCTGAGCGTGCAGTTCTTCCAGCAAGACGCGGACGAGCATGGTGGCCACGATGCGGCCGACACAGATATGCGCGCCGCCGCCGAACGTGGTGACGCCGCGCAGGTCGCGGTCGAGGCGGAATTCGGCCGGCTGGTCGAAGACGGCGGGGTCGTGATTGCCGGCTGCCCAGAGCATCATGACGGTCGTGCCCTTTGGAATGGCGGCGCCGGCATAGGTCATGTCGCGCAGGACATAGCGTTTGAGCGCAATAACCGGCGGCTCGCAGCGTAGGGCTTCCATGACCGCTGCGCCGATCTTGTCAAGATGGGCGCGCAGCTCCTCCATAGCGTCGGCGTTTTGCAGCAGGGCGAATACGGTGTTCGCTGCGGCAATGGCGGCGGTATGGAAACCGTCCACGAGATTGCCGGCCAGAAGCTTGCCGACATTCTTGGCAACCACGCCGGCTTCGGCAGGGTCATCGGCCAGATCTATTGCGGCGAGGTCTTTGGCGAGATCATTGACCAGGGGATGTTTGCCTGCGGCCAGGCTGCGCAGGGCAGCCGTTTCGACAAGCTTGCCGTAGGCGGCAGTGGCTGTGTCGGCCACCTGAAGGTCGTCCATCGTCATCCGAATGTAGAACATCGATGTCATGTCGCGCACGGCGACGGCTGCTGCGGCGATCTCTTCCCGCTTCATGCCGATCATCTGGCCCCAGAAGCGCGCTGTCAGCTGTTCGGCCACGTGCTCGATGAAGTCGATCTCGCTGCGTGTGCGGATATCGTGGAGGATGCCGCGCACAACGAGGCGGGCCGTGTCTTCCATTTCGGCGGCTTTTTTCGGATTTAGCTGGCGCCAGAGTGTCATGCGGACAGGGCCGTGGACGGGCGGATTGGCCGTGAAGACCTGGTTGGAGATCACGCCGCCAATGCTGCCGCCGGGGGGCAAGGGGGCATCATCGGGAAGGTTGTGCAGGCCCGGGAACATGAGGCCGGATGGCAGCGCGCCGACTTCGGGCATGGCGCCGAATGCGCGCAGGTCCTCATGGCGGTAGATCACCAGTTCATTCGCGGCGTTGCGCAGGAAGCGGGGCGTGTCTTCGGAAAAGGCGGTCGCGCAGAAAGCCTTGAAGCTGTCGCGGCCGCCGGTGAAGCCCAGCGACTCGATGGCCGTTAGCGATTGGATGTCCATGGCGCCCTCTATAAGATAGTGTAAGCTACCTTATAGGTTGTTGCCTATCGTGCAAGCAGGTGTCGCGGGGGCTTAGCCGATGACGTCACGCGCCACGGCAAACACGTCCTCGAACATTTCGGCCGTCAGGCGACCGGTATTCGTGTTGTAGCGGCTGCAATGGTAGCTGGAGAGCAGGGTGAGGGGACGACCCTCGAAGTCCACCTCGTAGCGCGTGTTGTGGCCGAAGGGGTGGGCGCTGAGTTTCAGGCCCAGCGTGCGCACCGTGGAGTCGTGGCTGATCTTGCCGAGGCAGAGCAGGACCTTGAGATGGGGCAGGGCCTTGATGCGGGACTGGAGGAAGGGTCGGCAGGTGTTGATTTCGGCGCCGACCGGCTTGTTCTCAGGCGGTACGCAGCGTACCGCATTGGTTATCATGGCTTTCTCAAGCGTC
Organism: Hyphomonas oceanitis SCH89; assembly: GCF_000685295.1. Taxonomy (GTDB): domain Bacteria; phylum Pseudomonadota; class Alphaproteobacteria; order Caulobacterales; family Hyphomonadaceae; genus Hyphomonas; species Hyphomonas oceanitis. Next base: position 146,416 of record NZ_ARYL01000002.1, read on the forward strand.
AGTCCATCTTCGGGGTCTGCTGCGTAAGTCCCTGACGAGAAACCAAATTTTTCCAAGGTTGCATAGAGGAGATCGCCTGCCCAGTCGCCCGTGAAGGGGCGGCCTGTGCGGTTGGCTCCGGTCACGCCGGGGGCGAGGCCGACGACCAGAAGACGGGCCGTCTCGTCCCCGAAACTCGGCACGGCGCCGTTGAACCAGGTCGGTTCGCGTGCGGCAACCGCCTCGCGATAGGTCACGAGACGGGGGCAGAGCGGGCAGTCGCGGGGGGCTTCGGGTGGGAATTCCCCTCTCCCCTGGGGGAGAGGGGCAGGGGTGAGGGGGCGGGCGGCACGGGTCATAGTCCCAGTTTCTCCTGAACGCGCCGGACAAGATGGTCGGCATCAAAAGCGTCTTGTGCCGGGATTCGCAGGATGTCCCAGCCGAGGGCCGTAAGGCGGGCATCCCGCTCGGAATCGCGCTTTTGCACTTCTGCCAGTTTATGAATTCCGCCGTCGATCTCGATCACGAGCCGCGCCTTGGTGATTGCGAAATCGACAATCATGCCGCTGATCGGATGCTGGCGCCGAACCGGGAAGCCGTGGGTTCGCATCTGGCGAAGCGCCTGCCAAGCGGCGTCTTCGGGGGCGTTGGATGACTGGCGCAGTGTTCGGGCGCGGGGGGTGGAGAGATTGCGGGTCACATGTGCCCCCTCAACCCCAACCCCTTCTCCCCCAAGGGAGAAGGGGCTTTTTCAGTAGCCATCTGCGACGCCGTCCTTGCGCATTTCGGTGGCCGCAATCCAGGCGCCACTGTCGAAGTCGCGCATGATGGCCTGGTAGCCGCCAGCGTTCGCCTTGCAGCATTCGACGGTTTGGCCACGGCGTTCGAGTTCGGCGCGAGCGGCAGGCGGTATGCCGCTTTCGAGTTGGACGACGCCTTTGTCTGCTTCGCACGGGTCGCCGCTATAGGCATTGGTCGGCTCACATCCGCCGACATGTTCCCAGCGCGCTGCATCGCCGGCTTCCTGCAGGCCCATATCGAAATCGACGAGGTTCAGGATGATCTGGACATGGCCCTGGGGCTGCATGCCGCCGCCCATCAGGCCGAAGCTGAGCCACGGTTCGAACGGGCAGGCCTGATCTATGGGCAGGGCGCGCGTCTGGCAGGACGGCTTGTTCTTCTTGAACGCGAAGGCCGGGATGATCGTATGGAAGGGGCGTTTGCCGGGTTCGAACACGTTGGGATGGTTCGGGTCGAGGCTGAAGAGCTGGCCGCGATCCTGGAACATGAAGCCGAGCCCGTCTGCAACGAGGCCGGAGCCCATGCCGCGATAGTTCGACTGGATCAGCGAGACCATCATGCCGTCATTGTCGGTGACCGTGAGATAAGTCGTGTCGCCCTGTTTCAGCTTGGCGTCTGCAGCGGCGGCTGCCTCAGGCGTGATGGAGGCTTCGACATCGCCGAAGGGGAAGTTCGGGACGCGGTCCATGGCCTTGTCGAGCTTGATGCTCGCGGCTTGCCGGTCGAGCCGGTTGGCCTTCAGAAAGGCGTCTTCCTTGATGCGGGAGAAGCTCGGGTCAGCGAAATAATGGGCGCGGTCGGCAAAGGCTATGCGCTTGGCCTCGATCTGCGCCATCAGGGAATCGGCGGAGCCATAGCCCATGGCTTTCAGGTCGAACTTTTCGAGCATTTTCAGCATTTGCAGCGCGGTGATGCCCTGCGTTGCGGGGGGCAGTTCGCAGACCTTGTAGTCGGCGCGATAGGTGACGCAGACCGGTTCGACGAATTCGCCTGTGTGCTTAGCGAAGTCCTCATAGCGGAGGGGGCCGCCGATGCGTTTGAAATAGGTGTCCATGGTCCGGGCGGTTCCGCCCTTGTAGAACTCGTCGCGACCCTTTTGGCCGATCCGCTCCAGCGTGTCGGCGAGGTCCGGATTGGTGAAGAGGCTGCCTTCTTGGGGCTGGGGCGAGAAATAGGTTTTCTTCGCATTGTCATACTCTTCGAGCATGCCGCTTTCATGCGCGGGCTCGAAGCGTTTCGGGCCGAAACTCCAGTAATAGGCGATGACTTCCGGGATCGGTGCGCCGTCGCGAGCATAGCGGATGGCGGGCTCAAGGTTTGCCAGCATCGGGCGGCTGCCGAACTTTTCATGCAGCGCATACCAGGCGTCGACCGTGCCGGGCACCGTGACGGGCGCGGTGCCGAAGGGCGGGATTTCCTTCCCGTCCATGTACTTGTCGGCCTTGGCCTGCATGTCGGCGAGTGTTGCACCCATGGCGGAGCGGCCCGAGCCGTTATAACCGTAGAGCTGCTTTGTCTGCGGATCCCAGACAATGGCGAAAAGGTCGCCGCCAATCCCGTTGGCGGTGGGCTCGACGAGGCCAAGCATGGCGTTCGCGGCGATGGCGGCGTCCATGGCGTTGCCGCCAGCCTTCATGACATCAAGCGCGGTCTGGGTGGCGAGCGGGTGGGCTGTCGCGGCGGCGGCATGCGGCGCAACCACAGCCGAACGCACGCCCAGCGCGCGCCCGGAGGGCATGCGATCACCGGGGCCGGGTTTGGCGGCGGCATCGAAGGGGGCCGCGTCATCCTCCAGCGGGGCAGGGGTGAGCGCGGTGCATGAACTTGCCAGCAGCGCTGCTGCGCCTGCCATCAGCCATTTCATCATCAGTTCGGTCCTCGCTTGCGGGTGTCCTTGGGAAAATAGTGGGTCGCCATGCGCCCGGAGATATCCTGGCCATCACGGGCAAAGCGGGCCTCGGCCTCAATCGCGCGGTTGTCGCAGGAGAGATACTGGGCGCTTGTCCGGGTGTAGGCGTTGTTAAAGCCCTGCACGAGGGAGGAGCGCAAATTGCCCTTCTCGGGCGCTTCATAGCGCAGCAGGTCCGCCATGTAGCGGCGCCAGTACTGGTCCTCGCGGCCATTGCAGCGCACGCGTATGGCGTGAGCCGAGCCGAGCGTTGCCGCGAGCTCTGACGCATCGCGGAAATAGTCAGGGCCACGCAAGGGAATGCCCGACTGGGCCGAGGCATTGCTTGCGCCCGCAAGCAGGAGCGCGCTAAGCAGGGCGCCATGAAAGACTGTCTTGTTCATGCGAAGACCTTCGCGCGCATCGCTCCACGGCTCAAGGGCCTTGAAGACAAACTCAATATGATCGTCATGGACGATAATGGTGTCTTCTCCAAGGCATCGACTGGTGAGGTTGTGACAGAGCCGAAACCCGAGATTGTCTTTGGCACGGCCGACGCCTTCTGGGGGCCGCATGTGCGCACATTCATGATGGCTGTCGTGAGCGGCGGGCGGCTCGACTGGTTCCAGTCAGCGGCGGCAGGGATTGAGAATCCGGCCTTTGTGATGATCGGCAAGGCGGCCAATAAATTCACCACCAACCACACGCAATCAGAGGCTATGTCCGAATGGGCGCTCTGGCAGGCGCTGGACTATTTCCGGCACGGGCCGAAACACCGGGCGCAGCAGGCGGCAGGTGTGTGGGACCGTCTCGATTCGCGCGAGATTCGCGGCTCGAAATGGCTGATTGTGGGGTTTGGGTCGATTGGATCGTCGACCGGGCGGCGCGTGATGGCGCTTGGCGGTCAGGTGACGGGGGTGAAGCGCTCGCAGGGCCTGGTCGAAGGCGCTGACCGGATCGTGCATCCTGATGAAGTGATGGCCGAATTGCCCGATGCCGATGTGGTTCTCGTCTGCGTGCCGCACACGCCGGAAACGGAAGGCATTGCCAATGCGGACTTCTTTGCTGCGATGAAGCCCGATGCGCTGTTCATGAACCTCGGGCGCGGGGCTCTGGTGAACGAGCCTGATCTGATGGCCGCGCTGGATGCGGGTCGGCCCGGACATGCTGCGCTGGATGTGGCGTCCGAAGAGCCGCTGCCGCAGGACAATCCGCTCTGGACGCATCCCAAAATAACGCTGACGCCGCATGACAGCCCCCAAACGCATGGGACGGTCATCGGCGCCGACGATACGTTCATTGAAAACCTGCACAGATACTTCAACGGCGAACCGCTGAAGCATCTGATCGACAAGTCTGAATTTGCCTGAGGCCTAGAGGGCGATATCGGCCGTCTTGTCCTTGTAGTCTTTCTTCGGGTCGCTGCCGAACAGCATCTTGATGCCTGCAAATACGCTGTTCTCGTTCAGCCACACATGGGCATGGTCGAGGTCAAGCCGCATGAGACGGATTTTCGGATCGTCCTTGCCGTCAAACCAGGCGGCGATGAACGGGTTCCAGAGGCGTTCAATGGTGGCCTGATCGTTCTGGAGCTGAAGCTGGCCATGGAGCGATGCAAAGAGCCCGTGCCCTTTGGAGACGAATTGCGCGACGGCCGCCGATGGGCCAACACCCAGGGCCTGAACGAGATCCACGTCGCTGGAGGAGAAGATCCAGACAGGACCGCGGTCATCGTCTTCGAGGATGGCCGTCATGGGCTGAGTGGCGCCGCCAGCGCCGTTTTCGAGACCAAGCATGATGGTGCGGTCTGACTTGAGTTCGGACCAGAGTTTCTTTTCGATTTCTTTTTGGCTGGGCATGGATGTCTCCTGTAATTGGACTATGTCGGAACAACCAGCAGGCGCAGGACTTGTTCCGAGAGGCAGGCCGCTTTCGAGGAAGATAATCAAGCTGCAGGCGCAGGACCCCTTCCTGCGAGGCGCCCGGAAAGCGGCGCGTAACCAGGTTAAAAGGAGAAACCATGTCCCATCACTTCACGCGCGCGCTTGGCGCGGTCGTTTCCACATTCGTTCTTGCCCAATGCGGCTCACCGCAGGTGAGTGCGCAGACGCAGAATAACGGGCCACAAACCATAACGGGTACGGATGGCATGAAGCTGTCTGCGATGCCGCTTGAAACATTTGGCAGTGCATGGGCGATGACGTTCTTGCCGGACGGTCGCGCTGTGGTGACCGAGAAGGCAGGCGACATCTGGCTGCTCTCAACCGAGGGCAAGAAGCTTGGCAAGCTCTCCAATGTGCCGACGGTCGATCCGCGCGGGCAGGGCGGGATGGGTGACTTCATCCTGCATGCGGACTTTGCGGATAATGGCACTGTGTTCCTCTCCTATGTCGAACGCGACGCGGATGATGACAGTCTGAGCGGCGCAGCGGTGGAGCGCGCGACGCTGACCGTTACCGAAACCGGCGGGGCGCTATCGGACCGCGAAGTGATCTGGCGTCAGTCGACAAAGGTGGAGGGCAATGGCCATTATGGCCACAGGCTCGCTATCTCGCCTGATGGGCATCTCTTTATCAGTTCCGGCGAGCGGCAGAAATTCAACCCGGCCCAGAACATGGCCATGAACCTCGGCAAGATCATCCGTATCAATCAGGATGGCAGCGTGCCGGAGGATAACCCGTTCTTCGGTAATGGTGCGGCGACTGATCAGGTCTGGACGCTTGGCCATCGCAATCCGCTCGGCATTGCATTCGACAGTGAAGGGCGCCTTTGGGAATAGGAGATGGGGCCGAAGGGTGGTGACGAGCTGAACCTGATCGTCCGATCAAAGAATTATGGCTATCCGTTCGTTTCCGAAGGCGAGCACTATGATGGCACGAAGATTCCGAGCCATGCCAGCATGCCAATCTTTGAGGCGCCGTCGGTTGCCTGGGTGCCGGCGATCAGCCCGGCGGGCCTGATGTTCTATGATGGCGATACATTTGCAGACTGGAAGGGAAATGCCTTTATTGGCGGTCTCTCTTCCAAGGCGCTTGTGCGGGTTTCGTTCAAGCCAGCGTCAGGCGATGGCGACGGGGCACCAGAGGCGTCAGAGGCTGCCCGTTATGAATGGGGCAAGCGCATTCGCGAGCCGGAGCAAGGCCCTGATGGCGCGATCTATGTGCTGGAAGATGGCGAAGGTGGGCGCCTGTTGAGACTGACGCCAGCTGAATAGAGCCAAATGACCGGCCAGACGCATGCGTGTCTGGCCGGTCCTCTAATCAGGCGCTTGCTTTGGTGCGCAGGCCGGACATGCGGTCGATGGCCGCTTCGGCGTCGCGCATGATGTCGGCCACAATGCCTGCGACAGGCTTCACTTCGTGCACACCGCCAGCTGACTGGCCCATGGCGAAACAGGACGTGTCCTGATTGAGTTTTGCTTCGTCGACAATGCCGCCAATGCCGCCGATCACACCGGTTTGCGTGGAATGGATGGCCTGGTGCGGGAAGGGCTGGATGTCTTCCGGGCGCGATTCCCAATCATTGATGTACTCGTTCGTGCGGCAGCGCATTGGCTTGCCGGAATAGCAGCGCGTGCGGGTGGTGTCCGTATCGCCTGCGCCGACAACGGCCTGCTTGTACATGTTCGCGGCGTGGGCCTCTTCGGAGGCGATGAAGCGCGTACCCATCCAGACACCGCAGGCGCCGAGCGCGAGGGCAGCGGCAAGGCCGCGGCCGTCATAAATGCCGCCAGCGGCAATGACCGGGATGTTCACGGCTTCAACGGCCTGGGCGACGAGCGGCATCGTTCCGACGAGGCCGGTATGGCCACCGCCTTCGCCGCCCTGCAGGATGACGGCGTCACAGCCCGCCTGTTCAGCCTTGATGGCATGCTTCACGGCGCCGCCGACAACCATGACCTTCACGCCGGCATCCTTGAGGCGCTTCATGATCGGCATTGGCACGCCAAGACCGGCGACGAAGGAATCGGCACCGCCCTTGATGATGACATCGACGGATTCTTCGAGGCTTTCCGGGCTGGCGGCCAGAAGGTCGACGCCGAACGGCTTGTCGGTCAGCTCCCGCACGCGTTTCATCTGTCCGGCGATGAAGTCCGGTCCGGTACCGGCCATGCCTAGAACGCCATATCCGCCCGCATTGCACATGGCAGCGCAGACTTCGGCATAGGAAACGCCACCCATGCCTGCCAGCATGATCGGGTGTTCAACTTTCAGCAGTTCTGTCAGTGCAGTTTTCAGGGCCATCGGGAAGGCGTCCTTTCTGTAATGGATTTTGTATTGTGGACGCTAAATGGCCGCCCCCGCGTCAACGCAAGGGGGGCAATTCTGCTTCCGCATGGACACAATCGCCTACAGTCTGCCCCATTCCCGCCGCGATCTGCAGTCAAATACCACCTTAAGCCGAGGGAATCGTCCACTCGGTGTGAATAAGTCAAATGAGGGGAAGCTCCTATGACGAAACTTTTTGCAAGCGCTGCGATCGCAGCCCTGTTTGCTGGTGGTGCCATGGCTATGGGCCCAACAGAAGAAGTCACTGTAACGCCTGACGTTGAAGTCACCGTCGTTGAAGACGCTGACGCGGCTGCAGAAGTTGTGGTTGATGACGACGCGGAAGTGACTGTCGAAGCTCAAGGCGACGCCGAAGGCGAAGTTGTCGTAGAAGACGAAGCTGATGCCGAAGCCGCCGTTGAAGCGGAAGCCGAAGCTGACACTGAAGTGTCCACACCGGATGCCGAATAACGGCCATTCTACCGGAATTCGCCCTTTCCCTACCGGGAGAGGGCTTTTTCCTTTATAAGAAACCAACAGTCGGAACGACACGACTGAATGATAAAATGAACTTTTAGTAATGACCGAGAAGTGCTATGGGCCTCCCCGGTCATCTGACCAACAACAGGGGTAACACAATGAAGAACATCATGATCATCGGCGCTGCTGCGCTGGCACTCGCCGCCTGCAGCCCGAAAGAAGAAGCCGCACCTGCCGCTGAAGCCGCTGTCGAATCCGCTTCGGAAGCTGTTGAAGCCGCTGCTGACGCAACAGAAGCTGCTGCTGACGCAACGGCCGAAGTCGCTTCCGACTCGCTCGACGCTGCTGACGAAGCCCTCGACGACGCTGCTGACTCGCTCGACGCCGCTGCTGACGACGTTGCAGAAGCTGCAGACGAAGTGACTGAAGAGCCACAAGAATAGGCTTCGGCACCAACCGAGCTGAACAAGGGCCGTTCCGTTTCCGGAGCGGCCCTTTTTTCATGCCTGTATGTTGCCCGGCCTAGAAGACGGAATAGCCGCCATCGATGATCTGTGTGGTGCCGGAATGATAGGCTGAGGCGTCAGACGCGAGATAGACGGCCATGCCGCCGAAATCCTCAGGCTCGCCCCAACGGCGGATCGGGACGCGCGAGATCACCTTCGTTGTGAACGTGTCATTGTCCTGGGCCGCTTCGGTCATGTCGGTGGCGATCCAGCCCGGCAGTATAGAGTTGCTGCGGATATTGTAGCGGCCATATTCGACGGCGATGGCTTTCATCATCGAGATCAGGCCGCCCTTGGTGGAGGCATAGGCCTGGTTCCGGCCAGCGCCTTCGATACCGGCCAGCGACGCAGTGCCGACCAGTGAGCCGCCCGGATCGCCCGCCTTGGCACGTTTGACCATGGATTTCGCCGCTTCGCGCAGTGTGAAGAAGGCGCCTTCCATGTTGATTCGGTGATTGAAGCGCCAGGTTTCCAGCGTCATTTCCTCGAAACTGCTGGCGCCCCGGCCGACACCGGCATTGGCGATACAGGTGTCGATGCGGCCGAAATGGGCTTCGGTATCGGCCATGGCCTTCACGACCTGATCTTCTTCGCCGACATCCACCTCCCATGCCGCGACACGTCCTGTGCCCAGTTTCTCCAGCTTCGCGACGGCTTCCTTGTTGGCGTCTGCCTTGCGGCCCCAGATGGCGACATCGGCATTCGAGGCCGCGAGCGCTTCGGCCATGCCAAGCCCGATGCCCCTGTTGCCGCCCGTCACAAGGCAGGTTTTTCCGGTCAGGTCGAAGGGTGCATAGGTCATAGGTGTCTCCTCAGGGATTGTTTTGGCGACAACACATAGCTGACCCTGCGGAGGGTCAAGCGATAATTGAGCTGTTCCCCACGAGCGCCCTTGCGGCTTCGATGATGCGCCTTGTCTCATCCCAGAGGCCAAGCGCATCCAGCCGGTCCGGCGAGATCCATTCGGCATGGGCAGCATCGTCGCCTCCCAGCGGCTCACCGGCCTCCCAGACGGCGGCATAGTCAAACAGGACATAGTGCCGGGCGGTCTCGCCGCTTCGCCGGGACGTGAATATGGCATCGATCACGTCAACAAGGCCGACGATGCGCGCGGTGACGCCTGTTTCTTCGTGCAGTTCGCGCAGGGCGCCGGCGGCCAGGCTTTCGCCGAATTCCAGCTTTCCGCCCGGAATGGACCAGTCGCCGGCCAAGGGCTTGGTGCCGCGCCTGATCAAAAGCACGTCATCACCGCGAAAACAGGCTGTTCCCACAGCAGGAACGGGGCGCATGACGGCGGACGGGCTCTCAGGGGTCATCAATCCTATACCTTTGCGGGTTAGGTCGAACTCTTAGCAAGGATTCCGATATGGCAAAGCCACCTAAGCGTCGGTCCATCAGTCTCGCCCTACAGGGCGGCGGTTCGCACGGGGCTTATACCTGGGGCGTGCTCGACCGACTGACAGAGGAGCCCGATCTAGACCTCGCCGGCATTTCGGCCACATCGGCGGGTGCGGTGAACGCCGTGGCCTGGGCCTCGGGTTTCGCCAGGGACGGCGCAGATGGCGCGAAAGCGAGCCTCGAATCGGTCTGGCGCAGCGTGTCGCGCTCCGGTTCCGGCATGGCGCCGTTCGGAACCTGGGGCGCTATGGCCTTTGCCTATGCCAGCGCGCTGCAGAGCCTCGCCAGCCCTTATGATCTCAATCCGTTCAATCTGAACCCGTTGCGCAAGATCATCGAGGACGAGATTGATTTCGACGCCATCCACGCGTCCGGCATCAAGCTCTTCCTGTCGGCCACCAATGTGGAAAGCGGCCGGGTGAAAGTGTTCGATCGCACGATGATCACCGCTGACACCGTGCTCGCCTCGGCCTGCCTGCCGCAGGTGTTCCAGGCGGTTGAGGTGGACGGCAACCCCTATTGGGATGGCGGCTATATGGGCAATCCGAGCCTCTTTCCACTGATCTATTCAGGCGCGCCGCGCGATGTTCTCCTCGTGATGCTCAATCCGCTGGCACGGCCGGGCGTGCCAAAGCGCGCGGGGGAGATTTCCGAACGCATCAACGAGATCAGTTTCAACGCGTCCCTGATCGGCGAACTACGCGCCATCGCTTTCGTGCAGCACTTGATCGATGATGGCATGCTGAAGGAAGCGGTCATCAAGAAATACCGCCGTCTGAACATCCATGCCATTCGCGGCGGCAAGGACCTGCTCGCCTTTGATCTCAGCAGCAAGTATGACACGAGCTGGGATTTCCTGACCAAATTGCGCGACCTTGGCCGTGCGGCAGCAGACCAATGGCTGACCGAGGACTCCCATCATGTTGGCACCAAGACGTCCAATATCGACCTCAGGAAAGAGTTCCTGGATATCTAGGCGCGCCGCAGGAAGCTGACCTTGGCGGCGCCATAGGTGCGCGCGTCGAGTATTTCCCAACCAGTAAAGGCCAGCATCTCGTCTGCAGCCGTTTCGACAATCGCGATGGCGTCATCGGTCAGCCAGCCACCCTTGGCGAGCTGGTCCAGCGCCGGTTCGACGAGACCCTTGTTATAGGGCGGGTCGAGGAAGGCGATTGTGAACGGCGCGCCGACGCCTGCCGGGATGGGGCCAAGGTCGGTCGCCGAGCGGCGCTGGATACTGGTCGTGCCGAACAGGCCCAGCGTCTCGCAATTGGTGCGGATCGTGCCGCGCGCGCCCGCATCGGTTTCGACGAACACGCAGAACGCTGCCCCGCGCGACATGGCCTCCAGCCCGAGCGCGCCGGACCCGGCAAAAAGGTCGAGCACGCGGGCGCCATCAATCGGCGGGGCCCAGGCCGCATGGGCGATGAGATTGAACACGGCTTCACGCGCCCGGTCGCCCGTGGGACGGGTCGATTGGCCCTTTGGCGCCGCGATGGCGCGGCCCTTGTGCTGTCCGGCAATGATGCGCATGGGTTCGGCTCCGGTATGGTCTCCCGACCGTCTAGGGCGGCCCCCTCGGGATGGCAATTGCCGTGGGCAGGGCATATCCTTTCCCGCGACGCGCCCTCCGAAATCGGCTAGACTCATCTCTCCTGTGGAATCCGGAGTTTCTCATGGCCTTGATGTTTCGTCATTTCCTCGCTGCCTCGCTGTTCGTGACAGCGGCTGCTGCCTGCGCCCACACTGCCCCGCAGCCGGTCACGCTCTCGGCCTACGATGCCGTGGCCGCCGCGCCGGCCAGCCACGAGGTGCTGCTGGAGAATGACGAGGTCCGCGTCCTCCGCGTCTCCATCGCACCCGGCGCTGCCGAGCCCGTCCACGAGCATCAGTGGCCAAGCATCATGTATTTTGAACAGCCCCAGCCGATCACCTATGTCACCTATGCGCTTCAGGACGGCCAGCTGGTGGAGACCGGCCGGGAGGAAGCGCCGGCCATGCCGGCCGCGCTGACCGTCATGGCCGCGCCCGAGGGCCTGCACTCTGTCGAGAACCGGGGCACCGGGCCCTTCCTGGCCGTTCGCGTGGAATTCAAGAAGGGAGATCCCTCAGCTGCCTCTCCCAAGGGGACGCAACCCGCGCCTTGACGATACCCGCTTTGAGATCGACAGGCTTTCGGCGCCGCGATGGCGCGACCCTTGTGCTGTCCGGCAATGATGCGCATTCTTGAGCCGATCTGAGAGTTGGTAGGAGAATCCTGAGTGTTCGGCAGCTATCGGAAAAACCAGCCAAAGTTAAGGCCCGCACTCATCAGCGCTGGAATACCTGAGGATATTGTCGAGATCATTGATGCAGAGTCGCGCGAGCGCACCAGAAAGCCCTCTCCCGAACAGGTGGTGGCGGGATTTGGCTCCTGGGTGGCATTGTGGGTTTCCTTATTCATTGTGACGTCGGCATATAAGGCGGCAGCTTTTTTCGGCAGTTGGCCCGCGATTATTGGGGTCGGCTTATGTGTGGTCGTAGCGGTCTTGGGGGGGCACTTTCTGATTACGAAGCACCTGAAATGGGTTCGATACGCTCGCTTCGTCTTGATTGCCTTGGGGCGCTCCAACATGATTACCGGGCCGCGCAATATGGCTGCACTTCGCAGAGCGGAGGGCAAGTGTGGGGAAGACTATATCGATGCCGTGGTTGGGAATTCATTCTTCAATCCGTTTGTGTTTGTCTTTGGTGTCTTGCTCGCGATATTTCTTTTCGTGTTTTCACAGCCGACAGCATTTTGATGGCTGGTTGAGCTGTCAGGCAATACAATACCCTTGCGGGTTTACTTCCTGCGCTTTCGGGGCGATCCAAGGCGAATGACAATTACCCTCTCCCCGATGGCGCGTGCGCTGGAGCTGGCCGGACTGGCGGCTGCAGCGGGCGAAGTGCCTGTGGGGGCAGTGATTGTGGATCCCGCGACGGGTGAGATCATTGCCGAAGGCGCCAATGCTCCGATCAGCGGGCACGACCCGACCGCGCATGCGGAGATCGTCGCGCTGCGCGCCGCGGCGGAGAAGCTGGGCAATTACCGCCTGACTGACCTGCATATGTATGTGACGCTTGAACCCTGCGCCATGTGCGCCGGAGCGATCAGCCTTGCCCGCATCGGCAAGCTGGTCTTTGCGGCCTGCGACCCGAAAGGCGGGGCCGTCATCCACGGCGCGCGCTTCTTCGAGCAGCCGACCTGCCATTGGCGGCCGGACGTGGAGCAGGATGAGACGGCGGGTGAGACGGCGAGCGCCTTGCTGAAGGATTTCTTCCGCGCGCGGCGGGGCTGAGATGGACGGACACGGATACGACCTTCTTGTGAAGGATGCGCTGATCTTCCTGTTTGCCGCTGGCGTGGTTGTGCCGGTTTTCCGCTATCTCCGCCTGCCGGCAGTCGTCGGCTTCATGCTGGCTGGGGTGGCGCTCGGCCCCTATGCGCTCGGGTCGCTTACGCATGTGCAGCCGTTGCTGGAATATGTGTCCGTGTCGGACCCAGAGGCGGCTGCGCCCTTTGCGGAATTGGGCATCCTTTTCCTCCTGTTTCTCCTTGGCCTCGAATTCTCGTTTGAAAAGCTCTGGTCGCTCCGCCGCGCGGTGTTCGGGGCTGGGGGCCTCCAGTCGGCGCTGAGCGCAGCTGCTATCGGCGCGGTAGTCTATTTCGCAGGGTTGCCGGCGGAAGCGGCCATCATATGCGGCCTGGCGCTCGCGCTGTCCTCGACGGCAATCGTCATGCAGATCCTGATCGAGCAGAAGCGCGCCAGCCGACCTGTCGGGCGTGCGGCGCTCAGCGTGCTCCTGTTCCAGGACATACTCGTCGCACCGATCCTTATCTTTGTTGGTTTCATGAGTGTGGGCGAGAACGCGAACGTCTCAGCGGCTCTGCTGGAGGCGGCGGTGAAGGGCTTTCTGGCGATTGCGCTGATCATGCTGATCGGAAGGTTTGCACTGCGGCCCATGTTTCGGCTCGCCGCCATGATGGGCGGGCGCGACTTTCTGATGGCCCTGACGCTGCTGACCGTCGTGGGCGCCGCGACCATCACCGCCACGGCAGGTCTGTCGCTGGCTCTCGGCGCCTTCCTTGCGGGATTGCTGCTTGGAGAGACCGAGTTCAAGCACCAGACAGAGGTGGATCTCGAACCGTTCAAGGGGCTGCTGCTCGGCGTTTTCTTCATGACGGTCGGTATGGCGCTCGACCTGCCGTCCCTTGTCACCCGGCCGGGGCTAATCCTCGGCGGGCTGGTGGCGTTGCTCTTCGTCAAGTTCCTGATCGTGTTCGCCGCGTGCCGGCTGTTTGCCGGTGACAGGCTGCTCGCGCTCGAGGCGGCTTTCCTCCTGGCCCCGGCCGGCGAGTTTGCTTTCGTCGTGATCGCCGCCGCCGGTTCAGCTGGCGTGCTGGACGCGGATGTGTCCGGCATGTTGGCTGCGGTTGCAGGCCTCTCCATGCTGCTGATCCCGGTTCTTGGCCGCGTGGGAGCGTTCGCGGTGTCCCGGCTGGCGACGCGGGAGCCGTCTGGCGCGCTTGATGCGGATTTCTCCGAGCTGAAGGGGCACGTCATCATTGCGGGTTTCGGCCGCGTCGGTCAGGCGGTAGCTCATATCCTCGATACGGAAGAGGCCGATATCGTCGCGCTGGAGCGGAGCGTCGTGCGGCTTGCAAAAGAGCGCAAGGACGGCTGGCAGGTCTTCCTGGGCGACGCTGCCCGCCCTGAAATTCTCCGCAGTGCGGGTGCTGATGGCGCGCGCCTGTTTGTGGTGACGGTGGACGATGTGGCAGCAGCCGAGGCCATGGTGAGGTCCTTCCGCACGCTGCGTCCGGATGTGCCTATTGTCGCCCGCGCGCGCGACCATGAACATGCTGCGCGGCTGCGCGAGGCCGGTGCGAACCATGTCATTCCCGATGCGATCGAATCCGGCCTCCAGATGGCGGGTCGGGCGCTTGCCGAATTCGGATATGACGCAGAAACCGTCCGGAGCCGTTTGGCATCTGAGCGCGATGAACAATACAGCGTGGCCCTCGGCGGGGCCTGAGCCTTCTGGAAGCCCCGTAACGTCAGGCTTGCTTCCCGCAAGGGCAGGGCGGGCCTAAGCTTTCGCAAACAGGGAGATCCTCATGACCGCCACGATCAAAATCGAGAACGACATCGCCATCATCACCATGGATGATGGCAAGGCCAATGCCATCAGCCCCACCATGCTGGAGTCGCTGAACGCCGCGCTCGACCAGGCCGAGAAAGAGGCCAAGGCCGTTGTTATCACGGGGCGACCGGACAGGTTCTCCGCAGGTTTTGACCTGAAGACCATCATGGGCTCGTCGCCCGAGGAAGTGCGCAGTCTCGTCAATGGCGGCGGCGCGCTGGCGCTGCGCCTGTTTACCCTGCCCATGCCGGTCGTGGCAGCGTGTACCGGGCACGGCATCGCGATGGGCTGCTTCATCCTGCTCGGCTGTGACAAGCGCATCGGCGCGACCGGCCCCTACAAGATCGGCGCCAACGAGACACAGATCGGCATGGTGCTACCGGTGTTCGCGCTGGAGCTGTGCAAGGCGCGGCTGAACCCGCTCTATCTCACAGAGTCCGTTATCATGGGCACACTGTTCACACCGGAAGAGGCCGTTACTGTCGGCTATCTCGACAAGGCGGTCGCGCCGGATCAGGTGTTGGCCGAAGCCATGGCCGAGGCCGAGCGACTGAAGGCCCTGCCTGCTGCGGCGCTTGCAGGTAACAAGAAAATCCTGCGCAAACCGTTCGTGGACGTCATCGCGCCGACTGTGGCGCGCTAGGCATTCAGGCGGTTGCGCATCAGACAACTCCGGCCGTCTGTGCCAGCAGCCAGAGGCCGATAACGAGGAACAGGAGCGCCGCAATCATGCGCACCACGTTCATCGGCACGCGCTTGATCAGTTCATGGCCGAGGAACACAGCTGGCACATTGGCGATCATCATGCCGAGTGTGGTGCCCATGGTGACAAGCACGAGGTTCTCGAAACGTGCGCCCAGCGCAATGGTCGCGATCTGCGTTTTGTCGCCCATCTCGACCAGGAAGAAGGCGATGACCGTGGTGACGAAGGCGCCGAAGCGGGCCGGTTTGTCGTCCAGATCGTCCACCTTGTCCGGAACCAGCGTCCACAGCGCCATGGCGATGAACGAGGCGGCGATCAGGTAGCGGAACCACTGCCCATCCAGCAGGGCGGCGGCCTGCGAGCCGACCAGCGCGGCCAGGAAGTGGTTGGCAATTGTCGCGACGAAGATGCCGGCCACGATGGACCATGGCGCCTTGAAGCGCGTGGCCAGCAGGATCGCGAGCAGCTGTGTCTTGTCGCCGATTTCGGCCAGCGCGACGACGGCGGTAGAGGTGAAGAGGGCTTCCATTGAATTGTCTCCGGGCCGGGCACTTGATGACACAATGACGCTGCACCCCATGCCCGGCCCGGACAGGAATGCGACGTCATTGGTCTCGCCCGAACGGTGACCCGCTCCCTCCACACCACGGCCTCTCAGCCGAGTATGTTGACATGGAGGCCCGGTGCACGCACCGGCTGGCTACTCCCCAATTGACAGAGGCTCCCTAGCTCACGGCGAGCGTGCGTTCAAGTCAGTTCAGCTGCTCCGGCGATCTCGGTCAGCAGGCCCTTCAGCCAGGTCAGCGCCGGGTCTTCCGCATTCTCACGGCGCCAGTAGAGCACGCTGTCGAGCGGGCGATAGTCGAAGGGAAGGGCAAAGACCCTGACACCCGCATGCTCGACCAGCGGCAGCGGCGCGGTAACTGCCAGATGCGTCTGCCGCACAATCTCGATGGCCGGCATATAATGGGGCAGGCGCAGTACGGGCGTGATCCTGTGTCCGGCGGCCCGCACGATTTCCTCGACATAGGAGCGCCCTTCGCGGCGGCTGGACACCGCGATATGGCGCAGCTCCAGGAAGCGCGCCTGCGTCATCGGCTGATCGGCGAGCGGGTGGTCATTGGCGATGGCGCAGGCATAGGGCGTCGCCAGCAGGTGCTGGCGCTCAAGGTCTGCCCCGCGCAGGCCGTCAATCTCGATGGCGAGGTCCAGACGACCGGAGGCCAGCTCGGTCGAGATGGCTGTCCGGTTCACCTGGCTCCACGAGATGCGCACGCCCGGTGCCTCGGTCTCCATCCGCTTGGCCAGCGCCGGGGCCATCAGGAAGGCGCCCGCATCGCGGGCCGAGATATTGAACACGCGCGTCGAATGGGCGGGCTCGAACACCGAGCGGGATTCAAGCCCCGCGCGCAGTCTGTCGAGCGCGTCACGTACGGCTGGCATCAGCGCTTCGGCCATGGCCGTCGGTTTCACGCCGCGCCCTTCGCGCACGAATAACGGATCTTCGAAATGCACCCGCAGCCGGGCCAGCGCATTGCTCACCGCGGGCTGGGTGATCCGCAGCGTCTCGCTCGCACGCGTCAGGCTACGCTCGGTATAGACGGCCTCCAGCACGGGCAACAGGTTGAGGTCGATGGTGCGCAGGTTCATGGCGGCTGACCCTAATATCACTATTGGTGATGATTGGGCTTCATAAGATAAAGTTGCCGAATAGTCTACAATGCGGCAGACACACACTCAGATGAGTGGAGTTTACCCAATGCACGCCGCGATGACGCTGACTGACGCCTCAAGGCGCGCAGCCTCAGAGCCAGCCTGCGGCCTTCATAAGCATCACGGCGCCAATCGCGGTGACGAGATATTTCATGCCCTTCTTGAAGTTCACGTCGGTCATCCGCTCCAGCACCTTGCCGCCCAGCGTCGTGCCCAGCATGGACAGCGGAATGGCCGCAATAATCAGCCAGGCCGGGGGCAGGGCGCCTGCGCCAGCGGCCATGATGACCGGAACGCTCCAGAACACGACCTTTACGAAATGCGCCAGAACCTGCGTCACCGCTTTGGTGGCCACGATCTGGTGGCGCGTCATGTCGGTGCGTACGAAGAACAGGTCCAGCAGCGGCCCGGCAACGCCCGCAACCGTGTTGAGCGCCTGCACGACAAAGCCCGCGCCTTCAGCCTGGAAGCGCTTCTGGATATCGAGATCGACAATGGACTTGGGCAGCCAGACCAGCGTCGTCGTCAGGCCCAGCATCAGATAGACCGTCTGATGATCCGGGCGCCAGGACAGCGCGAACAAGAGGCCGACGGCGACAAGCGAGCCCAGCGCATAGCGGCCAAAGATCGTCCAGTTGATATGCGCCCGCCACAGGAAGGCGCGATAGCCGTTCGAGAATATCTGGATCGTGCCATGCACGATCATGGCCGTCGCCACGGGCAACAGCGCGGCCAGCACACCCATGAATATGATGCCGCCAGCCATGCCGAATATGCCCGAGATGAATGTCGTGACGAGCACAGTCACGAGAATGATCAGGGCAGTCATCAAGCTCATGGCCTGCGGTCTATCCGGGTTTGCAGCACAAGGCGAGAAGCCTGCGCGAATATGAAACCCAGGACATCAATCGCTTATCCGGTCGACGGCAGACGCCCCCGGATGGTAAGACAGATCAAAGACTAGAAGAGAGGAAGAGAGACACATTATGCCAGACACCCAACATACAATGGACGCCAGTGCGGACATGAACGACCTTCGGATGTCCGAAGCGGCGCGTCCGCTTTACGACCACGTCCGCAAGTTCATCAAGGAAACCGTCAACCCGATGAGCGAAGAATTCCATCGCCTCGGCGAAGGCAAGACCGACATATGGTCTTACGCGCCGGGCCAGCTGGAATGCCTCGAAAAAGCCAAGGACGAAGCCAAGAAGCAAGGCCTCTGGAACTTCTTCCTGCCTGACGCGGAAACCGGCGAAGGCCTGTCGAACCTCGACTATGCCTATATCGCTGCCGAACTCGGCAAGAACCCGATGGCCTCTGAATCCATGAACTGCTCGGCGCCAGACACCGGCAACATGGAAGTGCTTGAGCGCGTCGGCACGCCCGCCCAGAAGGAAATGTGGCTGAAGCCGCTGCTTGAAGGCAAGATCCGCTCCGCCTTCGCGATGACCGAGCCGGGCCTGCCATCGTCTGATGCCAAGAACGTCTCCATGACCGCCGTGCTCGAAGGCGACGAATGGGTTCTGAACGGCGAGAAGTTCTACATCTCCGGTGCCGGCGACCCGCGCTGCAAGATCATGATCACCATGGTCAAAACCAGCCCGAACGCCGAGCCCAACAAGCAGCAGAGCCAGATCCTGGTCCCGCTGCCCCATCCCGGCGTGACGATTGTCGGCCCGATGCACGTGTTCGGTGATCCTGATGCGCCGCATGGCCACATGCACCTGCGCTTCGAGAACGTCCGCGTTCCGAAGGACAACATGCTGCTCGGCGAAGGTCGTGGTTTCGAGATTTCGCAACTCCGCCTCGGCCCGGGCCGCATCCACCACTGCATGCGCTCCATCGGCCAGGCCGAACGCGCGCTTGACCTGATGTGCGTTCGCGGCATGACCCGCACCGCCTTCGGCAAGCCGCTGGTCAAGCTCGGCGGCAATACCGAGATCATCTCGCGTGCCCGTATCGAGATCGAAGCCATGCGCATGATGGTCCTGAAAGCGGCGAAAGCCATGGACGTGTTGGGCAACCGCGAAGCCCGCGTCTGGATCTCCATGGTCAAGGCCATGGTGCCGGAACGCGTCTGCCAGATCATCGACCAGGCCATCCAGATGCACGGCGCCGCTGGCGTCTCGCAATGGACACCGCTCGCCCAGATGTACACGAGCCAGCGCACGCTGCGCCTCGCTGACGGTCCGGACGAAGTGCACCACATGGTCGTCGGCCGCGCCGAACTCGCCAAGTATACCGGCGAGGAAGAAGATCCGGCCCTGGCCGCCGTCTGGCGCAAATAGGTCCTCACGGATCACAAATCAGAAGAGGCGCGCGGGGCAACCTGCGCGCCTTTTTCTTTTTGAGCGCCTTCCTTTGTGTTTCGACCAAGGGACTTGCCTGCCCGCCGCGAGACTTGACGCCAGGTCGGTTCTGATCAAACCTCGGTTGAAAATGGGGGTGAGGAAATGCGCGGTCTGGTACTATCATCATGTATTCTGGTCGGGGCGAGCTTCTTGGGTGCTCAGGCGCAGGAGTCCGCGAAACTCGACACGGTCACCGTTACGGCGAGCGGTATTGATAACGGGGATATGCAGACGGCGCCTGCCGTCTTCCGGCATGTCAGGGCCGACTTCGTCCTTGTCGAAGTGAACTGCCAGTCTGCCAGCCGCGATCCCGGCGCACGAAAGACAGAACTTGAAACCATGTTCTCCCGCCTCAAGAAGGCAGTGTCTTCGACATCTGGCTATGAATTGTTCGGTGGGGAGCTTGGCCTAACGAATGCGCCGATCAACACTGTCCTGTTTGACGATATCTATGCCGACTATTCCAGCCAGGGCCATTTTACCCTCACGCTCAGCATTGATACGAAGCCTGACGAGACGTTCGACGTGCTGATGCGCCGCGCAGCGGCCTTTCTGGAGGGCATAAAGATTGAAGGTCGCTCCGAAGCGTATCTCGGCGAGGAGCAATTTCTCGGTGCACGCGGGACCGACAAGCACCGGGCTGACCTGATCTCCGACATTCGCAAGGAAGCCTCTGCTCTCCAGCAGACCTTTGCGCCAGCTATCGTGACCGTCTCAGGACTTGAATCGCGGGTCGTAACCCAGCCCTCTGGTCCGCTCGAACTCGAAATTTTCATTCCCTACATGATGAGCGTCGAATCCCGCCCCGTGGGTGGACCTGCCTGAACAC
Organism: Hyphomonas oceanitis SCH89; assembly: GCF_000685295.1. Taxonomy (GTDB): domain Bacteria; phylum Pseudomonadota; class Alphaproteobacteria; order Caulobacterales; family Hyphomonadaceae; genus Hyphomonas; species Hyphomonas oceanitis. Next base: position 166,498 of record NZ_ARYL01000002.1, read on the forward strand.
CTCGAAGCGTAAGCTCAGAACCGGAACGTATTGCCGAACCGCAGGATTGCGCTTGTCTGCACCGAGCGGAAATTCTCGCGGAAGTCATCGCCATCAATGATGGCGCCGTGGCCGAGGGCGAGGAAGACTTCCGTTTCCGGACGCACTTCCCATTGCAGCCTGCCGAAGAAGGACAGGCTGTTGGAGATATTGTCATACTGCGTCTGCGTCGACATGGAGAGCGTCGGCGAGAAATTGAACACCGTATCCATCGACCCGATCTGCACGCTCACCTCACCGGCCGGCACGGAGATATCCTCACGCGAATAGGAGGCCCGCACGTCCACGCGCGCATTGGGCCGCATGTTCAGCGCAAGCGCATATTTCGTCGACGTGCCGCCATAGAAGTTGCGATGGCGTATCTCGGCCACCGTGCCATAGGGCCGCGCCAGCGATGACTGCAGCTTCGCCCGCACGCCGTCATTATTGTATTGCCCGACCGGCACGACCAGTCCGCCCGGCAGGTTGAACGGCGCGGTGATCGTCTCCTCATTATTCGTCAGGAAGAACGAGATGTCGTCCGTCCACTTCGTCTGCAGGCCAAGGGCGACCTCATTGGTCCGCGTCTCCTCATTGCCATCAAGATCGGTGATGAATTCGTGCCGCGTGCCGAACTGCCACCAGCGCATCCAGCCGCCGGACTGGCGCAGCCGCCTGTTCCAGCTGGCCGAATAATCCCGCGTGCCGGGCCGGTTCACGAAGCCGAGCGCCGGCGTGAAGTCCTGTCCGATCTCGCGCGCCTCGACGACCCACGAGAGCGCATCATTCGGATAGTCCACCCGCACGCCATAGGAATCATCATCTTCCACCAGAGACGAGAAAGAGCGCTGGTAGAACATGTCGGCCTGCAGCCGCCCGCCGCCGAGGAAGGATGGCGTCTGGTAGAGATAGTCGATCCCCGCCAGTGAATTGTCCGATCTGCCGGTCGGGTCGCCATTGGTCGCGATGACGCCGATACGGGAGCCGCCGAAAATGTCCATCGCCGCGCGGGCCACTGACAGGTTCTGGGAATCGATGCCCGCCGCCTCGCCGGTCTGGGCCGTCAGCATGCCCACCTGCACGCCGCCAATTTCGCCGCTCAGTTTGGCCCCGCCCTTCACGGTCACGCGCTGGCCGTTGACGATACCGATGCGCCGGGAAAAGAAGGGCTGCCCGTTCGGTGTATTCGAATTGGCCGAGATGCTGTTGGATGAGGAGCCGAAGGTCTGCCCGGCAAATTCGAAAAAGGCCGCATCCTGCAGGAAGAAGTCGCGCGTTTCCGGGAAGAAGAGTGAGAAGCGGCTCGTATTGATCTGCCGGTCATCGAGCGGTGTGTCTGAAAAGTCCGTGTTCAGCGTCAACAGGCCGGTCAGCGACGGCGTGATCTTGTAGGAAATATTCGCGCTCGGCTCGATCGACAGGTCATCGTCGCGCGGTCGGTCCCAGTCGCGCGAGGCGCTCAGGCCCGCCTGCAGCTGCACTTCCACGCCGTGGCCCTGATTGATGTCATGTATGCCGACCAGCCGGCCTGCGCGCGAAAAGCCGAACTTGTTCACGGATGGGTCAATAGCGGCCCAGCGGATCTCCTCGCTGGCATGCGATCGTTCGCGGGTGATCATCAGGCCCCATCCGTCGCCGCCGGGTTCAAAGCTCAACGAGCGGAAGGGAATGACGAATTCCGCCGTCCAGCCATCATCGGTGACCTCTCCAGCCGCATCCCAGATCGTGTCCCACTCATCAACCGGGCGCCGATTGGCCTGAATCAGGCGTTCGGCCCGCACGCCAAGCGCGTTCACATCAAATCCGAAGCCGCTCAGCCCCGTGTCGAACGGGTCGATATAGAAGCGCACCATGTCGTCGCGCCAGACATCCCCGTCGCGCTCGAGAATGGTCGCGAAAATCTTTTCCGGTTCATCATCATAGGCGTGAATGGCCACATAGAGCGCGTCCTCGTCATAGGCCATGTAGACGCGCGTCTCCACACTTGGCGGGCCAACGGTCGGCTCAACCTCGTAGAACTCGGAAATCTCGGCCGCCTTGGTCCAGACAGCATCGTCCAGCTTTCCATCGATACGCGGTGCCTCGGACTTCTCGATCCGCGTCGGCTTGACGGTCGGCTTATAGGTCTGGAAATCGCGGGGGGCCTGTTCATCGGCAAATCCGGCTGCCGCGCCGGACAGGGCCAGTCCGGCCGCAAGGGCTATACGCAACAAAGGTGATCCTCCCCCACCGCCGGATGGGTGTCCGGCGCGTTTTTCTTGGCTGCTTGTCACAGAGCTTGCAGCCGGGCGCGAGGCGCGAGAGAGCTTGGGGCGTTATAAAGCCTTCCTAGCGCCTTGTTTGAGCGCCGGGGGATTCTGTTGCAAAAATTTTGCGCAAATCAGGGCGGCGCACCGAAGCCGCCGGCGCCTAGAACGGCACGTTCGGGTCGGTCTCGCCTGTGCCGCCGATTTCGAGCCCGGCAAAGTCGAACACGCGCGGGTCATGCAGGTGGCTCGGGCGAACGGTGGCAAGCGCATGCGCCATCACCTGCCGCACGCCGGGCTTCTTGCGTTCCCATTCGTCCAGCATCTGTTTCATCGCCCCGCGCTGCAGCCCGTCCTGGCTGCCGCACAGGTTGCACGGAATGATCGGGAAGCTCATGGCATCGGCAAATTTCGCAAGGTCGTCCTCTGCCGCGGTGATCAACGGGCGCAGCACGAAACAGTCGCCCTCGTCATTCAGCAGTTTCGGCGGCATCGCTGCCATGCGACCGCCATGGATGAAGTTCATCATGAACGTCTCCAGCGCGTCGTCGCGGTGATGGCCCAGCACTATGGCCTCACAGCCTTCCTCTCGCGCGATGCGGTAGAGAATGCCCCGGCGCAGACGCGAGCACATGGAACAATAGGTCCGCCCCGCCTCCACCTTCTCGGTCACGATGGAATAGGTGTCTTCGGTCTCGATCCGGTATTTAACGCCCGTCGTGTCCAGCCAGTCCGGTAGCACGTGCTTTGGAAAGCCCGGTTGGCCCTGGTCAAGGTTGCAGGCGACGAGGTCCACCGGCAGGGCGCCCTGCCATTGCAAATCCATCAGAACGGCCAGCAGGCCATAGGAATCCTTGCCACCTGACAGGCAGACCAGCCATTTCGGGCGCGGCTTCTCGCCTGCATCCACCGCCCGCCGGTCGACCATGCCGAAATCGTCCACGGCTTTCAGGGCGCCGCGCACCAGCCGCTTGCGCAGCTTCTTGAAATTCACCGAGCTGGGCGCATCGGCAAACAAAGGCGGGGCAAGGGGAGGGATCGTATCAGCCATGACGGCCAGCTTTGCCACGGGAGAGGGGCCGGAATCAATCGCGCAGTGCGGCCCCACTTATCCAACCCCAAACCAGCCCGGCGTATAATGTCGCCGATGCCGGATTATAGCCTCTTCCGCCCCATGCGGGGCCTGCCTTGGTACCTGTTGCCTGTCTGGCCGCTGATCTACGTCCAGATCCGCCGCCTGCAGGCATGGTTCTACGCCAATTGCGGCCCTGAATCCGAGATGCACTGGGCTGTCACCAAACATGGCCGCGTCGACCTCATCCGCCTGTCCGATGACATGTGTGCGACCCCGAAGCATCCTTGGGTTCCGATCCAGCTGTCCCACAGTTTCAACACGGCTTTGATGGTGGAAATGCCCACCCCACATCCGTGTCCGCGGCGAACGCCGGGGCCTCAGGCGATGGCTTCCGAACAAACTGCAAGAAATCCCGGCGTTCGCCGGGAATTCGGATGTGTGGGACCAATCCCGGACACCTGACCCGGAATCAACTCTCAAAACAGGAAATACACCCTCCAAGCGCCCTCACAGGCGTCGCAGGTGCATCAGCTACGATCAGCCCAAAAACGGAATCCGGAACATCCGCTTGAATTTCCACCAGCGGCGCAGGCGCACATTGTTCGGCCCGTCATTGGCGTTGCGGGGGACGAGAATGTCGTTCATGCGCGGTTGGTAGCGCCGGATCAGGTCTTCTTCCACGCGGGCGCGGTCGGCGCTCTTCTTTATCACCAGCACGTGGCGCTCGGTGGCCCCGCGTTTCCACCAGGCCTCCCACCAGCGCTCATGCCCGATCAGGCGCGAGCGGAAGTTCGTCGCCTTGCCGATATAGAGCGGGAACAGGAAGAAAACGAAACGGCGCTGGACAAAGACATAGATGCCGCCACCTTCGGGCAGGCCCTTTGGCGTCAGTGTAATCTTGAAGCGATACGGGCGTCCCGATTCGCCCAGCCACGTGTGCCAGCCAAACAAAAACAGCATGCGATTCGTCTCCGTCCCCAAAGCGGCAACCTGAAACATGCGTGGTTAATGCAGGATTAACGGTTTGCCGCCGGTAGGGAAAGGGCGCGATCTGGCAACGATCACTAGCGCCGCGCAGCCGAGCATGACAGGAACCGCCCCACAGGCTGCGCGTAGCGCTCGTGAACCCCTCAGCTCAGGATACCCCATTGAAACTCCGCGTCAGGTCTGAACTCGTCTACGCTTTCCCGCAGGATACTCAGGCCATCGTCGCGATCCATGTCGCCCGAACGCCTGACCAGGCCATCCTGTCTGAAAGCCTCACCATCTCTCCGGATGGTCCGATCCTGCAGGACATGGCCGACCATCATGGCGAGCGCCGTTTCCGCGCGGCCTTCGAGGGCGAGACAAGCATCGTCTACGAAGCGACCGTGGACAATGCCAAGCCCCGGCTCCTTTCGCCGAATGCAAGGCTTGAGCCCTGGCTCGAACTGCCGCCGCCTGTGCTCGAATACCTGCTGCCGAGCCGTTACTGCCCGTCCGACAAGTTCATGTCCTTTGCGCATCGTGAGTTCGGCGACCTCGCCCCGGGTGGTACACAGGTCCTTGCGGTGCTCGACTGGATCTACAATCATGTCGACTATGTGCCGGGCTCCAGCCATGGCGGCACCACAGCCGAGAACACGTTCGTTGATCGCGCCGGCATCTGCCGCGACTTCACACATCTTGGTATCAGCATCTGCCGTGCCCTGAATGTACCAGCCCGCGCCGTCAGCGCCTATGCCTGGCAGCTCAACCCGCCGGACTTCCACGCCGTTTTCGAAGTCTATCTGGACAGCGTCTGGTGGCTGGTTGATGCGACGCGGCTTGTGCCCGTCGAGAATCTGGTGCGCGTGGCAACGGGCCGCGACGCCGCCGATATCGCATTCCTCACCACATCGGGGAGTTGCGACCTGATCAATCAGGCTGTCTCGGTCGAGCTGCTTACCGCGTGACTTGCGCGGCCCGGCTGGCGATCAGCTCACGTATGGGCCGGAAGCTTGTGCGGTGATGCACACACGGTCCAAGCCGTTGCAGCGCCTCGGCATGGGCAGCGGTGCCATAGCCCTTGTGCCGGGCGAAGCCATAACCGGGATGCACCGCGTCCATATCTTTCATCAGTGCATCACGCTCTGTCTTGGCGAGGATCGACGCGGCCGAAATTGCCGGTTCGGTGAGATCGCCCTTGATGATCGCGCGCGCCTCGCAGGGCAGGTCCTTTGGCAAGGCGTTGCCGTCGATCAGGATCATCCCCAGCGGGCACTGCCTGGCAATGCCTTCTATGGCGCGCGACATTGCAAGGAAGGTCGCCTCGCGAATATTCAGGCGGTCGATCTCTTCAACACTGGCATGCGCCACGCAAAAGGCCGCCGCGCGTTCGCGGATCAGCGGTGCCAGCGCATCGCGCTGAGATTCCTTCAATGCCTTTGAATCCGTCAGGCCTTCAATCGGGCGTGCCGGGTCCAGCACCACGGCGCCAGCCGTCACCGGGCCGGCCCACGGGCCACGGCCAGCTTCGTCGACACCGCAGGTCAGAAGGGTCATTGTGCGCATCGCAAGAGTCCAGCGCGAGTCGGCCTTGCTATAAACCCCACGCTCCTATTCATTGCAGTCTTTCCCCCGCCCGCCACGAGGATTCCTCCGCACATGACTGAATTACTCGCCTCTCCCGCCTTCTGGGGCAGTCTCGCCACGCTGACCTTCCTTGAGGTCGTGCTTGGTATCGACAATCTGCTCTTCATCTCCATCGCCACCGGCAAGCTTCAGGGAAAGCAGAAGGCGCAAGCCACCCGCGTCGGCATATGGGGGGCCATGTTCCTGCGCATTGCCATGCTGGGGCTCATCTTCGTTATCATCGGGCTCGACAAGAATGCCTTGTTCCATCTGCCGCATGCCATCGCGGTCATGGTATCCGGCGGTGACGAGGCCCTGATGCATCATGTCGAGGACGTGACGATAAAGGACCTGATCCTGCTGGCTGGCGGTCTCTTCCTGCTATGGAAGGGCACGCAGGAAATCCACTCGGCCGTCGAGGGCACGGGGCATGAAGAGACAGACGCCAAAAGCGGCTTTACTGCGGTTATCATCCAGCTTTTCGTTATCAACTTCGTCTTCTCGCTCGACAGCGTGATTACTGCCGTCGGCATGACGGATGATCTCATCGTGATGATCAGCGCGGTCGTCCTGTCGACCCTCGTCATGGCCATAGCGGCTGACCCTCTTGCGAAATTCATCGCAGTGCATCCAACAACCAAGATGCTCGCTTTATCCTTCATCCTTCTGGTGGGCGTGGCCCTTGTGGCCGATGGCCTCGGCTTCCACATACCGCGGGGCTACCTCTATTTTGCCATCGCCTTCTCGCTGGCGGTTGAGCTGCTCAATATACGCGTGCGCAAGACCGCACCGGAAAACGGAGATCGTTGAATGTCAGAGCCCTATGCCATCCGGATCCATGAAACCGGCGGACCGGACGTCCTGAAGAAGGAAGCGTTCGAGCCTAAACAGCCAGGCCCCGGTCAGGCTTTGGTGCGCCAGACAGCCGTCGGCCTCAACTTCATCGACACCTATTATCGCACCGGCCTCTATCCCGCGAAGTTTCCCTTCACGCCGGGCGGCGAAGGCGCTGGTCTGGTCGAGGCCGTGGGCGAAGGCGTCACCAATGTGAAGGTCGGAGATCGGGTTGGCTATGTGGCCTCGGGCGCCTATGCCACGCACTTGACTGCGCCAGCTGGCAGCCTCTTCAAACTGCCCGATGGCATCACCGACGAGGACGCCGCTGCGGTCATGCTGAAAGGCCTGACCGCCTGGATGTTGCTGTTCGAAATTCGCCCGGTCCAGAAGGGCGATACGCTGCTCGTCTGGGCACCGGTCGGCGGCGTCGGCAGCCTGCTCGTGCCATGGGCGGCCAGCCTCGGCGCACGCGTTATCGCTGTCACCTCGTCCGAGAAGAAGGCCGAGCTTGCCCGCGCCTCTGGCGCCAGCGATGTGATCGTCGGTTATGACAATGTCGCTGAGCAGGTGAAGGCTCTAACCGACGGCAAGGGCGTCGACATGGCGCTCGACAGTGTCGGCAAGATAAGCGCAGACGCCTCGCTATCGAGCCTCAAGAAGCGCGGCTGGTTCGTGTCGTATGGCAACGCGTCAGGGCCGGTTGATCCTATCGCGCCAGCGCGCCTCTCAGCGGGCGGTTCGCTGGTTATGACGCGGCCCGGTCTGTTTCACTTCATCGATACGCCGGACGCTTTGGCACGTGGGGCGAAGCTGCTCTTTGCTGCGCTTCAGTCAGGAACAATCAAGGCCGAAATCGGTCAGAGATTCCCGCTCGCGGATGTCGCTGACGCCCATCGCGCGCTCGAAAGCGGCAAGACGACGGGCGCGACGGTTCTCATTCCCTAGGCTGAGTTCGTGGCGCTGAGGATTTCCAACCGGGATGCGCGGCGGCTGTGGCTGGAAGCCCAGGGCCTGTCCGCCGCGCCGACCGGCCCGCTGGACTTGCCGGGCATTATTCGCCGCCTCGGCTTCGTCCAGCTCGACACGATCCGCGTCGTCGCCCGCGCTCACGACCATATCCTCTGGAGTCGCAACCAGAACTATCGCGAGCCCCTGCTGGAAAAATGCCTCGCGCGCGATCGGCATGTATTCGAGCATTTCACGCATGATGCCTCGCTCATCCCGATGGACTTCTATCCCATGTGGCGCCGCCAGTTCCGCCGCATGGAAGCGCGCTTCGAACGCTCTCAATGGTATCGCACCATGCTGGACGCGGCTGGGCGCGAAGACATCAAAGCGCGCATCGCAGCGGAAGGCCCGCTCAGCACCAAGGCCTTCGACACGAAGATTGAAGGCCCCCGCGAGATGTGGCGCCGTCCACCTCACAAGCTGGCGCTCGATTATATGTGGTATGTCGGCGACCTCTCGACCTCGCACCGCGAGAACTTCACCAAACATTATGACCTGACGCACCGCGTGATCCCGCAGGACCTGAGAGATGTAGTGCATGCCGATGACGCCCAGTTGGACTGGCTCTGCCGTGAGGCGCTCGCCCGGTTAGCCTTCGGCACGGTGGGCGACATCCAGCGCTTCTGGGCGGCGGCGGACTTGGCGGAGGTGAAGGCCTGGACCCTTGCGAATCCTGAAGAGCTGGTGCCGGTCGAGGTGGAATGCGCGGACGGCCAGTGGACGGCCGCGCTCGCCCCGACAGATATCGAGACCCGTCTGCAGCACGCCCAAGCGCCCACCTCACGCCTGCGCATCCTCAACCCGTTCGACCCCGTCGTCCGTGATCGCAATCGCCTGACGCGCCTGTTCGGCTTTGAATACCGCATCGAGATTTTCGTGCCTGCGGCCAAGCGCCAGTGGGGCTATTACGTTTATCCGCTGCTGGAGGGTGATCGTTTCGTCGGGCGGATTGAGGTGAAGTCAGACCGGGACAAGGGCGAACTCAGCGTCCACAATCTCTGGGTAGAGCCCGGCGTGAAATGGACCGGTGCGCGGCAGGCGAAGCTGGACGCAGAGCTGGCCCGCATGGCGCGCTTTGTAGGGGCAACGGACGTGATCTGGCTTACGGACTGAGCGCTGCGGCCATCTCGGCAAGCTTCGCCACCGTGTTCATGTTCCGCGCTGTACCGGATCTGGCTGACGGGATCTGGAGTTTCGATTGGCCTTGGCCATCCGGATAGAAGACATAGAGTTCCCGTGTGCCTGGCTTCAGGACTTCAGCGGTCTGGTGCTTCAGGCCCTCCAGGGCATCGGCATGGGGCGCGGCTTCAAGGAAGATCGCGACGACCCGATTGCCTGGCTCATTGGCGAAAGGATTATTGTCGCGCACCGCCGCCATTTCCTTGGCCGTGCGCACGAAGACGCCGACAGGCTTGCCGGCATAGGCTTCCAGCCGCTGGTCCAAAGCCGCCCGGACTTTCGCTTCCGACAGGTCTGACCGGAACACGACATTGCCGCTGGCAATATAGGTTTTAACGCTCGTGAACCCCGCATCCGCGCACATGGCGGCCAGTTCCGTCATTGCCAGCTTGCCCGTGCCGCCGACATTCACGGCCCGCAGGAGCGCCACAAAGGCTGTCACTGCGGATCACTCACCGGCAAATCCAGCAACAGCGCCGGGTCGATATAGAAATCACCGCCGCGCGTATCGCTCTCGGTATTGCGCCATTTGACGGCCCAGTGCAGGTGCGGGCCGGTCGTGCGCCCGGAATTACCCGTCTTTGCGATCAGGTCGCCTCGCTTCACCACATCGCCCGGTTTCACATCCACTTCCGAGAGGTGCATGAAAACCGATGTCAGCCCGTGGCCATGGTCGAGGAAGATGGCGCCGCCTTCATAATAGAGGTCCGGATCGGCGAGGATGATCGTGCCGTCCGCTGGCGCGACAACCGGCGTGCCGATCGGCGCCGCCATGTCATAGCCCTGATGGACAGAGGTCGATTCGCACGGCTTGCCGGTCACGTTTGAGACGCCAATATATTTCCGCGTCGGCCCAAAAGGCGAGGAGGCAGGCGCCTCGGTCGGCTTGATAAAGCCATGAAGCGCTCCGGCGCCGGGATGGAATGTGGCGAATGCGTCCTGCTTGATCTGCCAGGAGCGGGCGGCATGCGCCTTCTGCTCGGGCGAGCGGGCATCAACCTTGTCGCAGTCAAAGCCCTTGATGGTGCGGAACTCGTCATGACGTTCGGCAATGGCAAGATCACCATAGGAGCCGTCAGAGGCTGTCCAGCCGATGACCGCTGGTGCCTTGGAGCTGATGCCAAACTGGGCAGAGCCAGCGGCATCGGCCACCTGTTTGACTCCCGCAACCGCGAATGTTTCGCCCGGGGCGCCATGGCAGATGACGAGCCCGCCCTGCGTCAGGGCGCCATCGCAGACAGGTGTAGCGGGCTGGGATGTGGCAACGGGGTCTTCACCGGGCACCTGCGCACACGCGCCCGTGCAGATGACAAGGGTTAGCAGGATTTCCCGCAGCATCATCCCTTGGCGGGGATCATGCGCGTGCCAGCGGCGGCGGCATCCCAATAGGGCTCCTGCCGGTCAACGCTCCAATAGCGCAGCGCCTGCAGTGGAATCTTGCGACCGGTGACGGCACACACAACAAAATCGCCGGGCGCGAGCACCTGGATATCGGCATCGAGATAGCGAAGCCGTGCTTCGCCCGCTTGGCGGTTGGAACGTGTCAGCATTCTGTAATCATGCCTGATCCGGGCGGAAAAGAAAAGGTGCGGAGAACAGAAAGTTTCCGCTTTGTTCCAGAGAACAAATATGGTACATCCAAAATATGGAAGGCAATAGGGGGCCTTGCCAAACTGACCCCCATAGTGGACCTAAGGAGACGACTCATGGCCAAACCAGCGCTACAACTTGTGGACAAGGAATCCGGTGTGGATAAGCAAAAGGCTCTTGAAACGGCTCTAAGCAATATTGAGCGCTCTTTCGGCAAGGGCTCGGTCATGCGACTGGGCGATCGGAAAGTGATGGATATTGAAGCGGTGTCGACCGGTTCGCTGGGGCTCGACATTGCGCTCGGCATTGGCGGCATACCGCGCGGGCGGATCATCGAGGTCTATGGTCCGGAAAGCTCGGGCAAAACGACGCTGGCCCTGCATTGTGTGGCTGAAGCCCAGAAGAATGGTGGCGTCTGTGCCTTTATCGATGCTGAGCACGCGCTGGACCCGGTCTATGCTGGCAAGCTGGGCGTCGATCTCGACGACCTGCTGATCTCGCAACCGGATACAGGCGAACAGGCGCTGGAAATTGCCGACACGCTGGTCCGCTCCGGCGCCGTTGAACTCCTCGTCATCGACTCCGTCGCTGCGCTGACACCGCGTGCCGAACTTGAAGGCGAGATGGGCGATTCCCTTCCCGGCCTGCAGGCTCGCCTGATGAGCCAGGCGCTGCGCAAGCTGACCGGTTCGATCTCCAAATCGAAATGTACCGTCATCTTCATCAACCAGATCCGCATGAAGATCGGCGTCATGTTCGGCAGCCCGGAGACCACATCCGGTGGTAACGCCCTGAAATTCTATGCCTCCGTCCGCCTCGACATCCGCCGTATTGGCCAGATCAAGGAACGGGACGAGGTCATCGGTAACCAGACCCGCGTCAAGGTCGTCAAGAACAAGGTGGCTCCGCCTTTCCGGCAGGTCGAATTCGACATCATCTATGGCGAAGGCATCTCCAAGACTGGTGAGCTGATCGATCTCGGCGTCAAGGCCGAAGTCGTCGAGAAGGCCGGGTCCTGGTATTCCTACAAAGGTGAACGGATGGGTCAGGGCCGCGAGAAGACGCGGACCTTCCTGAAGGAAAACCCGGCCATTGCTGACGAGATCGAGGATTCGATTCGCCGCAATGCAGGCCTTCTCGCCGATGAGCTCCTTACGGCCGGCATGGAAGCCGACAAGGATGATGATATCGAGCCGGATGCCGCCGAAGGCTGATACTTGCCCGCCAATTGGCATCTGAACGGCCGAATTCGGGCTTTTCATCTCCTGTTTGCAGCCAGGTCTTGTACCTGAACTTGTCCCTTTGTGGCGCACCCGGCTTGGCGCGCCGCAAAGGGACCTTTATATCGCCGGTTGGAGCCGGTGTGGGACAACCCTCGCCGCACATGAATACATACGGCTAGGACCCTGCCCATGACTGGCGTGAACGATATCCGCGAATCCTTCCTCTCCTTCTTTGAGAAGCAGGGCCATACGCGCCGTGCCTCGGCGCCGCTCGTGCCTCAGAACGATCCGACTCTGCTGTTCGTCAATGCCGGCATGGTGCCATTCAAGAACATTTTTACCGGCGCCGAGACGCCGTTCGCGCCCCGGGCGACGACCTCGCAGAAATGTGTCCGGGCCGGTGGTAAGCATAATGACCTCGACAATGTCGGCTATACCGCGCGCCACCACACCTTCTTCGAAATGCTCGGCAACTTCTCCTTTGGCGACTATTTCAAGGAACAGGCGATCCAGTATGGCTGGGACCTGGTCACCAAAGAGTTCGGTCTTGATCCCAAACGCCTGCTCGTAACCGTCTATGCCGAGGATGACGAGGCAGCGGCTCTCTGGAAGAAGATTGCTGGCCTGCCGGACGACCGGATCATCCGTATCGCCACGTCGGACAATTTCTGGTCCATGGGCGATACCGGCCCATGCGGACCTTGTTCGGAAATCTTCTACGATCACGGAGACAAGATTCCAGGTGGCCCTCCCGGCAGCCCGGACGAGGATGGTGACCGCTTTATCGAGATCTGGAACCTGGTCTTCATGCAGTTCGAACAGTCGGCCGACGGCTCGCGCACGTCGCTACCCAAGCCATCGATCGATACGGGCATGGGGCTGGAGCGTATCGCGGCGGTCCTGCAGGGCGTTCACAACAATTACGAGATCGACCTCTTCGCCAACCTGATCAAGGCCGAGGAAGACCTCTACGGCGCCAAGGCCGAAGGCGACCATCTCGCCTCGTTCCGCGTCATCGCAGACCATTTGCGTACGTCCGCCTTCCTGATCGCGGATGGCGTGCTGCCCTCCAATGAAGGCCGCGGCTATGTGCTGCGCCGCATCATGCGCCGCGCGATGCGCCACGGGCACCTGCTTGGGGCGCGTGAGCCGATGATGCATCGCCTGACGCCCGCCCTGATCGGCGAGATGGGCAAGGCCTATCCCGAACTCGGCCGCGCCAAGGCCGCGATTGAATCCGCGCTTGAGCAGGAAGAGGGCCGTTTCCAGCGTACGTTGGGCCGCGGCCTCTCGTTGCTGGATGAGGCAACGACCGGCCTCGGCGCGGGTGACGCGCTTCCCGGCGAGACCGCCTTCCGTCTTTATGATACGTTCGGCTTCCCGCTCGACCTGACGCAGGACATCCTGCGTTCGCGCGGCATGTCGGTAGATACCGATGCGTTCGACGCGGCCATGGACGTCCAGCGCGAGGGCTCGCGGAGCGCGGGCTTTACCTCTGGCGATACGGCGACGGATGACATCTGGTTTGCCGTGCGCGACAAATCCGGCGCCACGAAATTCGGCGGTTATGCGGCGACCGAAGACCAGGGCAAGCTTGTGGCCATCGCGGCAGGCGGTGCACTCGTCGATATGCTGGAGCCCGGCGCGGTTGAACTCGTGTTCGACGCAACGCCTTTCTATGCCGAAAGCGGCGGCCAGGCTGGCGACCATGGCGAAATCACATTCGATGGCGGCGCGCGCTTCATCGTGCGCGACGTGCAGAAGCGCGCCGGCGATGTGCACGTGCATGTCGGTGAACTTGTCAGCGGCTCCGCCAAACTTGGCGCGAATGCGAAGCTGCATGTCGACGCTGTGCGCCGCAAGGCCGTGATGGCCAATCACTCGGCCACGCACCTCCTGCATGCGGCGCTGCGCAATGTGCTCGGCGAGCATGTGACGCAGAAGGGCTCGCTCGTCGAAGCCGATCGCCTGCGGTTCGATTTCTCGCATGGCGCGCCGGTGACGGCCGCGCAGATCGAGGCAATCGAAGATCAGGTGAATGCCGTGATCCGCCAGAACACGGCCGCCGAGATCAAGGTCACCACGCCGGAGAAGGCCATTGAGGCTGGAGCGCTTGCCCTGTTCGGCGAGAAATATGGCGACGAGGTCCGCGTCCTCTCCATGGGCCGGGGCGAAGGCAAGGCCTATTCGGTTGAGCTTTGCGGCGGCATTCATGTCGAGCGCACAGGCGATATTGCCGTATTCGTGATAACGTCCGAGGGCGGCGTCTCCGCTGGCGTGCGCCGTATCGAGGCTGCGACGGGGGCCGAGGCGCTGGCCTATCTGAAAGGCCGTGCACGCATTGCAGAGGATCTCGCCGAGAGCCTGAAAGTGCCGCTGAAGGATGTGCCGCGCAAGGTCAGCGCGCTGACGGACGAGCGCCGTTCGCTGGAGAAGGACCTGGCCGAGGCCAAGCGCAAGCTGGCCATGGGCGGCGGTGGCAGTGCGCCAGCCGGACCGGAAGTGATCAATGGCGTCAACCTTATCGCGCGTGTCGCTGAAGGCGTGGGCGGCAAGGACCTGCGCGCGCTGGTCGATGAGGCCAAGGCCAAGATCGGCTCGGGCGTCGTGGCCTTTGTCGGCGTCGCCGATGGCAAGGCCGGTGTTGCGATTGGCGTGACGGCAGATCTGACGTCGAAGTTCTCGGCAGTTGATCTGGTGAAGGTCGCAGCGGCGGCTCTCGGTGGTCAGGGCGGCGGTGGCCGTCCGGACATGGCGCAGGCCGGCGGCCCGGATGCCAGCAAGGCGGACGAGGCCATCGCAGCTGTCAAAGCAGCGCTGGCAGGCTAGGCCGCGTCGCCTAATATCAAGATAGGTTTGGGCCGCCGCGGTTGGTCATAGCCAGCCAGGGCGTCCTGCCAGTCAGCTAATCTGACTTCTCGTATTGCTGGAAGCGCCGTACTGTTCAGGCGTGGCCACAGCGTGTCGAAGCAGGTGTGCCATTGCTGCGGCGTCATCGCGGCGAGGCTGTCGCGCATATGGAAACGCCGGTGATGGGCGCGTGGCCTTGGGTTGCCGGGCAGGACGGGCCGGCCGGTGAGCAGGCCGTAGCTGACAAAGTCGGTGTCTGCGGGCATGGCCTTCAGGATCAGCGAACCGGGCTCGCCGCCAAGCGCATCAAACGTGACGTCAGCTGAGGCGGCAGCAGCCGTAAGCTGATCTGCGTCACAGAGCTGTATGGCTTCGACGCCCCTGCGGGTGAGCGCAGATTTGTGCTCGGGCGCGCGATAAATGCCGGTCACCCGGCTGGCGCCTGCTGCGAGGGCCCATTGCGCGAGCAGGCTGGCGCAGGTTGAGCCAGCCGCCGTGAGCAGGACATGGGTGCCTTTCACGGGCCATGCGTCCAGCATCAGCTGGGCAGCAAGCGGATTGATATAACCACGGGCGGCGATGGTGCTGTCGATGGAGGGCGGTACGGGTATGGCGAGGTCAGGATCGCAGTCGACATAGGCTTGCCATGTGCCAGGTCCGCGAAGGGGGAGGACGCGCTTGCCGATCAGATGCGCGTGGCTCGCTGGCGCCGCGATGACTTCGCCGACGCCTTCATAACCCGCGACCAAGGGCGGGCTGACGCGGTGGGCATAGGCGCCGGTGATGGGTATCAGGTCGGATGGATTGACCGGGGCCATCTGCATCTTCACGCGCAGCAGATGGGGCGGGCGCGGCGAGAGCGGCACGCGCTCAAGTTTCAGTGCCTCAGATGGTGGGCCAAAACGGCGATAGATGAGGGCGGTATTTTCCATCGCGCGACCCTGGATTTGAATGGTCGGAGTGAGAGGATTTGAACCTCCGACCCCTGCCTCCCGAAGGCAGTGCTCTACCAGGCTGAGCCACACTCCGAACCGAAGAGCGGCGTATTTACGCCCGCCGCAGGATTTTTCAAGGGGGTCAGCCGGCCACTGTGAGCAGCGGTTCTTCGGCGCCCGGTTGCCACTGGGCGTGCTTGGTCATGATGGACTTGAAGAGCGGGCTGGCAAGGTGGCCCGCAAGCCAGTCCTGTAATGCGGGAAGGGATTGGGCGGTGAACCATTCGCGGTCTGTGGCGGCGAACTGGCGCACGAAGGGGAAGAGGGCCATGTCGGCGAGACTGCGCTGCGGGCCGAGGAGCTGGCCGCCTGAGGCGGCAATGCAGGCGTTCCATTCGGTGAGGATGGAGAGGCCGTCAGCGCGTTGGTCTTCCGGGTCCACGCCGTCATAGCGGTTTGGATATTTGTAGCGGTCGAGCGCGTGCTTGAAAGGGCCGTCGCTCTGGACGATGAGAGCATCCGTTTCGGCACTGTTTGCATCCAGCCAGTTTTCGGGATCGTTCCGGGCGAGGGCCCATTTCATCACGTCGAGGCTTTCGTCGATGACGGTGCCATCCGGCAGGACGAGGACCGGGACGGTGCCTTTGGGGCTGGCGGCGAGCATGGCGGCGGGCTTGTCGCGCAGCACAACTTCGCGGATGCGGATTTGGGCGCCGCTGATCGCGAGGGCGAGGCGGGCGCGCATGGCATAGGGGCAGCGGCGGAAGGAATAGAGGACGGGCAGGCTCATGCGTCCTCGCTCCGGCGTGCCTCCGGACCCATGTGTTTTTCGCCACGGGCCTTGGCGAGGTCGATCTGCTTCTGGCGTTCGGCAAAGCGGGCGCGCTGGTCGTCGCTCATCTCGCTGATGCAGTGTGGGCAGGAGACGCCGGCCTCAAAGGCCGCGTGCTGTTTGTCGGCCTCGGTGATCGGACGTTTGCAGGCATGGCACATGTCATAGGAGCCGGGCGTGAGATCGTGCCGGACGGAGACGCGCTCGTCGAACACGAAACATTCGCCCTGCCATTTGCTGTCCTGCTCGGGCACGGTTTCGAGATATTTGAGGATGCCGCCTTCGAGATGGAAGACGTGGTCGATGCCCTCGGCCTTGACGAAGCTGGTCGCCTTTTCGCAGCGTATGCCGCCGGTGCAGAACATGGCGACCTTGGGCTTGCGTCCTTCGGATTCGAGCTTGGCGCGGAATTCGCGGAACCAGTCCGGGAATTCGCGGAAGGTCTTGGTGTTCGGGTCCACGGCGCCTTCGAATGTGCCGATGGCGACTTCATAATCGTTGCGCGTGTCGATGAGGACGGTGTCCGGGTCTGAGATCAGCGCGTTCCAGGCCTCGGGCGCGACATAGGTGCCGACGATGGCGTTCGGGTCTGTGCCCGGCACGCCCATGGAGACGATTTCGCGCTTCAGGCGGACCTTGAGGCGCAGGAAGGGCATCTCGTCGGCCTCGGCAAACTTGGCCTGCAGCGTCTCGCAACCGGGCAGGGCGCGCATGGCGGCAAGGGCCGTATCGATGGCCTTGGCTGTGCCGGCGATGGTGCCGTTGACGCCTTCGGTGGCGAGGAGGACCGTGCCTTTGACGCCTGACGCCTCCAGCGTTTCGGCCAGAGGTGCGCGGCGGGACTCGAAGTCCGGCAGGGCGAAGAATTTGTAGAAGGCGGCAACTTTGAAGGTCATGGCTGCCGCTTATGGCAGATCGCGGCGGGAATTTGAATAAGGGGCTGCACGTATGACGCCTGTGGGGGCGCTTGGGGGTGGGAACTGGCTTTTCGGGATTGGGTTCGCGGTCAGGTATGCGGCAGCGGCAGCAAGTAAGCCCGCACACCCTGCGCGGGCAGAGGTGCGGGCGTGCGACTGGCCGGGATTCGCCGCCCCTGCCTGCGCAGGGGACACGGGCTGCTGGTTTCGTCTGTGAGGGCAAGCCTCAGCCGAGGCGACACCGGTGCCCGAAAACAGCCCGAACGATGCCCGGACAGGTCGTCAGATGCACGAATGAGGACAACGCGGCCTGTCTTGCTGAGGCCCCAGAACATTTGAGAGCCGGGCCCGCCATTGACCTGGAACCACGCCATGAGGCGCTGGATCCTGAAATAGATCAGTGGCCAGATGGCGAGCAAGTACCAAGGCAGGCCCTGCATGGGGCGGAAGAGGCTGTAGTCCGACATTGGGCGTATTATACGCCGGGACGGTTTGGGGTTGGATAAGTTCGTGCCCTCCCTCTCCATTGGGAGAGGGATCGAGGGTGAGGGGTAGCGATGTTGAGGCGCTCAGGATTGGCCGCAACGACTTCTGTTCAGGGGCATCGCTGAAACGTATGTCTTGGGTGGAGACTTGGGTGCCCCCTCACCCCCAACCCCCTCTCCCACGGGGAGAGGGGGCTTTTGAGGAGTTGATGATGGGCTTGGCCATGGTTCCGGGTTAGAGACGGGGGGATAATTCAGGAGACCTGCCGATGACCCATATCCTTGCCATTTCCGGAAGCCTGCGGAAGGCGTCTTATAATTCGGGGCTGGTGCGCGCGGCCGAGGCGCTGGCGCTGGAGGGGGTGCAGGTTACGGGCATGGCCCTGCATGGCATTCCGCTTTATGATGGAGATGTGGAAGCGGCGGAGGGCATTCCGGCGGCCGTGACGGCGTTGAAGGATGCGATCCGGGCGGCTGACGGCGTTTTGCTGGTGACGCCGGAATACAATAACGGGATTCCGGGCGTGTTCAAAAACGCGGTGGACTGGACGTCGCGGCCAGCCTCGGAGATTGGCGAGATATTCGGCGGCAAGCCGGTGGCTATTATCGGTGCGTCGCTGGGTGGGTTCGGCACGATCCTGTCGCAGAACCATTGGCTGCCGGTGATCCGCACGCTGGGCATGCGACCCTGGTTCGAGGGGCGGCTGCTGGTGTCGCGGGCATCGGGCCTGTTCGATAGCGAGGGCAACCTGACGGATGACGAAACCCGCAAGAAGCTTAGCGATTTCGTGGCCGGGTTTGCGGCCTTTGCAGGCGCTTAAGAGCCGGGACGAATAAGGACGGTCTGGAAGCGCTGGTAGCCGAGCTGTTTCTCGTCGGCGGTCTGGCGATAGGCGCGGTATTCGCCGATGGGGGTGGCGGCGATGCCAGCTTGGGTCAGGCGCTCTGCGACGGCAGCAGCGCGGCGATAGGCGAGGGTCTGGTTGTCAAAGCGGCGCAGCTCGCCCGCCGTAGAGGCATAACCGACAGTTTCGACTGTTGTGACGGACCAGTGCTGGAGTGCCCAGATACTATTGCCCAGAACGGCTTCACCTTCCGGCGAAAGGACCGCTTCGCCATTGTCGAAATTGATCAGCGGGAGTTCGCTGACGGGCGGCACGAGACGGATTTTCCATTCGGGGAAATTGGTCTGCAGACCGGCTTCCATCGTGCGATAGGCCGAGATCGACAGGCCGTCATGCGGCGTCGCCATGAGCGTGGCGGTCTTCGCATCGGCATTGATATCGGCGGCGGCGAGTTCGAACGGGATGGCAGCGCGCAGCTCGGTCTCGGTCTGGCGAAGCTCGCCGAAGGTCTGCAGGCGCGATATCTCGGCGCGCAGGGGCGCGGCGATGGATGTGTCTGCCATGCGCAGGAAGGCTTCGGCCTCGAGCGTCTTGTCCTCGTTGATGAGAACCTGGCCGAGATTGATGTCCACCGGGCGGCCGAGGCGTTTGGTCAGCTCTGCGGTGAGCTGGCTGGCGGCGTCCGGCACGCGGGTGCGGGTCAGGATGGTGGCGTCGACGCGGATGTCTTCGCGCTTTGGAAACTGGACCGAGACGTCCGAGATGCGGGCCTCGTTATCGTCGAACGGGTCGAGCAGGGCGTCCTTCACCGTGTTGATGGCAGTGGCCTCATAGGCAATGTCGCGCAGGGCGATGCCGAGGGGCAGTGAGAGGGCGGCGAACACAGTGAGGACCATTGCACTCTGAAACATCGTGCTGCGCGAGCCATGATCGGCGCCGAATCCATAGAGGCGCGAGAGGACCGTGACCGAGAGCGCGATGGCCAGAAGGTTGGTCATGAAGAGGAAGAAGGAGCCCCCCGCGACGGCCATGGAGCCGACGGCGAGGCCGTAGCCCGTGACCGCGAGCGGCGGCATCAGGGCGGTGGCGATGGCGACGCCGACAATGGTCTCGCCCTTGCGCTGGATAACGGCATAGCCGCCGGCCAGACCCGAGAAGATGGCGACGAGGAGGTCGAAGAAGTTCGGCCGTGTGCGGGCGATGATTTCCGGTGTGATCTCGGTCAGCGGTGACAGGCGTACGATGAGGAAAGAGATCGTGACGGCGGCGACGACGCCGAGGGCCATGGTGAAAATGGCGCGGCGCAGGGCGGCGAGATCGAGAATACTGAGCGAGAAGCCCATGAGCATGATTGGGCCCATGAGGGGCGAGATCAACATGGCGCCGATGATGACGGCTGGCGAGGAGAGTAGCAGGCCGAGTGTGGCGATGGCGCAGGACATGACCGCCATGAAGGCGTAGCGGCCGGATATCTGGCCTTCTTCGCAGGCATGGTCGACGACGGCTTCATGGTCGATCTTGCGGCCGAGACGTTTGAAAAAGACGCGGGCCTGCCGGCGCCATGTGTCGAGGTTTTCGACAGCGGTGGTTTTGTCAAAGGCCATGGTTTTCGTGTCTCTTCGTCCGGGAGGGTCTGACGGCTTTACATCAAAAACCATACGCATTCATTAGCGCGGACCGGATAGTTTATGTCTGGGTTTGCAGGCTGCATCGCCCGGATGGCGCGGGGAGTCTAGTCTGCGAGCACGCGGGGGAGCTTGAAGGTCACCGTTTCCTTGGCGGTCTCAATGCTGTCCATGGTGACGTCAAAGCGGGCGCGGCACGCGTCGATGACGCCCTGGACAAGGTCTTCCGGGGCGCTGGCGCCGGCGGTGAGGCCGAGCGTCGAGACGCCGTCGAACCAGGACCAGTCAATGTTGTCGGCGCTGGCAATGAGTTCGGCGCGGGCGGCCCCGGCGCGCAGGGCCACCTCGACGAGGCGGACGGAATTGGAGCTGGTGCGCGCGCCGATGACGAGGACGAGCCCGGCGCCGGGCGCGAGGACTTTCACGGCGTCCTGCCGGTTGGTCGTGGCGTAGCAGATGTCTTCCTTATGGGGCGCCGACATGGCCGGGAAGCGGCTTTGCAGCACGGCCACGATATCGGCCGTATCGTCGACAGATAGCGTAGTCTGGGTGACGAAGGCGAGGTTGTTCGGGTCTTTCGGTGCGAATCGTTCCGCATCGTCGACGGTTTCGATCAGCGTAATGGCGCCATTTGGCAGCTGGCCCATCGTGCCGATGACTTCCGGGTGGCCGGCATGGCCGATCAGGACGATTTCGCGGCCCTCAGTGCTGTGGCGTTCGGCCTCGACATGGACCTTGGAGACGAGCGGGCAGGTGGCGTCGACATAAATCATCTGGCGCGAGGCGGCCTCGGCAGGCACGGATTTCGGCACGCCGTGGGCCGAAAAGATGACCGGGCGATCGGTGGGGCATTCATCCAGTTCTTCAACGAATACAGCGCCCATGGCCTCAAGCCGGCTAACGACATGGGCATTGTGGACGATCTCGTGGCGCACATAGACGGGCGCGCCCCATTTCTTCAGCGCTTCCTCGACAATCTGGATCGCGCGGTCCACACCGGCGCAGAAACCGCGGGGGGCGGCAAGGCGAATGGTCAGGGCGGGTCTGTCGCTCATTTAATCATCTCCTGCCTCTGCAGCGTTGCGCCAAGGCGCCGAGCCCTTTAACACATCTCCAGCTACAGATGGACAGGCCCTTTCTACAGGCCAAGTAAGGACACGCCGACGCATGCGCAAACTTTTACCTCTCATCGCCGTTGTCCTCCTTGTCGGTTGCCAGTCCAAGGTGGCCGAAGCGTTTGATACGCGCCAGAATGCAGGACCCTGCCCACCGGTGGGTTCGCTCTATGATGTGTCGCGCTATGTCCAGTTCGCTGATCCTTCTGACGAGACCTATAACAAGATCGCCTATACGGCCGAAATTACCGATGTGCGCAGCTTCTGCCGCTATGCCGGCAAGGACCCGCTGGATGTACAGCTGGAAGTCGACTTCGCCTTCGGCAAGGGGCCTGCGGCCGACCAGGACGGTCACACCTATCCTTATTTCGTCGCGGTCACGCGCCGGAACGGCAAGGTTCTGGCCAAGGAATATTACAATGTGGACGCCGACTTCAACGGCAAGAAGCTGGACGGGAAGACGGAATCCTTCAGCAAGATCCTTATCCCGCGCCTGGATGAATCGATTGCCGGAACGAACTTCGAGATCGTTGTCGGCTTCGACCTGTCGGCAGACCAGCTTGAGTTCAACCGCGCGGGCAAGCGCTTCCTGCTCAACGCCGAAAAGTAGACCATGGCCAGCCTGACGAGAGACCTGACGGCGGCCGCGGGCGCCGCTTTCTCCGCCATGGGGCTGGAGGAACGCTGGGGCGCGGTGCGCCGCTCGGACAAGCCGGAACTGGCTGACTTCCAGTGCAATGGCGCGATGGGCGCGGCCAAGGCGGCCGGCAAGAACCCGCGCGAGATTGCCGCCGCCGTGGCAGATGCGCTGAAGGCCTATCCGCTGGTGCTTTCAGCAGAAGTGGCCGGGCCGGGCTTTATCAATATTCGCGTATCGGATGCGGCGCTGTCGGGCCGCGCAGCTGACGTGCTGGCCGATGCGTTGGCGGGCGCGGAGATGGCGCCGGACGCACAGGTGACGGTGATCGACTTTGGCGGGCCTAATGTGGCGAAGCCCATGCATGTCGGCCATCTGCGCTCGGCGGTGATCGGCGACACGCTGCAGCGCCTCCTGCGCTTCCTTGGCGACCGGGTGACGTCTGACACCCACCTTGGCGACTGGGGCCTGCAAATGGGCCACCTCGTGACGGAGCTTCACGACGAGCAGCCGGACCTGATCTATTTCGATGCCAATTATTCCGGGCCTTACCCGGAAGAGCCGCCTGTCACGATTGAGGATCTCGGGCGACTCTATCCCGCCGCGAGCAACAAGGCGAAGGCGGATGCAGAGCGCAACCAGCGTTCGCAGAATGCCGTGGCCGAGCTGCAGGCGGGACGGCCCGGCTATCGCGCGCTGCTGAAGCATTTCATCGACGTGTCGGTGGCGGCGCTGAAAGTGGACTATGCGTTCCTGAACGTTTCGTTCGACCTGTGGAAGGGCGAGAGCGATGTGGACCACCTGATCCCCGGCCTGATCGAACAGTTCCGCACAGCTGGCCTCGCCGAGGAAAGCGATGGCGCGCTGATCGTTCATGTCGCCAAGGAGAGCGACAAGAAAGAGATGCCGCCGGTCATGCTGCTTAATTCGCGCGGCGGCACGGGCTATCACACGACCGATCTTGCCACGATCGAGGACCGGATGAGCACGATGCATCCGGTACCGGAGCGCATGCTCTATGTGGTGGACCAGCGCCAGGCCCTGCATTTCGAGCAGGTGTTCCGCGCAGCAGAACTGGTGGGCCTGATCGACGAAGGCCATATGGAACATATCGGTTTTGGTACGGTGAACGGGCCGGACGGCAAACCGTTCAAGACGCGCGAAGGCGGCGTGCTGCGCCTCGCTGACCTGAACGCGATGGCGTTCGAGGAGGCCGACCGAAAGCTTGGCGCCGCAAACCTGCCGGAGGACATGGGCACCGACGAGCGAGCGAATGTCGCGCGGCTCGTCGCGGTTGCGGCCCTGCGCTTTGCCGACCTGCAAAACACGCGCACGACGAATTACGTGTTCGACCTCGACCGCTTCACGAGCTTTGAAGGCAAGACGGGCCCCTACCTGATGTATGCCGCCGTGCGCATCAAGTCGCTGCTGCGGCGAGCGGAAGCGGCTGGCAATGCGCCGGGCGAGATTGCCGTGGGCCATGATGCAGAGCGCGCACTGGTGCTGGCGCTGGATGGTTTCGGTGCGGCGCTGCTGGGCGCGCGCGAAAAGCGGATGCCGCACATATTGTGCGAACATGTCTATGGCCTGAGCCAGGCGTTCAGTGCTTTTTATGGCGCGCTTCCGATTGCCAATGAAAGCGACCCTGCGCTGCGGGCAAGCCGGTTGGCGTTGGCGAGCGCCGTGCTGAAGCAGCTGGAAGCGGGTCTCGGCATTCTTGGTATCGAGGTGCCTGAGCGGATGTAAGGGTGAGCCTTACGTCAGTCGTTGTGGCGCAGCAGGATCCAGTCGACCTTGCCGAGCACGAAATCATCCTTCGCGGCGCGCTCCCATAGGGGCGTATGGTGGTCGCCAACAATCAGGATGTCCGTGTTGGCGAGATCCGGGTCAGACGCGATTTCGTTGACTTCTTCAAACACGATCGCCCAGAGGTTTGTCAGTTCGCACACTGTCTTGTTGCGGATTTTCGGTGTGTCGGACCGGCAGCCCATCGTATCTTCCGGGCTGTCGACATAGGGGATGTGGCTGTTGAGCGTCAGCCAGTAGATGAATTTGGGCGTATCCGGTTCGGTCTTTAGTCTCGCGTGAACGGCCTTGCCGACATCCGCATCGCAGAGGCCATTAAACACGCTGCCGCAGCGCTGCACGAAGTGTTCCGGTTGTTCGACTTGGAGCTGGTCCATGAATTCCATTTTCTGGAAGCCAATGCGCGGGTACCATTTGTCCCTCTGGAACATGTCCATCGTGAATCCGTGGAAGGCGATCGTGTCATAGCCGGCCGCGCCCAGCTGGTTCGGCAGGCAATTATCGGTCGGGGCGCCGGTGAGATAGTCGATATAGTCGCCCCAGCGGTTGCATAATTCGCGCGACGCGGCGCCGGTGGTGGAGCCGGAATAATAGGTCTGGCCGTCTTCGACGCTGAAGCGGCCTTCGGGCAGGTTTTTGGTCAGGACCGATGTCAGAAGCTGGCGTGCTTCCGGGTCGGCATAGGCGCCCATGCCCTCAACCACGACGATCAGCAGGTTGGCGTGCTCACCGATAATTGCGTCCGCGCTGAGGCCGGACATTGTGCGGGCGCTCTGGAAGGGGACGTCGGGCTTGTTGAAGTAAGGCTGTGTCCACGCAAGGTCCGCGCCGGAAAGGGCGGCTGCCAGCAGCAGGGCGGGGACCAGCGAGGCCTGGCGGAGCGCCGCCCGGTTCCGGCTGATCAGCTAGGCCGACAGCGCCGACGTCGCCGTGACAACAAGCACAATACAGACATAGAGCGCTGACTTGGCCGGATTGATCGAGGCCGAGTATTTGAGCGAATCCAGCGCCACATCAAAGGGCAGATGGAAGGCCATCATGACCATCAGGGTCAGATCGATGAGGGCCGCGAGCAGGAACAGAATGAAGGTCAGGCGGGCGGGCAGGAAGAGGCCGGCGATGCCTGCCGCGAGAAAGAGGAGGGGCGAGATCAGTCGCGAGGCGATATAGAAGGGCGCGACGAGCAGGAACAACACGTTCGGGATGACGACTGCGAAGAGCGCGAACAGGAGAGCGTTGCGCGAGAAAAGCGCATAGCCCTTATCGGCCGCCGGTGCTCGCGTGGTTGTGAGCATTGTCACCAATATCTGCCAAAGCCATCCATCTGACAGACGTGTTATCTCATAACCCCTAAAACCCGATTAATCATGGCGGATGCCGCGGGGCAGGTGATCGAATAGCAGGCACATTGTGGATAGGGCGATGGCTGGCATAGTCCCGACTTGCCGGGGGGCTGAATTCGGTCTAGTTCCGGAATCAATTCAAACCCTGTCCCGGGAGAGAGCAGTCCTTAGAGGCTGCCGCCGAAGGCGCAACCGCCCCGGAAACGCTCAGGCAAAAGGACCGGACAGGGTCAACACGCTGGAAAGAGGCCTTCGAGGCCTCGCCGAAGGAGCAAGCCCGTATGTCGGGCGGAATCTCTCAGGCGCCCAGGACAGCGGGGGCGACGGTATTTCGGCCATGGGCCGATCCGTCACCCTTTGGATTGATGGCGCTATGGCTGATGACACACACGACGACCTGAAGCGAACCCCGCTTTATGACTTGCATGAAAAGCTGGGCGCCAAGCTCGTGCCGTTCGCGGGCTATGAAATGCCCGTTCAATATCCGATGGGCGTGATGGACGAGCACAAATGGACACGGACGCATGCCGGCCTGTTCGATGTCAGCCACATGGGCCCGTGCTTCCTGTCGCTGGAAGAGGGCATTGGCGGCGGTGACGAGGCACATGCCAAGATCGCCGCGCTGGTCGAGACATTGGTGCCGAGCGACATTACCGGCCTGAAACAGGGCCAGGCGCGCCTGACCGTTCTGCTGAACGAAGAGGGCGGGATCCTCGACGACCTGATCATTACGCGCCCGCTGGGCGATGAGGCGCAGGGCAGCCTGTACATCGTCGTCAATGGCGCGGTGAAGGAGCAGGACTGGGCGATCTTCGAGAAAGCGCTTGAAGGCAAGGCTGTGCTGACGCGCGCTGATGACCGCATCCTGTTTGCGCTGCAAGGACCTGAAGCTGTAGACGTGATGAGTGATTTCTTCCCCGGCTGCGAAGAGCTGAAATTCATGCACCACATGCCGTTCGAGCTGAACGGGACACGGTGCATCGTGTCGCGCTGCGGCTATACGGGCGAAGACGGGTTCGAAGTATTGGTGAGCCCGGCCGCGGGCCTGCCGCTGATCGACGAGATGCTGACGGATGAGCGGGTCGAGATGATCGGCCTTGGCGCGC
Source organism: Hyphomonas oceanitis SCH89 (assembly GCF_000685295.1). Lineage (GTDB taxonomy): Bacteria > Pseudomonadota > Alphaproteobacteria > Caulobacterales > Hyphomonadaceae > Hyphomonas > Hyphomonas oceanitis. The sequence goes on from NZ_ARYL01000002.1 coordinate 192,762, forward strand.
GGGACTCGCTGCGGCTTGAGGCGGGCCTCTGCCTCTATGGGCATGACATGGACCCGTCGCGTGACCCGATCGAGGCAGACCTTGGCTGGGTGATCCAGCGCAAACGCCGCGAGGGTGGCGACTTCCCCGGCGCGGCGCGGATTCTTGCGAGCATACAGGACGGCGTCGCCGAGAAGCGCGTGGGCATCCGCCCGCTGGAGCGCGCACCGGCCCGGGAAGGCACCGCGATTGAGATTGACGGCAAAGTGGTGGGCGTTGTGACGTCCGGCGGCTTTGGGCCGACGGTCGATCATCCGGTCGCCATGGGATATGTCGCGGTCGCCCATGCGGCGCCGGGCACGAAAATCGACCTGATGGTCAGAGGCAAGGCACGGCCGGGCGAAGTGGTCGCGCTGCCGTTTGTTCCACACAATTACAAGCGATAGGGCAGAGATTATGAGCACGAAACTGACCGAACAGGTGACGTTCTATACCGAGGAACATGAATGGGTGACCGTCCATGGCGAACTCGGCACTGTGGGCATCACCAAATTTGCCGCCGAGCAGCTGGGCGACGTGGTGTTCGTCGAGACGCCGGAAGTCGGCAAGGTGTTCAAGAAGGGCGACGACATGGCCGTCGTCGAGAGCGTGAAAGCCGCATCGGACGTGTACGCACCGGTTAGCGGCGAAGTGGTCGATGCCAATGCGGTGCTGGCCGACAAGCCGGAGACCGTGAACGAGCACCCCGAGACCGAAGGCTGGTTCTGCGTGATCCGCCTGTCGCATGGCGAAGAATTGTCCGGCCTGATGGACAAGGACGCCTATCTCGAATTCTGCAAAGGCCTTTAATCCATGCGCTATCTTCCCCTGACTGATGACGACCGCAAGGCCATGCTGAAAGTGATCGGCGCCAAAAGCGCGGATGACTTCTATGGCGACGTGCCGGAATCGGCCCGCCTTGGTGGCAAGGTGGCCGGTCTGCCGGACCATCAGGGGGAGCTGGCCGTTGAACGTCATCTCTCGAAACTCGCAGCGAAGAACCGCTCGGCCTCGTCGGGCCCGTTCTTTGTGGGCGCGGGCGCTTACAAGCACCACATTCCAGCCTCAGTGGACATGGTGATCCAGCGGTCTGAATTCCTGACGACCTACACGCCCTACCAGCCGGAAATCGCGCAGGGCACGCTTCAGACCCTGTTTGAATTCCAGACGCAGGTTGCGGCGCTGACGGCAATGGATGTGGCGAACGCCTCCATGTATGACGGCTCGACCGCGTGCGCCGAGGCCGCCGTAATGGCCTGCCGCGTGACGCGCCGGAAGAAGGTGATCCTGTCAGGTGGCCTGCACCCGCATTATGCGGCGGCGACGAAACTGCTGTGCGAAGCGCAGGGGCTGGAAGTTGTGCAGCTGCCTGTCGCGGTTGATGGCGAGATGGCATTGGCGGGCGCCGTGGATGACCTGACGGCATGTGTGATCGGGCAGAGCCCGAACATTTTTGGCACGGTGACGGACATGTCCGCTGTGGCCGATTCCGCCCACGAGAAGAAGGCGCTGTTCGTCTCGGTCTTTACCGAGGCAGTTGCGCTGGGCCTTGTGACGCCTCCGGGCGAAATGGGGGCGGATATTGCCGTGGGCGAGGGGCAGTCGATTGGCGTGCCGCTCGGCTTTGGCGGGCCCTATGTGGGCCTCTTTGCGTGTACCGAGAAACTGGTGCGCCAGATGCCGGGGCGCCTGTGCGGTGAGACTGTGGATGCCGACGGCAAGCGCGGCTTCGTGCTGACGCTGTCGACCCGCGAGCAGCATATCCGCCGCGACAAGGCGACGTCGAATATCTGTACCAATTCCGGGCTCTGCGCGCTGGCCTTCACGGCGCACATGACGCTGCTCGGCGATAAGGGCCTGAAGGATCTGGCGCTGCTGAACCATGAAGCGGCGTGTGACCTGGCCGATGCGCTGGAAGCTGTGCCGGGCGTGGAAATTCTGACGCCGCGCTTCTTCAACGAGTTTGCGTTCCGCACACCGATGAATGCCGAAGCGGTTCTGGCCATGCTGGACGAAGCGGGCGTTGTTGGCGGCGTGCGGGCAAGCCGCCTGTTCCCGGCAGAGCATATGGGCGATGTGATTATCTGCGCCGCGACAGAGTGCACGACACCGGAAGATATTGCGGCCTATGCGGCTGCGCTGAAGGAGATTGTCTGATGAACGAGCCCTGCGCACATACAGCTCGCGATGAGATCATTTTGGCAATGGAATCGGCGGGCTGGATGAATAATCATGAGACAAAAAAGGTGCTTCTATTTCAGAAGGACGGCACTAGCATTTACTTCAATGGACAAGATCACAGCCATATCGATCTCGTCTTTCACCCCGTTATCGTTGGGTCAAATTTTCGAGAATTTCAGAGTTTAGAAAATGCTCCTTCTGATCGCTTCATGTCCAATTATCGCGAACTTCCACAGAAGCCTTCTCCTGGACAACCGCTGAATTATTTTGGCGTCGGATGCAAATTCGATGGGATAGAAGAAGCGCTGAGCTTCGTTAAAAACCTCAACATTCCGGTGATCGTATGACCATGAACACGCAAGGCCGCCCGACGGCGCCGACTTCGACTTCCGTGTCCGCCATCGAGACCGTGTCCGGCTCGCGGGGGCTGTTGCAGGCTGAGGGGTTGATCTTCGAGATCGGGACCAGTGAGACGACGGGCGTGGACCTGCCGGCGCCGAAGAACCGGACGGGGCGCCTTGGCGGCGTCGCGCGCAAAGTGGCGACCGGCCTGCCGGGCCTGTCGGAGCCGGAAATGGTGCGCCATTATATGCGCCTGTCGCAGCGCAATTATGCCATCGACCTCGGCTTCTTCCCGCTGGGCAGCTGCACGATGAAGCACAACCCGCGCCTTAATGAAAAGATGGCGCGCCTGCCGGGCTTTGGTGACATCCACCCGATGCAACCGCAGGCGACCGTGCAGGGCGCGCTGGAACTGATCGACGAGCTGGCCACCTGGCTGAAGACGCTGACCAACATGCCTTTCGTGGCGATGAGCCCGAAGGCGGGCGCGCATGGCGAACTGGCGGGCATGCTGGCGATCCGTCAGGCGCTGATCGCGCGCGGCGAGGGCGAGACACGCAAGCGGGTTCTGGTGCCCATGTCGGCGCATGGTACGAACCCGGCGACGGCTGTGCAGTGCGGCTTCGAGGTGGACGAGATCAAGGCGGATGCGCGCGGCCGCGTCGACATGGACATGCTGCGGGCGAAGCTTGAGCGCACCGACGATGTGGCCGGCATCATGCTGACCAATCCCAATACGTGCGGCCTCTTTGAAACAGATATCAAGGAGATCGCCGACCTGATCCACGCAGCGGGCGGCTATTTCTATTGCGACGGCGCGAACTTCAACGCCATCGTCGGTCGTGTGCGTCCGGGCGACCTCGGCGTCGATGCGATGCACATCAACCTGCACAAGACCTTCTCCACCCCGCATGGCGGCGGCGGGCCGGGCTCGGGCCCGACTGTCCTCTCCGAAGCGCTGGCGCCTTATGCGCCGGTGCCCTTCGTGGTGAAGAACGAAGACGGCGTGTATTCGCTGGTCGAAGACATGGACGGCGAGGCGAGCGAGAGCTTTGGCCGGATGGTCGCCTTCCATGGCCAGATGGGCATGTTCGTGCGGGCGCTGGCCTACATTCTCAGCCACGGCGCGGACGGCCTGAAACAGGTTGCCGAGGACGCCGTGCTGAACGCGAACTATATCGCGGCCAAGCTGAAGCATGTGATGACGCCTGCCTTCGAGGGCTATTGCATGCACGAGGCGCTGTTCTCGGATGCGTTCACGGCGGACGGCATCGAGACGCTCGATATCGCCAAGGCGCTGATCGACGAGGGCTATCACCCGATGACCATGTACTTCCCGCTGGTGGTGCATGGCGCGATGCTGATCGAGCCGACCGAGACCGAGAGCAAGGCGACGCTGGACCAGTTCTGCGCCTCGCTGGAATCGATTGCCCGCCGCGCCGCGCAGGGTGACGAGACGCTGAAAGGTGCACCTTATCTTGCCCCGGCCAAGCGGCTTGATGAGACGCGGGCGGCGCGCAAGCCGATCCTGAAGTGGACGGCGCCGACGTCTGATACCGTCGCGGCCGAGTAGGTGCGTCAGCCCACTTGGGGCTTGGTGGGGTCGCTATGGAACAGGCGCTCCCGCAGCCCTGAGAAACCGATAATCATCGGTCGCTCTATGAGGCGATAGGAAAGCCCTGCTGCGATGATCGAAGCGGCAAGGCAAACCATGACCAAGGCAATATTGTCCAGTGGGCCCTTGTGGCCGAGCTGGAAGATGGGTGCCAGGGCGGGGATATCTCCGAGGAAGCCGAAAGCGAGCCGGGTCAATGTGAGCAGGATCACATGACAGAGGTAAAGCGAGAAGGACCAGTCGCCGAGCCGGGCGAGGCCTTTGTAGCAGGCCTCGAAATACGGCGTCGTGCGACGCAGGCGGTTGGGCATGGATTGGCCACCGAGCCAGCCGAACCAGAGTGACGCCATCATTGCGACGGCGCCGACAAGAACGGTCACGATCGCGGCGCCAGCACGTTGGTCGAAGGGACTGTCAGCCGGCAGGCCATAGAGGAAGCTGATCATCGCGGCGGTCAATGCGCCTATCCCGGCCGGCACGAGCCAGGCTTGCCGCTTTGACAGTTCAAGCGTGGCAAAGCCGTAGACTAGAAGGGTGCAGGGCAGGCCGAACTCGATGATCCGATTCCATGTAATAAGGGCTAAATCGTCCGGGCGGTGAAATGTCAGCGACCCTGCGAGCCAGAGGATGGCGACCAGTGTCATCAAGCCGCTACGCCACGCGACTCCGGAGCCGACCGCGACACCGACCACGGCGCCAAGGATGAATTCCATTGTCATCGGAGACAGCACAAGCGAGGCGTAGTCGATGGCCAGCGGTTTCGACATGCCGACCATCGCGCCTCCCGCTATGACGAGGCCCCACACAAGCAGGATCCACAGCAGGAAGCGGCGCGGCGCGAGCAGGATCAATGTGAAGGCCGCATAGAAATACATCTCGTGCACGAGCGTCCAGCCAACGGCCGGCAGCGGGAAGGCGTATTGGGGGATCAGGAAGAAGGATTTGAAAAGGTATGGTACCATCGGCTGGCCCTGCAGGGCGCGCTCCCAATTGGCGCCGAAGCCGAGCAGGTTGTAGGCGATCATCATTGTGATCATCAGCGCTGAAAAGAACCACCAGAGCGGATAGATCCGGGTGGCACGGGCGAACAGGAAATCGAGGCTCGATTTGAGTCCCGGACGCACGCCGTCGGTGACATAGACCATGATGAAGCCGGAGATGACGAAGAACAGGTCGACGCCGGCAAAGCCATTGTTCACGAAGCCGTTGAGGAACGGCATTTCGCTAAGGCCATTGCCGCCAATGGCGAGGACTTCCTGCGCACGGATATGATAAGCAACCACGAGCAGCGCCGCGATGCCGCGCAGGATCTGGATGGACTGTAGTTTCATGCCGTCCTCATGCCCGGTTGCCGCAAAAGACAGCAATAATTCTCGTGTTTGTAGCAATCGGGTAACGGTGTTGCCAGACTTTGAACACATCCTGATGATTTCGTTGGCTGGACCGAAATTAAACCCCATATCATCCGCGAATGGCTGACGACGAAGCGACCGACATGACCGAAACATCCTCCCTGCCGGCCGCCAAGCCGGTTCTTGCATTGCGTTCCGGTTTCAACACCGCGTTCCGCCAGCTGCTGGCGCTGATCGGCCTGTTCATGATTGCCCTGTCGATTCCGATCGGCATCATGACGCCGCTGATCCCCATCGGCCTCCCTTTCGGCATCCTCGGCGTGATCCTGCTGGGTCGCAACTCGGTCTGGGGTCATCGCTGGATGGAAGGCGTTCTCGTCCGCCATCCACAGGTCGAGCGGTTCGCCCCAAACTGGCTTATGAAGCTGGTATTTGGGCGCGAGAAGAAAGTTACACCCAGGAAGGCCTCGCGTAAGGCATAGGCCCTTGCCCCTCAGGCAAATCTAGGGACAATTGCCCCAGAATTGATTGCTGTAAGCGGGGCTGAAGCAAATGAACCGAGTTTCTCTGGCGGGCGTGCTTTGCATGGCCCTTTTACTGGCCGCGTGCGGCGGGAAAAAAGAGGCCGATAAGGAAGACAGGATCACGGTTCCGAAGGACCCGTTTCCGTCGACTTATGCGGCCTACCCGAACGAGCCGGTGTTTATCTCCAATGCCACCATCATTGATGGCGAGGGTGCGCTCATCGAGAAGGGCAGCCTGCTCATCTTGGACGGGAAGATTTCGGCCATTGGCAAGGATCTAGAAGCGCCGGCCGATGCAAAGAAGATCGACGCATCCGGCCGCTGGGTGACCCCCGGCATCATCGACAATCACAGCCACCTTGGGGCCTATCCTTCGCCGGGTGTCAGCTCCCTGAGCGATGGCAACGAGATTTCTGCGCCCGTGACGGCAGAAGTCTGGGTCGAGCACAGTGTATGGCCGCAAGACCCCGGGTTCACGCGCGCCCTGGCGGGCGGCATTACCTCCCTGCAGATCCTGCCGGGCAGTGCCAACCTGTTTGGCGGTCGCGGTGTCATTTTGAAGAACGTACCGAGCCGCACAGTGCAGGGCATGAAGTTTCCCGGCGCGCCCTACACATTGAAGATGGCGTGCGGCGAGAATCCGAAGCGTGTCTATGGCTATGGCGGCGGGCGCTATCCGGGCGGCGCGCCCTATTCGCGCATGGGCAACGTCGCGGGCTATCGCGCGGCCTGGATCCAGGCGGCCGACTACAAACGCAAGTGGGACAAGTACGAAGCAGAAGGCGGTGATGCCCCGACGCGCGACCTTGAACTCGACACGCTGAAGGGTGTGCTCGACGGCGACATCCTCGTTCACATGCACTGTTACCGCGCCGACGAGATGGCGCAGGTGATGGATATTTCGAAGGAATTTGGCTACAAGGTCACGGCCTTCCACCATGCCGTCGAGGCCTACAAGATTGCCGACAAGCTGGCGGACTATGGCGCCTGTTCGTCCATGTGGGCCGACTGGTGGGGCTTCAAGATGGAGGCCTATGACGGCATCAAGGAGAACATCCCGCTGGTGCACAAGGCTGGTGCCTGCGCCATCGTGCACTCCGACAGCGAGGTTGGCATCCAGCGCCTGAACCAGGAAGCGGCCAAGGCATGGGCCGATGGAAAGAAAATCGGCATCAACATTCCGGAGGAGGAAGCGTGGCAGTGGCTGTCGCTCAACCCGGCCAAGTCGCTCGGAATTGACGCCAGGACCGGTAGTCTTGTGCCCGGCAAGATGGCCGATGTGGTTCTCTGGTCCGGCAATCCGTTCAGTGTCTACAGCAAGGCCGACCAAGTCTATATTGATGGCGCCCTCATGTATGACCGAAGCGATGCGGCCCATCGCCCGGTATCGGATTTCGAGCTTGGCCAACCCGGTGAAGGAGACCTGAAATGAGCGCGCGCAAGATAGCCAGCCTCATCGCGATTGTTGCGAGCCTGACGCTTCCGGTCACGGCCGAACCCGTTGCGATTGTTGGCGGCAAGGTCTGGACCGGCACGCGCCAGGGCACGGTTCCCAGCGGCGTTATCGTCATCGACAAGGGCCGTGTCGTGTCAGTCGACAAGGCAGGCTCACCCGTGCCGCTGGAAGCGACGGTCATTGATGCCGGTGGCAAATGGGTGACGCCGGGAATCATCTCGGCCTTTTCGCGGACCGGGATTGTTGAAGTCGATGCCGAGAATACGACCGATGACACGTCTGCCGGGGATTCCGATTATTCCGTCGCGCTCGATGCCGCTGACGGCTTCAATCCGGACACGACGGCGATTGCCGTGACGCGGGTTGAAGGCATCACGCGGATTGTTGTTGCGCCGGAAGCCAGTTCAAACCTGTTTGCAGGACAGGGCTTTATCGCCGACACCAGCGGCTCTGTGGATACAGAGATTGACCGCAAGGCCTTCCTGCTTGTTTCGATGGGCGAACACGGGGCGTCGCTGGCAGGCGGGTCACGGCCTGCGGCGTGGGCACAGCTGCGCGCTGCGCTGGACGATGCGAAGGCCTATCCGGGCCGCTATCTCGCAAGCAATGAAGGCACTGCGCTGGACCGCGTGGATGCGGTCGCGCTGGTGCCGGCCGCCAAGGGCCAGCAACTGATCCTGATCGAGGCGAACAAGGCGAGCGACCTCAACGCCATCATGGATTTCGCCGAGGCCAACAAGGATCTCGACATTGCTATTGTTGGCGCGGACGAGGGCTGGCGGGTTGCGCCGCGCCTCGCCAAGGCAGGCATTCCGGTAATCGTGGATTCCTATTCGAACCTGCCCGAGAGCTTCGAACGGCTCGGCGCGACCGGGGAGAATGCGGCGCGTCTGCGGGCGGCAGGTGTCACGGTGGCCATCGCGGCGATCAGTGATGCCACGCACAATGCGCGCCTTGCCATGCAGATCGCCGGCAATGCTGTAGCCAACGGCCTGTCGCACGAGGATGCGATGGAGGCGCTGACGACGGCGCCAGCATCCATATTCGGCCTGCAGGGGCTGGGTGTGATCGGCCCGGGATCGCGCGCGGATATCGTTGTGTGGGACGGCGACCCGCTGGAAGTTACTTCAAATCCGGATGTCGTAATGATCGACGGCGAGGTACAATCCATGGTGACGCGTCAGAGCGAGTTGCGGGATCGCTATCTCAAACTCGACGAGCGTGAACGCCCGCTGGCCTATGTGAGGCCCTGACTGTCTGTTCAACTCCCATAAATCCTTCGCGGTCTAGGATGGCCGCTTGCGAGGCTTTTTGACCCGTTTGCCGCATGGTTGCCGCAAATAGGGTGATAAGTTGAATTGGGATGGTTTGATCTATGTGGCTTGCACTGCTGATGGCGCTTACGATGGTGACGGGGTCGGGTCCGATGGACGAGGCCCTGTCGGCAACCGAAGCGCCGAAGACTCTGCGGGCCGCCTTCACCGTGGAATTGCGCAGTGACCATGCCCGCCGCGTTTATGCCTTTGATCCCCGCAAGAGAGGCGCCGAGCGCTGGCAGATCGTCGACTGGCAGGGCGAGGATGATGAGCTGGAAGAGGTGGCGGCCAATTGGGCGGCGGAATCGGCGCCGGACGGTCGGCTGTTTCCCGATGATCTGCGTGCGAGCCTCGGGCGCAGTGTGCAAGTGAATGATGAGGGCCATGCCTGGCAGATTTCGTTCCGGCACACGCCGTCTAAGAATGATGGCGAGTTTGATGTCTGGGCGGCGCAGCGACTGCAGGCGGCGGCTTGGCTGGACCCGGTTGGCGAGCGCTTCCTGAGGATCGATTACATGTTGCCAAAGCCCGTGGCAGGGCCTGAAGGCGGCACGTTGACCAAGTATAACCAGAGCTATTTCCTGCGCACAGAACCGCGCTGGGGCATGAGCTATGTTTCGGGGTTTTCCATCGAGCTTGAGGCGCGCGCGGCTTTCCGGAAAATCGAGCGGCGCTATTCGGCCAACATCGTGAAAGTGGACTTCTTCTTCGCGAGCGCCGAGGCGCAGAAGGCATTTGAAGACGAACGCGCAGCCAAACCGCAATTGATGACTGGATTGAGCGGCCCGGCACGCTAGACTCCTCACCATGACGATTCACATGGTGAAACTGAGCGTAGGCGCCGAAACGGTTGAGGACCTGGCGGACTGGCAGACGCGTCAGATGCAGCGCCGCGACAACCCGGTCCACCACACCCGCATGAGCCCCAAGCGCGCCGAGGAAATGCTTGATGGCGGCTCGATCTATTGGGTCATCAAGCGGGCCATCCGGGTGCGCCAGCGCATTATCGACATTCGCGCCGTGGCAGATGAGACGGGGCGCGACATGTGCGAACTGGTGTTTGATCCGAACCTTGTCCGCACATATGCCCAGGCCAAGCGGCCCTTTCAGGGTTGGCGCTATCTGAAGCCCACTGATGCACCGCGCGATCTGAAGACCGGCGAAGCGGCGCTGGACATTCCGCCTGATCTCGACGCGGCATTGAAACAGGCAGGTGTCTGGTAGGCGCCGCTCCGAACGATCCCATCGACAAGGTTAGTGCTGCCCGCTAAGCGGAAACATGACCGATCTTTTCCTGCAATACTGGCCGCTCCTCCTCAGTCTCGCCGTGGCGGGCGCTGCAGCGGGCCTTGCGGCCGGCATGTTCGGCATTGGCGGCGGCGCGGTGATCGTGCCTGTGCTTTTCTTCCTCTTTGACGGCATGGGCTATGGCGAGACGGCGATGCATGTCGCGGTGTCGACCTCGCTGGCGACGATCATCCTGACCTCCATTCGCAGTGTCATGGCGCACAATGGCCATGGCGCGGTCGACTGGGACATCATCAAGTCATGGGCGCCGTGGATCGTGCTGGGCGCGCTGATCGGCATGGGGCTGAGCGGGTTCCTGTCGAAGCGGGCACTGCTTGGCATATTTGGTTCAATGGGCTTTCTCCTGTCAGCGCAGCTCTTCTTTGGTCGCCCGACATGGCGGCTGGCGGAAGAGATGCCGAAGGGCGTGACGCGGCTGGGGCTAGGCACCGCGATTGGCGCGCTATCGGCCCTTATGGGCATTGGCGGCGGCACGTTCGGGGTCAGCCTGATGACGCTGTATGGGCGGCCGATCCACCGGGCTGTAGCGACAGCTGCAGGTTGGGGCGTGGCGATTGGCCTGCCGTCGGCAATTGTGGCGGTGTTCATTGGCTGGGGGCACGAGGGCCTGCCGCCGTTTTCGCTCGGCTATGTGAACCTGGCGGCCTTTGCGCTGATCTCTGTGTTCACGGTGACTATGGCGCCGGTCGGGGCGAAGCTGGCGCACAAGCTGGACGCCGTCTTGCTGAAGCGGCTGTTTGCAGTGCTGCTGGCGCTGGTGGCAGCGCGGATGCTGTACAAGGCGCTCGGGTTTTAGGCGGTGAGAACACCGACGATTCGTTCGATGGCCCAGTAAGAACCGACAATTCCAATACAGTATGCGGCCACAAAGCGCGCGGGGGCGTGCGGCATGCGGGCGAAGCGTGTGGCGAGGAAAACCGCGAGCAATACGGCCCCCACAAAGAGGACCTGACCGGCCTCGACGCCCACATTAAACAGCAGCAGCGCCAGCACTTCGGCGCCCTTGGGCAGGCCGATTTCCGACAGCGCCCCGGCAAAGCCGAAACCATGGATAAGCCCGAAGCCAAAGGCGATCAGCCATGGCTTGCGCTGGCTGAGCGTCTCGTGGCCGCGCACACGGTAGATGGCTTCGGCACCGAGCAAAGCGATGCTCATGGCGATCGTGATCTCGACCGGCGGGCCCGGAAGGGTGATGCCACCAAGGGCAGCAGCAGCAAGCGTAATGGAATGGGCGACGGTAAAGGCGGTGACGGTTGGCAGCAATTGGCGGGGGCGGACGAGGAGGATGAGGCCGAGGACGAAGAGGAGGTGGTCGTAGCCGAAGATGATGTGTTCGACGCCGATGCGGAAATAGGTGGCCGTGGGCGCGCCGGTGGGCGTGGAGAGGTCGAGTTGCAGCGCGCGGGGGCGCAGGACCGTGGAGAGATCGTCGCTTGTCAGACGGTTCACGCGCACGAAGGCATCTGTGAGCGTGCGTTCAAGGCCCGCGATTTCGATATGGCCGGTCGAGAGATCGCATTCCATGTCCCAGCGCTGGATGAGGGTGCCGGCGGCGACTTCGCTGCGCTCGTGCGAGCGGGTGCAGTCATCGGGAAAGACCGGGTCGAGCTTGAGGCGGCGGCCATCGAGCACGGGTTGTTTCCAGGTGACGGCGAACTGGCCGGGATCTGTTTCCGTGACTTCGAGATAGGCCGGGCGCACTTCATGGGCGGAGGCCGGCAGCGCAGCGCAGACGAGCGCGAGAAAGGCGAGCAGAGCCCGTCTCATTCGGCGCCTTCAATACGGACCTTGTAGCGCTTGATGATGTCGGCGATGGCCTTGTCATTGGCCGCGCGCAGCGCCTCGTCATGCCAGTCGGATTCGACTTTGGCACGGACGTCTTCAAAGGGCGGGAGACGGCCCTCTTCGAGCGCCACGATGTGCACCAGATGCTGGCCGAATGCCGAGGAGACGGGGCCCTGCCATTCGGGCGCCGGTTTGAGGGAAAAGAGAGCCCTGGCGAAGTCTGCACCGAACAGGCGAACGGTTTCGCGTATCGGGAGATTACCATAGGCGCGTTGGAGCATGAAGGGATCTCCGAGGGGACGCCAGTCCACTGGTGTGGGGCCGTTGAGGGACTTCAGGAGGGCTTCCGAGTCCATTCCCGGGGTATTCCCGGACCGTTCCGGGTTTAAATAGACGTGTTCGAACGTGATGCTCGGTGGAAGCGTGTAGCTTGCCTTGTGGTCTTCGTACCACTTGCGCAGGGTGGTTTCGTCGGGCGCTGCCGTGTCGGCCAGGTCGGAGACCATGAAGCTCATCTTCTGGGCGAGGCGGCGTTCGATGATCGTGTCGCCGACATCGAGGCCGAGGCGGCGGGCTTCGCGGGCGAGGGCTTCGTCGCGGACCTGATCGGTGACCATGGCGGCCATGTCCTCAGGTGAGGGCAGGGCGCCGGATTCAGAGGCATAGAGCGCGGCCATGCGCTCCATGTCTTCTTCGGTGACGGTGATGGTTCCGTCACGCGCGTCGGCATAGGCCGTCCACGCCGCATGGCCGGCAAAGACCAGAGCTGCGACGAGGACGAAATGGACGAGGGGTTCGCGGAGTAGAGCGCGCATCTAGGCTGGCGGAATGTACCAGATCGGCGATGTGTAGGCGCGTTCCTGGATGGTTGCGGGCAGAGCCGGATTTGGCGGCGTTGCGTTGCGATTGGCTTCCCATGTCGACCAGCGGCAGGTCGGGTTTTCGAGCACGCGAACATAATAGGTCGCGCGCTGGGCGGGATCGAAGTCCGGATCGGACCAGAGCGCTTTCAGCTCACCCGCACCTGTGCCGGGGCTGGTTTCGCAGGTCGCGATGTCGACACTGGCGCCATTGTCGGGGCAGCGATGATTGGCATCGGGCACGGCGCCGCCGGAGCAGGCCGCGTCATAAACAGCTTCGCCGTCGCTTGTGACCTTGACGATTTGGACGCGCTGGAGCGGCGCAGAATTGGAATCCTGCATGGCCCAGGCGATGAAGTGCGGGGCAGCGCCAGCGCCGACGAGGTCTCCGCCCATGGGCACGCCGCCGGCATAGGCCTGCTTTGCGAGGTCCGGGCTGGTGAGCATGGCGTCGGTATAGTTGAAGCCGCCAAAGAAGCGGACTTTCATGCGGGGGCCTGTGGTGGCGAATGTTTCCTTGCGGCGGAAGGCGTCAAACAGGGAGTCGCGTGTGTTTTCCTCGGCCCAGACGCCGGTGAGGCCGGAAGCCGACCAGCGCGAGAACCAGTTCTTCGCATTCTTGGTTGTCTGGTTGTCGGGTTGATCGGCCCAGTCTTTTATGCCCGGCATGGGCACGGAGCCGCGCTGGAAGGGCAGGCCATCGACAATGCCGATTTTCGACCAGTAATCCTTTTCCGAATAGGACCCGCCGGCGACATGGCTGTCAGAAGCAGCGGTGAGACCGAAGCGGAAAGGATCGAAGCCCTTTTCTTCCTGCAGTTTCAGGCCGTTGCGATAGGCTTCGCGGACATAGGAGCCGCTTGTTTTCGACACATCGTAGCTGCCGAGCAGCTCGTCATAGATTTCGAAATTGGCCCACTCATCGTTCGGCGAGAGATCAGGATGGGTTTCGGATGTGCCCTTGACCTGCGTGACTTCGACGAGCGGTTCGTTGCGCATGCGCTGCTCGGCATAGGCGGCATCGATCGGGTCGCCATTATAGGTTTCCAGCCTGAACATCTGGCCGTCGGAAACGTTTGAATTGTGCGGGATGGCGATGGACTCGCGGCCTTCAGCGCGTTGCTGGTCCATCCAGTCCCACAGGTCTTCCGGGTTGGTGGAGTCGAGCGTGGAGAAGGCGCGGTCAGGCGCTTCGCCGCGGAAGAAGACGTTGCGGTGGAGGTTGCCGCCACCAAAGCCGCCATCTTCGCTCTGTGTCGTGACGGACGTGAACTCATAGGCCGAGAAGGTCGTGAAGACGCCGGGCTCGTTGTACTTTTCGGCGGCAGCGATGTTCTCCTGCCAGACGGAGGTGATGGTCGGCTCGTCATACATGTCTTCGATCTTCTCGCCGGAGCGGACCGAGGCACCAACGCCCTGGAAGGCGGCGACGATCTTATCGGGATCGGTCGAGAACATTTCCTTGGCGCGGGGGAGTTCTGACAGTGCGCTGCCCTTGGTGTTCATGGCCGGCAGGATGCCGAGATATTCGGCATGGTCGGTGACGGTGTAGAAGTCGAGCGGGCCGCCGGCGACGGTCATGTCGAAGCCGGAGGGATGCTTGATCGTCTCGCCCTTGGCAAAGCGGTAGGCATCATCGGCCGTGCGACGCACGTTGAAGATATAGGCGTCGAAACTGTTGCGCGTGTGGATGTGCATATCGCCGAAATAGGCGTTGCGGTCTTCGTTATAGCCGGGTGTTGCGCCTTCGGGCACGGCAGCTTGCGGTGCGGCGGCTTCTTCGACGGGGGCTGTTTCGGTCTTGTTGCCGCTACAGGCGACAAGCGCGAGCGCCGTACTGGCGAGCGTCAGGGTCTTCCACATTTTGCTATTCCTCCCACGGGCGCGATTGGTGCGCTCTCATGGGAGTTGTTTTTGCAGTGATTGTGCCAGTTGTCCAGACCGCCTTGCGGGAAGGATCAGCCCTGCCAGAAGCGGCGCGTCAGCACGACGAAAACCGAGATGAACTCCAGTCGCCCCAGCAGCATCGCGATGGCGCAGATCCACTTGGCGGCATCGGGCAGCGTCTGGAAGGTGGATGATGGACCGATAACAGGGCCGAGGCCGGGGCCGACATTGGACACGCTTGTGGCGGAGCCGGATATGGCGGTCATGGCATCGAGTCCGCATAGCGAGAGCAGTGCCGCGGCAACGAGGAATGTGACGAGATACAGGAAAACGAAGACCATGACGGATTGCAGCGTTTCTTCATCAACGACCTTGTTGCCGTAACGCACCGGGGTACGACGGTGCGGCATGGTCATGCGTCGCGAATAGGCGATGAGGGCCTTGGCGGTGATTTCGAGGCGGAACATTTTCAGGCCGCAAGCGGCCGAGCCGGCGCAGCCGCCGACGAAGGTCGCGACAAGGAATATCGCCATAACGGGCGAACCCCATGTGTCGTAAGGAGCGGAGGCATATCCGGTTCCTGTCATGATCGAGATGATGTTGAAAAGGGCATCCTTGAACGCGTGTGCCGCCGTTTCAAAGATGCGCGGATCAACCACGGCCTCATGATAGGCGACGATCACGACGGACAGGAGCAACGCGATCGACAGGTAGACGCGTGGCTGCGGGTCGCGGATCAGGGGTGAGATGCGTCCTTGCAACAGCAACATGGCCAGAAGGCTCTGCGGAAGGCCTGCCACGAACATGAAGAAGGTCGCGACATAGGGTGCGTTTGTGTCGTTGAAGTAGCCGAAGGACAGGTCGTGCGTGGAGTAGCCCCCCGCCGACATCGTTGTCATCGAGTGCGTAATCGCATCGAACCAGCTCATCCCTGCGAGGAAGTAGCAAAGGGCGCAGAGCATCGAGATAAGCAGGTAGGTAAAGCCGAGATAGGCGGCGATATCGGTCACACGCGGCAGGAACTTGCCGGAGAGATCAGAGCTTTCGAGTTCAAAGAGCTGCATACCACCGACCCGGAGCTGGGGAAGGATGGCGATGGCTGTCACGATAATGCCGATGCCACCGAACCATTGCAGGATGGCGCGCCAGAGGAGCAGGCCGCGCGGCATGTCATCAAGGCCCGTAATGACCGTCGCCCCGGTCGTGGTGAGGCCGGAAACGCATTCGAAGTAGGAATCCGTAATCGACATTCCCGATGCCATGAACGGGATTGAAGCTATGGCGGGCAGGAACACCCATACCAGAACGGTCAGCAGGAAGGCTTCGCGTTGGCCCGTGGACTGGTCGCCGCTGCGCGCCAGGATCCAGAGGCAGGTGCCAATGAAGATGGAGCCGAAGGCCGAAACGGCGAAAACGTGTGATTCCGGGCGTTTGTCGGCAAAATCCATCAGCGCGCACGGGATCATCGCCACGCCGAGGAGGACGGTCATGATGCCGATGGCGAGGAGGATGGGGCGTAGCTGCATTTTACGCGCGGAAGATACGCTTCAAATCCTGCGAAGACGTCAATTTTCTTAAGGTTAACAAGAGGTTTCCAAAGGCAGGTGCCAAGGCGGCACGGGGGCAGGCCAAACTGGGTAGCAAGCAGGCAAGGATTGGGCCATAGGCGGGTGTGTCGCGGGGTCGTTTCGATTGACCCAGCGGAAGTAAGATCTTAAAGCCCAAATATCGTTTCATTTGCAACCAATGGCATCCTCCCATGTTCGATCACCCTTCCTATGACGCCCATGAGGGCGTGCACCTTTTCCAGGACGAAGCGAGCGGGCTGAAAGCGATTATTGCCGTCCATTCAACAGCGCGGGGCCCGGCGGCGGGTGGTACGCGGATGTGGGATTTCGCCAATGGCGAGGCCATGTTGCGCGACGTGCTGCGCCTCAGCCAGGGCATGAGCTACAAGAACGCCATGGCGGACCTGCCGCTGGGCGGCGGCAAGGCCGTGATCTGGGGCAATGCGAAGACCGACAAGTCGCCGGACCTGTTCCGGGCATTCGGCCGGGCCGTGGAAAGCCTGCAGGGGCGCTATTACACAGCCGAGGACGTGGGCATCGATGTCGCCGACATGGAGATCGTGCGGCAGGAGACGGCCTATGTGGCCGGGCTGGACAAGGGCGAGGCCGCGAGCGGCGACCCGTCGCCAATCACGGCGCGGGGCGTGTTTCTGGGCATTGTCGAGACAGCCAAACGTGCGCTGGGCAGCGGCGACCTGAAGGGCCGGACCGTGGCGGTGCAGGGCGTTGGGTCGGTCGGCGCGCATACGTGCGATCATCTGGCCGAGGCAGGCGCCAACCTGATCATCACCGATATCGACCAGGCTGCGCTGCAGGCCGTGTCGGCGCGCACGGGTGCGCGTATCGTGGGGCCGGACGAGATCTATGACGTCGAGGCGGATATCTTCTCGCCCTGCGCGCTGGGCGCGATCATCAATGAGCAGACGCTCGGCCGCTTCAAGGTGAAGGCGATTGCCGGGGGCGCAAACAACCAGCTGGTCATGCCGGAGATGGGTGAGCTGTTGCGGCGCAAGGGCATTCTCTATGCGCCGGACTATGTGATCAATGGCGGCGGCATCATCAATGTGGCCGCCGAGATTTCCGGCAATTACTCGCGCGAATGGGTGGACGCTAAACTGGCCAAGCTCGTCGAGACGCTGGGCGACGTGCTGGACGAGGCGCTGTCAGGCGAAAAGCCTACCAATCAGGTTGCGGACCGAATTGCACGCGAACGGATTGCCGCTGCCCGCTAGGGGTTTCTGCGTAGTTCGCGGAACGGTGCCCGGATGGTACATTATCTCTCAGGAGCAATCCGCCAGGAGGTATATGCGCCATGTCAGTTGTTGCCGTATTACAGGGTACTGAAGCCGAAGATCGCCAGACCACACTTGCCGCAATAGAGATTGCGCGGCGCCTGAACACGCCCGTTACCGGCCTGTTCGCGCTGCCTGATCCAATGGCGGTGCTGATGGTGTCGACCTCGCCGGAAATGGCGACCGTCTCGCCTGCCGCGACGCAGAGCGTGATCGACATGCAGGCAAAGATGACGAAGATCGCCAAGACGGTCTTCCATGATGCGACCAGTACCGGCGCGCACGGGCTGGACTGCGACTTCTTCCATGAAGTGAACACGGTGGAACGCGCCAGCGCGAATGCCGCCACGCTGGCTGATGCGGTCGTGTTTCCGCGCTCGGCGGCCACAACTTCCGCGCCGCTCTATATGGCGTTCGAGCATGTGATGATGGAAGCGCGGCTTCCGCTGGTTCTTGCGGGTACGGACAATATTCCGACCGGGCCGGTGATCATTGCCTGGGATGGCAGCAATGGTGCTTCGCGGGCTGTGCGGTTTCACCTGCCGCTGATCCGCGCTTTTGGCGACGTGATCATTGCGCAGGCGCCGAAGGACCTGGAGCGCGATGCAGCACGCCCGGTGGCTGAGCCGGGTACACTGGAAGACTGGCTGAAGCGCCATGGTGTGAGCGTAAAGGTTGCTGGCATCGAGGGCGATGTCGCTGGTGGCCTTCTGGCGCTGGCCAAGGGCAGCGGCGCGTCAATGATCGTGGCGGGGGCCTATGGGCACTCTCGGCTGGGCGAACGCCTGTTCGGCGGCACGACGCGGCACCTGCTGTCGGCAAAGGATGCCCCGGCGCTGGCCCTGGCGCGCTGAGACTTTCCACATTCTGAGTTCATGGAGATTGTAATGACCCTTAGCCGCATCACACTACAATTGGCCCGTAATCCGGGCCTGCCAGCTGGCGACCCGGCGCGGGGCTATACGCTCGTTGCGCCGCTGACGCCTGACGCGCATCTTGATGTTGAAGCGTGGCGGGAAAATCGCAAGGCTTGCCGCGTTGTGCGCTTCTCGCCAGTGGATGATGAACATGCCGATGGGCGGCTGACGCATTGCGGGGATCGCTGGTTTTTCCATTATGACGAAGATGATGAAGGCGATGATGAGGCGGGCTACCGCCTTGGCGAGCATGTTTTCAAGGAAGGCGAATACGTGACCGTGGCGAGCTTTGGCGAAGAGCCGCTGACCTATAAGGTGACCGACGTCTCCAGCCTGTAATCGGTTCGCGCAAGGCGGCCGAATTCTGGTATCCGGGACGTGTGTTACCGGAAGGGGAGAGGCAAGCATGTGCGGACGCTATTTCAGGCATGACGTGACCTGGGCCGAATATCATGCGGCACTGAGCATTATCCCCTACGAGGATGTTGAGCCGCCTGAGGCGACTTACAATGCTGCGCCGACAACGATCCAGCCGATCGTGCGCCGGGCCGAACATGGGATGCACCGCGAGCTGGCGCCAGCGCGCTGGGGGCTGGTGCCGTCCTGGTGGACCAAGCCGCTGTCGGAGATGAAGTTTACGACGTTCAATGCGCAGGCGGAAACAGCGGCGGAAAAGCCGGTGTTTCGCGGCGCGTACCGGCATCATCGCTGCCTCGTGCCTGTGTCCGGTTTCTACGAGTGGACGGGCGCCAAGGGCGCGAAGACGCCGTTCGCGATCAGCCTGCGCAACAGGCGCTGGTTCTGCGTGGCAGGGCTTTGGGACTCGGCGCTGATTGACGGGTCCGAGATCCACAGCTTCACGATCCTGACGACGAAGCCGAATGACCTGATGGCCGGGCTGCATACGCGCATGCCGGTGATTGTGGCGCCGGAGGATTATTCGCTCTGGCTCGACCCTGACGCGGGTGATCCGTCACATCTATTTGAATCCTTTCCGGCGGAAGACATGCAGGCCTGGCCGGTCGGGCCGGAGGTGGGCAATGTGCGAAACAATCATCCGGACCTGATCGCCGAGGCCTGAACGAAAAAGCCGGGCGCACATGAGTGGCCCGGCTTTTCCTGTTCGGCTTATGCTGACGCCTAGAAGTCCCAGCGGAGCTGGACGCCATAGGTGCGCGGCTCGTTGACGAAGCCGGTCAGGTTGTTGAAGTCGATGGCGCCTTCCAGCGCTTCCTCGTCCGTGATGTTACGCACGAAGGCGGAGACGTCATAGCCGGCATCGGCCTTGTAGCCGAGTTTCAGGCCACCTTCCCAATAGCCGTCCTGGCCGAACTCTGCGCTCTCATAGAGGAAGAAGTTCGTGTCGCCCTTGTAGGCCCAGTCGGTGTAGCCATAGAGCTCGCCGGTCGCGAGCGGAATGGCGTAACGGGCCGTCGCGTTGGCGATCCATTCCGGCGCATTCGGGAAGGAATTGCCGGAGATATTGTAGCCGAGCAGCGTCACGCCATCTGCGGCATAGACGGCCGGGTCGAGCATGGTGCATCCGCCACCACAGCCGGGCGCAAGGAGGACATCATCCTTGAACTCGGTTTTGTTGTAGGAAAGCCCCGCCGTGAGGAAGAGGTTGTCGATTGGTGCGGCTTCAACGTCGGCTTCGAAACCGTAACCCTCGCTCTTGTCGGCATTGAAGAGGGCGACCGTATTGTTCAAGCCACCGACGATTGTCAGCTGCTGGTCGTTGAACTCGTAGAAGAAGACATCGGCATTGAGGCGGACGCGATTATCGAACAGTTCCGACTTTATGCCGGTCTCGTAGGAGAGAACGGTTTCGGTGTCGGCGCTGGAGACATCATTTGCGAAGACGAGGCGGCCTTGCGTGGAGGGGCCACGGAAGCCCTTGGCGACGCGCGCGTAGACGTTCAGGTCGTCCGTTGCCTGATAGGTGGCCGAGATGTCCCAGCTGACCTGATCGTCAGAGACCGAGCCAGCTACGGGACCGAACGTGCCGGAGCCGAAAGGGCCAAGCGTGCGTTCGACGACGAAGTCCTTGGATTCATCGGTCCAGCGCGCACCGCCGGAGAGGGCGAATCTGTCGGTGACGTCATAAGCGAGCGAGGCAAAGATGCCGGTGCTGTCGGTCTGGTTCTGGCGGGTCGCGATGCCGTTGACCGGGCGTCCGGGCGAAAGCGTGTCGAAGCTTTTCGAGGTGATCGCCACCTTTTCGTCAAAGACGAAGACGCCGGCCTGTGCGCGGAGCGGGCCACCATCGTCAAAAGCGAAGCGAAGCTCGTTGGTTGTCTGGTGCAGGGCATCAACGGCGCCGGAGCTTTCCGAGGCGAACGGGATGAAACCCGGGCCGAAATTGCCTGCGCCGAGGAAGGCTGCGCCGAAGCCGCCGTCAATGTCGCCGCGGCTTTCGATGGTCGCCTGTTCATTGCCGAAGACATAGGTGACCTTGATCGCGTCGGTGAGGCCTTTTTCAAGCTTCAGCGTGACGCCATGGCTGTCCTGCGTCAGGAAGTTGTCGCCGTCGAAATAGACCGTATCGCGGTCGAAGTTCGAACCAACGCCGTTGGAGCCGACATCAATGATATTCGCGCGGAAGAGGCGGGCGTCACCATCATTGGAGCGGCCATGGACGTTGAGAAGAGCGGAGAAATCGGTGCCGCTTGGCGTGAACAGGATCTGGGCGCGACCGGCGAGTTCCTTGAAACCTTCGTAGCGGTCTTTTTCGCCGGTATAGGCGTTGTCCACGTAGGGATCGCGTTCCTGGTAGAGGCCGGAGAGGCGCACGGCCAGCTCATCCGTGAAGACGGGGAGGTTCACGGCGCCTTCAAGGTCGCGCGTATTGTAATTGCCGTAGGAGACGCGGCCATAACCTTCGAATTCATTGGTCGGCTTGGCGGAGTCGAACTTGATGATGCCGCCGGGTGTGTTGCGGCCAAAGAGCGTGCCCTGAGGGCCGCGCAGGACTTCGATACTGTCGAGGTCGAAGACGGGGAAGCCTTTCAGGATGGGGCTTTCATAGGGGACATCGTCATAGACGAGGGAGACAGGCTGGGAGGCGTTCAGATCAAAGTCTGTGTTGCCGATGCCGCGGATATAGAAACGCGGGAAGGCGCGGCCGAACGAGCTTTCGGCGATGACGCTGGGCACGCGGGCCGAGAGGAAGCGGACGTCGGCGCCGGAGGACTTGAGGACATCGAGCTTTTCGTCGGCGATCGTGGTGATCGAGATCGGCACGTCCTGGATATTCTCTTCGACTTTCTGGGCCGTCACGGTGACGGAGGGAAGGCGGGCTTCAGCGTCAGTTTCCTGTGCGATGGCGGGCAGGGTTATCGCGATCAAGAGGCTCGAGCCGAGAAGGAGCGAGCGGAGGGCAGGTCTGTATGTCATGGAAGGCATCCTGAGTGGCATGGAAGACAGCCCGTCTTGGCGCGGGATTTTATGCCTTTGGATGTCTCACGGTTTGTCCGTTCCGAGAATGATATGTGTCGCGGTTTTGATGGTTTTGTGTCCATCGGTCACCGCGTGTTGCTGCGCCGCAACATGAAGGCGGCTCTGCTACAACGAGAGGTAAGTTTTTCTCGGGTGCCGGGCGACGCGGCGGCGTTCAGTTCCAGGGATTGAAGCGCGTCGGCGGCTTGGGCGGAGGAGGTGCTTCTTCCGGCTCCGGCTCAGATGTGCCTGGCTCGACCGTTTTGGCGGGCACTTCGAAGGCGGCTTCTTCAGGACGGGAAGGCTCGGCTGGTTCCGGCGGTGTCTCGGCCTGATCGCTGAATGTGAAGGGCGCGGACTCGGCTTCCGTGACCGGGTCGGTATAGGCGGGTGTGTCTGGCCCCGCGTTGAATTCCGACAGGTCTATATCATCGGGCAGGTCAACCGTGCCGTCGATGACCATGCGCGGGCTGTCCATGGCCGGCGAGCCGGACGCGGTGGAGGACTCCTGTTGCGGGTTCCCTGTGCGGCCGGCAGAGCCGAGGCCAAAGCCGGAGGACATGCCTGACAAGCTGAAGCGCTGGGGTTCCGGCTGTGCGGCGGGCACTTCAGCGGTCAACGGCGCGTCATCGGGCAGGTCGATTTCAGGGGCGGCTGGCGAAACATCAGCGGCATATTCGACCTCGGGCGCGAGGGGCTCGTCTGCCTGTGGGGCAGGCTCTGGCGCGGGGGCGGGTTCTTCTGCCGATGGCTCGGGCGACATGTATTGCGAGAGGCCGCCTGTGCCCGATCCGAAATAGCCGCGACCGAAAGGAGAGGCCATGGTGGCTGTTGGCACGACGGATGGTTCAGGCTCGGTCTCGGGCTCAGGCTCAGGTTCCGGTTCGGACAGGACTGGTTCGGGTGCTGTCTCTATCTCGGGATTATTGTCATCTTCCGGCCAGAGGGGCGTTTCGGGCTCGACGGGCGCGGAGGCTGGTTCCGGCGCTGTGGCGAAGGCTGGCGCGTATTCGAACGCCTCCGCAGCGTCCGGTGTGGCCTCTTCGGGCGTATCCCCGGCGGCTTCGATGTCGCTTTCCGGGTCGACTGTGGCGACGGTTTCGGGGGCGGAGGGGATTTCCGGTGTCGGCTCAGGCTCAATCTCAGGTGCGGACTCAGCTTCTGGCTCGGGTGTCCGGACGCCGCCATTGACTTCATCGGCCATGCTGGCGACGGCGCGGGCCATGTCGTTCTGGCCTTCGAGTTCCGGATAGGCTTCCGGGAACGCATCTGTATCGTCGCCCGGATCTTCCACCAGTTCAGCAGGATCAAGCGCAGGCTCGGGGACTCCCTCAGGCTCGGCGTCGATGCTTTCCAGGCCTTTGAGGACCGTGTTGATGGCCTTTTCGGCGCCGCGCGCGTGCCGGTGTGCCTCGCGATACAGCTCCGCTACGAAGCTGGCATAGGGGCGGCCGTCTGCATCCAGCTCGTCGACAAATTCTTCCGGCATGCAGGACTCGATTTCCTTGCCGAGCGCGTCCGTGAGCAATACGGCATGCGGCTCTGGCGTGAGGACAACGCGGTAGCCCTCGGTGTCATGGGTGATCGTGCCGTCTTCGCCCTCGGACCAGGCAACGCGCTGCTTGCGCGTCATTTCGCTCAGCTTGTCGATCAGCCGTTTTGTCGAAGGATGCAGCATTGTGCGTAGCCTTTCCCGATCTGTCCTGGATCAAGTCTACCCAATAGCGGCTGATAGGCGAACATTCAAACTGTGCTTCCCCGGTTCCGCATGAAATGTGGTTTATTCGGGCAGTTTGGGACGCGGGAGTCGGGAAGACAGGCAGGCCTTACTGGTCATCGGCAGGGGCTGGGGGCAGGTATTTCATTTCCAGAAGCACCGCTTCTTCCTGGTAATCAGGCGCCGCATCGCTGAGTTTGCCGTCGAAATCACCGCCGGCACCGAAAGCGCGGATGAAGCGAGGGTTTTCGGCGCTGTCAGGGCAGACGAACAGGGCGTCCACGGCGTCGGTTTCGAATTTACAGAGGCTGCGCGCCTCGGGGCTTAGCGCCTTCAGCTTCATCTGGCCCACCTTGCCGCCGTCCGGTCCGGCGACGTCGGTATTGCGGGTCACGACGGAGCCGACATTGCCGAGCGTCCAGTCAGGCTCGACCACATAGACGAGATGACCTGCCTGGCGATCTGCCGGGAGAGTCTGGATCAGGAAGACCGGGTAGGCTTGTTCGCCGACGTATGCGCGGTCCGTGAGGATCTCATGACCAGGGAAGGCGGCTTTCATGGCGTCGAGGGTGAAAGGCGTGGGGCCTTTCAGGCCCATCGTGCCGTCGGGGCCGATGCCAGCGGGCAGGGGCGCGCCGCCAAACTCGGCCTTGCGCACTTCCGATTTCACGCGGGCGACATCCTTCAGGAAGTCTTTCACCGGCTCGCCGCCAGCCACGGACAGGTCCGTGCGGAAGGCGCGAATGACGCCGTCCGGCGAGATCAGCAGGTAGCTGGGCGTCCAGCTGATTTTCAGCTTTTCGCGGATGCTCATGTCCGTGTCGAGCACGGTGGGATAGCTGTAGCCTTTCTCAGTGAAATAGGCCTCGACCGAGCCGTACTTGCCGTAAAGTTCCTCAGGGGTGGTGCGGCTGGCGTTCGCCGGGACATGGATGGACAGGAAATAGAGGTCCGGATCCTGCTCGATTGCGGTCGCGAGCGCGGCCACATAGGGCGCATCGCGCATGCAGTCGCCGCACCAGATGCCCCAGATATCAATCACCATCCAACGGTTGAGAACGGCAGAATCGAACGCCTGGCCGTCGGCCATCGTGGCCGTGAATTCAGGGAATTTCTCGCCGAGCAGGGCATAGCCATAGGGGCGGTTGTCGGCATCGCGCAGGACGCCATCGCCCTTGGTGTCGGTTGCCGTGGCGGGCGGGGGGACGTTTGCCGTGATGAAACTGGTCGCGGCCTCTTCCGGTGCGGCGGCCTTGTCAGGTGAGCAGGCGGCGAGCACCAGCACTGCAGCAGCGAGGATGATCTGTCGAAACATGGATGGAGCCCTCCGGGCGGGGACAGGTGGGTTCTGCACAGCCAAAGACATGATGGAATTGTGCGCCCTGTTGTGATGGCTGTTACGGTATTGGGCCGTGATCTAGTGTCCGACGGTAACATCAACAACTGATTGAGATGATGAGTTTTCGTAAACTCTGACGGCGGCGGAGTTACCCTGAGGAAGCGTCATACGTGCCGTGGGTGCGGATTAATCGGTCGAGCGCACAAGTGCATCAAAAGCGATCAATTGCTTTAAAGTGATGTCCTCTCACCCTTTTAAGGTTCATTGGATCGACCAGCAGACCAATCCTGATGACATCCAACGACGGATGAAAGCGGGAGAGTATCTATGAGATTAGTCAGTTTGCGACAGAGACGGCGCGTTTCGCTGGCGGCCTGTGTGCTATTGGGCGCTGCCAGCCTGGTCACATCGGCGAATGCACAGGAGGCCGGGGGCGAAAGCGAAGCGCGCCAAGAGACTGTTGTGGTGCAGGGGCATCGCGTTTCGACCGCTGATACGGCCATTGGCCAAGACGAAGCCACCAATACCGTCGCGGTCACGCGGGATGAACTGCTTTCCGCGCCGGGCGGCATTTCAGGCCTGAAAATGCTCGAATCCCTGCCGGGGTTTAATGTGCAGACTGACGGTGCCCTCGGCCTTTATGAATTCGGCAACTCGGTGACGGTTCGCGCTTTTAACCTGCAGCAGATCGGCTTTGTTCTGGATGGCGTCCCGATGGGCCGTTCGGATGCGTTCGGCGGCAGCCCGATCTTCCGTTATGTGGACAATGAAAACCTCGGCTCGGTCGTTGCATCGCCGGGTGCAGGCGATGTGTCCCTGCCGAGCTATGCCTCGCTTGGCCCGATCGTTTCCTACAATACGGTGGATACGTCAGACACGCCCGGTGGCATGCTGTCCTACACGATGGGCGACGACAATCTTGAACGCAGTTTCATCAAGCTTGAGACCGGCAATATCAATGGCCTGTCCGCCTATATCAGCCGTTCAAAGACGGACAGCGACCTGTGGCGCGGCCCCGGCACGATCGACCGCGAGCATATCGAGGGCAAGATCAAGTATGAGTTTGATGCCGATACGTTCATCAAGTTCGGTTATGTGCATAACGACTTCAATGATTATGACTCGCCGTCGGCCCCAGAATCTACGTTCGAGAACGATTATTATTATGGGTATGCGGCGGCTATTCCGGAAACCGGGTGTATCGCAGCAACACCCGGTGTTTATGACTTCAATGGCGATGGCTCAATCACTGATGCCGACTTCACGCCGATATTCACGGGTGGAACGTGCACGAACTATTATGAAGACCGCATCAACGTCCGCGATGACTCGCTCTACTCGCTGAACTTCCAGACTGACATAACGCCAAACCTGATGCTGAAGGCGACAGCTTACCAGGAAGACAAGGACGGCTATGGCGTATCGCCAGAGGCACTAGTAGTGCGCTGGCACGCTTCCTTGGCCAGAGTGCTGTTGGGCTTGATGTCGTCTATCCGCGCGGCGTCCAGTACGGGCTGTCCGGCGTTGGCGGAACGCGCAAGGGCTTTGTCGGTGGCATTGAATGGCAGGCTGCGAACCACAAGGTTGAGGCCGGTTTCTGGGTTGAGGATGAAGACTACACTCGTGCACAGGCCCGCCTGAACAAGACCAATGGTTCCGCTGATGGCGACGTTATCTATGACGAGACCGTCTACTACCGCCGCAACTATACATCTGTACGAGACACTCTGCAGCTTTACCTGAAAGATACCGTCAGTCTTATGGACGATCGGCTGAATCTCGAGATTGGCGTCAAGAGTCTCAGCGTTGACTATTCGCTTGATGGCTACCGGGACTATGATGACTATTATCGCATTGAGGAAGGTACGGGTGCATTCCTGCCCGGCTATGGGCCACAGAGTGTCGGCGAGACTTATGAGAAC
Source organism: Hyphomonas oceanitis SCH89 (assembly GCF_000685295.1). Classification (GTDB taxonomy): domain Bacteria; phylum Pseudomonadota; class Alphaproteobacteria; order Caulobacterales; family Hyphomonadaceae; genus Hyphomonas; species Hyphomonas oceanitis. The sequence goes on from NZ_ARYL01000002.1 coordinate 219,599, forward strand.
AACTTCCTCCCTATGGTGGGTGGCGTTTATGACCTGAACGGGACCGATCAGGTCTTTGCCTCCTACTCGCAAAACTATGCCCTGCCACGCGGTGCGGACGATATCTTCTCCATTGCTGCGACGGATCCGACAACCGATCCGCTACCGGCACCGGAAGGTGAGGAATCTGAAAACTATGAGTTAGGCTTCCGGACAAACCGTCCACAATTCTATGGTTCGGCTGCGCTGTTCTACACGTCTTTTGACAACCGCCTGGTGGCAGGAAGCGTTATCAATCCGGCAACGGCACAACCTGAGGCTTACTACATCAGTGCAGGCAAGACAGATGCCTATGGCTTTGAACTTTCGGGTGTTTACAAGCCGGACGTCTTTGGCGGAAAGCTCTACTTCGACGGAAACCTGACTTACAACAAGACCGAGGTTAAAGACGATACGAATGTAGACGGCGAGGGTGCGCTCGATCCTACGGTCGACTATTTGTCCGGAAATGGCCTCCCCGATAGTCCCGAGTGGCTGGCAACAGGGGGTATCACCTATGAGCCCACCGAGTGGTTGGTGGCTAATGTCTCCGGAAAGTATACGGGCAAGCGCTATGCGCAGTTCAACGACCGTTATGACATGGAAGCGTTCACCCTTTTGAGTGCGTATCTTGACCTTGGCGGGCCGAATGACTTTGGTATTCCGGAAAATGTCAGCTTGCGGTTCAACGTGGACAACCTGCTCGATGAAGAAGTGCCGACCGCGTTTGTTTTTGCCGGTTCTGCTTTCTTCCGCCCACTCAACCCGCGGACTTTCCAGGCGACCCTGACGGTTCGCTTCTAGGCTAGCGGAAAACGCAATATAAAGAAGGCTCCGGCTGCAAAGCCGGGGCCTTTGATTTGCCTAGAAGTCGGCTTGGAGACGGAGGGTCGCGCCGGTGACCATGTCGTCAGTCACGCCAGCGCGGACGGCATCTGCGAAGGCGGGATCGAGGCCAGAGGTGGACGTGCCGAGATTGGCGTCGGACTGGAAGATGCTGAGGCCAACGCGGGTCTTGGAGGTCGGATACCATGAGAGGCCGATAAGGGCCGTGCTCATCGCGCCGCCATCAACGCCGGCATCTGTCAGGTCCAGCGTGTCATAGGCCGCTGATATGGAAAGGGCACCGAGGCCGCGTTCGGTGACAGGATGGTTCACTTTCGGGCGGTCGAACTTGCCCTCCTTGTAGGTGCGCTCGCCGCCGAAGAAATAGCCTGTTTCGAAGCCGCTGCCGGTGAAGTTGCCGGTGCCGCCAGCGGCGAGGTCTGACCGGACATCGGCATATTCCAGGCTGGCCCAGAATGGCCCGCGCAGCACAGCGCCCTCCAGCCCGACCAGCGTGTCGCTTTCGGCAACGGAGCCAGTCGATATCATCCGGCCGGGCAGGTGGGCGAACGGGCGCTGGCGGTAGCGCAGCCTTGATTGCCTGTCGCCAATCTCGCGATAGCGCACCGAGGCGCCAAGGTGGACGAGCATGGCGTCTGTGTGAACGGGCGTGTAGGTGCCGCGCGCCGCAAGAGCGAGGCCTTCCTCGGACGGCGTGTCATTGAGATCGCCGCCAAAAGCACCGGCCATGAAGGTCCAGTCCTTGCCTTTCGTGTGAGCAGCGATGCCGACGCGGCGATCGAACTCGAAAGCATCGGTAAATTCGGCGCGCTCCGCAAAGGTCGTGAAGCGGCCGGATGTCTGTTCTTCCAGCGAGTTCGGTGTCTTGAACTGGCCAACGCGGATTTTCCAGGACGTGCCTTTTGGGGCGAAGTCGGCATAGGCATCGGTTGCGATGATTTCGCCGCCTTCGTCGGTTTCAAGTTCGACCTTGAAACTGATGATGTCTGTCTTGCCCGAAACGGCGAGGCGGGCGCTCCGCAATTCGGTGCCGTCTATTTCAAAGTCAGCCGTGTCGGCATCAGCCTTTGTATAGTCGTAGAGGATGCGGCCGGAGAGTTTGAGGTCCCATGGCGCTTCAGCCGAGGCGGGCAGCGCCGCACATAAAGCTGTCAGACCGAGCGCCGAGGCGCCGCAACACATGTTGAACTTGCCCATTTTACGCCCTTGTCTGGATGCTGAGCGTGGGCTTTAGGTTGGTTTCGTGACGGTTGCATCTCACTTGTGTGACGGATTTGTAAAATAGTCACATTAGATACATTAATTTGTATCCACGCGGTCGGGCAAAAAAATGCCCCGGTCCGTGAGGACCAGGGCATTCCATTGCCGCATTAGCGGCTGAAGAAGAGAGCTTAGCTGTAGATCTCGAAGAGACCAGCTGCGCCCATGCCGCCACCGATACACATGGAGACAACGCCCCACTTGGCGCCGCGGCGCTTGCCTTCGAGGAGGATGGAGCCGGTGCAGCGTGCGCCGGTCATGCCGAATGGGTGGCCGATCGAGATCGAGCCGCCGTTGACGTTGTATTTCTCGGGATCAATGCCGAGGCGGTCGCGGCTGTAGAGGCACTGCGAGGCGAAGGCTTCGTTCAGTTCCCAGAGATCGATATCATCGACCGTCAGGCCATGACGCTCAAGCAGGCGCGGGATGGCGAAGACAGGGCCGATGCCCATTTCGTCGGGATCGCAACCGGCAACATTGAAGCCGGCGAAACGGCCGAGTGGCTCGATACCGCGCTTGGCGGCTTCCTTGGCTTCCATGACGACGACAGCTGCAGCGCCATCGGACAGCTGTGATGCGTTACCGGCGGTGACGTACTTGCCTTCCTTGACGACCATGCCGCCGGAGAAGACAGGCTTCAGGCCAGCGAGCGTTTCATAGGTCGTGCCGGGGCGGTTGCACTCGTCCTTGTCGCAGACGACGTCCTGGTAGGACTCTTCGCCTGTTTCCTTGTTGAAGAGTTTCATCCGCGTTTTCAGCGGTGCGATCTCTTCGGCCATGTAGCCTTTTTTCTGGAATTCAGCGGTACGGCGCTGGCTTTCAGCGGAGTACATGTCCTGGGATTCGCGGCTGACACTGTAGCGGTCTGCAACGATCTCGGCGGTTTCGATCATGGACATCCAGATGGCTGGCCATTTTTTCATCAGCTCTTCTTCGGTGTAGCGGAAGAGGTTCATGTGGCCCGAGCGGGACACCAGCGAGAGGCTTTCCACGCCGCCGCCGACCGTGACGGATGCGCCTTCATTGATGATCGTGTGCGAGGCGTTGGCGATGGCCTGAAGGCCCGACGAGCAGAAACGGTTGATCGTGGCGCCGGACGTCGTGGATGGGCAGCCTGCCCAGAGCGCCGCGTTGCGGGCAACGTTGTGGCCGGTTGCGCCTTCGGGCTGGGCGGAGCCGAGGAACACGTCCTCAACGGCGGCGGCCTCGACGCCAGCGCGCTCAAGGGCGTGCTTGATGGCATGGCCGGCCATGGTGATGCCGTGGGTGTCATTGAGCGAGCCACGGCCGGTCTTGGCCATGCCCGTGCGGGCTGTCGAAACGATTACGGCTTCACGCATATGCTATTCCTCCGGGGATTTTTGCAGTGGTATTGTGACGTTGCGGCGCACAGTAACGGGCTGACGCCGCTGGCGCCAGCCTTCCCTTAACGTCAGCGTCAGGAAATCGCAGTGTCAGGCAGGCGTTTTCGCCTTGGGAGCGCTGGCCCGGACAGTTTCATCCACATAGGGTTCGAACTTGGCAAAGTTTGCCACGAACATGTCGGCCAGCTTGGCGGCCTGCTTGTCATAGGCGGCCGTATCGGCCCAGGTCGAACGCGGATTGAGGATTTTCGTATCCACACCCGGCACAGCCTCAGGCACCATGAAGCCGAACGTGTCGTCTTTGCGGAACTTCACATTGTTCAGCGAACCATCGAGCGCCGCATTGAGCAGGGCGCGCGTTGCCTTGATCGGCATACGGTTGCCCTGGCCATAGGGGCCGCCTGTCCAGCCGGTGGAAACCAGCCAGCAGTCGACGTCATACTTGCCGATCAGATCGCGCAGCAGGTTGCCATATTCGGACGGGTGACGCGGCATGAAGGGGCCACCGAAGCAGGTGGAGAACGTGGCGGTTGGTTCGGTCACGCCTTTCTCTGTGCCGGCAACCTTGGCGGTGTAACCGGAGAGAAAGTGATACATGGCCTGGGCCGGTGTCAGCTTGGCGATCGGCGGCATTACGCCAAAAGCATCAGCCGTCAGCATGATGAGGTTTTTCGGCTGGCCGCAACGGCCTGATTCCGACGCGTTCGGAATGGCTGAAATCGGGTAGGCGCCGCGCGAGTTTTCAGCCAGCGTGGCATCGTCAAGATCAAGCTCGCGTGTGTCGGGATCCATCACGACGTTTTCGAGGACAGTGCCCCACTGCTTTGTCGTTGCGAAGATTTCGGGCTCGGCTTCAGCCGACAGCTTGATCATCTTGGCGTAGCAGCCGCCTTCGAAGTTGAAGAGACCGTTCTCGGACCAGCCATGCTCGTCGTCGCCAATCAGGATGCGCGAGGCATCTGCCGAGAGCGTCGTCTTGCCGGTGCCGGAAAGGCCGAAGAAGATGGCCGCATCATCCTTGTCGGATGTGTTGACCGAGCAGTGCATCGGCATGACGCCTTGCGTTGGCAGGTAATAGTTGAGGGCCGTGAAGACCGACTTCTTGGTTTCGCCCGCATAGGATGTGCCGCCAATGAGAACCATGCGCCTGGCAAAGTTCACGGCGATCACCGTTTCGGACCGGGTGCCGTGGCGCGCCGGATCGGCGCGGAAGGTCGGGCAGTTGATGATCGTGAATTCGGACTTGAAGTTCGCATACTCTGCATCAGTCGGCACACGGAGCAGGTGGCGGATAAAGAGCGAATGCCAAGCGAGTTCGTTGATAACCGTGACGGGCAGGCGATGGTCAAGATCGGCGCCGCCGAACAGTTCCTGGGCGAAGATGTCCTGACCCGCGAGGTGGGTTTTGAAATCTTCGAGGAGCACATCGAAATGCTCTGGCGTCATGGAGGCGTTATTGTCCCACCACACGGTCTTTTCGGTCGTGGCGTCGCGAACCGTGAACTTGTCCTTGGCCGAGCGACCGGTGTGCTGGCCTGTTTCAACGACGAGGGCACCACCCGTGGCGACGCGCGCCTCAGCATTGGCGAGTGATGTTTCGTACAGTCGCGCCTCTTTCCAGTTCTTGCGGAGAGATTTCGGGCGTACGCCCAGCTCGGCGAGAATTGCTACTTGATCGCTCATTGTTTCCTCGGACTTTGACTTCGGCTCTGTGGCAAAATTGATTGGGCCGGTTTTAGCCCGTACCAAAAATCTGCAACATTCATGCCTGCCCGCAGGAGGTTTTGAAACACTTATAGCGCTAACATAACTGCAACTCGTTCATTCTGCCCTAAAACGAGAGGCGAATTTGATCCCCTGGCCGGTTAACGTGTCTCATTTCAGGGCTGATATTTGAACGCCCAACTGACCGTTACAACCGAGTCGTCCTTGAAGCCGGTGACAGGAACATCCCAGGGCTCGGCATATTCCAGACCGAGGGTCGCGAAGTCCTTATATCCGAGTCGGGCCCCGATTCCTGCGGATCCGAGATTGAAGTCACGGGCTATGGATGGAGTGAGACTGAGGCGGCCTTCGGCATAATCAGCGAAAAGGTAGAGTTCGCTCTTGGCGAAATTGCCTGAGGAGATCGGGCGCCAAGCGGGCTCGATAGCGGCCTTATAGCCCTTGTCAAAACTAATGAGCCCGTTGTCGAAGCCGCGCCCGTAGTCCGTGCCGCCATACATGAGCCGCTCGTTGGCTGGCAGTATGTCCTCCGTCCATTGCCCGGAGGTGCGCAGGCGGAGGAAGAGGTTCTTGGATAGTTTCTGAACGACGCCTGCCGTGGCGTTGATCTTGTTGAAGCCGGTCTCGGCGCCCACGACCGCGGATTCGGCATTGTCCGGATCCAGGCCACGAGAATAGGTCAGGCTGCCATTGATCGAGCGATTTTTCTGAATGAGTCCGGCGCGAACACCAAGGCGTGCGGCGGCGACCCGCTCATTGGCGAAGACCGAGCCAAGCGCGCTGTTGCGGCTCTCGGTATGATCTATAACGGCGGAGAGCGCGATTTCACGGTGGAAATCCAGGAGAACCGGATAGCTCAGACCGGCCGAGAAGAAGGTCGCGGTGCCATCGATCGGAACGGATGAGGGATTGGTGGCCTGGTAGACGGCGGCAACATCAAGCTTGAGCCCATCGGCCCCTATCGGCGTGCCGTATTGCAGGCTGGCGGTCTGCGACTGTTCCCCATCCGGTGTCGCGGCGAGCCGGCCACGCAGGACGTCGCCTTCGCGCAAGAGGCTGTATCCGAATGCGCTGGCGCTGAGGCGTCCGGAATCGACGATGCGCGACTCCCTGCTGTCATAACCAACGGCGAAACCGTTTTTCTTTTCCTCGACATCCAGGAGAAGATTGATGGCGCCTGGCTCCGTCGCCATCTTCAGGCGCGGTGTGACCTTGGTGCCTTCGGCCCGGCGCGCAAGGGAAACGCCCCGTTCGTATGTTGCGCGTGTTGCCGGTGTCTCTTCGAGAATGGGCTCGAGATAGCCGCGCAGGCGCGGCGCCACGATCTGTTCGCCAGAGCGGACGGCGACGATGTCGGCAACCCGACCTTCCGCGATAAAGACATCGACAATGCCGTCGGACAGATCCTGTTGGGGAATGGCGATCGTGAACAGCGCCACGTCGGATTTCGAATAGGCGGCCGTCATGGCGGCGGCCAGTTGCTTGAGTGTTTCAGTGTTGGCGGGCTGGCCGAGAAAGGCCTCGGTTGCCTTCGCGACGACGCCGGGCACCTCGGCGCCCTTGAACTGGATGCCCGTTATCGGCGTCGTTCCATCCGGTGCGGCAGAAACGCTTGTTACAGCGTGTGCAACATCAGGCGCGACGCTTGGAATGGTCGGGCCGTCCGTTTCGCGACCCGGGTCGAGCCGGTCGTCGAGTGCCGACGCCGGATCTTCCGCGTGAACCTGACCTGAAGAAGAAAGAAGCATCGCACCAAGTAGCCATGGTTTTACTGCTCGGATACGATGCTTCATCATTGCCTCTTCTATCTAGGGGAGTGTTGGTGGGGCGGGCTGTTTATTGCAGCCCAAGGCCGCCGAATAGACCGGTGACTGCCGATGTGACGGGTGTGTCCGTCGAGGTGTCTGTCGGCAGGGTTTCGCCAATGGTATCATCCAAGGCTGCGGTTACCGGGCCAAGATCGACAGTGGCAACATCGCCGACGGTGAGCCCGGTATCGGTTGATGTCGCCAGGTCGACGTTCAGCAGCGTGTCATTGCTGGCCACACCGACTTCAGCCAGCGTTCCGCTGTTCTGCTCTTCGGAAAGAACACTCAAGCCCAGAGGGGATGAGGCAGTAGAGCCTGAGGTGTCGTTCAGGTCATTCAGACCGTTAAGGCCGTCCGTGACCGGCCCGAGATCGACACTGGCAACGTCGCCGATGGCGAGCCCGGTATCGGTTGATGTCGCCAGGTCGACGTTCAGCAGCGTGTCATTGCTGGCGACACCGATTTCACCCAGTGTTCCGCTGGTCTGCTCTGGAGAAAGAACGCTCAGGCCGAGCGCCGAGGTTTCCGACGTATCGCCCGCAGCGGTTGCCTGACCGACACTGGCGGTAAGGATCGGAGCGACGGATGACGTCAAGCCATCAACCAGCGGTTCACCCGTGGAGCCGAATGCAGTCAGGGTATCGCCTACATTGCCTATCGTTTGCGTAACGGGGGCAACTGCGGGGGACAGCGTGCCGGTCTGGTCGGCATCGTTCATCGCCATATTCGTTCCCTCTTCAAGGGAAGCGAAAACCGACCCCATTCCGTTGGATGTGTCGGAACCAACTGGCATTGTCGTCGATGGGTCGCCGAGATTGGCAAAGAGGCCGGTGCCAGCCAGACCGTCCGGTCCGACGAGGCCGCCCGTTGCGATCATTCCGGCATCGCCGAAGGCGAACTGCTGGCCCGGCTCGCCGGGTTCACCTGCGGGACCGGCCGGGCCTGCGGGACCTGCCATGGTGCCTTCGCCTGTGCCGCCCGTGGTACCGCCGCCAGAGCCACCAGTTGTGCCACCGTTGTTGCCGTTGGTTCCATTCGTGCCACCGGTGTTACCGGTAACTGGTTCCTGCGTTTCAGTTGGCATTGGTTTTGGGGATACTGCTTGCGGAGTGGTGGTGCCAACGCTGGCAAAGCGTTTTGATCCGGACGAGTTACACGCCGACAATGCGATGATGGCACCAAGCGCGACCGTGGTCTTCCAATTGTTGATCATGAGTGAACCTCCTAGTGTTGAACGCCCGCAACCCGTGGAGGAACTTTGCGTCCTCCTTGTTGAGTTGTGGAAATCTAACTTTAGGAGAGTTGTCTTTCAGAAGTTTATTTTCGGTATAAAATATTGCACTTAATATATTAATCTTCGGGTTGTCATAAAATTCTCCCGAAAATGCGCTTTTCCAAAGAAGATCTCTGCCAATGCAATATATATGTTTAGGGGTTAATGTCCTCGCCACGCAGGCGATCGAGAATGCTGTCGCGCCATGATTGTGGCAGGATGTACAGCATCCAGGCCGCCGCTTCATAATGTGCGCGTTTCCAGATGTCCATCGGATTAAGGCTCGATCTTGCACACGCTGAACGTGCAACTGGGCCGCCTTGCGCGACGGAGTGGTAGATTGTTTTTGCGCGCATAAGGTGCATGCAATTGGAGACAAATACAAGTTGCCGTGCCCCTGTGAGCCCAGGCTGGTCAGCCAGATTCTGCAATCCTGATATCGTATCACGGGAGGTAACATCCGCGGAAATGCGTGCACCATAGCCTGATTTACGGATCGCACGGAGGGCCATTTCCTGACTGCCGACGATGCCTTCCTGCGGTCGGTGGCCACCGACCATGACCAGTCGGTCGACCTTGCCGGCTTCCAGAAGGGCAATGCCCTTGTCGATGCGGGCGGCGGCTTCGCGGGGCGAACCCGAATAGAAGACCACGCCGGCGCCGTCTGAAATCTGGCTGGTCTGGTCGACGAAACGCGTCAGTCCGAAAAACAGCAAGGTGGCAAGCAAATCTGCCAACAGGAGACGGATCAGCAGGATTCGCAATTTTCTCATGCCCGAATCTTAGCAGGTTTCAGGCCGCGCGCGAGGCTTCAGGTGCGCATCAAAGTGTGTTCACGAGCGCCTTTGTAGGTGTTGTAATCGAGGCAGGCAGGGCGTCGAGATTGTACCAGCCAAAACCGCCATGTTTGGCAGGCTCCATCAGGCGTGGCTCGCCCGAAACGAGCCGCGCGAAGAATATCGGCGATACCCAGTGGCGCCCGTCGCCCGCGTCAATGATTTCGGAAATGCATGCGAGTTTTCCGACCTCAATTTCGATTCCAAGCTCTTCAGCGATCTCCCGGCGAGCCGTTTCGCGCGCGGGCTCGCCAAAATCGATTTTGCCGCCGGGTAGTCCCCAGGCGCCAGCTTCCGGCTCGGTCAGCCGCTGGATCAGGAGGAGACGTCCGCTCTCGTCAAATATGGCTGCGCCGCAACCGACTTCCGGTCTGGCCTCCATCAGAATTCACCGAAATGCTTCAGCGCTGCCAGTGCGATCGGCTCGCCCCATTCCTGAACGAAGTGGCCGCCATCGGCGACGATCATGGGGGCAGGGCAGCCACGAATCGTCTTGCGCAGCTGTTCCATGGGGCCCGTGCCGAGCACAGGGTCTTGTGCGCCAACCGCCATGAAACTGTCGCCGGACCATTTGTTGGCCCACCATTTGGCCGCGCGCTTTGAAATGTCGACGCCGCCCATGCCGGGCGCCGTCATCACAAGTTCGGGGAAACGACGCACGCCAGCCTTGTAAGTGCCATCCGGAAAGGGAGCGTCATAAGCGGCCGCCTCGGCATCGGACAAAATGGGCGTTCCGCGCTTCATCAGGGCGGCGACATCCACGTCGGGTTGGATCCGCATATAGGCTTTCCAATTGTCGAAGCCCTCGCTGGGCGACTGGCCAATGGCGATCGTTGTGTTCATAACGATGAGGCGCTCAAAGCGTTGCGGCATGTCCATGGGCAGCGTGAGGCCGAGGAGGCCGCCCCAGTCCTGGCAGACAAGTGTTACATTCTCCAGGTTGAGACGCTCTATCAGCGCAAGCATCATCTCGCGGTGAAACGTGAATGTGTAGATATTGTCGTCGACAGGTTTGTCTGAGCGGCCGAAGCCGAGCCAGTCCGGTGCGATGACGCGCGCGCCACTGTCGAGGAAGACAGGGATCATCTTGCGATAGAGATAGGCCCAGGACGGTTCGCCATGCAGGCAGAGATAGGTGCGCACAGCCTCCTGCGGGCCTTCGTCAATGTAATGGACGCGCAGGCCCTCATAACCAGGCAGGTCGTCGATATAGTGAGGCGCAAAATCATAGCCCGGCAGATTATCGAACCGGTCGTCGGGCGTGCGTTTTGCTTCAATCGACATTGATGGCATCCTCAAGGGCTGGCGATTAGCTGACAATGGGGCAGGGTGCGCCGGATGCCAACAGGAGGGTGAGGACATGGCGAAAGTGATTGGCCTGGGAGGGCTGTTCTTTCTTTGCAGGGACGCGGAGGCGACGCGGGCCTGGTATGCAAGGGTGCTGGGCATCAAGATCGAGGAGTTTGGTGGCAGCATGTTCAGCCATGCCGCGTCGGCCAGCATGTTTCCGCGCGGTGCGCAGACCGTGTGGTCGCCTTTCAAGGGCGACAGCGACTATTTCAAGCCATCAGACAGCGACTTCATGATGAACCTGATGGTCGACGACATGCCGGGCATGATTGCTCGCCTTGAGGCGGAGGGCGTGGAAATGGAGGGCGAGCCACTGAACGAGCCCTATGGCCACTTTGCTTGGATCATGGATCCTGACGGTCGCAAGGTGGAGCTGTGGCAGCCGGTCGAGCCGCCGGCTGAGTGACGCGCATAAAAAGCGGCCGCCGCGGTTATCCCGTGGCGGCCCGAGGGGAGATTGTCGAAAGTATGAGAGCTTAGCTTTTGGCCGAAGCTTTGCAGGCTTCGATTTCGTCAGCTGTCAGTTCGGAATTTTCGTTGCGCAGGGCCGTAACGACGCCAACTTCTTTGGCGATCTTCTTGCAGATGCGAACAGAGGCTTTCTTGCGGTCGAGGTCGCCGACGCAGGTCGTGCCTTCGCATGTCCAGACAACGCTCTCGGCGATGACATGCTTTTCAGCGACAGGCTTTGCCGTTTCGAAAACGAAGTTTGCGGCGAAAGCGGGAGCGGTAAGCGCCATAGCGGCGGCGCCGAGAATTGCAGAACGGAGCATGGGAGGGTGCCTTTGTTCGGGGTTATGATGTGTGCGTGCAACGCGGTGGACAAAGGGAGTCTTCCCCTTCGGCGCAATGACTATCAAACGCTGAATAATTCGTCAAGCATTCAGCGGGCAGAATTTTTGCGGTATCCCGGGGAAGTTAATTGGTGAACAGGTTGCCCCTACGACATAAATTGCTCCTGCCCCCGCGTGGGTTAGAGTGACCTAAAGAATAAGGCCGTGCGCCAGGGAGAGAGATGTAATGGACTTCAGTATTCCGCAGGATATCGCCGACTATCTGGTCGTTCTCGATCAGTTTATCGAAGACAAGATCAAGCCGCTGGAGCAGAAGGACGACAATATCCGTTTCTTCGACCATCGCCGCGAATGGGCCCGCACGGATTTCGAGAATCAAGGACTGCCCCGCAAGGAATGGGAAGCGCTACTCGGCGAGGCGAGACGCCTTGCTGATGAGGCGGGACACCTGCGCTACGGCCTACCCAAGGAATATGGTGGCCAGAACGGGTCGAACCTCGCAATGGCGATCATCCGTGAACATCTCGCCCGTAAGGGACTTGGCCTGCACAATGACCTGCAGAACGAGCACTCCATTGTCGGCAACATGCCGCAGATCCTGATGCTGCGCGACTTTGCCCGCGAAGACCAGAAACACCTCGCGACGGCGGCGCTTGAGGGCAAGTTCCGCGCGACCTTCGGTCTGACCGAACCACACCACGGTTCCGATGCGACGCATATGGAAACCCGGGCCGTAGGCCATAAGAAAGACGGCAAGGATGGCTGGCTGATCAATGGCGAGAAAATGTGGATCACCGGCATGCACCATGCCAGCCACATGATGTGCTTTGCCCGCACCAGCGGCGAGGATGGCGATGCGCGCGGCATTACCTGCCTGCTCGTGCCGGCAGATGATCCGGGCATCGAGATCCTTGAGTACATGTGGACATTCAACATGCCCACTGATCACCCCCGCCTGACCATCAAGGATGTGTGGGTGCCCGAGAGCGCGGTATTTGGCCCGCCGGAAGGTGGACTGGCGCTGGCCCAGCATTTCGTGCACGAGAACCGTATCCGTCAGGCCGCAAGCTCGGTCGGAGCAGCGATGTTCTGCATTGATGCATCCATCGACTATGCCAATACGCGCGCGCCGTTCGGCAAGAAACTGTCGACCAATCAGGCCATCCAGTTCCCGATTGTCGAACTGATGTCGGAAGCCGAGATGCTGCGTCTGCTGATCTTCAAGACGGCGTGGGAAATGGACCAGATGTCCAAGCCGGAGGTCGCGATCAAGCTGTCGGACAAGGTGTCGATGTGCAACTACCGGGCAAACCGGCTCTGCTGCAACGCGGCCGACCGCGCAATGCAGATCCATGGCGGCATGGGCTATTCGCGCCACACGCCGTTCGAGCACATCTATCGCCACCACCGCCGCTACCGCATCACCGAGGGCTCTGAAGAGATTCAGATGCGCAAGGTCGCCGGCCACATCTTCGGCTTCATGGGCGCGCAGAAGCATGGCCAGCCGAAGGGCGAAAAAGACGCCAAGGGCAAGAGCACCGAACCGACGGATTTTGCCGTCAGGTAACACCGTAGTATGATCCCGCGCAGCCCTCTGGCTTGTGCGGGATCCTACAAACCATGTTCAAACGGCTTAAGCAGACTGCGCTTGTACTGGCGGTGTTTTTCGGTGCGATGATAATTGCCGGGGTTCTGGTCGACGCGGTTCTCCCAAGGCACTGGCAACCCGTGCAGGCAATTGTCCAGACGGTAAACATCGCGTCTGTCCGGAAGGGTACGCCCGGATGGGCCATTCAGGCGGATGCGCGTTATGAATTTGATGGCCGTGTTTAACAAACGCGGCGCGATGTGTTTGTCAATGCTGACAGGGACGTTGCCCTGGATGCGCTGGATGATTGGCCGGCCGGTCGTGAATTCACGCTCTACATCAATATGGACGCGCCGGGGTCTGTGTCGCTTTACCCGGACGGTGGGCGGGGTGGTATGGTGGCAGCTGCCGTCGTACTGGCACCTGCCCTGGTCATCGTGATTGGCTTCATTGTCTTCCTCATCCGTCGCAGGCGCAAAGCGGTCAGTACCTGAGGGGGCGCCTTCCTTCCCGGAACGCTCTCTGGTTAATCCGGCGGTAACCCTAAAAAGGTAAATGGTTCAGTTGATTTTATTAATTGACTGGAGGCACGGCCATGCCCCTGCTGGAACGGGTAATCCGGGCGCGCATCACCATATTGCGGTCAATGCGCTGGACCTGATCGAGAGCTTTCCACACCGTCCAGACCGAGGAAGAGAGCGCCATTCATCGCGCCGTGGAATGGAGCATCGCCAAGTCGCAGGACGAGATTGCCTTCCGGATCGAGAGACTCGGCTGTCCCGATTTGCCAGCTGGCGTAGGCTTTGAGTCTGACATGGTACGTGCCAGGGCCGAGCGTTCGCATCTGCGGGGCTTCTAGATTTTCTCGAGGACCGAAGTGCTCAGGTTTCGGGATAGAGGCGCGGAAAGAGTAATTCGAGCGCATCGGTGGGGAAGCGGAGAGACACTGGCCCCTTCGGGGTGTCCGAAGCAAGCAAACCGGCGTTAACGACATCGCCAAGGACGCGCCGTGCCGTGCGCTCTGGCAGGCCGGTGATGCGAGGCGCAGTGCCTCTCTCAAATTCACCGCGGATGAGTGCCTCCTCGAGTAGGAAGGCCGCTTCCGGTTTCAGTGTCTCGGAGCGCTCGACCAGGCGCCTCAGGCGTCCTGAGAGGTTGTCGAGATCAAATAGCTCTGCCATGAACTTGATCTGGTCGAGACAAACCTTGAGGAACCATGCCGTGTACTCCGTTAGTGCCCTGAGAGACAGATTGCCTCTTCCGTCGAGATCTCCTTGTCTTGGGTTGTCGGCATAATCCATCATTCGCTTGTAGTCGGTGCGGCTTTCGAGGCCGCGCGCCAGTCCGCGGGAAATCGACCAGAGTCCATGGGCTCCTATTTCTGCTTTCGCGGCCATGGCGTGACTCATGAGACGACTGACCCGGCCGTTCCCGTCAGGGAAGGGGTGGATATAGTTGAAGCGATGGTGAGCGGTTGCCATGGAAAGAATGCGTGCGGCCTGACCCATTCGTCCGAAAGCAAAGCGGTTTTCGAAATAGGCCATGAAGTCCGCTACGCGTTCGCTCGAAGGTGGTATGTGGCGTCCAACCGAAACATCATGTGCCTTTTGGCACCGCCATTCACCCGGTGTAATCATGAATTCGACACTGTCGCTCTTGATACGCAGCATCTCTTTCGGCGCATCATTATAGAACTCACGGTGCAGCTTTTGAATGAAGGTTCTGGACGCCGGTTCAGGCAGCTCTCCGATCGACGCCAATCGGTCAACTTCCACTTGGACGCGCACATGAGCGGCCGCTTCGATCTGAAGGTTTCTCCGTCCTTCGTTTTCGTCGAAATCGCCGGCCAGCGCGCGTTCGATATCACGTGGCCGTGTGTCGTGTCCCTCGATGAGGTTGCTATAATAGGTGTTCATCAGACGGACGAGTGAAGCTAGATTGGCTGCCGTTTGAGGGTGAAGCTTCGTTCCCAATATAGCTGATTTGGCCGCAATTTCGGCGACGATATCCGCAATGGCCTCTGGGGCTTCCTCAAGCCTGGCGGGTTCGATGCGGCTTGGTGTTTCAAGGAGGTGGTTGGCCGAAGTCAAAGTGGAGAAAACCTATAAAAAATAGCCAGCTGTGCGGGCCGTACGGGGATGTTGGCCGATGCCGTTGCCGATCTTAGCTTGAATTGGCGCGGCTGCGCAATGGCCGATAGTGTAATCTTTTAGAGCTTTATTTTTACTGTAAATATAAAACTAAAATTATAAATTTGGCCGATGTTTTGGCCGATCGTTCGCGGTCGTCCGCTCCGATCTCTTCTTTCACCAGTGCTCAATCCGATCTGGTCAGGGGCACAGGAGTGAGGTCCGGAGGTCCTAATGTGGCAGGACGGATTTACTGTTGAAGCAATCTATTTTCAGTCGCGTCTGCAGTCTGGGTCAGAGGAAAAAATAATCGAGAAAAACAGCAAGTCAAATTGACGTCGCTGTGCAAGAAAGCCGGAATTGGAAGCAATATCCATGAAAAAAGTCTTGACTCGCCTATTTTCATTGCGCCGACCATGCGATGGACAATTGGTCTACAAGCTGGACATTCGCACTTTAAGTTAACACGGACGCACCCGCCCCTGCGTCGCTTGTCGTGTCGTCTGCTGGCCTCACGCCAGCGCTCGGAAGCGTGGTCGGCTTTATCCTGTTTCTCATACGGAGTCGGCGCGCGGGCGAGCGCACCTGATTCAGGGGTTTCTTCAGAGGATCGCTTTCCGGTTAATTCGGCGGTAACCCTAAAAGGTAAATCGTTCGGCAGATTTCATTAACTGCTGGAGGACGCGACATGTCCCTGCTGGAACGAGTTATCCGGGCGCACCGCTGTACGTCGACACATCACCATATTGCGTTCAATGCGCTGGACTTGATGGAGGGCGATGAGGCCGAGCGCTGGAAATCGCTGTTCCTTGTGCATCACGAGCACTTGCTGAAGGGCGCCAAGGCGCCGGACACGACCTTCAAGGATTTCCGCAATCACGTCCTGCACATTTCCGAGGGGGAATGGGGCGGTGCGCGGGACAAGGCGACCGAATGGTATGCCAAGGCGGTTGACCTGCTGGCGCGCAAGAAGTGGAGCGAGGCCGCTTATGCGCTGGGCGTGCTGAGCCATTATTATGCGGACCCGCTGCAGCCCTTCCACACGGGCCAGACCGAGGAAGAAGGCGCCATCCATCGCGCCGTGGAGTGGAGCATCGCCAAGTCTCAGGCCGAGATCGCGTTTCGGATCGATACGCTTGGGTACCCTGAGATAGAAGTGCCGGATGGCGTTGGCTTTGTGTCCGACATGGTGCGGGCCGGGGCCGAGCGCTCGCATCCGCACTACCACACGTTCATCGACCACTATGACCTCGATGTTGGCGTGAAGGATCCACCGGCTGGCCTCGACGAAACCATGCTGGAAATCGTGGCTGACCTTGTGGCCTATGCGACGGCAGGCATGGCCGTGCTCATGTCGCGGGCGATCGCAGAGGCGGCTGTGGCGCCGCCGAAGGTGAACCTCACCATTCAAGGCTATATCGAGACGCTGGATATTCCGCTGCGCATAATCTCCAAGAAGCTGGCGGATGCAGGCGACCGCCGCCAGGTCGAGCGCATGTATGCCGAGTTCCAGAAGACCGGGAAAGTGGTCAAGACCTTGCCGGACGATGACAAGGCCATCCGCAAGCTGCATGCGAAACAGGTGTTGCGCGTACCACTGAAACAGCTCGACGCACAGGAACTCGCGCCTCTGGGTAGCGCGGTGAAGAAGGCGCCTGTCGCAGCCCCGAAAGCCGAAGTTCCGGCGCCGAAACCTGTTGCCAAGCAAGAACCAAAGCCGGCCCCCGCGCCTGCCGCGAAAGTGGAGCCCAAGTCCACGCCAAAACCGAGCCCTGCGCCCGTCGCGAAGGTGGAGCCGAAGCCGGCGCCCAAACCGGAAGCCCCCAAACCCCTGCTGGCACCAGAGCCTGTGCCGCAACCTGTCGCGGAGGCTGCACCTGAGCCTGCAAATGCTCCGGAGATCGGCGGACGGGGGCGCCTGACGCGGGAGTCCTCTGTCGTGGATGCCCCTTCTATTGGTCGGAAAACGGCCAAGCGTCTCGGCCGGGCTGGTATTACTACGGTCGCCGACCTGATGGACTGCGATCCGGATGAAACCGCCGGTCTGCTCAATGTGCATCACATTGATGCTGAGACGCTGATCGACTGGCAGGACCAGACACGCCTGATGATGGATGTGCCTGGATTGCGTGTGCATGACGCGCAAATCCTTGTGGGGGCAGGTATCCGCAGCGCGGGCGAGCTGGCAGCGGCCTCGGCGCGCGATGTGTTCCTCGCGTCCATGGACTTCCTGACATCGCCTCAGGGCGAGCGCGTCCTCTGGGAAGATGCCAATTTCGAGGAAGATGAAGTCGAAGGCTGGATCAGCATGGCGCAGGCCAGCGCCGCCTGATCACAGGCCGCGCGGCCTGAGCCCGGCGGCGCGATAGATCGCGTCGATGGCCGCCATGTTGCCGATGGCATCCGCGCCGCCTGTGAGGGGAACGGCGCCGCCTTCCAGCACGTCCACGACATGGGCAAGTTGGTGGTCGTAAGTTGACTGTCCATCCACTGTGAAAGTCTCTGTGTTGCCTTTTATTGTGGCCGTGATGCTGTGGCCGCGATGCGGGTGGATCGGATTGATGATCTCGAGGCGGCCGTCTGATCCCTCGACCCTGATCCACGCATCAAAGGGCGTGTCGGGGGCCATGCTGGTATGGATTGATGCCGTTTCGCCGCCGGGGAAGGCGAATTCAGCGACCGTTCTCAGGTCGACCCCCGGATGATCGCAGTGGGCTGTTGCGGAGACCACGGTTGGTTCCGCGCCGATCAGGGCACGCACCGCGTGAAGCGGGTAGCAGCCGAGATCCATAAGCGCCCCGCCGCCGACGGCCAGCGTGTGGCGCAGCTCACCGGGACGGTACGGGATTGTGACGTCAAAGGCGGCCTCGATACGGCGGACAGTGCCGAGCTCTCCGCCGCACACAATATCCAGCACCCGCTGGAAGGCTGGGTGGAAGCGATAATGGAAGGCTTCGATGAGGGGCTTCCCGGTGCGGTTCGAGGCCTCGACCATGCGGACGGCTTCGCCCGCATTCATGGCGAAGGGCTTCTCGCAGAGAACGGCCTTGCCAGCCTCAAGCGAAGCGATGGTGAGGTCGGCATGTCGGTGCGGGGGCAGGGCATTATAGATGAGGTCAATATCGTCGCGCGCGAGGAGGGCTTCATAGGAGTCAGCCACATGCGCGATGCCGTGTTCGTCTGCATAGGCTTGCGCGCGGTCTGCGTCCCTGGCCGCCACGGCGACCACTTCGCAATCGGTACGAGCGCTGGCCGGTTGGAGGACTGCTTTGGGTGCAATTTTCGCTGCGCCGAGAATGCCGATCCTGATCATGTGACGTGCCTTGTTTTCATGAGACCTTCATCGGCCCTGTGGACAGGGCGTAAACAAAAACGACCTGGCTGTTTACTCCGTCCTAACAGCGCTTAACGGACTCTGGCAAATGAGTTGGAAAGTGCGGGGTCGCGGTAAGGAAGCGGAAAGCATGTGGGAGGTTAATGGGGGTTCCGGAGCCATTAATCCTAGGAGTGCTACGCTAATGCTGAATGTTCTCATTGCGCACATCGCTACAATCAATGGACTCTCGGAACCTACCGCAACTAAGGCGCTGGGGATTGTATTGAATTCAGCTGAGCGACAGGCTTCCCCCTTCGCACCGGCGATGTTCAAGGCCATCCCCGGCGCTCGTGCGCTCGCCGCCCGTACCGGGTCGGAGTTCGGCGCAGCCACGGGAATCATTGCTCGCATGATTGAGCAGACGCCCGGCGGCAAACGCGTTGTCGCGCAGACCATGATCGGTTCGCTTCACAAGATCGGTCTGGACCACAAGGCCATCGGCCACCTCCTGCCATCGATCTCGACCTTCATGGAAGAGCATTACGAGATGACCGGTTTCGGGCATCTGGGCGACCTGATCGGCCATGATCTGGATGCGGAAATCAAGGCAGCGAAAGCGGCCTGAATACTGCAGTTTTCACAGACTCTTCCAAACAAGGCCGCCCCCAACAGGGCGGCTTTTTTGATGCGGAATGATCTGCTGCGCGACGACCAGCGTATAGGATACAGGCTGCGATGACCGATTGTTGGCCCCTCCTATGCTCGGTCGATCGCGCCTGAAGAGCCAGTCCGCTCACCCTTTCCGGGCGGATCTGGCTCTTTTCATTGGGGCGATGTGTCGTTACAGCGTGACCAGCCCTGCTGAACGAGGAACAGACATGCGAACACTGAACGGACTGCGCGCGGACGAGCGCTTTGCGCTGGACCTGATGGCTGCAATCCGCGCCGATGCCGAGACAGTGTGTTCGCCAGATGCCGTCGAACTCGTTTCGGTGACCATTGATGTAACAGGTGCCGATGTCGTCGGGGAGCCCGCATTCAAGGCGCGCGTTGATCGCAAGACACGCACCGTGCTGTTCACAGGCGGCTCGGCTTCGTGCGGCGACACGGTCGTGATGACGGCAACGGCTGTTTACCGGATTGTTTCGGCCTAGGCCTACATCGGCGTATCGCGCAGCTTCAGCAGGTCCGGATAGTCAGGATCGCGCTTCTCAGCCCGGGCGGCGAAGGCTTCCTGCATGTGCGAGGGGGGCAGCATGGCGGCGTTCCAGACACCGATATAATCCAGCGTATCGGCCGTGTTGTGGTCGCGGGCATAGTTGATCAGCGTCTTGCAGCCTGTGACCGTAAGCGGGTCTTTCGACGCGATTTCCCTGGCTGTTGCGAGCGCGTGGGCAACGCAGGCTTCGTGCGTCTCGAAGACATCATTGACCAGGCCGATATCCTTGGCCGTAGCGGAATCGATGCGGCGGCCCGTATAGGCCATTTCCTTGACCCAGCCTTCGGGGATGTAGCGTTGCAGGCGCGGGAAGGTGCCGACATCTGCCGTCATGGCGATGTTGGTTTCCATGATGGTGAAGAAGGCATCCTTCGTGCACCAGCGAATGTCGCCGGCGGAGATCATGTCGATGGCGCCGCCGATGACGCCGCCATGGAGGGCGAAGAGAACGGGAACGCGTGCCTCTTCCAGCACGTTGAAGCTGGACTGGATCTGGCGAATATTGGAGCGGAAAGCCTCAGCCGCGACATAGCGATCAACCTTGCCGCCGCCTTCACCTGACCCGAATACGGCGAGGTCCATTCCAGCGGAGAAATGCTTGCCTGTCGACGAAATGACAATGCAGCGGGCGCGCACATTCATGTCGATATCGCGAATGATGGCAGGCAATTCGTTCCAGAACGCCTTGTTCATCGTGTTCATCGCCTCGGGGCGGCTCATCTGGATATGCGCGACCTTATCCTCGATCGTGACGGTGAAGGCTTCATAGGTTTTCTGCAGCATGGGGCATCTCCGCGATTACACGGGAGACTATCACGCAGCAGGCGCAAAGCCAGAGGTGACGTCAGGGGAAGGGTTTGTCTCGCACCGGTTGCGCATGCTTGCCGCTCATGTAGCACGGCCTTAGCGGTAGGGCTTCAGGACAATATCCTGGCTGACTAGCACACCGAGGCGCCAGCCGGGGCGTATCGTGATCGACGGCTGGACATCGAGGTTGCGGCGGACGATCTCCTGGCCCGCCTGGTTCGCGCCCGTCTGGGCCGAGCGGCGAAGGGCCCGGGCAATATCGCCCTCATCATCATTTGCGAGTTCCGTACCCACGCCCAGCAAGGTGGAGAGCACGACGCCCTGAATAAGTTTTCGGGAATGGTAATCGACCGTGTCCTCAAGCCCGGCATATCCGCGAGCATCGACGCTGGCGAGCGTGTCGATCTGGATCGAGGAGCCATCCGGCATGATGATCCGGCTCCAGACCAGGAGCACGCGGGACTGGCCGAAGGCGATCACGCTGTCATATCGCCCGATCAGGCGTGCGCCCTGCGGGACGAGAACGTGGGCGCCCGTAACCGTGTCATAGACCGGGCTGGTCACTTGAGCCACGACTTGCCCTGGAAGATCGGAGTTCACGCCGGTCAAAAGGGTCGCCGGAATGATCGTCCCTGCCATCAACTGGTAAGGTGAGATAGGTCTTTCCAGCTGGTGTGGATTGTAGATGGATGGATCTGCCTCATCGCTTAGAAGCGCTTGCTTGGACACGGGGCGATTGGGATCCTCGCCGAGGGATGACCCGAACGGGACAGGCCCAGGTGGCGCGAAGGCGGAGAGGTCAGGACGCGGTGTGGCGGGAGCTGGTGCGCCAGCAACCGGATCTTCCATGCGTGGGCGCGCCATGTCTGGTCCGCGCTTGAAGAATATGCCGCTTGTTCGGGCGGATTCCGCCAGCGCCGCTTGGCGCGCGCGCAGATCGGTCTCCCTCTCAGCGGCCTCTTCCAGCCCTTCCAGACGACCTTCACGCTGGGCATTCAGGATGGGCGCGCCGAGATCCCCCGGCAAGGGCGGGCCGAGCATGTCGGGTTCGGGCCGGAGCTCTTTGTAGGATGCGGGCAGCGCTGCCAGGGCATCTGCGGCCGGATTATGCCCGGTGCGATAGAGTTCACGAACGGGACGGTCGGCATCCTTCTCGCTTGCGCGCAGCGCAAAGCAGAGCGAGCCAAGCACGATCGCGCTGCCCGTGCCGAGCAAGAGGATGAGTGCGCGTTTGGAGAAGCGTTTGACAGGCCGCGGGCGTCCCCGAATCTCCAATGGCTGGTCCGAAGGAGGGTGCGTGTCTGTCATGGCCGGTTGGCCCCAAGGTCATTGCGCAGGATCGTCACGACATCCTGGCGTTTTTCGCCAAGACGCAACTCGGCGCGAGCAAACAGCCGGTCGACGACAAAATAGGTGCCGGACATGCGATAGTTTACCAGTTGGGACTTGCCGTCCCGCCCGATGACAAAGAGGGCCGGCGCCTCGCCCTGGTCGAGCCGGTCCGGGAACTGGATATAGACCTTGCGCCCGTCATCGAACACGCGTTCAGGCCGCCAGTGCGGAAAGTCGCCGTCCAGGTCGTAGCGAAATTTCAGCCGCTCGAGCGTCAAGGAACCTGGCGATGACGGTTCAGGCGGGGGAACGCTGCCTGAATGCATGACCCGCGTTATTAGCTGCTGGTCCGCATAGCGCCAGGACACGGCCGCCATATAGGTCTCTTCGAATGCGTGCATTTCCAGATGGTAGGCCCGGTGGCTGGTGGTGATGACAAGATTAGTCTTGAGGCCAGCCTGGGTCGGCTTGATCAGGATGTGCGCCTGGGCCTGCGGGCCCGTGCCTGAGACCGTGTCTCCAAGCACCCAACGCACCGTGTCACCTGCCGAGACAGAGAGAAGTTCTTCGCCAGGCTGCAACACCACGTCAGTGATCTGTTCGGGCGCGCAATAGACCTGGTAGAGGGCGCCGACCCTGTAGGGGTAGACCTGGATCGCGTTCATGTAATTGTCAGTGGAGGGCTCCATGGCGGCCTTGCCATTTGCAGCTTCGATGGCCTCGTGGGGCTTTAATTTGGGCGCAGCCGTTTCGACTGGCATCGGCAGTGCAGGGCCATGAATGTGAACAGGAAAATCTTCCAGCGCATCGGCGGTTTGCAAGAGAGGCTCTGACCCCTCGTCCATGCCGGCCAGGTCTTCGGTGGTGTATTCCGGGACCAGATCAAAATTTTCGACAGGGTCTGGGGCATCGAGCATGATATCGGGACCAACATTGGCCGGAAGGGACTCGCACGCCGCCAGGACCGCGCATGCAAGCAGGACAAGAACAGGGCGATGCATGGGACAGATGCTCCTATTGATGGTCTTTCGACCAGTTGAGGCCATGAACATAGAGGCCGAGAGGGTTGGCCCGCAGCGCTTCTTCGGTGCGGGGTGGGTCAATCACGATGGAGAATATGCCGGTATGGTTGGACTGGCCCGTCTCGGCGCCGCTGCGATAGGTTGTTTCATGCCAACGCACGGTAAAACTGTCGTCGGAGGCGCGCACGACACTCGTCACGTCGACAGAGACCGACCGTTTTCCGATGTCCGCAAACGGATCATTGTCGCGCGCATAGTCATTGAGGGTGGCCGCGGCCCGGTCGGTTGAATAGGCATAGGCCTTCAGCCAGTTTTGCCGGACGATCACCGGATCGATCGAGATTGAGCGGGTGTTGCGGACAAATTCAGCGAGGTGGAATGCGATCTGTGCATCGGTTGGCGTATATCGCCCCTCGGCCGGGCCGACAGCACGCACGCCACCTTCACCCGTCAGCTCGACAATATAGGGCGTTACAATCGACTGGGTCGAACGCCATATGAGACCGGCTGCAAGTGCAAAGGAAAGTGCAAGACTGGCCAATGCCGCCAGCCGCCAGCTGGCTGCCTGCACCCGGGCCGAACCGATCCGGTCGTCCCAGGCCTGCGCTGCCCGTTGGTAGGGGGTGACAGGCTTTTGGGTGTCGCCGTAACGGGGGGAAGGCCGGTTCCAGAACCTCATCTCAGTCCTCATCGCTTCTGAGTTCGATCGACAGGCCGCCGCCGGGCCTGTCACCGTCCCGCACGGCAGAAATGGCCATCATCTGTGCATCGCGCAGGCCCTGCGTGCGCCGGATATTCCGGGCCCATGCCGGCGACGTATCCGGGCCTCCCGTTGCAGGTGCGTCTGGCACGCCCTGGCCGCCTGTTGCCCTGAAAGCGGACCGGGCTCCCGCAGTATGGCGGGAGTGAAGATCGCCCTGGGCGCGACGGGCCATGCCGCCTGCGCCAGACAATGCGGCATGGATGCCCGCCTGGGCGAGCCCGCTTATGCCTGCCGCGGCTGCGCCAGGCCCTGTCCTGCCAGAGGCGGCGGCATTCATCTGATAGGCTGTGCGCGCGCCGCCCGCCATTGACGCTGCCGCGCCGACCGCGCTGCGGGCCTGGCCCGCCGCTGCGCCGATGCCTGTTCTGGCAAGGCTGACCCCAGCGACCGTCCCTGCGGCAACGCCAGCAGCCGTGCCAATGGGGGCGCCTGCGCCAAGTTGCGGAGCGCCCGATACAAGGCCAGTGGCGATACCTGGGCCAAACAGGCCAAGGGCAAGAAGCGAGAGCGACCCGAGAATAACCGAAGCGGCTTGCTCAAGTGTCACCGCGTCTGGCTGGAAGGTCGAGGTGATGGCGGAAAAAAGCGTTGACCCGATGCCGAGTATGAGCGCCAGCACCATGAGCTTGATACCGGATGCGATGACATTGCCGAGCACTTTCTCGGCCAGAAAACTTGTCTTGTTCCAGAGCGCAAACGGGATGAGCACGAAGCCGGCAAGGGTCGTCAGCTTGAACTCGATAATTGTGACAAAGAGCTGGATGGCGAGGAGGAAGAAGGCCAGGAGCGTGATCGCCCAGGCGAGGAAGAGGACAATGATGATCACGATGTTCTGGAAAAATGCGACCGGGCCGGTCAGCTTTTCAATTTCGTCGAGCAATGGCAGGGCCGCCTCATACCCGGTCGCGGCAACGAACCCTGGCTTCATGACATCCTCGGCCGTGATCGTACCGCCTGTGGCGTTCAGCCCAAGCTGCGCAAAACTCGCAAAGACCATATCGGACAGGAGCGCAAAATTGCCGAGTATGAAGGCAAAGGCCCCCACATAGAGGACCTTCTTCAGGAAACGCCCGACAATATCGGTGTCAGGCCCCATGGCCCAGAACAGGCCCGCCAGCGCAATATCGATCGCAATCAGCGTGCTCGTGAGGTAGGCGACATCGGGTTGCAGTAAGCCGAAACCGCTATCGATATAGGTGGAGAATGTTACAACAAACTGGTCGATCACACTGAGGTCGTCCATGATGCTACTTCCGCGTATAGGCGACACCGTCACCTCGAAAGCGCTGGTGTCGGACACTGGCCTGCTGCGTGATGGCGGCCTCGCGCGTCTCTTCAAGACTGGTCATCCGGTATTGCGCCGCCATCAGTTGCTGCATCTGCATCTGTTGTTCGATGACAAGCGCCATGAGCTGGTTGCCGGCCTGGGCGACGGACAGGTTGCCGGTGGCTGCCTGACTTTCATCGACCAGATCGGTCAGCGTTTCGCGGGCGTCCGCGATGGAGGTCACAATGGCAGACTGAACTTGTATGGATGCGCGCAAGGCATCCCGGGTGATGCGGGCCTGATCGGCTGCTTCAGAGAGGATCGCAGCATTGGAGAGGTCTTGGTAGGTCTCCGGGAACGCTTCGGCATACTGGCGCTCAGAGGCCTGGATCTCATAGGTGACCTCGCCAGCGGTGCGCATCAGCGTGTCGATCCGTTCGAGCAGGCGTTTTAGGTGTTCAATCGAGGCATAGTCGAGACGCCTGAGGTCCTCGGCCTGGTTCACCAGCATCTGGGCTTCATGCTGGAGCTGCACGATCTGATTGTTGAGCTGCTCGAGCGTGTGGGTCGCCGTCAGGATATTCTGTACGAGGTTTGTCGGATCCAGCACAACGTCGCCGACCCCGAGCAGGGCATTTGCAGGCGGCGGGGCCAGCACGGGGATCGCGCCCAGGGCGAGCAGAAGCGGGATTAATCGGCGGCGCATGACAGGGTGTCCTCCGCGCGGAGAAGCTCGCCCGCCCAACCAAGACCGCGTGCTCGGAGCCAGGCTGACGCAAAGTGCTGCGGGCTGGTTGTGGCCAGGATGTCTGTCATGAGCGCGTGATCGGCCTTTGAACCTGACGCACAAAACGCATGCGCGACAGGTCCGAGTTCGAGGTCGAACAGGCGATTTCCATCCGGGCACTGGACATAATAGTCGCGCTTAGGCGTCGCACGGGCGATCAGTTCGACCTGGCGTGGGTTGAGGCCGAAGGCCTGATAGGCTGCCTGTTGCGCTGGCTCCTCAGCGCGTGCATTCGCGAGGAAGATGCGGGTCGGAGCGCTTTCGACCAGGGTCGGTGCAATTGAGCTTGTGGCAATGTCTGCAAGGCTCTGCGTTGCAAATACGACCGCGACATTCTTCTTGCGCAAGGTTTTCAGCCAGTCGCGCAATCGTCCGGCAAACAATGGATGATCCAGAAAAAGCCAGGCCTCGTCGAGGACAAGCAGAGTGGGCCGGCCATCGAACCGCGCGTCAAGGCGCGCAAACAAATAGGCAAGCACGGGAGCGGCAAGCCGCCTGTCATGCATCAACTGCTCCATTTCAAAACAGAGACAATCCCCCCCGGCAAGCTGATCGGTGTCTGCGTCAAGCAGGGCGCCATAGGGACCCGCAAGCGTATAGGGTTCCAGGGCTTGTCGCAGCTCAGGTGATTGCAAGAGCGCGGCAAGGCCGCTGAGCGTGCGTTGGCTGGCCGGCGCGGCGCCAAGACTTTGCAACGCGCTCCACACGGCTTGCTTGACCTGCGGGGTGACGGCGACGCTTTCCTCCGCGACAAGACCGAGAACCCAGGTCTGCGCCGCTGCACGACCGGCCTCGCTGTCTATGTCTCGCAGGGGCTGGAATGCGATATCGCCATCAAGGCCGAGCGCGTACCAGGTGCCGGCAAGTGCCAATGTCGCGCAGCGCGCCGATGCCCCCTTGTCGAAAATAAAGACCTGGGCCTGGCCATAACGGCGAAACTGAAGTGCCAGCAGGGACAGCAGCACAGACTTGCCGGCTCCTGTCGGACCCACGACCATCATGTGCCCGACATCGCCCTGATGTGTAACCAGCCTGAAAGGGGTCGAACTGGCCGACCGCGCCATCAGCAGCGGGGGACCTGCAAGGTGCGTGTTGCGCTCCGGTCCTGCCCAGACCGAGGAGAAGGGGGCCATATGGGCAAGGTTCAGGGTATTCAGAAGGGGCTGGCGGACATTGGCACTGGCCTCGCCCGGCAGCGTTCCAAGCCATGCTTCAACGGCATTGACGCTCTCGCAGACGCAGGTGAAGCCGCGTGCTCTGATAACGCGTTCTGTGGCGCGCATCTGTTCTTCTGCCAGATCGGGATCGCGATGGCGCATGACGACAGCGATCGTGCAATACCCGAAAGCGACATGGCCGGCGCCGATCGCCTGCAAGGCTTCATCCGCATCGGCCGCTTGGTTGCCGGCATCATTATTAATGACCGTTGCAGGTTCGTTGGTGAGAATTTCGCGCAGGTAGGATGTCAGCGAACGGCGTTTGGCAAACCAGTTCCGGACATAGGTGTTCAATGTCTTTTCGGCATCCGCCCTGTCGAGCGGCAGGAACCGCGTGACCCAGCGATAGGCAAATCCAAGCTGGTCGAGTTCGGACAGGAGACCGGGCTCGCCGGTCGCGGGGAAGCCATTTATCGTCACCACTTTCAATGTTTCCTCGCCGAGCCTCGGAACTAGGCCTCCTGTCAGGGGCGTATCGGCAAGCAGGGCGTCAAGGCACATGGGAACATCAGGCGCCGCAAGCCCGTGACGGTTTACCGAAATGCAGGCGTGCAAATAGGTCAGTGTCTCGCCATCGTCGAGAAAACGGGCCTCCGGCATCATGTCGGCCATAAGGCCGCGCGCCCGGGACGTTTCTGTCTCGAAATAGGCAATGTGCTCGCTCCAGAAAGCTGTCGCGGCATCGGCCGGATCCTCGATGAAAAGACGTTCGATCCGGGCGGTCCGATCTGCTGGTGCCATCCATGTCAAGGTCAGGAAACAATCGGTTTCGAAATGCCGCCCATCTTCTTCGAAGGCAGCGCGGCGTTCTTCATCGACGAGCCAGGCTGCGCCGTCGCGCCAGGCGTTTTCGGGATAAGTGACCGAGGGCCTGCGGCTGGCTTCAATGTGAAGGGCCCATCCGGACCCGAACCGACGTAGAAGATTATTCATACGGGCCGTCACGGAGACCCGTTCTTCCGGCGTGACACTTTCAAGGTCCGGTCCACGATAGGCGATCGTGCGCTGGAGACTGCCGTCCTTGTTGAGAATAATGCCCGGGGCGACGAGGCAGGCCCATTTCAGATAGTCGGCGAGCGAAGTGGGGCGCCGGCGGTATTCAGCGAGGTTCAGCATTCGTAATAGCTCCTGTGGCGGATATGCCGAACGAGGACTTCGGTAAATTGCGGGTCGCGGCGCGCTGCAAACACGCAGATACCCTGCGCAATGATCCAGAACACGAGCCCGACGCCCCAGAGCTGCAGGCCGACGCCGAGCCCTGCTGCGAGCGTGCCATTGGCAATGGTCGCCAGTCGCGGTGCACCTGCCAGCAGGATCGGCGCTGTCAGGGATTGATGTACCGGAACGCAGTAGCCATCGGGCAGGGCGCGTGTGCTCGTCATCAGAGGGACGCCCCGCCACCGAACGAAAAGAAAGAGAGGAAAAATGAGGTCGCAGCGAATGCGATCGACAGGCCAAAGACAATCTGCAGGAGCTTGCGCATGCCTCCGCCGCTCTCACCGAAAGCAAGGCCGAGGCCGGTCAGGATGATGACGATCGTGGCGAGTATCTTGGACACCGGACCTTCAATGGATTCCAGGACCGATTGGAGCGGGGCTTCCCATGGCATGCCTGATCCAGCGGCGTGGGCCGGTAGGGAGAGCGCGGCCATGAGCCCTGCCAGGGCGAGCAATTTTACATGATCCTTGTTCATTTGGGATGTGTCCTTTCAGGAGCGGTTGAATGAAGGGGTTCAGTGAAGGGCAGGCCCGGCATCACGAGTTCAAGGCTCGGCTGGACGGGACGGAGGTCGTAGCCATCGCAACCAAGCCCGTTCATGAGGGCGACAGTTTCGACGCGATGCGCGCCAGCCCGCCGGCTGATGTAGACAACGCAGTCAATTGTCTCGGCAATGAGGTCGTGCGGCACCCGGACAGCGCCCTCACCAATGAGCTGCTCAAGCCGCGAGAGGCCGCCAAAAGCAGAATTGGCATGCAAGGTGGCGATGCCGCCTGGATGACCTGTATTCCAGGCCTTCAGCATGTCGAGGGCTTCGGCGCCGCGGACCTCACCGATGATGATCCGGTCGGGACGCAGGCGTAGCGTGCAGCGGACGAGCTCTGCGAGCGTGACCGATCCGGGTTGTGTGCGCAAGCGGACAAGGTTCGGCGCTGCCGAGACGAGTTCGCGCGTGTCTTCCAGGATGACCAGCCGGTCGCCGGTCCGGGCGATCTCTGCAAGCAGGGCATTGGCGAGCGTCGTCTTGCCGGACCCTGCGCCACCGACGACCAGCACGTTCGCGCGCTCACGTACAGCCTTGCGCAGGGCGTAGGCATAATGGGCCGACATGGCTCCGGCAGTGACATAATCATCGAGCAGGATGATGCGCTGCGCAGGACGGCGGATCGAAAAGCAGGGGCCGGGTGCAACAGGCGGCATCACGCCCTCGAAGCGCTCGCCGCCCATGGGGAGTTCGGCAGAGACAATGGGGCTCGTAGGCGTGAGTTCGCGGCCACCAAGTGTGGCAACCAGCCTGATCGCCCGCTCGGCATGTTCAGCAGCCATGAGGCCGCCACAGTCTGTCTGCTGCGCGCCCTGGCGCTCGATCCAGAGATGGCCGTCGGGATTAAGCATGATCTCGATCACACAAGGATCACTGAGCGCGCTCATGATGACAGGTCCGAACGCCGTCGCCAGCATGTCACGCGCGCGGGACCGGGAGACAGATTCACGCATCGCTATCACGCTGCGCGTCCTGGCGCCCGGGTTCAGGGTCAGAGGCAAAATCGCCGCACTCTGCCGTGAAATCTTCGATGGCATTGTGCAGGATACGGTCACCGGACTGCAGCGCCTCGGCGACCTGACGTACAAAGAGATCGAACCGCAGGTCGCCCTTTGCGCGGGCCGCATCGAGCTGGCTGACGGGCACAGGGGGTGTAACGGTCAGGAAATACCTGACAAAGGTCGAGAGTGTCTCTGTGAGTATCAGATCATTGCGCTCAAGGCGACCAAACTGGCGGGTCATACGGTCGAGGCGCCGTGCGATGGCCGCGTCCCTCTGGTCGTCGGTATCGCCAGCGAAGAAGGCTGCCAGTGCCATGTCGACGACTTTGCTCTCTGACAGGCTCGGGCGCGCGGCCATGGCTTGCAGTCGGGCAAGGTTTTCCGGAGAGATCGCAGCCTGGATGCGTGTTTTCATCTGTCGCCCCGACCTGTCAGGTCTACGCCTCTTGCATTCTCGATGCCGTCCGCAATCTGGATCGCGTCAAACAGACCGGCCTGAAAAGGTCGATGCGGTTGAGCAGAGCACTGCGGCTGCGCCGGACGGATCGGCTTGCCGGCCTGTTCAAAACCATGGCCGCCATTGTCGACCGATCTGGCGACCGCGGCAGCCGACAGATCGGGCGGACAATCCGTGTCCAGCAGATCTTCGTGGACCGTGCGGACATGGCCCTTCCAGTCATCGCTGCAGGGAGCGGTAAGTCTCTTGTCCTGGAGCGGAGGTGTCCTGAGACGCTCAATGAAATTGCGATCAGCGTAGTAGCGAAGTTTCTTTGCGAGAATGGGCGGGCAGCCAGACAGGAGAATGAGTTCATCAGAGGCGGGCAGTTGCATGACTTCGCCTGGGGTCAGAAGCTGTCGGGCGGTCTCCTGGCGCGAGACCATTTTGTGTGACAACCATGGCGCGAGCCGGTGGCCGGCATAATTCTTCATCGCGCGTTGTTCGGTTTT
Organism: Hyphomonas oceanitis SCH89; assembly: GCF_000685295.1. Classification (GTDB taxonomy): domain Bacteria; phylum Pseudomonadota; class Alphaproteobacteria; order Caulobacterales; family Hyphomonadaceae; genus Hyphomonas; species Hyphomonas oceanitis. The sequence continues at coordinate 250,031 of NZ_ARYL01000002.1, forward strand.
GGTCCCCAGGCCATCGGAAATCCGTCTGGCAGTTCGCTCGTCATTGGTCGCAAACGCCACCCTGACATGACAATTATCGAGGATCGCATTGGCCGGGCCATAGGCCTTTTCGATCTGGTTGAGGGATTGGGTGATCAGAAATGCTTTCAGGCGATAATGGGCCATGTAGGCAAGGGCGCTCTCGAAGAATTCGAGACGACCGAGGGCAGGAAACTCATCCAGAAGAAAGAGCACGCGGCGCCGGTCAGGTCCGCCTTCGTGTTCCATCAGCCGTCGGCCGATCTGATTTAGCAACAGGCGGATGAGGGGCTTCGTGCGCGAGAGGTCGGATGGCGGCACAACAAGGAACAGGGAAAGGGGGCGCGCAGCCTCGACCAGATCGCGTATGCGAAAATCGCATTGAGACGTGACCTCGGCGATGACGGGGTCGCGGTAAAGGGACAGGAAGCTCATGGCTGTCGAGAGGACGCCGGAGAGTTCATTCTCAGACTTGTTCATCAGTTCGCGGGCGCATTGCGCGACGACGGGATGGGTGCGCGGAGCGTCATCGGTGCCAACGTGATTTGTATGCATCATGATCGCGAGCGTGGCGCGGAACGATCTGTCAGGATCGGAGAGAAAGCTGGCTGCTCGTGCGAGCGTTTTTTCACTGTCAGCATAAAGGATGTGGAGGATGACGCCGACAAGGAGGGAGTGGGCCGTCTTCTCCCAGTGATTGCGCTGTTCAAGGACACCTTCCGGATCCACCAGGATATCGGCAATATTCTGAACATCACTGACTTCCCGATCGCCCTTGCGGACTTCCATCAAGGGATTGAATCGCGCTGAGGTCTTGTCCGTCGGGTCAAACCGGACACAGTCGGAGAAAAGGGCCCGCCACCCGGAGGTGATCTGCCAGTTCTCGCCCTTGATATCGTGGACGACGGCCGAATGGGTCCATGAAAGGAGGGTGGGAATGACGAGGCCGACGCCTTTTCCTGAACGTGTAGGGGCAAACGCGATCACGTGATCAGGCCCATCATGGCGCAGATACGCGCCAGGCGTCACACCCAGAAATACGCCGCCAGGTCCGAGGATGCCGGCTTTGCGCATATCTCGTTTCTCCGCCCAGCGTGACGAGCCGAAGGTTGTGACATGCTTGTTCCAACGGGCACGCAGAATGGATGAGCTGACAGCGAACAAAAAGGCGAGCAGGCCGCCGGAGGCAGCAATCTTTCCGCCGCGGTCGAATATGTCGGGCGCGTAGGCGTCAAATGCGAACCACCAGCCAAAAAAGGCCCATGGCGCATAGACGGGGCAGTCGAAGAGCACAAACCACGGCTCGCCGAGTCGTCTGGACCAGCCGAGGGATGCTGCAGTCGATTGGGTTGCTGTCCAAAGCGCCAGGACGATGATCGCGGCGACACTGAGGACTTGCCAGGACAGGGTTGTGTGCGGTTTCATGCGCCTATTTGCGCAAGAGGAGCTCGTTTAGTACAGAGATAAAATTATGTAAAAACAAGGTTCAAAAGGGTATATCGCGAGCGATTACGCACCTGCCGGGTTAAATAGAGTAGCGATTGCAGCGTGCATTTTTTATCCGAGAGGGGACCGGTGTTTCGCCCATGGGTCATGGTCTGGTCTGTCGAGGCGCCATGCGTGTTTTGCGCGTGTCAGATAGTGAGACCGCGCTGAGCTGTGGTCCAGGATGCTGATCCAGATTGGAGTCGGACGGATACCGCCATGGCGCGGCTACGCTCGAGTCCGTCACGCCATGGCAGGATCGTGAAATCAAACGCGCGCTCGATGACAGCAAATTTGCCGCTGATCCTGGCCACGGGTCCATGGTAGATCCCGGCGACCTCTCCTCGTGTCGGTGAAGGGGCGTAGGGCTTGCCAATGGTCTGTCTCAGAGTCTGACCCGCCTGCGCCAGGTCTCTGCGGACAAGTTCAGCCTTGTGCTCCGGGGTGAGCGGCTTGCCATTATCCGGTGCGATACCGATTTCGGCAAGGAAGGCGCGTCGCATCAATTGGGCGTCTGCTGTCTGGCTGCCGAATCCGTGCAACATTTCAGCGGATGGCACGAATGTGTCTATCCAGGTCAGTCCGAGCGCTTTGATCTGGGCCGAAAGGCTCAGTGTGGATTCAATACGGATGAACGGCTTGCGCAACCGGGATTCACCGGGCTCCCAGGTTTGCACTTTTTGAAGATAGTCGTCTGGAATGGTCCAGACGGCATCTGATGAACGGTGCAGGTTTGCCGGCCGGACCATTGCATGGAGCCGCATGATGTGCCGCCTGAGCGTTTCAGCGGTGACGCGCGGATCGTCCTTCTGGTGAAAAGCTGCTGAATACAGTCCGCTATTCTTGCGTGCGATCCGGTCAATGGCACGGTCAGTCGCCTCTGGCGCTCTGTCATCCGGCGCGAGACTTATGATCATGTCCTGGCGCAAGTTTGCCGGCTCGGTGCCGCCGGTTTCAATGAATACCGCGCGTCCGTCGAGACCATCAATGATGATGTATGACTTATCGTGCATGATGCCATGCAGGCCGGTCTCAAGCACGGCGCCCGTCACGCTGCGGGCATCAGGGTCAGCACTGTCAAATACGGCATCGGCGTCAATGCGCCGACCGCCTGTCCTGGCAATGGCGCGGTTCAGGACGTCGAACCTGTCCTGACGCTCGCCTAGGGATGTCAGGACTGTCTTGAAATCGGGATCGAGAAGCCATCGCCCTGAGCCGCGCTTGTCTGCAAGGCCAAGGCGTTCCAGCGTCCTCAGCCGAGCTGCATGTTGCGCGCGCAGATCGACGGGACTGTTTTTAAGTTCAAACATGCCGTTGGGATCGGACTGCCTTTCCAGAACGGAATCGATGCGTGTGAGGCGTTCAGAGGCAGGCTCAGCCTGGCGCTTGCGCTCCACCTCTTGCGCCGTCTCCGGACCGAGTTCGAGCGTGATCAGGTCTTCAGCATGTTCCCGAACGGCATGATAGAGATACTCCTGGGGTATCTTCAGATCATGCCCGTCCTGATGGATGCCACGGATAACGAGGTGGACATGAGGTCGCCCTGTGTCGTGATGCTCGGCGCCAATCCATTCAAGCCGTGTTGCGAGGTCTTTCTCTATCTGGCCGACCAGATCGCGGATAAACGGCTTGAGATCAGCCAGTTCAGCCCCTTCCTCGGGCGATATGATGAACCGGAAATGATGACGGTCCCTGGAGGCGTCATCGACAAATGGCCTGCTATCGGCCGTGTCACTGTCACGGTCGAACAGCTGGCCACGATCCTCCTTTGAAAGGGCCGAGTCTCGCCTGATATAGGCAATATGGTTCATCAGCGCAGACCGGCTCGATGCCGCCATGCGGACCGTGCGCGTTTTGACGATGACCCGGCGGCGTCCATTGCGGTCCCCGCTCCTGCGGCGCATCCCGACCTGTGAGCGACGTGGGCCGCCATAGATCGAGAATGCCTTTGCCATGCGGGAGAGATAGGTTATTTGCCGCCCGCGAGGACGCGTGGATCGTAGCCGACCCAGTCGGGGGGCAAACGGATTATCCGGCGTCGCGCTCATTGCGCCCGGTGCGAGATGGATGCGTTGCACGCGTGCCTGGCGCCCGGCTTATCAGTAAGAACGGATAAGACAGAAGCGATCTGATTTGATGCGAGCATATGTCCCTTCTGACTCAGGCGGGCGGCATCGTGATGGGGAGGTTTCCCATGAAGGCGACCCTGCCGATAATGTCGCCTGCGCGCACCGGACCGAAATACCGGCTGTCGAAAGAGTCCTCGGTCCTGTTGGAGATGATAAGGATTTCGTCCGGTCGAAGCCGGGTGCAGCCCTGTCGCCAGGGCGTCAGGGGACGTCCGGACAGATCCTGGTGGTGTAGCCGAAGAGGTGGCCTGTCGGTGACCTCAAGGCTCGTGTCGTCCATGCAGATCAGATCACCCGGGACGGCCCATACCGTCTTTATTACCGGTATGTCGCCGGGCAGGTATCCGCGAGCAGAGGCGAGGATCCCCGCTGCTTCGGGTAGTCTGGCTGCGACGAGATCTCCGCGCGCCACGGGTCTTTCGGGCAGGATCCTGTACCAGCCGATTGGCGCACTTGCGCTTGGATTATAGAAGAGGAAAGGGTCCGGACGGATGACGCTTCCGATCCAGAGGGTACCAATCCCAATGAAGGTGAGGCATAGCGCGGGCGGGCGTTTTGTCTGCATCACCAGACCTGGCGCCTCAGCAGGTCCGAGGTGTCGAGCCCGGCCTGCAGTTGCGTGAAGAGGCGCAGCCAGAACGACGGGGATATCGTGTGAGGCTCGGTATGCTGCCAGACGAGGTCAAGGGCGTGCGTTGCTCGGCGCGCATGAAAGTGATTGAGCGCAGACAGCAGGATTTCCGCGCCAGGCTGGATCCCGCGGATCCTGCTCGCCAGATCCCCTGGTCCGGCTGCCTTGAGAATGAATATCTGCCATCCGTCTGCTGAGCGCTCATTGGGCCGCCTCCGCTCGTATCCAAAGACTGCATCCTGTTGGAAGGCCGCGATTGAGACGCCCGGGCGAATATCATTTGAGGACGCCGGGTTGCCGAAGAGAAGACGTGTGGAGAGACCGCTATCTTCCTGGACCAGCGATACGCGTGTGAGATTAGGTGTCATAATGTGCCTTGCCCGATCGGTGGCCGGCCTCCGAGAATCTCAGCAGATCGTCGACATGGTAGACGACGATGCCAACATGTTTGCGATAGATTGGGCCGAGGTTTGCATAACGCCAGTTCTGAAGCGTTCGTTCTGACACACGAAGGTAGTTGGCAGCTTCGCGCGTTGTCAGGAACGGACTCTCAACAGGACGGATGGTGGGCATCATGGCGCGCTTTTCGGTCATGGCGTTCCCGACCCCTTCGGGAAGGCCTTGCTAGAAGAAAGCATCACAAGGCAAAGCGCGGGGAGTCATGCTCTCGATCCCCGTCTTTTCGGCACAGGCGTTAACACTTTTTCTGACCCGCGAGGACCGCGCCTGGGTGAGGCTGCTCAAAGCTTTGCGCGATTAGCCACCTCGCCGATGTCTGCAGTCGCTTATTCGCTTGCAGCGACATGACCCGAGCCCGCCGAGGGGCAAGTCCCTGTATCGGATAAACCGTCAATATGCCTGGCAGGGTGAGTGGGAGACAAAGGGGGGGCGACGAGCGCGGCCAGAAGACAGAAGTTCGAAATATCCGCCATCGCGCAAGTGCCGGCCTTTGGCAAGGCGCCGCGCCATTTCTGCTTTCATCGCGGTGGAACCGCTATTCCAAGCCTCGGAGACGCGCGCTTCACTGTAAAAAATCATGGCGGTCTGGCGGTAGCAGAGGCCACTTTCGTGCGCCTCGAGCGCCACGAGAGCATCTCGAAGCAAGACATGGCGGCGTGTCCAGACAGGTGTGCGGGCCTCGCCGAGCAGTCGTCGGGCCTGGGCGCGCGCGCGCGCCTCGGCCCCCGGTCTTTGACCGGTCGACAGCGATACGTCAAACTTCGTCGCTGTCGCTCCAGAGAGGAAAGACAGGTCGCGATAGCGCACCTGTAAGACACATCCGCCGCCTCGCAGAAGAAGGTGAGCCTGGCCAGCTCCATCGGTAAGGTGGGTCACCTCACACTGTTGAATCGCAAGGTCGAACAAGCCATCGGGTTCATCGGTCGCGCGCTCGCGGCCGATGAGGGCAATTTTTCCAGGATATGCGCGATCTGTCCAGAAGACGTTGGTCCGACTTGCCGGAAGATTGATGTCAGGAAACGTGAGAAGCCCCCAGGTCTCAGCCAGCCGGTTTCGCCGGGCGAGCCTGACCTGTTGAGTTTCACCTGCGACCTCTCCGGATAGCTCTAATCTATCGGTCCGAGCATTGGACTGGAATCGCTGGTTGCGTCTTAGGAATTCCCAGGCCCAGTCGCTCGTTGTTGATTTATTGTATCGTCGTAGCGCGGCAGGATGTCGCTGAAGGATTTGATGTGACGTATTTGCATGATCCCGCCTCCCCACAATGCCCTGCGGCAGCGCAAGCAATACAACCAAAAGAAGAAATACAATGCAACCGCAATGCCTGGCCTTTTATGCCTGACTAGTCTGTCCGGGGCGTGCGCTGGGCTCTGACCAAGGGCTCGTCAAAGCATCGACGAGGACAGCCGTCCGAACGAAAGGCTGTGTGAGAGGAGACGAGCCGGGCCCGCCTGACGACCCGGTCGAAGCCGAGAGCTCTCGCCGCAGGGACAGCCCGCGACAGCGGGCAGGAGGGTGAGGACGTGGAGGTCTATCTGGTATTGTCGTGAGACAGCCATGAAATCGTGTCGGATGAGGTGTAACCGGGGAGGGCATAACCATCTACTTTAAGGCGCATTTTAAGCGACGCAGTCTGCAATTTTCCACTCCATCAACAAGGAGCGGAGACATCCGACAATGCGTAAATCCCTATGGACATTTGATACCGTCACCGTGGATCTCGAAGACAAGGACTGCTCGGTCAAGGCGGTCCACGCCATCAGCCTTGCCGAGATCACCATCGCGTTCCGTCTGACAGAGCGACAAATGAAAGGATCCCCCGGAAAACTCAAGCGGTCCATCGAAACGCTCGCCACCGACAAGATCCTGGACCTTGCGTCTTTCCTGGATCAGCTGCCGCCGGGCTAAGTCTCAGCCGGGAAAGAACACGACCAGCGCCAGGAAGCCGACAAAAGCCAGGGCGGCCGTAATCCAGATCCATTTGGGTAGCGGCGGCGGCACATAGTGTCCGCTTTTATCGTCATCCCAGCCCATGGCCCTCAACGTCCTTTCCGAAAATAGGTGAATCATGCTCAGGTTGATCCATGAGATATAGCCTGGCCAGTCCTTTTGCCATCCTGCTCTTCCTAGCCGCTTGCGGGCAGATGGGGTCCGAGCCGCGTCCATCCACGCCATCGGGAGAAGGCAGCAGCCGCATAGAAGGTGTTGCCTCGGTCATTGATGGCGACACGATCGAAATCCACGGGCAGCGCATCCGGCTTTCGGGCTTTGACGCGCCCGAGCGCGGCAAGGTCTGCGGCGCGACCAATGTCTATCAGAAGGCCGCGCTCTACCTGTCAGACCAGGTCGGCACAAGGACAGTGACCTGCAAGCGCACCGGCACGGATTCCTATGACCGCGCCGTTGCCACATGCCGTGTCAGCGGCACGGATCTTGGCCAGATCATGGTAGGTGCCGGCTGGGCGCGCGACTGGCCGAAATACAGCCACGGCGCCTACGCAGATGCTGAAGCCCGCGCGCGAGGTGGACACAAGGGAATTTGGAACCTGCACTGTCCCGATGATCTCTGGGGCAGCCGTCGGTACGACTAGGCGTCGCGCGGCGAGTCAAAGCAGGGGCTAGGGCGCAGCGGGTTCCCGGTGATCGGATCCGTAGCCCTGATCGCGCAATTGTTTAAGCCGCTTGACGATCGCTGCAATCGCCGCCTGGCGGATGGCGTCACTTGGGGCACGCTCTGAGTTGGCATGGACTCCAGGCGGCGTTTAATATGCACCAGGTTTTCCGGACAAGCGGTACGGGGGAACGAGGACCCGGAAGACAAATCCAGAGAACTGAACTAGCTTCCGGACCATGTGCGGCAAGTTCACTTACATGGCGACCTGGGCGGAAGTGGTGAACTTCTCGGCCCCCCTTGTCGCGCGCCCCAGCAATGCGCCTGAGGAGACGGCCACGCCGATGCGCGAGGCGCCTGTCCTTCACCTGGATGTGCAGGGCGTCCGCGCCCAGACCGCGATGCGTTGGGGCTTCACGGCAGAGCGAAATGGCAGATTGTTTCCGGACCACATCCATGCCCGCGACGACAAGCTGCTGGCGTCCCGCCTCTGGCGCCCGCATTTCCTTGAACGGCGCGGGATCCTGATTGTCAGCAGTTTCAATGAGGGCGAGGAGGTCCCGACCTTTAAGGCGGACCGGGTTACGCCCACCGGCAATACGCGAACGCGTCAATGGACGATCCGCCCGAAAGACGGGTCGCGGCTTGCGATTGCGGTCATTTATCGCGAAGCCATGACGCCGGAGGGCAAGCACGCGGAATTCGTGATGTGCACAACAACGGCGAACAAGGGGATTTCGGGCTTTGTGACCGGCGACCCTGACCAGCGCATGCCGGCGGTGCTGAGCGCGGAAGATATCCCGGTCTGGCTTGGCGAAACCGGCGCTGGGCCTGATGCGCTGCGCGCCTGCTTGCGTCCGTTCGAGGATGACGGTGCCTGGGACATGCGTCCGGCGGCCAATCCCAAGTCGCCCCGCGCGAAAACCGAGCCCCGGCGGGAGCAGGGCGACCTGTTCTGAACCGCCCCTTCCACAGGTTTCCTATCAGGCATTCTCCCAGAGACGCCGGAGTCGGGTTGACTCTTCCGGAACAAATAGAACAAAAGAAGAACATGAGCCCTGGATCTCCCCTTTCCGCATTAAAGGCCGGCCTCGCGCCGGGCCCTGCCTGCGGCGGGATCCAGCTTGCATCCTGCCTCACCCTTGCCCGGGGGCGGGTCCATGAAATCATGGGCGACAGCGCCGATGTGTTTGCCCTCATGGTGGCGGGTGTCGCCGATGGGCCCGTTTACTGGATCGGATCCTGGCGCGAGATCGAAAGCCTTTCACCGACCGGCATCGAGGACTTTCTCGACCCCTCGAGGTTCGTCCTGACCTGTTGCCTCAATCGCGGCGAGACGCTCTGGGCCGCCGAGCAGGCCCTGCGCGCACGGTCTGCAGCTTGCGTCATTGCCCAATTGCAGGACGGGCCGGACCTGAGAGAAAGCCGGCGCCTCCAGATCGCAGCCGAAGAGGGCGGGGCGGTGGGCCTGACGCTGCTGCGCGGGCGCGCCGGCAATTCTGCGGCAGAGACCCGCTGGCAGTGCATGGCCCGGCCGGAGGGAGGGTGGGAGTGGATCTGCACCAAGCACAAGAGGGGCATGCCGGGCGCCTGGCGTGTCTCATGGAGAGGAAAGCATCATGCGCCGGATCTTGTCCCTCTGGCTGCCACGGCTTCCGCTTGAGCGGCGCATCCGCCTTGGCGATGCCCGTACCGAAGGGGCCTTCGCCATTGTTGCGGAGTCCCGCAATGCCTGGCGTCTGACGCACCTGTCGGAGGCGGCTGGCAAAGCGGGCCTCGTGCCCGGACTGTCCCTGACGGATGCCCGCGCCATCTGTCCATCCCTCCTGACCGAGCCGGCCGATCCGTCCCGGGAAGGCGCGCTCCTGCGGGCCCTCTGGCGCTGGAGCGACCAGTTCGCGCCCCGTGTGGCGCTGGCCCCGCCTGACGGGCTCGTCCTCGACATTTCGGGCTGCGCACACCTGTTCGGCGGTGAGCGCGCCATGGCAGAAACCCTTCTCCAGCGGGCCGGCGATCTTCGTTTCACGGCCCGGATCGGTATCGCCGACACAAAGGGCGCGGCCTCCGCCCTTGCGCGGTTCGAGGCTGCGCCGGTCGCCATTGCCAAGCCCGGGGAGACGGCCAGGGCGCTGGAGCCGCTGCCTGTCGCAGCCCTTGGCCTGGATCCCGCCCTCCTCAATGACATCCGGCGCGCGGGTTTCCAGACCATCGGCCAGCTCTACGGGATCCGTTCGGCCGAACTGGCCCGGCGCTTTGGCCTGGCCCTGACCCATTATCTCGACCGTGCGCTGGAACGTGTCCCGGACCCGGTCGTCCCGGCGAGCGCCGATCCGGTCTATGCGGCGCGGGCCACGCTTCCTGACCCGATCGGCCTGCAGGCGGACCTGGAAGAGGTCATCCTGCGACTTGCAGGCGCCGTCTGCCAACGGCTCGGGACTGCCGGCTGCGGGGCCCGGCGCTACCATCTCCTTGTGCGCCCGGTCGACCGTCCCGACGAGGTGATGACCGTTGGTTTTGCACGGCCGAATGCCACGCCGGGCGCCGTGCTGCAGCAGTTCCGTCGCCCGCTGGACAAATTGAAGCTCGCTTTTGGCGCTGATTTCTTCAGGCTGTCCGCGGAGAGCATCGAGCCCCTGCATCCGCGACAGGCGGGATTCAGCGGCGCAGCCCGGCGGGAAGATGACAGGGCAGACCTGGTCTCGACCCTGGGCAACCGGCTGGGATTTGACCGTGTACGCGTCTATGCGCCGGAGGACAGCCATTTGCCGGAGCGCGAATACGTTACGCTGGACGCCATGGCGCGGCCGGACGCCCCGGCCTGGCAGGCTTCGCCGCGCGCCCGGCCGATCCGCCTCTACCATCCTCCCGAACCCCTGCGGGTGGAAACGCCCGGGCGACCACCCCTGGCCTTCGAATGGCGCCGGCAGCTTTATGAAATTGCAAGGTCCACCGGGCCAGAACGCCTCGCCGGTGAATGGTGGCAGGCGACGGGCGGCGCGATGCGCGACTATTGGCGCGTGGAGACCCGTAATGGACCCCGCCTCTGGCTGGTGACCAGGCCAGGCCTGGCCGAACCGGCCTGGTATGTGGCGGGGCAGTTCCCATGAGCTATGCCGAGCTGTGCGCCATGAGCAATTTCACATTTCTCACGGGAGCATCACATGCCGGGGAGCTGGTCGCGCGTGCCCGGGAACTGGATCTTTCGGCCATCGCCATTGTCGACCGGAATACATTTGCCGGGATCGTGCGGGGCCATGCCGCAGCGCAGGAACTCGGCGTGCGCTACATTGTCGGTGTGCGCCTCGGCCTCGCCGATGCGCCGGACATCCTGGCCTATCCGAAAAGCCGGACCGGCTATGGCCATCTCTGCCGCCTGCTCACCCTTGGAAAGCGCCGCACCGGGAAGGGAAAGTGTGATCTTTTCCTGGAAGATGTCCTGCAATGGGGGGACGACTGCGTCTTCATCGTCATGGACGATCCGGTCCATGACGCAGCCCCGCCGCTCGCACAGCTGAAGGCCGCTTTCGGGGAGGACGTCTTTACCGGCCTCGCCCCCTGCTATGACGGGGGAGATGATGCGCGTTTCGCCGGGCGGGCCGCGCTGGCCCGCACGACCGGGACCGGCCTGGTCGCTGTCGGCAACGTCATCCTGCATGTGGCGGCGCGGCGGAAGCTGGCAGACATCCTGTCCTGTATCCGGGAAAAGACCACGATTGACCGGCTTGGCCGGCGGGCCCTGCCGAACGCGGAGCGCAGGCTCAAGTCGGAATTCGAGATCCGCCGCCTGTTCCGGGACTATCCTGACGCGGTCCAGAATGCCGGCCGGATTGCGGCGCGGTGCACGTTTTCGCTGAGCGAACTCAAATACGAATATCCCGATGAAGTCACCGATGGCATGGCCCCGAATGACCGCCTGCGTAAATTGACGGAGGCAGGGCTGGAGCGCCGCTATCCGGAGGGCGAAACGCCGGCCGTGCGGGCCCTGGTCGAGAAGGAACTCGCCCTCATCACCGAGCTCGACTATGCGCGCTATTTCCTGACCGTGCATGACATTGTCGCCTTTGCCCGCGCGCAGGGCATTCTCTGCCAGGGCAGGGGCTCGGCCGCCAATTCGGCGGTTTGTTACGCGCTTGGCATTACCGAGGCATCGCCCGAGACCATCTCCATGGTGTTCGAGCGTTTCATCTCGGCGGCCCGTAACGAACCGCCCGATATCGATGTCGATTTCGAGCATGAGCGGCGCGAGGAAGTGATCCAGCATATCTACCAGACCTATGGCCGCCACCGGGCCGGGATATGTTCCACGGTCATTCATTTCCGCTCGCGCGCGGCCATCCGTGAGGTCGGCAAGGCGATGGGCCTTTCGGAAGATGCCGTCGCGGCGCTGGCAAGCCAGGTCTGGGGCATAAGCAATGGCGGGATTGAAGAGGCGCGCGCCCGGGCGGCCGGTCTGGACCTTGCCGACAGGCGCCTGCGCCAGACCCTCGCCCTGACACAGGAGATTATCGGTTTTCCGCGTCATCTTTCCCAGCATGTCGGCGGGTTCGTCATCACCCGCGGGAGGCTGGATGAACTCTGCCCTGTGGAAAACGCCGCGATGGCCGATCGCACGATTATCGAATGGGACAAGGACGATATCGACGTCATCGGCATGCTGAAGGTCGATGTCCTGGCGCTGGGCATGCTGACCTGTATTCGCAAGGCGTTCGACCTGCTCGGCACATGGAAAGGCATGCGCTACACGCTGGCGACCCTGCCGCCGGAAGACCCGGCCGTGTATGACATGCTCTGCATTGCCGACACGGTGGGTGTCTTCCAGGTCGAAAGCCGGGCGCAGATGAGTTTCCTGCCGCGCATGCGCCCGCGCTGCTTCTATGATCTCGTCATCGAGGTGGCGATCGTGCGTCCTGGCCCCATCCAGGGCGACATGGTCCACCCCTATATCCGTCGCCGGCACAAGCAGGAGGCGGTGACATATCCATCGGCAGCGCTGGAATCCGTTCTCGCCAAAACCCTCGGCGTGCCGCTCTTCCAGGAACAGGCCATGCAGATCGCCATTGTCGCGGCAGGCTTTACCGCCAGCGAAGCCGATCAGCTCCGCCGGGCGCTCGGCAGCTTCCGGGGGCCCGGATCGGTCGAAGCTTTTCATGAACGTTTCGTGGCGGGGTGTCTTCAAAATGGCTATGACGCCGACTTCGCGGAACGTTGTTTCAAACAGCTTGAGGGCTTTTCCGGCTACGGGTTCCCGGAAAGCCACGCCGCGAGCTTTGCGCTCCTTGTCTATGCCTCGTCCTGGCTGAAGTGCCATCATCCGGAGGTCTTCTGCTGCGCCTTGCTCAATGCCCAGCCCATGGGTTTCTACGCGCCTGCCCAGATTATCCGGGATGCCCGCGCCCATGGTGTCCATATCCTGCCGGTTTGCGCGGAGCACAGTTACTGGGACAATGTGCTGGAACCGGCAGGGGACGGATCGCTTGGCGTGCGGCTCGGATTTCGCCAGGTGAAGGGCCTGTCGCAGGAGGATGGCCATTGGCTGGCGGCCGCGCGCGGCAATGGCTATCGCGCGATTGATGCCATATGGCGGCGCGCCGGGCTCGGCCGGGGCGCCCTGTCGCGGCTTGCCGGCGCCGATGCCTTTGCCATTTACGGGATGGGGCGCCGCGAGGCGCTCTGGGAGGTCAAGGGCCTTGGCGGGGACAAGCCCCTTCCGCTGTTCGCGCAGCATGGCGAAGGCCTGGCGTCCGGACCATCCGTCCTGCCGGCCATGGGCGCGCGGGAGGAAGTGTTCGAGGATTATGTCGCAACAAGGCTGACACTGCGTGACCATCCGGTGAGCCTGCTCCGGCCTGAGCTTGGCGGGTTTGCCCAGGCAAGTGACCTGCGCACGGCGCCAGACCGGCAATGGATTACCGTCAGCGGCCTTGTCATCACCCGCCAGCGGCCGGGGACAGCCAGCGGCGTCATCTTCCTGACCCTGGAGGACGATACGGGTGTTTCGAACATCATCGTCTGGCCGAGCACCTTTGAGAAGCATCGCAAGCCGGTCATGGCCGGGCGCCTGGTCAGAGTCACAGGCCGGCTGCAGCGGGAAGGGATCGTTACCCATGTGGTTGCGTCCCGCATCGAGGACCTGTCATATCTTCTCGACACGTTGGGCGATGCAGGCAGCGCGGGATCCGGGATCGATCCCACCCATGACAATGCCGACGATGCCCGGCGCCCGGGAGCTGAAGGCACCTACGGGCCGCGGCGCCCGGAGCGCAAACCGCTCTCAGAGGAAATCACAAACGAGCTGCAGCAGGCCCGGCAAGTGCGCCAGGCCGCCAGCGCCCGCCACCCCCGCCAGCAGGCGGGCAAGCTCTTTCCCAGCCGGGATTTTCACTAGTGCCCTGCCCAGAACCCCCGCGACATAAGCGCTAATTGCCTCGACCAAGTCCCGAACCGATCGACCCAGAGCCGGACACTTTCATGGCAGACATCGATGCAGCGGTCGTGAAGAAGGTCTTCAAAATTCCGAAGCGAGAGCGGAAATCGTACATACATCATCACGCCAAGCTGGATGATCTCGGGCGAGGTTTTGAAGTAGCGGAACGGGTTCTTGGCCATTTACCAAGGCCAAACACCAGGATTGGTCATCTCAAGCCCGGTTCTCCCGACAAGGCCTTCAGGTACTTGTCGAACCAGTTTAATGTCATGGTGAGGGCTTCGGATCGCTTGGTCCCGTAAACACCATAGTGCGATATGTCAGTGAGCATCTTAAGGGATTTGGGTCCAGAGACCCTCTTATATGCGGCGTCGGCATTGTCTGAATTTGAAAATAACTCTTCATGTTCAGCCGTAATGAACAAGGTCGGTTGAGTGACGCGATGAGCTACTTCCAACGGTGCCCAGCGTAGTAATTTGTTACCGACTGGCGTCCCTATGAGCTTGCCGACGCTTGTGCTCCCGGCATCAGGGTAGCTGGCGTGACCTGTTGTTAGCGCACTTGCATACGCATTGGACTGAGTAATAGTATCTTCTGCTTGAATTGCGCCGGATTTGGAACGTGAATCAAGACTGCCAACCTGGCTGACAATGGTCCGGATCCGGGGATCATGGGCTGCAACATACACAACATGTCCCCCAGAAAAGCTGGACCCTCTTGCGCCGATACGTCCCGAGTCGACTATAGGGCGGGTGACAGCATAAGAGATAGCATTGAACCAGTCTTCAACTTGTTCAAACGGGTCAATGGTAAGCGTCCGGCGTTGACGCCCTTGACCT